>DATEQG010000048.1:0-17690 GCA_035272765.1 Candidatus Acidiferrum sp.
TCAAGGATGAGGGCTACCACGTCGAAGCGGTCGCGTCCGCCGAAGAAGCGCTGCAGCGCGCGGCCTCTGGCGATCTGGAAGTCATTCTCCTGGATGTATGGCTGCCGGGCCTCGACGGGCTGGAAGCGCTTAGCCGGCTTCAGGCTATTCCGCGCGCGCCGTCCGTGATCATGATTTCAGGCCACGGGACAATCGAGACGGCCGTGCGCGCCACAAAACTGGGCGCGTTTGATTTCATCGAGAAGCCGCTTTCTCTAGAGAAAATAATTGTGCTGGTGCGCAATGCGGTCCAACAGCGAAGGCTGCAGGAAGAAAATCAGCTGCTTCGCAGCGAGCTCGGCCATCGTTACCAGGTGATCGGGGAGAGCGTGCCCATGAAGGCGTTGCGGCAGCAGATTGCCGTTACTGCGCCCACGAACGGACGCGTCCTCATTTACGGCGAAAGCGGCACAGGCAAAGAGCTGGTCTCGCACGCACTTCACGCCGCCAGCCTTCGCAGCAAGGGACCGTTCGTGGAAGTAAATTGCGCGGCCATACCGGAAGAACTCATTGAGTCGGAGCTTTTCGGGCACATCAAAGGGAGCTTCACCGGTGCGACGGAAGACAAGGTCGGAAAATTTCAAAAGGCGGATGGCGGCACACTCTTTTTGGATGAAATCGGCGACATGAGCCTGCGGACGCAGTCCAAAGTGCTCCGTGTCTTGGAAGAGCAGCGCTTTGAACCGGTGGGTTCCAGTCAGACGATGACGGTCGACGCGCGCGTGATCGCAGCAACAAACAAGAATCTCGAGCAGGAGATCACTCGCGGCGCGTTTCGGCAGGATCTTTTCTACCGCTTAAATGTAATTCCTTTTTTCGTGCCGCCTCTTCGGGAGCGCCAGGAAGACATCCCGACGCTCGCGCGCTATTTTCTGGATGAATTCAGCGCGGGCTACGGCAAGAAGACACGCGAACTGAGCGCGCCTGCCATGGACATTCTGGTGCGCTATCCCTGGCCTGGGAATGTGCGCGAACTGCGCAACCTGGTGGAACGGCTGGTGATCGTATGCCCGCAGGCACGCATTGAGCCGCATCACCTGCCTCCCGAGCTTTTCAGAGGCGCGGCACAGAGCCCCGAACATCCATACTCGACGCTGCACGAGGCACGCAGCGCTTACGAACGCGAATTTATTCTGCGAAAATTACAGGAGCACCGCTGGAACATGACGCAGACCGCGTCCGCCCTAGGCCTGGAACGCAGCCACCTGTACCGAAAGATGAAGTCTTTGGGGATTGCCGCGCCGGACTAAAGCGCCCGTAGATGCCCGCCGCAGTTTTCAAACATCTTCTGGGCCAAAATCGTCGTTTGCCTCAGCCCTTCTCTCCAAAGCTTCGAGCTGCGCGTGCCAATCCAACTCACGCACTGCATGAGGATTTTCGCGCCAGTCTGGAACAACTTTCACGAACAACCCCAGGTAAATTTTCTTATCGAGCAGCTCTTCGAGTTCCTTGCGCGCTTGCGTCCCGATTTTCTTGAGCATTTCGCCTTTGCGCCCAATGAGAATCTTTTTCTGCGAGTCTCGCTCGACATTCATGGTCGCTTCGATGCGCAGCAACTTGGGAAGATCTTCATACTTCTCGACTTTCACGGAGAGCGCGTAGGGCACTTCGTGATACATGGACTGGATCGCTTTTTCTCGCACGATTTCCGCCGCAAGAAAACGCTCGGGCTGGTCGGTCACCTGGTCCTCAGGAAAGTAAGGCTCGCCTTCGGGGAGCAATCGGAAAATCTCGCCGAGCAGGTCGTCGCAGCCATTGCCCTTGAGGGCGGAAATTGGCACGATGGCGGCGAATTCAAACGCTTTGTGGTATGCCTCGATGAGAGGCAGAAGTTTTTCCTTCGGAAGCCCGTCCACTTTGTTCAGCGCCAGGATAGTCTTTCCACGGAATCGCTTGGCGCGATCGAGGAGAAAGTCGTCCGCATGAGGCTGAGTGCGGCTTGCATCGACCATAAGAAGCAGGACGTCAATGCCTTCGAGGGCGGCCGCAACTTCGTGCATCATTTGGCGCCCCAGAGCCGAATCCGGCGAGTGCAGCCCCGGCGTATCGATAAAAACGATTTGGCCATCGGGACGCGTTACGATCCCTTGAATGCGATTGCGCGTCGTCTGCGGTTTGGAAGTGACAATCGCGACCTTCTGGCCGACCAAGCGGTTCAACAGCGTGGATTTCCCCGCGTTCGGCCTACCTACGATGGCCACAAACCCGGAGCGGTGTTTCTCCTTGCCCCCGCTTTTCTCTTCCAATCCTGCGCTTTTCTCTGCGGTCTCCGCGGGCCCTGCAGTCTCTACGAAACGTCTTCTCTTGGGCATCCTGCTACTTTACCACTGGCAACTCCAGGGCGCTCTGATGATCCGCATCATGGACCAACGTGATGTGCGCCGTCTTCGCATCCTTCGCCGTTTCGAGGGCCACAACTCCGCCGCTGTTGTAGTTCTTCTCAGCGGCGGCCGTATTCAGGCAATGCACGAAGAGGCGCAAACGGCTGCCCTTCGCGATGCGCCTCGAGAAAAATGTGAAGTTGTCGAATACGTATTTCTCGGTCTTGCCAGGCGCCACAAGTTTTTCCTGGCGCAGCGATTCGCGATATCGTGCGCGCATCATCGCCGAGGTCAAATCGACCGAGCCACCGCCCGGCAAAATTTCGCACACTTCCACTTCGATGTCCGTGT
Organism: Candidatus Acidiferrum sp.; assembly: GCA_035272765.1. Lineage (GTDB taxonomy): Bacteria > Acidobacteriota > Terriglobia > Acidiferrales > UBA7541 > Acidiferrum. Next base: position 2,712 of record DATEQG010000048.1, read on the forward strand.
CGGGAACGTCCATCGCCAGCCAGATGGTCAGTTTCAGAAAGCCAGTGATCTCTGTGGCCTCGCTGAAGGGTTCGCTGTGATAGATCGCGCCGTTTCCATAGGTATTCATCACAGACTGCTGCGAGGTTAAGCCTGCGTCGTCGTCTACTTCCGCATCGCCCGGCCGTATATCGAGCGGATCGTACGTCCATTTATCCGCCGCTGCTCCAGAAGCGGACTTGTCCGCGAGCGTGCCGGACTGAAAAACACTGACTGCATTTCCGTTCGAACCGAGGTAGAGCGTGCGCTTCTCGTTCGAAATGCTCTCCAGACTATCCGCATACTTCCAATTCTCGGCGCCCTCTCCGACGACATAGTAGGCGACCCGTTTCTTCAGGAACTCAGGTTTCTTCCCGCTCTTCATCGTCCAGTCGTACCACTCGGTGTGCAGCTTGTTCAGATCCAAAACGCTGGCTTCGCCGAACTTGAGTCCGCCGACTTCACGACGCGGAGTCCTTGTTCCCGCGTGGTCCCATGGACCAATAATCAGATAATGATTCTGCTTCGCGTCGGCCGTGCCGTATTCCATGTGGCGTTTGTAATACGTGAAGGCGCCAGGCTGATCGCCATCATAGTGGCCGGTGATCGTCAGGATGGGAAACTGGATGCGCTTGTACTCATCGGGGGTCGGCACCATCGCGTCGTAGTAGCCGTCCGGAGTGGGGTGCTGGATCCACTTCTGAAAAACGGCGGATGGGTTTCCCGCGATGCGGTCGTACTCCTGAAACGCGCGATGCTGATCGTAGTACTCCCGGGCTTTGGCAACCCAAAAGGAAGAACTCCCGAACAGATTTGCATTCCCCGTTACACCGCTCGTAAAGGTCAGCCACTGCTCGACGTACGGCCCAAAAATGTTGTATTGGAACGGAAAATCCACTCCGGGATGCGCGGCAGCAGCGGGGACGATAGTTGCCAGGTGCGGAGGAAATTCCTTGAGAACTGTCCACTGATCAAATCCCGCGTAGGAGCCACCCCACATCGTCACTTTTCCATTGCAATAGGATTGCTTCGCGAGCCATTCGACGACGTCGTAGCCGTCTTTTGCTTCATTCGCAAACGGCTCGAATGCTCCGCCGGAATTGCCGCGGCCGCGCACGTCCACGAGCGCGTACACGTAGCCATGCTGCGCAAAATAGAGCGCGCGGTCCGTGTAACTGTCGCCGATGTAGGGCGTGAATGTGAAAATGATGGGCAGAGGATCTTTCTGCGCATGCGGCAGAAACACCGTAGCATTCAGGGATATGCCGTCGCGCATGGGGATCTTCACGCCCCAGCGCATGTCGGGAATGGGGGCGGCTGGTGCTGCGTTTTCTTGAGCTAAGAACCGGCCGGCCAGAGGGTACACGCAGAGTGCCGCGAACAAGATCACTCGAAGCCCAATCATCATTCCTCGCATCCATCGTCCTCCGCCGGAGCACCGGCCATCGATTTCGAGCACACGCATGGTATCGTGTCAGAGAAGGAATTCCTACAAGGAGAAACAAATGTTTCAGCGGAAAAATGCTTCCGATTTACGAGGGCGCTTTGGCAGGCGCGGCGGCCACTCGCTTTCGAATCCTGAGCCGTAACACTTTTCTTTGGTTCGCTTCCAACACTTCGAAGCGGAAACCTTCCAAGTCTACTTTATCGCCCGGCGCAGGGACTTTGCCTGAAACATGGCTGAGCAATCCCGCGATAGTTGTGACCGTCTCATCCGCGTCCTTGCCGAAGTTCACGCCCAATAGTTCTTCCACGTCGCGAATGGCCATGCTGCCACGCATGACCAGCCCTCCGTCCGCCTCGCGGACGACGTCAGGAGCGGGCGCTTTACCGCCGTTCCATCTTTCGCCCACAATTTCTTCCACGAGATCTTCCACCGTCGCGATTCCCGCCACCGAGCCATGCTCATCAATGATCACGGCAAGCGGCTGGCCTTTCTGCCGCATCTCCCGCAACAGTTCCGATCCGGCCTTTGTCTCCGGCATGAAGAGGACCGGGCGAACGAGCTCGCGAACCTTTCGTTTCGGCAAATCCTGGTCGGCAATGTGCAACAGATCCTGGGCATGGACCACCCCAAAAATATCGTCGAGCGATTTTTCGTAGACCGGCATCTTGGAGAATTTTTTCTCGACGAACTTGGCGTGGAGTTCCTCGAGCGTAGCCTCTGCTGCGATCGCGACGATGTCGGGCCGAGGCGTCATCACTTCGCGCACGCGCTTGTCGCTGAATTCCACGACCTGTTCAATGAGGTCCGCCTGATCGGCAGCGATGATGCCTTCTTCCTCGGCCGCATCCACCAGCGCCTCGATCCTTTCTTCCGTGCGCTGCTCCTGCGTCATTTCCGGCTCTTGCTCCGAGATTCGCGCCAGGGATTCCGCCCCCTCGAGGAACACGCGGACCGGCCAGACCATCCACATCGCCGCCCGGACGAACGGCAACAAGGGCAGCAGCCAGCGGCCCGTCGTACGGTACAGGAGCATGTCGGGGATGAAATGCATCGCAATCACTACTTCCAGAGTCAGGAACACGCAAAATTCGATCAGCGATTCCCATGTGCCCGTCACGAAGTAAAACACGCCGCGCGTTGTCTCTAGGACGAGGAACGCCAGCCAAAAGTGGCCCAAAATGCGAAAGGTCCGGCCGCCACTACGGCGCTTGATGCGCAGCTTGGGCTCGATTTCCGCTTCAAAAATTTCCAGATGTTCGTGGACGCGCCCGGTGTTCATACGCCCGAGTTCGCGATAGATGAGCGTCAGGTAGGAAAAAATGGGCAGTCCAAAGGCGAGAAGGACGACGCCCAGAACGTAGACAAATCGATAGGTGTTCATGCCAGGCCGAATCTCCGCCGCATTTTCTGCTCGATGCGGTTCATCTCGCCGTGGTCGGTCTCGTGGTCATAGCCCAACAAATGCAGTACACCGTGCACGATCAGCACACGCAGCTCATTGCTCAAACTTCGCCCATTTTTATTCGCGTGACGACGCGCGGTCTCCGGCGCAATGGCAACATCCCCCAAGTAAGTGTCCGCCGCCGGCAGTCCCTGCTTTCGTCGGCTCTTCTCCGTGCCTCCTGTGCGTACCGTGTAAATTCTTTTTCTTCCGCTTGTAGCGTCCGGCGCCTTCTTTCCAGCGGGAAAAGACAACACGTCCGTTGGCCCTTTCTTCCTGCGAAAGGTCTCATTCAGGCGCGCGATTTCGGCATCGCTGACGAGGCAAACCGTCACGTTCGAATCGCCCAAATTCATCTCGATCTCTACGCGGCGTAAAAACATTTCGAGAGGCCGCCGCGCGACGCGGACCGCACGCTGGCGGTTCAGAATCATGCTCGCTGGTTTTCTCTACTTGGGTCTTTCGCCGGTGCCTCGGCGGCAGTTCCCGTTCCCGCCTTGCCGTTGGCCGCGACACCTCCCGCATTCACGCCACGCGGTGGGTGCACCATGTCGTACTCTTCATAAGCGCGAATGATCTGCTGCACCAGATTGTGCCTTACGACGTCTTTCTCGCCGAATTGCACGACACCAATACCCTCGATTTTTCCGCAGACTTCCAGCGCCTCGATCAACCCGGACTTTTTCCCTTGCGGCAAATCGATCTGCGTCGTGTCTCCGGTGATAACGGCTTTCGAGTTGAATCCCAGCCGCGTCAGAAACATTTTCATCTGCTCGCTGGTCGTATTCTGTGCCTCATCAAGAATCACAAACGAATCGTTCAATGTGCGGCCGCGCATGAAGGCAAGAGGCGCGACCTCGATGATGCCCTTCTCGAGAAACCTCTCCAACTTGTCCGCATCGAGCATGTCGTACAGCGCGTCGTAAAGCGGCCGCATGTAGGGATCGATCTTCTGCTGCAGAGTACCTGGCAAAAAGCCCAGCCGCTCGCCGGCTTCCACAGCAGGCCGCGCCAGAATGATGCGGTTCACTTGCTTGGTGAGCAGCGCGCTTACAGCCATGGCCACCGCAATGTAAGTCTTGCCCGTTCCGCCGGGGCCGATGCCGAACATCATGTCGTGCTTCTCGATCTCCTCCATGTAACGCTTCTGACTGGCGTTTTTCGGAGTGACCTGCTTCTTGCCAAACGAACGCGTCCGCGCAGGCTCAAACATTCCGCGCGGCGATTCGTGCGGCTCTTCCGTGGCCACCCGCATGAGCGACTTGACTTCCGTGCTCGATAGCGAGCGCCCATGCCGCGTCAAGTGGTTGTATTCCTCGACGATTTTCACGGCCTGATCGACACTCTCTTGATCGCCTTCTATCGTCAATCGGGTGTCGTGGAGGTGGGTGCGGACATGCAGCGAATCCTCGAGCAAGCGCACATTCTCGTCGAGCGTGCCGAAGAACGGTTCAATTTTTCCGGATATGTGAACGGTACGTCGCATCCAAGTGGAAGGTCTGCCTGTCAGGGGAGCCGGGTGGCCGATGGGATTCCTCCTCGCGATCGGTGACCGTGCATCAGTCAACTCAGGAAGAAACTTCTTACACCCTAACGCACCCCCGCCCCATGGTCAAGTTACGCGCTTGTAACAATGCTTGGTGGCCCAAGGCCTCTCTGGCAATGGGTTTCGGCATCTAAGTCTTCGGCGTGTAGATTTTCCGGCATGCCGCCGAATACCCCGCTCGTAACCTGTACTCTGGTACGAACGCGCTATGGCACTAGACCCCTCGTAACGAGAAGATGCCAATCGACGCTGGTACAGAAGAGTCGCTGGTAGTTCTAATCACTGCGGGGTGAGTAGAAAAAACATGAGACACAAACTCTTGATTTTGAGCACTTTCGCAGGCTTGGCCGTCACTGTACCTTCTTGGGCGGCAGAGAACTCTGGTTCGGCTCCTGCGGCAGCACCGGGGACGCTTCGCGGTACTGTAGTTTGCCGCGGCGTTCAAAATGTTCCAGTGACTGCGGATGCCGAGCAATCTCTACCCATGCAACTTGTGACCCGATTGAATTGTGGGGACGAAGTAGCCGTCCTGTCTGACTCGGAAGGCTACACCGTAAACATCCGGACGGCTGACGGCAAGGACGGATATGTTGCGCGGATGTACCTCTCCGAAGGCCCTGCGGCAAAAGATCACCGCACGGTCGAAGCCGTGGTTGACAACGGCATTGCTCGCTGGCAATCAGGCGCTCCTGGCAGCGACCAGTTCTTCAGCGGCGGCTCGGTCGTCGAATCGCTCACGGCCAACGGAATCACCGTTCAGGTTTCTCTCCAGGACACTGGCTGGAAACTGCGCGCCAGCGTTGCCATCGCCAACGAAGGCGCCGTGCCAGTCCATTACAACCCCGCTGGGTTTACGCTGGACGAGCTGAAGCCGCGGTTGCGCACGCTGGCCTATCAGAATCCCAAGGAACTTGCCAAAGCGCTGACACACCAGGTCTATTGGACGAACTCGAGCGCGACCGCTCCCGCCTCGGCAACCTACATGAACGCAGTTTACAAGACTTCCGCGTACGTCCCTGCCACGCCGAACTATCTGGCGGAAGCGACGCAGCAAGTGCAATCTGCGGTGCTTGTGCAAGGGGACGTCGCACCGAAAGATAAAGCTTCAGGCGTAGTATGGTTTGAACGCGACAAGAACTCGCAGCAACTTAACTTGAGGATCTTCGTGGGAGATCAGATCTTCGAATTTCCACTTTCCTTTCCACAACACAACTAAGCAAAATACGCAGGCAGCGTCTCCGCCCCGCACTCCGCGCCTCCGGAGTGCGGGGTTTTTGTTTTGTAATCCAGGGGAAGCACCAGACAATGCTGTCTGCCAAATCAATCCGCTGGTGCGGCACGCATCTTTGCCCATTGACGGATGGATTCCACTTCTTCGGCACGAGTCACGCTGAGTGGTTGCGTCGCGCGAATTTCCGCCAAAAGAACCTCGGTGGTCAATTGTTGCTTCTGGGCAAATGCAGTGTACAGCCCGGCGACAATCAACTGCTCGATTTCCGCACCCGAAAAGCCATCGCTTCCCGCGCCGAGTTTCGTCAAATCAAAGGTGGTCACGTCTCGCCCACGCTTCCTGAGATGCAATTCGAAAAGCGCTGCCCGAACCTCGGCATTCGGCAAATCCACAAAGAAAATCTCGTCGAAGCGGCCTTTGCGCATCATCTCCGGCGGCAAGACGGTGATGTTATTCGAGGTCGCCGCCAAAAAGACGCCGCTCTCTCGATCCTGCATCCACGTCAGCAGCGTCGCCAGCAGGCGCTGGGACAATCCGGCGTCCGCGTCCCCGCTCGAACCCGCAGACGCGAAGGCTTTTTCAATTTCATCGATCCACAGCACTATCGGAGCGAGTTTCTGCGCCAGTTCCAGAGCTTTGTGCAGTTTCTTCTCGCTCTCACCCACAAATTTGTCGTACAAAGCTCCCGCATCCAGCCGCGCCAGTTCGAATCCCCATTCGCCAGCCACAGCGCGCGCCGCAAGGCTTTTGCCGCAACCTTGGACGCCTGTAATCAAGATCCCTTTTGGTGGCTCCAGTCCAAAGCGCTGTCCCTCCGGCGTCAACGCGTTTTTGCGTTTCGCTATCCATTCGCGCAGACGTCTCAAGCCCGCCACATCGCGAAAGGATGCATCGCGGCGAACCGTCTCAATCAAGCCATCGCTTTTCAGTGCTTGACGCTTGGCCTCCAGCACGTCATCCAGCAACCCAGCATCGGCTCGGCCTCGCGAGAGAATGCACATGCGCAGCGTGCGCATCGCCTCTTCTTCGGAAAGCCCGCCAAGATTCCGCGCGGCTTGAGCCATCCCCGCCAGGTCCAGCGACACGGGGATGCGCTGCTCCCGGTTTACTTCAGCAAGTACACTCTTAACCCCCGGCAACAACTCCTCCGCCGTGGGTAGTTCCAATTGAAATGGCGCCGCCTCGGAAGCGAGTTCGGCCGGCAATTGCAACGACGCCGCTGAGATCACGATGGCTCGTCGCACGGTCCGAAATTGCTCAGCCAAATCGCGCAAGCGGCGGCAGATTCGGTCGTTGTCACAGTACCGCCCAAAATCTTTTAGCAAAAAGATCGCGTCGCCCTGGAGCAACGGAATGTTTGCCAGCGCCTGCTCCGGCTGCTCGGTGTTGTAAATCGCCGCGCCGTGGAGTTTCGCCAGACCTGCGGTGACGCTCCACTCGTACAGTGGCACACCTAATTCCGTCGCGACCTCCAACAGCAACTGCTCGAATCGCTCTTCTTCCGGCGTCTCGACAGTGATGATCGGGTGGCGGGAATTCACCAGCAGCCGCAGTTCGTCATGCTTGTTAGGCTTGGCTGTCGCGCCGGGCACGGCTCCGTGTCCAATCCTCGCGCCTGTCCCCCCGGTTCTTGCGGATAATGGCGGCGCCGGTGCGCTGGACGGCCCTTTTACCTCGTTTGACAAAGCCTCATGCCTCGTTTAACGTTAGAAGTTTGAGTGATACCTAAAAGGAGCAATAGATGGCCCAGGGACAGGCTACCAAAATCAAGAAGAAGAAAAAGTCGGTTTTGAAGCGTGCGGCGCAAGCTCGTCAACGCGCCGATGTGAATCGCGCAAACCGCACCCGGGTCCGGACTTTGATGAGGCGCTTGCGCACCGCGATTACCGCCGGTGATGCCACCGCCGCGGGCAATCTTCTGCATCCGACGATGTCCGCCATCGACCAGGCTATAACCAAGGGAGTGCTGCACGAAAACACCGGCAACCGATACAAGTCGCGCCTGACTCTCGCCTTTAATGGCGTAAAGGCCAAGGCCGCGAAGTAAAGTTTCGATTACAAAATCGATTCCTCTTGCAGGGGTGGGCATTGGCCCGCCCCTCTTTTTGTTTATTTGAAGAGCGGGCCTCCGTGAGCCGCCTTTTCTTGGCACGGCCGACCCGGTTTGTTCACGGACCAGTCATGCTCCCGTAACCTTCCGGCGATATCGTTTCCCTTTGGCGCCTGGTTCCTATCTCTAAAGGCATCTATTAAGGATTTGCTCATTTCATGGTTTGTTTCGGCTCGTTTCGAGAAAGAACTTTACCCGGCTTGTTCGTCTCAACCGCACGGCAATTTCTCTCGCTCTTGCTCCTGGCCTTATTCCTGGCTCCGGCCTATGTCGCTTGCCGCGCTCAAGAGCCTGCAGCAGACACTTGCCCTCGCCCCTCGCCCGGAGCTGTTGTTCCTGAACCGGAGGACCTGCGGAGCCAGAACGGCATACTCAAAGTCGATTTGACGGTGCACAACTTCACCGAACCGGGCGGCTCAACTCGTTACTGCTACATTTACACCGACGGCAGCCAATCGCCCACACTTCGTCTGAACCCAGGCGACCTCCTCATCCTCAATTTAAAGAACAACTTGAGCGATCCCAAAAGCGCCCCGACGACAGCAATCCACGCGCACTCGCAATCAAAACCAGAGACAAATGCCGACCCCTGCGTTAGCGGTGCCATGACCTCCACTTCCACGAATCTCCATTTCCACGGGTTAACGGTGCCACCCGTCTGCCATCAAGACGACGTATTAAAAACATCGATCCAGCCTGGCGACGAATCGTTCGAGTACCGGTTCCGAATACCTTCCGATGAACCGCCCGGGTTGTATTGGTATCATCCGCATATTCACGGCTTCAGTAAGTCACAAGTTCTGGGAGGTGCCTCCGGCGCTCTCATCATCGAGGGAATCGAGCGTGCCAATCGCCAACTGGCGGGATTGCCGGAACGAGTCCTAGTAATTCGCGATCAAGACTTGCTGAATCCAAACGCTCCTCCTTCGAAATCGGAGCCGGTCGTACCACGCAATCTGGTTGATCGCGATGGAGACGCGGGCAACAACGGCACCGGTTTCGGCAAGCCCGCCAAGGATCTTTCCATCAATTTGGTTCCAGTTCCCTTCCCCGATTATCCGCCCGCGGAAATCAAAATGAAGCCGGAGGAACGCCAACTCTGGCGTGTCCTGAACGCTTCTGCTATCACCTACCTCAATTTGGCCGTGCTGTTTAAGCACGCACCGCAAATGCTTGGAATCGTTGCGCTGGATGGCGTGCCACTAAACGCGAACGGCGACCCAGGGGAAGGAATCACGTGGGCAAATCACATCGGAGTGCCACCCGGCGGACGCGTCGAGTTCATCGTGAAGGGGCCACCCGCAGGTGTGCCGGGCCTACTCGTGACGCGCACAGTGGACACCGGTGTCGGCGGTGAGAACGATCCCAACCGCGCCCTTGCCACAATCCTGTCTGCACCCGACGCGCCCGAACCTCGTTCCACACTCGCCTCTGCGCCTGAACCGCTTGTTCCATCGACTCTTCCCTGGTTAGGAAGCGTCACACCTGCCCGGACGCGCAAACTGTACTTCTCCGAAAAATTCCTGGACCCAAACGACCCCAACAGCCCCACTAGTTTTTTCATCACCGTGGATGGTCAAACGCCGACGCCCTTCGATCCCGCTTCCGGCGTTCCTGATATTGTCGTGAAGCAAGGCAACGTCGAAGATTGGATCATCGAGAATCGGTCCACCGAACTTCACGCGTTTCATATCCATCAAATCCACTTCATGATGCTGGAATGGTCCGGCATTCCCGTAAACGAGCCCTTTCTTCGCGACACGATCAATGTGCCCTTTTACACCAACAGAATGCTCGCTTATCCCAGCGTTAAACTCCGGATGGATTTTCGCGACCCGAACTCCGTCGGCACTTTCGTCTACCACTGCCATCTTTTGGAACATGAGGACGGCGGAATGATGGGTCTAATCCGCGTGGAACCAGGGGACCGTGCTCAATCTCCCAAGGGCGTTGCTCCCACCGTGCCATCGAAAGCCCCTACCGCTCACCCCGCACCGACCATTAAAACCGCGTCTTCGAACACAAAATCGAGCCCTTGAGCGTTTTTTTTGGGAACGCCTAGGTTTCAAGTTGAGATTTCGAGATGCTCTTTCGAGTGAAGTGAGGGTTCACTCTGGTCGGGCTATCAATGCCCGCGTAGATGAGTCCAAATGGGCAAACCAAGCGCGCGGGACCAGAACTACTGTAACTATCCCGGTCTCGTACTCCGGATTCCTGACTTTATTGCTCCATTCACATAACAAATATGTTGCCGCAACACCGGGACGTTACAAATAAGCCCCGCTGTAAAGCTCCACAAAAGAAAAGGGAGGATGAATGCATTTCAAGAATTTTGCATCCAACGCGTCGAAGACTGTGCGCCTTGGCCTTGCAACCGTTGCACTTTTTCAGTTCACTGTTGGCGCTGCACTGGCCGGAGCAGCTCCGCAGCACGGTCCGTCCACTGGTGGGAATAACGACAGCAACACCACCTCGCCCATTAAACACCTCATCGTGATCATCGGTGAAAACCGCAGCTTTGACCACGTCTTCGCCACCTATGTCCCGAAGAATGGGGAAAGTGTAGATAACCTCCTATCCAAGGGCATTATCACCTTGGACCCCAACAACAATGCCATTCCTGGGCCCAAATTCGACAAAGCGCATCAGTTGGCGGCTTCTGACATCGGCGGAGTCGATTCTTTCCTTCTCAGCCCTCCCAAATCCGAGTTTCCGAGCGATCAGCTACCCACGCCCCTCGTAGGCGGCCAGGACGCTCCGTACATTCCGAACTCCTGCACTCCCCCGATCACCGAACAAACGTGTGCGGCCGGGCTAGCGCTGGCGATGAGCTCGGAAAACGGTTTGGATCCTGCCTACTATGCGGATCTTCTCACCGGCGGTACGGGACTACCGGGCAAGGTACCAGATACCCGCATCACGAACGTCTCCTCGCTGCCCGCAGGCCCGTTTCAATTGACCAACGGCACCACCTTCACCTATGACGCCTACGCCGCTAGCCCGGTACACCGCTTTTACCAAATGTGGCAGCAACTGAACTGCAGTGTCGACCGCAGCAGCTGGGAGAATCCTTCCGGTTGCAACGCGAAACTTTTCTCCTGGGTTGAAGTGACCGTGGGCGCGGGGACGAACGGCAGCGCACAAGCCCCCCTCTGCGCTTCGGACAACGGCGCGACGCCGTGCTTCACCACGAACTATCTCCCCGGTGTCCCCAAGGCCACGACCACCGGCGAAGGCTCGACCGCTCTGGGCTTCTATAACGTGCAGCAGGGCGACGTTCCCTATTTCAAGTCGCTCGCTGACAAGTACTCGATGAGCGACAACTTCCACCAGTCCGTGCAGGGCGGCACCGGTGCTAATCACATCATGTTTGGCCACGCCGACGCGATTTACTTCACCGACGCGAACGGCAAGGCTGCACCCCCTCCAGACGGCACAACGGTCTATTCTCCTGGCCCTGACGCAGGCGTGGTCAACGAAATCGAGGACCCCGACCCGGCTTTCGGCACCAACAACTGGTACTCTGAGGATGGGTACGGCAATAGCTACAATGCGGGCTATCCACCGCCTTACGGCACTGCCCCGGTTTCCGGCGGCGGCTCTTACAGTAACTGCTCCGATCCTCAGGCGCCTGGAGTCAAAGAGGTAGTGAAATACCTCAAGTCCCTTCCAGAACCTATCGATCCTCGCTGCGAAAAGGGGCACTACTACTTGCTGAACAACTACAATCCGGGCTATTTCGGCGATGGCTCAAATGCGTTCACCGACAATACCCCTGGCAACACGCCATTTACCATTCCCCCTTCCGCAGTCCCGAGCATTGGCGACGATATGAACGCTCACCACATTTCGTGGAAATATTATGGGGACCAGTGGAATAACTACCTCGCGGACAAATATCAATTCAACTACGGCACCCCCGGTCCGACGGCGGACGACTACTGCAACATCTGCAACCCGTTCCAGTACGACACTTCCATCATGGCCAACGCGACGCAGCGCACGACGCACATCCAGGACACCGCAAACTTGTACCTGGACATCGCTGGCGGCACCCTGCCAGCGGTTTCCGTCGTCAAGCCAAGCGGGTTGGTTGATGGCCACCCGGCTTCGTCGAAGCTCGATCTTTTCGAGGGCTTCGTGAAGAAAATCGTCGATCAAGTGGAAGCTTCTTCGTACGCGAGAGACACCGCGATCTTCATCACGGAGGACGAAGGCGGCGGGTACTATGACTCCGGTTATGTCCAGCCCCTCGACTTCTTCGGCGACGGCACCCGGATTATATTTCTTGTGGTCGGTCCCCACCTGAAGCCCGGACATATCTCGCATGGCTATGCGGATCATGTTTCGATCCTCAAGTTCATCGAGAGAAACTGGAATTTGCCACCTGTTACGTCCCGCAGCCGGGACAACTTCCCCAACCCGGTCACTGCACCCAGCAACCCCTATGTGCCACTTCACAGCCCGGCCATCAGTGACCTCTTTGACTTTTTCGACTTCGGCGGCGATCACTAAAACACTCTTAACCTAAAAAAGAAAAGAGGTGGCCGGCTATCTGGCCGCCTCTTTTCTTTTCCACTCTCAAGATTTGCGAGGTTGATCCCCCGAGTGCGCGTCTTGCGTTTCCGAATATCGTGATTGTCCACGTTACTTGTATTTCATCTTAAAAAAATCTCCGTGTAACCCGGCGAGCGCATGTTCAACCTGCCAGCCCCGTTTTGGCGATTTCATCGTTGGAAGAAAAGGAGACTGCATGACCTTTAAGCGAGTAGTGTCTGGTACCCTGCATGGCCTGCGGACCGGATTCGCATTCCTTGCCATGGCTCAGTTTGCGATTGGCTTGCCGGCAGCACAGGCCCAGTCGGGTGCCTCAAACGACGGTAAGACCACATCCCCGATCAAGCACGTGATCGTGATCATTGGTGAAAATCGGAGTTTCGACCACGTTTTCGCCACCTACGTCCCGAAACAGGGGGAGACGATAGATAACCTCCTGTCAAAGGGCATCGTCACCTTGGACTCCAACCTCAATGCCATTCCGGGCCCTCATTTCCACAAGGCCCAACAGCTCGCCGCAAGCGACCTTGGCGCAACGACCGGGGGCGATCAGTTCCTCCTGAGCCCGCCCAAATCTGAGTTTCCTGGCAACATCCTCCCGTCCCCGCTCGTTGGCGGTCCTACGTCCCCGGCGGCTGCTTATATACCCAACGTGTGCGCTGCTGGGACGGTCGAAGTGAACTGCGCCGCGAGCCTCACCCTGGCGCAGGAATCGGAAAACGGCTTGTCTCCTGAGTACTATTCGTCGCTCCTCGAGGGGGGCCCCGGTCTGCCGGGCAAGACTCCGGATACGCGCATTACCAACGTTAACTCTCTTCCGGCCGGTCCGTTTCAGCTGACGAACGGCAACACCTTGATCTACACAGACTATGCAGCCAGCCCGGTCCATCGCTTCTACCAGATGGCGCAACAACTGAATTGCAGCCTGGAGCACGCGAGTTGGGAAAATCCCTCTGGTTGCAACGGCAAGTTGTTCGCTTGGGTTGAGGTAACGGTCGGCGCAGGGACGAACGGCGCCACGCAGGCGCCGCTGTGCTCCTCCGACAGCGATGCGACTCCTTGCTTCACCACCAATTTCTTGCCTGGGACTCCTGGCGCAACGCTCACCGGGGAAGGTTCTACGGCACTGGGTTTCTACAACGTCCAGCAAGGGGATGCACCCTATTTCAAGAGCCTCGCGGACAAATATTCGATGAGCGATAACTTCCACCAGTCCTTCCAAGGTGGTACCGGTGCCAACCACATCATGTTTGGCCATGGCGATGCCATCTACTTCAACGATCCCAACAGCGCAACACCTCTCGTGCCACCGAACGGCGTCGAGGTTGCAATAGGATCGCCGAACCAGGGAGTGGTGAGTGAAATCGAGGATCCGAATCCAGCGGCTGGCACCAATAACTGGTACGCGGAAGACGGCTACGGCGCCGGTTCCAAAGACAAACCATCGTCCGGCGGCGGCTCCTACAGCAATTGCTCGGACCCCACTCAACCTGGCGTGGGACCGATTGTGGCGTACCTCAAGTCCTTGCATATCGATCCGCGCTGCGAACCGGGCCACTACTACCTCCTGAATAACTACAACCCAGGCTACTTCGGCAGTGGGGCGAATGCCTACACGGATACCGGCATCGCGAACACCGTCTTTACGGTTCCGCCGTCTTCCCTGCCTAGCATCGGTGACGACATGCTCGCCCACAACGTTTCCTGGAAGTATTACGGCGATGACTGGAACAACTACTCTGGCGCTCCCAGTTACACTCCTCAGCCCGTATCCGTGCTCAATCCCAACGGCCTACCCGGCGATCCCTACGAAATCAATTTCGGGCCAGTGGGGTCGAAGAATCCGCTCGGCGTTACGATCACGGCTTCCGACGAGTACTGCACCATTTGCAATCCGTTCCAGTACGACACGTCGATCATGACCAACGATGCCATTCGCGAAGCACATATCCAGGACACCGCGAATCTCTACAACGACATCACCAACGGCACGCTACCGGCCGTTTCCATCGTCAAGCCCAGCGGCCTCGTGGACGGCCACCCGTCCTCTTCGAAGCTCGACCTATTCGAGGGCTTCTGCAAGAAAATTGTCGATGGGGTGCAGGCGACTCCTTACGCCAATGATACGGAAATATTCATCACCTTCGACGAAGGCGGCGGGTATTACGACTCCGGCTACGTGCAACCTCTCGATTTCTTTGGCGACGGCACGCGAATCGTATTTATTGCGGTAGGACCTTACCTCAGGCCGGGACACATCTCACACAGCTATGCGGATCACGTTTCGATCCTCAAGTTCATCGAGCGCAACTGGAATTTGCCCCCGGTTACCAAGCGCAGCCGCGACAACTTTCCCAACCCCTTCTCGATTGATTTCATCAGCCCCTACGTGCCGCTCAACAGCCCGGCCATCAGTGATCTGTTCGACTTCTTCGACTTTAGAAGTCACGGCGGCTTCGGGCACTAAACTCAAACCCTCTGCAAAACGGAAAGGGCGGCCGGTTCTCCGGCCGCCCTTTTCCGTTTACTGCTCTGTTTTTAAAATTCTCTCCTCTGCGTCCTCTGGGTCCCTGAGAACTCCGTGTTACGTCTTTTTCCCGCTTTTCCCGGCAGCCCGCGGATTCATTTT
>DATEQG010000049.1:0-16914 GCA_035272765.1 Candidatus Acidiferrum sp.
ATTCTTCCAAGTCGCGCCTTTCGGCCACCAGATGAGGTCGTTGTACTCTGCCTTCCCGTCTCGGAAATACGCCTGCCGCATCATGTCAAGACTCACGACGGGCACGCCCCAGATGACAGCGTCCACTGCGCGGCGTTCTACAGTTCGGGTGCTCAACTCTTCAGGAGTGAAGGTCTTTGCCTGCTGAGCCGTGGTCGATTGTGCTAACAGGAGCAGGCCGATGATGAATATGGACGCGAGCTTTGCCACAGTTTTCCTCCCTATCTGCGACGATGAGCGACCTGAGTTATCGAATCGGGATGTTGAAATACCTAGTGTCATGGTAATGGTGATGTTTAGGTGGAGGCGCTGCAATAGGCAGAAATAACAGTGCGAGGTACTCGGCGAGCGGGCTCAACTCCTGATTAACGCGGTTACCGTCCATATGGGTCCTGGTACCGGAGAAGTGCCGACAGCGGCCCCGCGACGGTGAAGCTATTCACGGACATGTGGAACAGCGGGCGGTGACGGTCGAGCAATCATAAATCCTTCCGCTTGCAACCTCTTCTGCTCGGCTTCGAATTTCCACGCTCGAATGCGGTTGCCACTGTCACGGGCTGTCTCTCTCAAGGCGCGAATTGCATCTTGGCGCTTCGTCGCTCTGATCGCGGCAAAGAGTGTCTTCATTTCCTCCTCCAACAGCATGTTTAAGTGAATCTCTTCCTCCATTTGTTTGAAAACAATGTCGCACCACATGTCGCACGACTTCTCCATCTCTTCCGCCCATTGCACAATCGAAAGCAGCGCATCTCGAATTTCTACCGGAATTTGGTCGGCAACCTTCTTGACGTACTCGCGGCTATCTACTGCTTGGTCGTGGAAAAACTGGACCCAACTGACTTCACGCGGTTCAAATTTGAGCATTGTTCTACCCCCAGGTTGATTTGGGTAGAGGAGACGGGAGGAAGAGATTACACCACTTCAACACAGGACGCGCCGGGGCCGAGACTTCGGCACGCCCGCAAATTCTGGAGCCAACTCCGAGAATCGAACTCGGGACCCCCTCATTACGAATGAGGTGCTCTACCAGCTGAGCTAAGTTGGCCTGCAAACATTATTTCACCAAGCCTATTAGTTTGTCCAACGCATCCCGCGATTCTGCTTCCGGTGTTTCCACATAGAAATTCATAGTGGTTGATAAATCCGAGTGACGAAGAATTGCTTGAATAATTTTCGGTTTCACACCCAACGTGTAAAGGTTTGACGCCAGCGAACGGCGGAAACACTTCCAGCCCTTCCACTTCGGAATTGTCTCGTCCAACTGGAACTCGTGGTCCTCTGCATGTCGGTACTGATTGTAGTGTTTGTAGTTGTGGCAGACAGCGCACCGCGTTAAAAGTGGAATGATTGTACGGCGGACCAAATTAGGCAGGTTCATGGACGTTCCACGGCGGTCGCCACGAAATATCCAATCAGTCGGCTTCACCGTCTTCCCAAGGCCCTCTTCCTCGGCGGGGCCTTCTAAATACTGGCGATAATCCCCCAAGAAAGTGCGCAGAACAGGAATCACAGGAACAATGTTCTCGCTCGCCTCTGTCTTTGGCAGACCTTCTTTTGTGCGCCACACCGTTCGCTCCACAGATAGTTTGTCGCCTGTGAAGTCTCTCCACTGCAATCCCCGAAGTTCCGCCAACCGAAGCCCAGTAAATGCTGCGGTCGCTACCACCGTGAACGCCGTTCTCCCGTTGTAGTCAGACGCGTAGCAAGTCGGCAGTAACTTTAAAATCTCCTCCATCGTGTATGTGTCGCCCCGATACTTTGAGCGACGGACGCTCTTCGGCAACGTCACATCCCGCATTGGATTCTCGTCTTCCAAGTAGCCTTCCGTCTTCGCGTGGCGGAAGACACCCGACATAAAACTTTTCAGCCGCAGCAAGGTCTGGTGTCCTATTTCGGGATGTTCCTTAGCAATCGCAGCTATCAGCCGCTGTCCGTGTGCGGTACGGAAGTCACGCAACCGCAGACTCCCTAATCGGCTTTTAAAGTGCCGCTCGTACTCTTCTGTCTTGTAGTTTTTGTAAGTGGATGCGGAGAGGAACTGTTTCGCCATCGGCAGGTAAATGTTTTCGATGAACTCGGTAATCAGTGTGGCTGATTCAGGGGTTTGGAGCCGGGTGTTGATGGGTTCCAAATGCTTCCACGCCAGACCCTCGACCGACCTCTTGTCTGGATACGCAGGACCAACGGGCGCAAGTTTCTTGTGTGCATTCACTCGGACCCGAGCGCCGTTTCGAATCTGATATTCCCAGAAACGTAGAATCCAGTGGCGTCCGTGCTTGGTGATTGTGCCGCGTTGCATTACGGGAGTGTATCACGGGTTGTGTTCCAAACTGTGTGCCATCTTTTGCTTTGTACGGGAATAGTATAGGCGGGAAACCCTGCAAATACAGTGTTTTCAGCGGTACTGGTAGGAGAATACTGCTTTACGAATCGACTGCTCTACCACTGAGCTACCTCGGCCCGTTTATTCACAATAGCATTCGCGCAAAATTTCTGTCAATTGAACGCAAAGAATCGAGTTCTTTTAGCGCGAAAAGGGATACATGGCCCAGCCAATGCCCACGCCAATCAGCAGGAAAAGCAACAACGACCAGATGATGTATTTCACGCGCTCGTTTGTCCGGCGCCGGCTCAAAAATCCAAAGGCGATCGAGATAAGCAGCGCAAAGAGCGTCATCGCCTGGAAATGGCTGAGATGAAGATCCGTCGCGGCAATCACGCCTTTCGTCCTCGCGCCGCTTCGTAGGCGTGCAGCGCCGCCAGCAGGTTCAGCACTCCTGCCGCCGCAAGAAATCGGGTCCCGTAGTCGCCTTCGGCGTGCGCGACATCCGAACCTTGTGGTTCGAGCGCCCTCGCCACAAAATAAAACGACCCCGTGCCGAGATCGGCGACATAGCCAAGCATTCCGAAGGCGTCGCCGCTTTCGGAACTGAAAATGTTGCCCCGCATTCCAACGCCAAGAACAACCAGAGCCCCCACCGTCAAGAAACATCCGAGCGCCCGGCCCCACATTCTTTGCAACGCGTGGCCCAATCCTGGAACAAACCATCCCGCCACTCCGATGGCAACTGTCAACATTTCATTGCGCTGAGGATGCGCGGGCGCTTGAGCGGCGGTGGTCGTGTCCGTTATCATTTCGTCAGACATTTTTCTTCCTGTGTGCTCGTGGGACCGAAGTCTTTTCTATCTAGGACAGCAGCGCCAAGATCTCTTTCTGCACTGCGCCAGTCACGCGCGCTTCTTTTTCTCCGATATACATGTTCACTTCGCTCCGGATGCCGAACTCGGGCAGATAGATTCCCGGCTCGATCGAATTGCAAGTCTTCGGAATCAAGTGCCGGACGTCGTGGGTCTCCAGCCCGTCCATGTTGACGCCGTTGCCGTGCACCGTTTGACCGATGTTGTGCCCCGTGCGATGGAAAAAGTATTTGCCGTAACCCGCCTTTTCGATCACCTTTCGCGCGGCGTTGTCCACTTGCCATCCCTGCAGCGGCTTACCCGCGGCGACGCTCGATTGAATCAAATCGATCGCCTTGTCTCGTGCCTCGCGCACGATTCCAAAAACCTTCGTCATCTTTTCAGGAACCTTGGCGCCGAGATAGCCGACCCAGGTAATGTCGTAGTAGGCGCTGCCTGCTGCCTTCGTTTTTCCCCAGACGTCCAGCAGCAGCAAATCTCCTTCGCGAATCGGCGAGGCCGTCTCGGGAGTCGGTCCGTAGTGCGGATCGCTCGCATGCGGTCCAACGGCTATGTCCGGCCCCTGGTCCGCGATGATGCCCGCCGCCTCAAATTCCTTGAGAATCCACAATTTCAAATCGTATTCCGTGAACGTCTTCTTCTCTCGGACATTTTTTGCCGCAAGCTGAAACGCCTCGCGCACGACGCGGTCGATCACGGCTCCCGCGGCCAAATGCGATTCAAGCTGCGCTGGGCTCCAGCACGCTTCATATTTTTGCACCAAGTCAGCGGAGCTTACGACCTTCACTCCGTTGCTCCGAACAAGCTCCACCGTCCCGGCATCCACCATCGCCACGTAGGGGATGGCGTTCTTCGGCGAATATTGCATCGCGACATTCTTCGCACGTCCCAGAAGTTTGCCGAGATTCTTCCTCAGCTCTTCTTGCCCGGCATAAAACAATGTGTCGCCCGGCAATGCCGCCAGCGATTCGGTCTCAATCTTGTGCACTAATTTGCGCGGCGTCCCCTTTCCCGGAACGAAGTAGTACCAACGCCGCGTGCGCATTCCTGGCGGGAGTTGCAGAATGCCCTGTGCGATAGGATCGCGCCCGCGAAAATCGTAAAACAACCAGCCATCCAGCTTCGCGGCTCGCAGGTCGCTCTGTATTCCGTTGATATCAGCGCTCATGTTCTGATGACGTCCAATCTGTTCGCCGAGTTTCCGAAATGCGGGTGGTTACGCGTCGTGAGCCAGAAGCCCCAGCACCTGCTGCTTCGTTACGCCGTGAATCTCGATGCGCTTTGTGCGGCTGCGCTCACCGCCAAGAATTCTAACAGCCGACTTGGGTGTTTTCAAAAGTTGCGCGAGGAATTCGACCAGCGCCTCATTCGCCCGGTTTTCCACCGCCGGCGCTTGCAGCCTGATCTTCAGAGCACCGTCGATTACACCAACGATTTCGTCTTTGCTCGCCCGCGGCTGCACGCGAACCACAAACGAGACCGTCCCCGTCGCGAGGTTCTCCGCGATTTCCGCTAGCATCGGGCACTCACCAAGCTCTTTCATATTGCACGGGGGCTTTGATCTTTGCATCCAGAGCCTTTGCCGCCCGCCGCGGCCAATACGGATCGCGCAGCAGTTCACGCGCAAGAAAAACCAGATCGGCCTGCTCGGTCGACAGTATCGTCTCGGCTTGCGCAGGCTCGGTGATCATGCCAACCGCGCCCGTCGCAATGCCAGCTTCCTTGCGAATCGCCTCTGCAAATCCAGTTTGATATCCCGGGCCCAAAGGAACTTTTACTCCGAGCGCCGTTCCTCCGCTGGAGGCATCAATCAGATCCACTCCCAGCGGCTTCAATTCCCGCGCCAGCGCAATCGTCTGCGCCAAATCCCAGCCGCCTTCTTTCCAATCCGTCGCCGAAATGCGCACGAAAAGCGGCAAGCGCTGCGGCCAAACCTCCCGGACAGCTCGGACAACCTGCGCCGTCAAGCGAATTCTATTTTCCAAATTGCCGCCATACTCGTCCGTCCGCGTGTTCGAAAGCGGCGACAAGAATTGGTGCAACAGATAGCCGTGCGCGGCATGGATTTCAATCACCTCGAATCCCGCCGTCAGCGCGCGTTCCGCCGATTTCTGGAACGCCCCGACAATTTCTCCAATCTCGCGCACGGACAACTCGCGCGGCACCGTATAGCCCGAGTCGAAGGCCAGCGCGCTCGGCCCAACCGGCTGCCACCCGCCCTCTTTCACCGCGACGGGCTTGCCTCCAATCCAAGGCGGAGCCGTGCTTGCCTTCCTCCCTGCATGCGCGAGTTGCATCCCCGGCACCGCTCCATGCGCCCGAATAAACTCGACAATAGGGCGCCAGGATTCCACGTGCGCGTCTTCATAAATGCCCGTATCCACCGACGAAATTCTTCCGCGCTCTTCCACGGCGCTCGCCTCGGTAAATACCAGCCCCGCGCCGCCAATCGCCCTGCTCCCCAAATGCACGAGATGCCAAGTCTGAGGATGGCCGTCTTTCGCTGAATATTCGCACATCGGCGAAACCACAATCCGGTTCTTCAATTCGATCTCGCGTATTCGAAGTGGACTAAACAGCTTCATCCTTGCCCCCGTGAAAACTACTGGCCAACTTTTGGCGTACCGCGCGTTCCGAACAGCGCCGTGCCCACGCGCACTTCCGTGGCCCCTTCTTCGATCGCCACTTCAAAGTCATGCGACATTCCCATGGACAGCACGGGCAGCGCGTGCCCAAGTTGTTTCGCCAAGTTATCGCGCAATTCCCGCAATCGCCTGAAATGCGGCCGCGTCTCTTCCGCATTCTCCGCGAAAGGCGGAATACACATCAGACCGGCCAGTTCCAGCATGGGCAGCGCGAAGACCTTCCCCACCAACGCAGGTAGTTCCTCCACTGCAGCGCCGGTCTTCGTCTCTTCCTTCGCGATGTGCACTTCGATGAGCACACGCATCCTTCCGGTTACATTGGACTCGCTTCTTGCGCGATCCAATCGCTGCGCCAGCGCAAAATCATCCACGGAATCGATACTTCGGAAAAGCTTCGCGGCCCTCACTGCTTTGTTGCTCTGCAAATGTCCAATTAGATGCCATGTCGCGCTCAAATCCTGCAAACCGCCCTGCTTTCCTTCCCACTCCTGCACGCGGTTTTCGCCAAAATGCCGCAACCCGGCTTCGTATGCCTCTCGAATGGCCTCCGCCGGATGCGTCTTCGAAACTCCAATGAGCACAATCTCCTCGGCGGGACGTCCGGCTCGCCGCGCCGCGGCAAATATCCGCTCCTGCGTTCGCAGCAGGTTTTCCCTTATCGATGTCGTCGCCATGTTCAAATTTAAATCCTAGCATGCGCAGCGTTGCAGCGTTGAGAGTCTGCGGTTAGACTGGCCTTCGCACATGACGCCACCGGGAAAACTTATCGCTATCGAGGGCATCGACGGCAGCGGCAAACGCACTCAGGTCGATCTTCTGGAAAAAGCCCTGAACGCCAATGGCCATGCGGTTTCTTCCACCGGATTCCCTCAATACGATTCCTGGTTCGGCAAAATGGTCGGCCAATTCCTGAACGGCGACTTCGGCGCGCTCGAAACGGTGGACCCGCACTTCAGCGCCCTGCTCTACGCGGGCGACCGCTTCGAAGCTAAGCTTCGCCTGGAAACGGCTCTGAACCAGGGCAAAATCGTTCTGGCCGATCGTTATATCGGTTCGAATCTTGCTCACCAAACCGCGCGGGTATCCGCCGCGGACCGCCCCGCTTTCGTCGAGTGGATCGAGCATTTGGAATACAACATCTACAATCTTCCGCGAGAAACGCTCGTACTCTATCTCCGTGTTCCTCCCATACAGGCGCAGCAGCTCGTGGCGCGCAAATCCACCCGTAGCTATACAAAGGTCAAGCAAGATCTGCAGGAAGCCAGCCTTCGCCATCTCGAAGAGGCCGCCGCGATGTACGATCAGCTCTCGCGCCGCCCAAATTGGGCAACGATCCCCTGCTTCGACGAGGCCCGCGGCGCCATGCGCCCTCAAAAACATATCGCCATGGAAATTCTGGCTGCCGTCTTACAAGTCCTGTCACAATCCATCGCAAAGGAAGGCCGCTGACGCATGGGCTTCTCCGAATTCCTCGGCAATGAACGCATCGTCGCCGCACTGCGCGGCGCTCTGCGCAGCGAGCGTGTTCCCCACGCTCTGCTCTTTAGTGGTCCGCGCGGCCTCGGCAAATTCACCCTGGCACGCATGTTTGCGCAAGCCGCCAATTGCGAGCGCTTGAAAGACGACTTCTGCGGCGAATGCGAAACGTGCAAACGCATCGCGCTGCTCGCCGATCCTGAAAAACTCATTGAGCAAGGCCTCGCGGAACGCGGCGAGAGCGCCGACGCCGCCACAGTCGAACGCGTCCCCTTGATCCTCCAAACGCATCCGGACGTGTGGGCGCTCGTGCCCGACCCCGTGCGTTTGAAAAGTCCGGTGGCAAGGCCCATGCTCCGCATCGGTCAGCTCCGCGCCGTTCAGCGCGCCGCGTACTTCCAGCCCATGGGTAGGCGCCGTGTTTTTATTTTGGATGGCGCGGAAACTATGCATTGGAACGTGGCCAACGTGTTCCTGAAAATCCTCGAAGAGCCGCCTGGCTCCGCCACGCTTATCCTGACCGCCCCGTCGCCCTACGCGCTGCTCCCGACTATCGTTTCCCGATGCCTGCAATTTCATTTCGCGCCGCTCTCGCAAACCGACGTCGAAAACATTCTCCACGAAAAAACCGGACTCAAAATGCCCGAACTAAAACTCGCCGCGCAACTCGCCGAAGGCAGTCCCGGCCTGGCCATCGAAATGAATGTCGAAGAAACCGCGGACCGCCGCCGCAATGCCCTTCGTATCCTCGAGCGCGCCGCGCAGGGCCAGGGCTTCGCTCAGCTCTTCGCCAGCACATCCGCCTTCGCCAAGGACCGCGAATCGAGCTTCGAAGATCAGCTAGGCGTCTTCTACGGGCTGCTTACCGATCTCCTCGAGCTCACCTCAGGAGTGAAACAGCCCGCCCTGCGAAATATTCCGTTGGCGAAAGAGCTTGGTGTACTCGCCAAGTCAGTTGATTCGCGTTGGGTTATGCGCGCTATTGCCGGTTTCGATGAACTGCACGCAGGGGCACGCCGTAACCTGAATCGCCAACTCGGCCTGGACGCCTTGGCGGCCTCCCTGGCACCGGAATCTTAGCGCTTTCCAGCCTAAATCCCTGATTTAGGCCTCTCATTTCCGGGCCAAACTTTTCCGAATCCCACTGTAACCGGGCGCCTCAGGCATGCATCTCACCAAATGAACTCACCCCACCGTTAGCTGCAAGGAGAAGTCATGGTGAACCGCAGGATGTTTCGCCCGGGATTTCCGGACGTGAAGGAGCAGCCTCCCCAGAGGATTTCGCACAACGGGCCCGCGCCCAGTAAGAAGCCTGCGCCACCGGAAACGACCCACGCTGAGAACTTCTACTGGGTCAAGCAGATGCAAGGCCATACCCCGATGGTCGTGGTTCTAGACAACGGCGAATCGCTTCGCGGAACGGTCGAGTGGTACGACCGCGATTGCATCAAGCTCACTCGCCAGGGCAACCCCAATCTGCTTATTTTTAAGCGCGTGATCAAGTATGTTCACAAGGACGGGGAAGAAGCCGCAGCGGGCGGCGACGAATAGACCTTTCGTTCTGAGATGTTTCACTGCGGGCTGATCGAGTGGCCGCGCGCCGCTCCAAAAGTGAGCAGAGCCTTCGCTGCCAGTGTGCCGTCCTCTTTGTAAATCTCGCATTCTGTCACGACGAAGTTTCGCCCAGTTCGCAAGACGCGACCCACTGCCTTGATTCGCCCGCCCGGCACCGCCTCCAAAAAATTGATCTTTAGTTCCACCGTGGCAATCTCCGTCCCCTTCGGAACGGTTGTGTAGGCAGCGATGGCCGCAACTGTGTCCGCCAGGGTAGCTAGAACTCCTCCATGCACCACGCCGTGTAGCTGCTTGTGCCGCGGCTTCACTCTCATTCCGAAGACCACATGCCCCATCTCCAAGCTCTCCAGCTTGAGGCCCAGCAGCGAAGTCGCTCCGGTCACGTTGGTTCGCCGGCGCAAAGCCGCTTCATATTTCTTCAGATCATTGAACAGTTCCGAAACCATCGGCTCGTCGTGCTCCTCTCCATGCCCCATGCGTACAACTAGTACGCCGAAAGCCCGCCATCCAGCGGAACCGCCGCTCCCGTTAGCCAACTCGATTCCTCCGACGCCAGAAACACCGCCATTTCCGCCACATCTTCCGGCCTTCCCATCCGCCCCAGCGGAATCGACCCAATTCTCGCCTTCCGCAAAGCTCTTCCCTCTTCCGACGCCGCAAAAAGCCCCTGCACCAATTCTGTCTCCACAATCGAGGGACAAATACAATTCGATCGAACATTTTCATGCGCGTGGTCGAGCGCCATCGCCTTCGTCAGCAGAGTCACTCCGCCCTTTGATGCGCAATAAGCTGCGCGATCTTTCATCGCCACCAAACCCAACACCGAGCCCACATTCACAATCGCCCCACCGCCCGCCTTCCGAAACTCCACCAACGCCGCTTTACACATCAAGAACGGTCCTTTCAAATTGATCGTCATCAACTTGTCCCACTGCTCCTCGCTGGTCCCTTCAATCGTCGCCGCGTGCAAAACCCCTGCGTTGTTCACCAGCACATCCATCTTCCCGAAACTTCTCGCCGTCTCCCGCACGGCGCGCTGTGCATCCCGCTCCTTGGAAACATCGCAGACAATCGCCACCCCTTCGCCTCTCTGCTTTTCCATTTCGCGCAGCGTCTCTTCCAGCTTCTCTTTGCGCCGTCCCGCCACGGCGACCTTGGCCCCTTCTCGCGCAAACGCAAGGGCGATCGCCCGGCCAATCCCCGTTCCCCCACCCGTAATCAGAGCCACCTTCCCCGCCAGTCGTGTCACGATTTCCCCACCTCCCGCGTCTAATGGAATGCCTCAGCGGCGTCAACCAGTTGTGATCCGGTCGATTTACCTCGATCAGGTCCAGGTCCCGCAAAGTCGCCGTTTGCCGGTAGAATGCTGCCTTATCTGCCGGCGATTCACAACTGAGGACCACGGAGATCCTCTGCGATGAAAATCGGCATCACCTGCTATCCCACCTACGGCGGCTCAGGCGTCGTCGCCACGGAACTCGGACAGGAACTCGCCGCCCGCGGCCACGATATCCACTTCATCAGCTACGCCCCACCCATCCGGATGAATCCCAACGACCCGCACATCCATTTTCACGAGGTCGAGGTCGCCAGCTACCCGCTTTTCGACCACCCGCCCTACACTCTCGCGCTCGCGACCAAGATGCTGGAAGTTTTCGAGTCCGAATCGCTCGACCTCCTTCACGTCCACTACGCCATCCCCCACTCCGTCAGCGCCCTCCTCGCCCGCTCCATGGCCGTCCCCCGCCGCCTGCCCTTCATCACCACGCTTCACGGCACGGACATCACTCTCGTCGGCAGCAATCGCAGCTATCTCCCCATCACAAAATTCTCCATCGAGCAAAGCGACGGCGTGACCGCCATCTCGCATTACCTCCTGAATCAGACGCTCAAAGAGTTCGACATCAAGCGCCCCATTGAGGTAATTCCCAATTTCGTGAATTGCGACCTCTACACCCGCAAACCGCAGCCGGGCCTGCGCGAACAATGGGCTCCTAATGGCGAGCCCATCCTCATGCACCTCTCGAATTTCCGTCCCGTGAAACGCCTCACGGACGTCGTCGAGATTTTCGCCCTGGTCCGCGCCAAAATGCCAGCCAAGCTCATCCTCATCGGCGATGGTCCGGACCGCGGCGCCGCGGAATATCTTGTGCGCAAAAAACGCCTGCAAAAAGACGTAACTTTTCTAGGGAAGCAAAACGGGGTTTACGAGAAACTCGCGGTCGCCGATCTTTTCCTGATGCCTTCGCAGCTCGAATCCTTTGGCTTGGCCGCGCTCGAAGCTATGGCCTGCGAAGTCCCTGTCATCGCCACAAACGTCGGCGGCGTCCCCGAAGTCGTCGAGCACGGCGTCGATGGCTACCTCGTCGAACCTGGTGACGTAAAAGAAGCCGCGCGCTACGCCATCGAAATACTCTCCCGCGCCGACCGCGGCCGCGAAATGGGCCACACGGCCCGCATCAACGCCAAGAAAAAATTCTGCGCCAAAGACGTCATCCCCGCCTACGAAGCCTACTACCGTCGAGTCCTAGAACAAGCCGCCGCCGCTCGCGCCTAATCCAGCGCGATTGCGAAACTCGAGCTTCAAGTTCGCAGATATTCCTCTGTAGGGGAGGGGCTTGCCCCTCCCTCTTTCACCCGGCCGCAATCATCATCAAAATATTGTCATTCCGCGCAAAGCGAGGAATCTGCTTTTTCTTCTCCGTGTCCTCTGCGCCCTCTGTGTTGAATTCCCCACTCTACAGCGCCGATATTCCAAATTTCTCACTTGCACTCAGGCCCGAGGCACGACTGCTTCCACTGCATCGCAGAACCGATCGATTTCCGCCGTCGAAGTATAAACATTCGCGCTGACGCGAATTCCGTTGAGGAACGGCGCTACGATAGGCGTAACAAAAATGTTGTACTTGCTCAGCAGCACGTCGCCGAGCTTGCCAGGTTCGATGGTATCGAAATGAATCGTTCCAAACGCGCCGGACTGCGCAGGATCCAAACTGACCAGGACTTTGGCGCCAGGAACCTTGCCTAACCGTCCTGCCCAGCGATTCTTCAAGTAGCAAAGCCGCGCGAATTTCCGCTCCGCGCCAATTTGCTCGTGGAACTCCAGCGCTTGCAGAGTTGCATTGTGCATGGCGGCTGGGTGAGTCCCAATTTCCTCGTACTTGCGGATATTCTTGTCCATCGATGGCGGTGCGGCCATCAGTGCCCAGTGTTTTTCGATTCTGTCCTTCCGCACGTACAACATGCCGGTGCCGATTGGCGCCGATAGCCACTTGTGCAGGCTGGCGCCGTAGAAGTCGCAGTCCAAATCGGAGAATTGGAACGGCACGTGCGCAAAAGCATGTGCTCCATCCACGATGCTGGTGATTCCCCGCTGGCGCGCCAGAGCACAGATTTCCTTGACCGGAAAGATCTGGCCGGTCATGAAGCACACTTGCGACACATGGATGACCCGCGTACGCGGCGTGATGCCCTGTTCATACAGCCGCACCAGATCAGCGCTATTGGTGACCGGCACGGTGAAATCTACTTGCTTCAGCACAATTTTTTCCCGGCGCTCACGCTGCTGCCACGTTGTGATCATCCGGGGATAATCCTGCGAAGTCGTCAGCACTTCGTCGCCCGGGACGAGGTCAATGCCAAACTGAGCGATCTGCAGCGATTCACTGGCGTTCCGCGTGATGGCAATGCATTCCGGATCGGCGTTCCACATCTTGGCGAGGCGCGTCCGCACGTCTTCGATCTTGGGTTCCAGGTCGCGCCACATGCGGTAGCTCGGCAGCTGGTTGCTGTAACGTATGGCTTCGATCTCGGCATCCAGGACCGAGTTCGGCGCCGGCGCAACCCCGCCGTTGTTGAGATTAAGGAGGGTAGGATCGTGTCCGTACGCGTCGCGAATGCTCTTCCAATAATTCTCATCGCTCGCCACATCTTCCGCGGAAACGCCCGCGTAAGCGCGGTTCAGAATCCCAGCCACCACGAGGGCCTCCGCCCCGAGTAAAAAATGACGTCGATTCAGTTGTATGTGCATGTGTGTAAACTCCCACCAACCGCCTCGAATTGCAAGCCTGCATTCTGTTTGCAGGTCTGAACCCGACGCGCCTATGCATTCTTGCTATCCCACGAAACCATCGACCGTCGCGCCCTCGAACATTCCGATCTTCTCCGTGTCCTGTGTGCCCTCTGTGTTAAAATCCGCTGTCAAATTCAGCGCACACTGATCATCCATGCGACGTCGCGATTTCGTTCAATTGTCCCTGGGCACTCTGGCTGCCTCTACATTTCCGCTTTGCTCGAACGCCGCTGAGATCCCCAAGCTCCGCGAACTCGCTAACTCCAAAGGCCTCTTCTTCGGCTCCGCCGTTTCCGACAGCCAGCTCAAGCGCCCCGACTTTACTCCGCTAGTCCTCGACCAATGCTCCATCCTCGTTGCCGAAAACCAAATGAAATGGCGCGCTACTCATCCCGAGCAAGACCGCTTCGATTTCACGCAAGCCGATTTCTTCATGGACTTCGCCGGATCCCATCACATCCCCGCGCGCGGCCACAATCTCTGCTGGCACGAACACAATCCGCCATGGCTGGACTCCGCGATCACCCCGCAGAACGCCGTCAACCTTTTCACCACCCACATCCAAACCGTCGTCGGCCGCTACAAAGGCCGCATCCATTCCTGGGACGTCCTCAACGAAGCCATCGATCCCACGCACAAAAATCCCCAAGGTCTGCGCAACTCTCTCTGGCTGCAAAATATCGGCGAAGACTACGTTGAACTCGCCTTTCGCACCGCCGCCAAAAGCGATCCGGGTGCCATCCTGACGTACAACGACTACGACATCGAAACGGACGCGCCCGCCCAACAAGCCAAACGCGAAGCCGTCCTGGCCATGCTGCAGCGCCTGATCAAGAAAGGTGTCCCCATCCAAGCGCTCGGCGTGCAATCCCACCTGCGCACCAACGAAGGCACTCCTACCTGGAACGGCCTCAACAAATTTTTGTTGGAAATGGAAAAGCTCAACCTGCAAGTCTTCGTCACCGAACTAGACGTCGACGATTCCTTCATGCCCGCCGACATTCCCGAACGCGACCGCCAAGTCGCCGAACTCTACCGCAGCTACCTCGAAAACATTCTCCGCCACAATTCCGTAAAAGCTGTCCTAACCTGGTGCCTCTCCGACCGCGACTCCTGGCTGCAAAACTTCCGCCCTCGCAAAGACGGCTTCCCCCAGCGCCCTCTCCCCTTCGATGCTCAACTCAACGCCAAACCCGCCTTCTTCGCCCTCCGCGACTCCCTCGCCTCAAAACCCTGAATCCTTCAACGCCGCGTTATGCGTTTCCTCTTAGACGGGGCCACTTCTACGGTTACGGCGTTGATCGAGCGCTAGTGGGAACCTAAGGGAGACAATTGCAAATGGCGATCGTTGCGATGATATGCGTTTTCCGGTCAGGTACCGGTGCGCACATTCCCGAAGCTTAGCGCGCGTCTCCAGACGCCCTCTAGCATTGCAGGCACCCACTCCGCAGCGGGGCATCTGCTCCAGCTATCCTCTAAGAATACCAGTCGTCGGCCGTTTTCGCTTTTGCTCGCAACGCCGATGTTGAGGACGAACAGAGACCCTCGAGAGAACGGACAACCGCTTGAGCTTCCCGCGGAAGTCGCTTGACGGTACACGCTGATCGGCGCAAACAGGCACTGATTGGCGGCCGTTTCAGAGGATAGAGCTGAACGAACGCTCTCGTTTAGGCAGAGTCGCCTCATATGTTCCAACCCCTTCAGGACATTATGAACGGCTATGCCTATCGCGTTCACCCCGGCAAGGTCTCCGGCGACCATACCCGCCAGTAGCCGCTTAGCGCGGCGGACCTTGCCGGAGACAGTCCACCAAAAGAGCTTCGGCAGGTTCGACAATCGCGGTGCTGCAACCAGAACCTTCGCGGCTTGCCAACTTTCAGGGGTTGCAAGGAACTGATCCGAGAAAAGACTCCCGAGTATTTGCTGAACGAGGATTCCCGGCTCGTCATCAGAACCGGCACCACTTACCCATTTCGCCAGGGAATCCAGTTCGGCCGGGCCTTGACGGATGGTGGGAATCTTTTCCTGCAACCTTTTCCATAAATTGTCTCGTTCCGATGCACCTGCGCCTGAAGCCTTCGGCAACATTGTCGGAAAGCGTTTTCCCGCAAACGAAAGTGCGCTTAACGACCGTTTCAAGAGAAACCAGTTGACGAGTGCGGTGGGCGTGTGGAATTCGCGATCAACTCGAGGATCCCGAACGATTTCTAAAATTTCGATCGGGTCGCTCACGTCGATTCGATCGATAACGCCGGGGATTCGCGATCTATTCAAATAAGCCTGCTTTCTCGAATTTTGGAGACATCACAGTTGGGTTACGAAAAAAATCCATTGTCCGGTCCAATCGGAGGGGTTTCCCAGACGCAGCCCTTCCCGTGTTTCTGACGGCTTCGAGCCGTTCCGAGACGGGCCAAGTGTTAGTCCTTGATGTCTGGCAATTTGTCCTTGATGACTCCCAATTCGCTGTGGAATCTATGCTTGGCGTCCTCGACCTCAAGGCTATTCTTTAGGACCACTTTCGCTTCGTCGGCGGCTGCGCGCGATTCCGGGTGCTTATCGATGTCGCCTAATGACAAGGCGGCATTCGCCATGTGCCAGAGGCAGTTCTCCAGTTCCGTGATCCGCTTCGCCACCTCGGGCGCGGACGTCTGCGCCTTGACGTAAGTATCGAGTGCGACTTCGCCCTCGATCTTCTCAATGTATTCGGTGATGGTGGTCTCGCCGTCGTTTACTGGATGGTGGACCCGCGGGAGGATGCCTGCCAGTGGATTGGGATTCGGCATGGCACAGAGTATAAATCGAAACTCTGTCCAGTGGAACGTCGAGCGACGAGCGTGGCGAAGCGAGCGCCCCCGCTCATTCGGGCATGTGACTTGGCTATGCAGCACCCCAAGCTTGTTGTCGTCCAGTCATAATGCTAGCCGCCCCGAGGCGGACCTAGCTAAGAGCGCGCTCAAAGCTGCTGGCATTCCGACAACGGTCGAGTCTGACTCGGTCCGAGGGATGCGTGAACACCTAGCGTGGTCCGGAGCAGGGTTTAAAATTCTGGTGCGAGAGGAAGACGCACCGAAGCGCACGACGCGCTCACTCCACCAAATGAAGGCGACGGAAGCCTTAGCGCCGACTTCCAGGACGACCGCGACCCTCTGTAGCCGTGGCGCCGGTTTACCCAGGGCTCCTCCCATAAATCCTTCCCAAGGGGGTTAAAGCTAAAGCCCCGACATTGACGCCCAGCGAAACATGGGCTTTAGCCCCCGCGCAAGCTCCTGCCCAGCCTCTTGAGCCATTAGCGCTTTCCCGGGCGAAAACCACTTGGCCGATTACGTTGATCAGGAGTCAACCCTCGCTTGATGCTGATAGTAATCCGCTAGCGGCCTAAGTGTATTAACATGCACTCGGACTTGCTGTTCTCGCTGGTTACTTGTGGCAAGAGGACGAAGGTGCATAAATTTACGATGGCATTCAAGACGCCTACAGTGCTTGTTTGTAGTGTGGGGTGTTGGCTAAGGAGAGCGATTATGAAGTCCAAATTGACGGGAGCAGCGGGATTGGCTGGGGCGTTTGTTGCGGGCATGCTGGTGGCGACGGCGCTGAGTGGGGGAATGACTGCGGCGGGGGCGAAGACGCTGGGAGCGGCGGTGCAGGGGCAACAGGTTATCCTGCAGAAGGTCATCAGCCCAACGGTGTCGGACGAGGACATTGCTTTGCTGCGGAAAGATATACGGGCAATGAAAATGCAGGTGATTGGGCAGAATATGCCGCTGTCGGCCGAGGAGGGGGAAAAGTTCTGGCCCATCTACAAACACTACGCGGACGACTTGCATGAAGTGAATAACTCGAAATATGCACTGTTGAAGCAGTACGCGGAGACGTGGGAAACGATGTCGGACCAGGATGCCCTGATTTATG
>DATEQG010000050.1:0-28861 GCA_035272765.1 Candidatus Acidiferrum sp.
AGTTGTACTAGAAGTCGCCGCGCTGACCGCAAGGAAGCAAGCGCCCAAGGTATGACTCATGATTGGGGTGAAGTCGTAACAAGGTAGCCGTAGGAGAACCTGCGGCTGGATCACCTCCTTTCTAAAGTAGTCGTGGCTCAACCCGCTATGGTGTGCGGATCATGCCACGCAAATGTATCCCGCTCTTCTCACGAATGGCAGGGATACACGTTCGGTTTACAACCTGATTTAATTCAGGATTCGGGCGGATTCTGTCAGATCGTATCGAGTTTATCCTGAGCGCTTTTAGCGAAGGGTCAAAGAGAAGACAACTTCAGTAGTGTGTTTCAGGGCCGCGTGTTTCTTCCGCGGCCCTTTTTCTTTTGTCGTCCACATCACCGTGGCATCTCGCCCATCCCGGGATGCGTCTCACTAACGGGTC
Source organism: Candidatus Acidiferrum sp. (assembly GCA_035272765.1). GTDB lineage: Bacteria > Acidobacteriota > Terriglobia > Acidiferrales > UBA7541 > Acidiferrum. Next base: position 422 of record DATEQG010000050.1, read on the forward strand.
TGCCGATTGTTCTGCCCAAGGCGCGTTTTGCCGGAGCGGCTATGCGAATAATGTGACGCGACTTGCCCTCAATGTTTTGGTTATTGACAACACCGGCTACTCTTCGTAGCCTCTCGCTTCACGCTTATTGTTATAAGATTAATGGGGTAGCTGACTGCCGTGGCAAAGCTAAATATTCCGGAGCGTTATCAGGCGGGCGTGGCGTTGATTCGCCAACTAGATGATCAGACTGTGCAAGAAATAAGAAACGCGCTTGACAAAATATTAGACGCGAAGATGCAAGACCAGGACATTACCACCGGCAAGAAACTGAATGACCTTGCGGCGATCGCAATCACCTCTTCTTCTAGCAAACGCGACATTGACCTAAAGCGAATCGCCGAAACCCTCGTGGTTCTATACGGAGCTAAGTCGGTCAAAGATATTTCAGTTGAAGAATTCGCAGACAATGTCTGTGACGCGATGGAGGAACTTGATTCTGAGAACTTGAAATTACCCCACGTCGAGAGGGACCGCTTCAAAAGGAAGCTCGTCACGCTGATGGGCGCTAATGTGTTTGGAATCGCCTCAAAGATTGTTGATCTGCGGACAGACGATGAGCGGGTCTTTTGCCAAGCACGCATTCTTACAGATTTGCGTCCCGTGTTTGGCTCGCGAATCGACGAAGGACCACAGGGAATGATTGTTGTGCACCTACTGAAGTTGGGCTTTCACAGCGGGTCCGAGAAGCATCAAGAGTTTTACGTTTCCTTGGATTCCGATGACTTGCAAACGCTGAGGGCGTTGCTTGACCGAGCTGAGGCCAAAGCGAGGAGCTTGAAGGCCAGCCTTGGCGGTATTCGCCTCTTCGGAGTTGCGAAGGAGTAGAGCCAGATGCCAGAAACCACGGAACGGCATGAGTTTTGCCAAGTAGCGGTAAGTGGCGAAGATTGGTTTGCCCCCGCCGATCTGATGCCATCCAGGCGAATCCTCGAAAGGATGTGGGTGGAAACGCCCCAACCCGCCCCGAACGCGTGCGTGCTTGCAGCAAGGAAATCATTGGACAAGCGGTTTCTTGAACATGGCCTGGTCGCTCGAACTGCAGCCATTTGGCCAATGAACGCTGCACAGAGAGCGATCCCTTCGGAAATTGATCGGCTAGTTTCGGAAATACATGAGGTGATCCGCGAATCGCGCGCTATGGGTGCCGTCCCGATTAACGAAGACGCAGGGCAAATGGCAATCAAATTTGCGACATTGCTCCCAACTTCTATTCCTGTTCCAGAAGTTGGAGTCGATCCTGATGGCGAGATTTCGTTCGATTGGCTGGGCCCCTCCGGTAAGATGTTCTCCGTGAGTGTCGACAAGAAAGGTCGCCTCGCCTATGCAGGAAGATTCGGAGAAAAAAGAAAGAATAGCGGAGTCGAACAACTTTCTGACATTTGTCCGCCTGAGATAATTCTAGGGATCAAGCTGGTGGCTATCTGAAGTGGATAACACTTCTTTGAACGCCGGAGTATATACCACAAATCTAAGCCGCTTCATTTTTAGCCAACGACATTACAGCATCCAAAAGCTCCGGCCAAAGCCGGGCGCATTTCTCCCTCCGCCTGACCTCCAAACCTCAGCCTTTGGAGTTGACGGGCTTGACGAGGAGGGAATTTGGTGGATTGCTGACAACGTGGTAGCCAAACAGTCGCAGAAAGAACCCCCGGGCGCACGCGCCGACATTCCGTCAGCAGCCGTCCTCGAAGCACAGTTAACCGTCGTGCCCGACCCGGCTGACCATCCACGGCACGTCAACATTTGCGGCTGGCCCGCTGAGAAAGAAAAACAGTTAGCGACCGCGCAGGATTTGTGCGCCGCGGCCACATTGAGGCTACGTCCCGAAAGCGAATAGCGATCTCGGGAACATCTACGACTGTGAGGTAGTAGCGAAATTGCCGGACGAGGTCATCACTGGCAGTCTGTCGGTACGAAACTTTCACGGACGTCGGCCGGTTTTATGCTCCGCAAGGATCGTGTCCGTTTGCCGATTCACAGGACCCCAAAACTCATCTTCCCCGAGCTCCTCTGATGCCAGCCCTTCTGCAAGCAAGGTGTCCAGCTCTTGCTGCGTTCCGGCAAAACCCGGAACGGTGCCCTGTTCGACAGCCGTCAAAGCTGCCTCAACCACTTCCTCAAGCGACCCGTAGCCGCCGCGGCGTATCACCGCCTGAAGTCGCCGCTCCTGCTCCGGTGTGAGGTGAATCGTCATGCCTAAATTTTATCCCTCTTTCGCGCCTGCTGAAAGTGCTGTTTTCCGAGTGCGCGAGACGGCGGTCTTACATCCAGATTCTTCCCTCTGCCCAATTCAAGTCTCAAATCGGACCTTTTCGATGTGATCTTTGTATCGGGGTAAGCTTATCCCTAGATTCCACACCAACAGCGCTGTCTTCCCCGGATGTGCTGCCAAGTTCTTCTGCTTCTACTGTAACTCGACCTTGACGAAGACTTTCGGGGCCTTCGCCGACCGGAACGACTGTGGCGCTCGCTGAACTAAACCTCACAACCTGGGCGATTTAATCCGACCAGGCCAGATAGCCCGGCACGATAATGTTCACAACCGGAACGATGATCAAAATTCCCCACCAGTTCGGTTTATTGCGAGCCTCCGCAATCCCCATCCAAACGAGGACGAGCATAACTAGTCCGACGAGGGGAATGAAGAACAAGATGATCCACCAAATAGGTTTCCTGGCGATGTTCAACATCAGAATGATTTGTACGATGGGAATCCACGCGAGCCACGGATTTTCAGTATTTGTTTTCGTAGCGATCGTCTGAAGTGCTAAAGAGTGGTACACGTACGCCACCAAGAAAATAATGCAAAAGATCAGAAGGAATGCGCCCATGAATGCAGCAGGTACACGATTGTCCGTTTGTGCGAACGCAGGCCTGGCGGGAATCAGAATGGCCGCGAGCGTCAGCAACCAGCCCATTCGTGAAAGAATTCTGGCTCTTGCTTTCATCAATGTTTCCCCCTTTGTGAAAGTTGACTGTTCGTGATTTGCGAATTGCTCCGGGGAATATGACAATCCATCCAGAAACGCATCCTCAAGATTTCGTCATCAGCAGCACTGCACAAAATACGAGCGCTCAGACCGAGAGTTGGTTCCCGGCAACCGTTGGCCGAACTTTATGCAAATTGTTTTGCGCTGTCAAAACACTTCTGCGATTGCTGTGCGGTCTGCTTCCGATGCGTCAACACGAATCGGTATGCTCTTAACAGCGGTCAGCCGCATTGCAAACCACAATTCTTGAGAGTACCCTCGGGCGAGCCCTACCCCGCAGAGCTCTCGCAATATTTCACTCCGCGGGCATGGCGAATCTCCAGACGTCCGACTTCAAACGCGCGAAGGAGGCCGCACTTCATGCCAATGGACAGCAAGGCAATCATCCGCCGCCTCTACGAAGAAGTCTGGAACAAGCGCAAGCTCGAATTGGTAAGCGATATCATTTCTCCCAGCCACGCTCTCCACGACAACAATTTTCCCGGCTCCTCTGTTGGCCCCGAAGCCTACCGGGCTCAGATGGCCATGTACTTGGCAGCCTTCCCCGATCTGCGCTTTACCGTCGAGGACACCGTTGCCGAAAAGGACAAAGTCGCCGCTTTCTGGACGATTTCCGGCACGCATAAGGGTGAGATCTGGGGAGTTCGTCCCACAAATAAGAAAATGTCCTTGGAGGGCATCACCATCCATCACATCGCCAACGGAAAGATCATCGATTCCTACATCAGCTCGGATGCTCTAGGACTGATGCGCCAACTCGGTCTCGTTCCCGCTCGCACGCAACCGAAGAGTGCGGCTTCTCGGTGATCTAAGACAGAAAAATCGGCCCACATCGTTTCTTCCCTAAACTCCATTTCGAACTCGCCGGCCATTGCCGGATCATCCAGGCCGCTTTTCGGCGGCGGACCGGATTCCGATTATTCCAAGTACGCAAACCGAACGCATAAGTATTTTCGATGGTGTCCATCTATTGTTTGCGTTTTGAGAAAGCGCAGCCAGCGCGTAAATTCGCAGCCTCAGCTTTTGCGTCTGCCTTGAGATTCCCGGGAATCTTCACTTCTTGGGCCAAGGTGGCGCGGTCCTCACAAGAGGGGATGGATATGGTTCGCGAAGCTATTTACCAATATAGTTTCCTAATCAAGTCGAACGCTCACAATTTCCCACCGGCGCAGAAACCCTTTGGAATCGGCTTCTCGAAAGTGGCACTCAGCGCACGCTGTTGTTGTTGATCCCTCTCCCGTTCAAAGCTCGACTCAAACTGTAATCAAAATGTGAATTGTCGAAGTCCGTTCCCACAGGGAACCGCTTTTTGAGAGAGAGGAGATCTCCCATGATCTTGAAGAATAAGCATATTCGTTTGGTGATCGACGGTGTAGTTGCACAAGGTGCTGGCTCATCTCGTCATAGCGAGTCCGGCGCGGGAAGCAAGCGCAATCGGACCCGCGTGCTCGCGCTGCTAATCAGTCTGACGGTGATCGGCCTGCTCTTTGGCTTGGGCGCCAATCACGCGAGCGCTCGAGTCGACTCCGTTTCGGGGCGGCACGGCCAGTTTGAACAGGGCGCTTACGACGAGAAGACTCTGATCGTATGGGCGGGAGACAAAGCACACGTTGCTCCGGACTTCATCACGGTCATCGATTTCGATGAGCGCTCCTCGAGCTACGGCAAGGTGCTTCGCACGCTGCCGCTGACGGGTCCGTCCGCGATTGGCAATGAACCGCACCACGTGGGGCTTTCCGCCGATGGCAAAACGTTCGTGGTTGGCGGACTGCTGAGCGTTTTGCGCGGCCAGGACCAGGTCTTTTTCTTCGACGTGAGCCATCCGCGAGAACCGCAATTCATTCGCTCCGATAATCCGTCGGGAGCTTCGATTGCGGACGAGTTTGATTCGCTGAGCAACGGCGGATTTTTCGGCACCTTCATGGGTTCCCCGGACGGCGCAAATCCGGGGCGCCTGGTGGAATATGATGCCCATCAACAGTTCGTGCAGGCGTGGCCGCTGGATCCGCCCGCCGATGGATTCGATCCCCACGGACTGGCGATTGACGAAGCCCGGAATCTGATTGTCACCAGCGACTTCGTTTGCCCGCTCCATACGTTGTTGGTGCCGGGCGGCGGCGAAGTTATTCTGCGGGGAACCGTCCGCGTTTGGGATTTCGCAAAGCGTTCGATCGTCCGCACCATTGTGGTCGGCGATCCCGCGAATCCTTCCGGCACAATTGATGTGGGTTTAATTCCAGGGGATCGGCAACTGCGGGCGTTTACCGCGGGAATGGCGGACAACAAGTTGTACCTCATCGACACGCAACACGGCACGGCAACGCCAGTCTACGACTTCGGCCCGTTCGCGGTTCCCAATGCGCCGACATGGCCGCAGCTTTTCCGGATCACGAACGATGGCACGCGACTGTTCATCACCCTCAACTACGCAGGCAACGCGGGCAAAGTAGTGCAGTTTGACATCTCGAACCCGGAGCATCCCAGGGTGCTGAGCTTTGTGGATCTGGGTCCGGGCTCAGGGCCACACTACCTCCGGCTTACAAAGGACGAGAAGCGGCTTGTGGTGTCCGACTATTTTCTCGTCGAAGATCTCGTCCCGGCGGGAGTTGTGAAGGCCGAGGGCGATCACAAAATCCATGTGTTTGAGGTGGGCCGCGATCAAATCAAGCTCGATCCGCGTTTCGACCTGGATTTCAACCGCGACATCAGCACCGGCCCGGCGCGTCCGCACGGCTTTGTATTCCTCCCGGCGGGCAGCGAGCGATGACCGGGATTGAATCGTAACGAAGCGATTGGCCAGGCGCCGTACGATTTTGCCCAACTGCAGTTGCGGACTTGTGCGGCGCCCCACCTTTCACTTCGTTTCAAACGCTTCGCCAAGGCTCCGCAGGCCGCATAGCCAGTTGTAACTACAAGAACAAACCTGTACTTCCGGCCAATTTCGTGGAAGACAACAAACTTTAGACTAGTTGTATGACCAAGCCTTCCAAGGGTGCGCCCGCGTTCCTCATCTGTTTTGGGCTGATGTTTCTCGCCCCGGGAATGCTCTCCTTGTTTACGTTTCTCGCGAATAGTCACAATCCCGGAACCAGCGGAACGATGGTCGGCGCTGCCATCGCTCTTTTTATCTCCGCGATTGGTGCGGGATTTCTGCTTATGGCGTTTAGCGGCTACAGCCGTTTGAAGAAGCAGGCGGCAGTCGAAGAAGCGAATCCTTCCTCGCCTTGGTTATGGCGCACGGATTGGGCTAATCGAAGATCGGAAAGCCAGCGCAAAAAAAACGAAATCGCCGCCTGGGTGGCTTGTATTTTCTGCAACCTGGTGATGATACCTGTAGCGGTCACGCTCATTCCGCAGCTCGCCCGCCGTAATGATCCTCGCGCTTTCTTGATTGTTGGCTTTTGCTCAATTGGCGTAATACTTTTCGTCATCGCGTTGCGCGCCAGTCTTCGGCATCGCCGTTTCGGGAATACCTATTTCGAGTTTGACTCGCTGCCGTTTTCTCCTGGCGGCCGGCTGGCAGGAAAAATCCACCTCAAACTCGATGTCGACGCTGCGCACGGCATCGACCTTCGTCTTTCTTGCGTCCGCAAGACGATCACGGGTTCCGGCAACAGCCGGTCCACGGTACAGACCGTGCTCTGGCAGACCGAACAAAACGTACCCTCTGGGGCGATGGGCATGGACCCCTTTAGCCGGACCATTCCGGTGGATTTTGCAATTCCTTCCGACGGGTACGTCACCGATCACGACAATGCGTCCGACCAGGTTCTTTGGCTACTGCACGCACAGGCAGATATTCCCGGGATCAATTACTCCGACGATTTCGAGCTGCCCGTATTTAAGACTTCTTTCTCTGCGGAACAGGCGCCGACCGATTCGTTGTCTGTAACCCCTGGCTTTGCCGCCGGAACATCTGCCGATTCGAATGCGGTCCCCGCAGCGGCGCCAGCGCATCCCAAAGTCATCATCTCCTCGCAAGACGGCGGCACGGAATTTTACTTTCCGGCTTTTCGGACCCCCTCCCGTGCGCTCTTTCTTCTGATTTTCACGGTGATCTGGACGGGCGTCGTTTATTTTCTGTTCCATTCGAACGCCCCCTGGTTCTTCCCGGTCATTTTCGGCTTGATGGATGTGTTCGTAATTCTTGGTCTCTTCCACGTCGCCCTGGGAACCGCGCAAATCCGCGTCGGCAACGGCGAAATCGCTTCCACTACGCGCGTGCTCGGTGTGGGGTCAACGAGGCGATTCCTGTTCTCTGAGATCGACGCCGTTGTGGCCGTGACGAGTGGACAACAGGGCGGAAGTCAGGGAAATTCGATGTATGCCATTCGCCTGCGCACCAAGAATGGCCGCCGGGTCACACTTGCCGACGAAATCAGCAGCCGCCAGGAAGCACGTTGGATTGTTTCGCAAATCGAAACTCTGGCAGGACTAACAATCGATACGCATGTCGAAGTGGATTCGGCTTACGGTCCGCCGCCGCAGCCCGGGCAGCCGTTCCTTAACTCCTCGAAGCCCGGTTTTCTGGGGCCCGGCGCAATGCGAGGGGGCTGGCAGCAACCCAGGCCTCAGTCGCGCACTTCCACGCTCATTTCGATTGCGATATTCGTGATGATCGCCGGGGGCATGTTTGCCTGGCAAGGCTGGCGATTCTTGACGTTCAAGGCGGCGGCAGGCGCCGCGCGCGCCAACAAAGCACGCGCAAATGGATCACGCTTGCCCGTGACTGCGAATGTCGTTCCGCCGCGTCACGCTGCCGCCGCACGCACCACCGACGCAGATGCAGAGCGGCTCCTCGCTTTGCCTGCTCAAGAGCAGGCGGAAGAATTGCTCGAACGCGCCATTGGGCACGACCAGCGCGCTCTTGAGCTGTTTGAACAACAGGTCGAAAGCTGGGTGGGCCACATCCGCTTGACAGACCACATGAAGCAGTTGGAGCGGCGCTCGGAATTCTCCAGCGATTTGCGCGTGCGCTACGCGAATGCGGATATTAATCTGGCTTTGGACGGCTGGCAGAAAAACGAGCAAGCCGCGGAAATGCTGATTGAGAAGGCGCGCACGGATCTGCATTACCGGCCTGCGGCCGTTTATTTTCTTGGCATGCTTGCCGGGCGCGACGTGGCTTATGAACGGATTCACCCGGTTCTTCTGGACTATGCGAAGCACGATCCGGACGCATACGTGCGGCAATGGGCCGTCGAAGGCATGCGGTATCTGGGCAAAGACGAAGCGCTTGATGAGCTGTTCGAATCCTTCACACAGGATCCTTCGAACAATGTACGCGAGCGCGCGGGCTGCAATCTCTCCGATTGCGGAAATTTTACGCGCGCGCAGCGCATGCGCATGGTGCCGAAATTTCTGGATTTGCTTTCTGATCCAAGCACTAACGCGCAAATGCGCGCCTGGTCTTACATGGCGTTGCACGAAATTACCGATGCGAATGTCCCCAGCGATCCGGAGTCCTGGAAGAAATGGTATGGCGCCCACGGCGCCGGAAAGCTTGCTGAGTTCGAGAGCCTCGATTGGTGGCAAGTCCGCGGCGATGAATAAAATCGGCGCCGCCCAGGCGCGGGATTTAGAACCGTTATTTCTTCGCTGCGAGGATGCTCTCGATTTGTGAAATATGGTTGAGGTCGTGGCCGGCCATCATGTGCAGGATTCGCTGGAGACTCTCTTCGCCGCGCTCGGCGTGCAGGCCGAAATGCTTCCATTGATCAGGACTGAGTGATTTGTAGAGACCGAGATTGGCGTCGCGCACGGCGCGAAATTGCTCGATGCTTTTGCGCGGATCGCGCTTTGCGTAGTTTCCCGCTGCCGCCCATGCATCCTGGTCGAATGCTTGAATCGGAGTTCCTGGCGCGCCGAGGATCGAGCGGATGCGCCATCCGACAACAATCTCCGTGTCGGCGAGATGCGCGAGAATTTCGGCCACGGACCATTTGTCAGGAGCAGGGCGTTTGCGCAGTTTCGAGGCGGGCGCGCGCTTCAGCAGACTTTCAAGCTTCTTCGGCGTTGCCGACTGCGTTTTGAACGGATCCTTTCCCTCGATCATTTTCATGATGCGCTGCGAATATTGCTGCGGTGTTTCGCCCATGTCATCAGCTTCCTTTTTATCAAGATCAGGCCATTTTGAGAGTGAGCGGACCAGCTTCAGAACGTTGTGAAAAGTCTCTTCCAGCGTACTGTGCCTGGATGGAGAACGGCATTGGCGTAGGCGAAGAAGCGTTCGCGGAGCTGTCCGGATTCCCAGGCATCGGGCGATGCTTCCAGCGACATATAAATCATCACGGGTGTGCCGATAATGTGGCTGCGGGGAACACAGCCGGTGAAGCGGCTGTCGTAGGAATTTCCGCGGTTGTCGCCCATGACGAAATAACAGTTTTCAGGAATCTTGTAGGGAGTGTGCATGCCATAGGCCTCGCTGGGACCGGTCGTGTAATCCTCGGCCAGCTTTTGACCGTTGATCCAGACAGAGCCATCGTGGATGTCCAGCATTTCTCCAGGAAGGCCGATAACGCGCTTGATTATATCGGAGGTTTCTTGCGCGACAATCGGGGTGAAAATCACGATTTGCTGGCGCTTGGGATTGCGCCACAGAGGTACATGCCAGTGCGTGAAGGGCAAGCCAGCGTCGTAGCCGAGGCGGCTCATGATGAGGTGGTCGCCGACGAGCAGAGTGTTTTCCATGGAGCCGGAGGGGATCACGCGGGCCTGGCCAAGCGTTCCGTTGATCAACAGGAAGACAAGGATGACCCACATCCAGGCGATGATTTCGCGCTGGATGCGTTTCCGCCGCGAAAGTGTTTCAACGGGGTTTTTGTCTTGTGGTTTGCCGGATTTCATCGTTCACCTTCATGTCCATTGTACCTTGTACATCCCACTTGTACATTTTATCGCCACATTCCGACTAACATGAGCTAAGACGCGTCGGCAGTTACGACGTGAGCGGCTGATTCGCGCTTGGCGATGTCCGCAATGATGGTGCGCGAGCCCATGTATAGGACGATTGCGAGCGCGGTACAGAGAACAGGGATAATGAGCATGGCTTGTTGAAGGCCGACGGCGCGAAACGTTTCTGTGACTGAGGCGGAGCCCGCCAGGGCCGCGGCACGGTGTGCGAGAACGTCGCTCAATTTGCCGGTAAAGAGCGGACCGAAGGAGGCTCCGCACATGTACATGGCCATGAAATAGATGGCCATCGCGGAGCCGCGCTGATTCGGCGCGACGATGTCTTGGATGGCGGAGTAAACCAGACCGTAGTACGTCGTCAGGGAAGCGTACGTCACTGCGAGGAAAGCCATCGCCAGATACAAAGATCCCGCGGGCTGAAGGATTCCCACGCACGCAAAGGGAATTGCCACTAACGCCAAAATGGAGGCGGAGAGGAGGCGGCCATCTTTGCGGCGATGGACGATGGAATCGCCGAGATAGCCTGCGGTGGCCCCGCCACTAACACCTCCCGCGAGATAGACGATGCCCGTGGCCATGCCTGACTTAGCAAGCGAGAGGCCATGGACGCGGCTGAGGAATGCCGGCAAGAAAGTTCCGATGGCGTACAAATTGAAATTCAGCAGCGCGCCAGACGCAATGATCCACCAGAGGGTGGGGATGCGCAGAACGTTCCACATGGAGGTAGGCGCGAGGGGCGCGGGACGTAGTTCGCTGGCGCCGCGCTGCGGTTCGTGCAGCATCAGCAAGGCGGGAACGAGAAGCAATGCAGGTGCGGCGGCAAAGACCATGGCGGCGCGCCAGCCGTAGGCCTGGGCAATCGGACCGCTGAAGAAAAATCCAAGGGCGCCGCCAACGGGGACGCCAAGCATGAAAAGGGCTAGGACGCGCGAGCGTTTGTTTGGGGGAAAAAGATCGCCGAGCCAACTTGTCGCTGTCGGCGCGCAGGCGGCTTCGCCGACTCCCACGCCTATGCGCGAGAAGAGCAGGAAAGTATAAGTGGTGGCGAGGCCAGCGGAAGCGGTGAGCGCGGTCCAGATGACGACGCCCCAAGCGAGAAGTTTTTTGCGGCTGGCGGAATCGGCCATGCGGCCGAGTGGGACGCCGACAATTGCGTAAATCCAGATGAACGCACTGCCGAGGAGGCCAATCTGCGTGTCGTTGAGGTGGAATTCCTTGCGCATGGGTTCGACGAGGGCGCCTGGGACGTGCCGGTCGTAGAAATTGAGTATATTGATGGCGAAGAGGACAACGACAGAGAACCAGAGCGTATTGTTTTGTGTTTTCTGCAACAAGGCGCGAGCATGCTAGCACACATGACGGAAACGGATGGGACGGAAAAGAAAGACGAGCACGGTCCTTCGAACCTCAGGGTAGACGCGCCCCTATTTCCCTGGAAGCGTGGCGCTTTGTTGCGAAGCGAGGCGCTTCCCGCGTGAAGGAGCTTTACGCGGTGGCTGGTTTGGAAGATTGGCGGGCGGTCTTGGATTGCCAGCCTTTTCGCAAATCTTCGCGGTGCTTTAGGACGAAGGATTTGGCTTCATCGAAATTGGCGTAAACCTTGGTCCCTTTGATGGTGTTGCAAGGAGTGCAGCAGGCGACCAAATTGCTGGGATCTTTCTTTCCCTTGCGGGCGCGGGGGTGGACGAAATCCACGCGCATGACCAGGGCGTTTTCGAAGCTGGCGCGGCCGTCCAGACCGCAGTATTGGCAGCGATAATCGTCGCGTTCGAGAATCTTCATGCCTTCTGGCATGGACACGGGTGAAGCCACCAGGGAAAGTGTTGTAAGGCTTAATGGCATGGGTACCTCCAGCGCGGAAATTTTCGAGAGCAGGGGGGAGCTTGCGACTTCCACTTGCTAGGACGAAGAACATAGGGCAGCGCAAGGTTGGTGTCAAGCGCGGAGGATCCATGAAATCGGAACGGCGCATCGTTACTTCCTGGAGGAGTAGGAATGTGTAAGTTTGAGGCGTCGAAGGCGAGAGTATAGATACTATTGCGGAGGGTAGTTCAGGCGGGACATGGGGCGACATTTTCAATTGGATGATGGGGGACGACGGGCCGCCGGATACAAGGGGAAGGCCGGAGATTGTGTTGTTCGCGCGATTGCGATCGCCACGGCACAGCCGTATCAGGAAATCTACGATCTGGTGAACAGCGCGGCAGTGTACGAGCGCACCGGCAAACGGAAACGTGGAAAGAGTAACGCGAGAACGGGCGTTTATAGAACCTCGATCAAGAGAGTGATGAAGTCCCTCGGATGGGTGTGGACGCCCACCATGCAGATCGGTTCAGGATGTACTGTTCATTTGCGCGCCGATGAATTGCCGGCGGGAAGATTGGTAGTCAGTGTGTCAAAACATCTGACAGCCGTGATTGATGGCGTGATTCACGATACCCATGATTGCTCGCGGCGCGGGACGAGATGCGTTTACGGCTATTGGCAACCCCCCGACGGCCGGCGTGTGCGATCTCTTGCGCCAAACGTCCCAACCTCCATAAAAAAGCCGGCGTCCAGCAACCAAGTCGAGAAACCCCGTCGTCGGAAGTCATTTCTCGAATGGCTATTCGGCTGATCTTACGCGCGCAAGCCTACATTTGGCCAGCCGTGGCTGCGGCGGCTTTGGTCATGTTGGCTGTCCACTCGGCGGAGCGGCGGGCCATCTCATCGGGGGCGACATCTTCGACGTGGGTGGCGATGCCCCAGCCATGACCAAAGGGGTCGGTGAACTTGCCGTAGCGATCTCCCCAGAACATGTCTACGACGGGCATGCTGACTTCGGCGCCAGCCGCTACCGCGCGGTTGAACACAGCGTCTACGTCAGGCGTGTAAAGAAAGAGATAGGAAGAGGCAATCGCACCGGGCGTGGGAGCCGCGGACATTCCCGGGAATTCGTCGGAGACGAAAATTACGGAATCACCGATGCGCAATTCGGCGTGCATAACCATGCCGTTGGGGCCGGTCATGCGGTTGATTTCAGTGGCGCCCAAGGCTTCTTTGTAGAAGTCGATGGCAGCGGCGGCGTTTTTACAGGTAATGGCCGGAGTAAGGGAATGGTATCCCTCCGGGATGGGTCGAACATTGTCTGGCATAAAGGCTCCTTGCAGAACTGGACGTTCGCGCGGCAAAGCGAGGGAGGCAAAGGCGGGGCGCGCGTGGGGGATTAGATACTCTACGGGCATAAGCATGTCAACTGTTGTAGGCGACGCCAAGAGCTTGCGGACAATTACTGTACGGTGACAGTTACGGTGGCCGTGGTCCGGCCGAATTCGTTGGTGGCGTAGAGGGTGTAGGTGGTGGTGGCCGAGGGAGTGACGACAGCAGTGCTGCCGCGAATCGCACCGATCTGTGGCGAAACGATGTAGTAGGAAGCACCAGTGGCCGACCAAGACAGTGTTACAGCGGTGCCTGCGGTGACGGGATTCGCGGTGCTGGTGGTGAAGCTCGAGATCGTTGGGGCGGAGCCTTGCGGAACGTTGGCGGAAGTGTAGACGGTGCCGAGGGCAACGACTTCGAAGTCAGAGGCCGTAAGCGTGGTGAGATTGTGGAGATCGTCGTTGTTCCAGTTATCGTCGGGGGTGCCGGTGATGTACATGGATGAGCCGTTGTCGGCCATGATCATGCCGTACTGCTTGAGAGCGGTGAGAATGACTTGGTTGGTGGCGGAGAAACTGGAAATATCAAAGCTGGATTTGAGACGCAGGCGCATGCCCATAGGCGCGGCGAACTGGGCGGTCGAGTTTGCGGCCCAGTGTGTGGCGGGCAGGACGAACGCAGCGACGCTGTTTTGGAGGGTGAAGCGGATGGCATGGGCGATTTGCCCGCTGGCGACCTCGTCATAGCGGACGAGCCCGGGGAAAATGGACAAGCCTGCGGCATCGGCGGAGGTCCAGGTTAGCGGGCGCTGATTGTAGTTCTGCAAATCCCAGACGGCAGCCGAACCTGCGTTCCACGTGCCGTCGGTGTTGACGCTGGAGCCGTAGAGTTCGTAGAGCCAGCAGTTGCTGTTGTCGAGGACAAGAACGTGACGGTCGCCTGTGCCAGGATTTGGGTAACCCTCGATGTTGGCGTTGGCCGGGATCGGCATGGGGCCGGGATCGCTTTCGTCCCCGTAAGCGTTGTAGAGAATGTTCACCGGCGATTGCGATGCGTCGACCACGGTATAGGGGATGCCCATATAGCTGCCTTGATATTCGCCGGAGCCGAAGTCGGGATGGAGCGGGACAGTGGTTCCAATGAAATTGATGTAAGAGTCGGAGTTAGGATCGACGGCGGCGGCGGAGATGTCCTGATTCCAGGCGTTGCTGGCGGGGAAGGGACGGAAGCCGTTGAGACTCGCGCCTGCGCCGACGGCCATGCCACTGCAGGCGCTGGCTTGCGTTGTGGAAGTGACCTGAAGATTGATGCCCGAGGAGGTGCTTTGCCCGGGGTTGGGATTGCTGACGGTGACAGCGAACACGCCGACAGTCGAGGTGGTTCCCGTGGCTGTGAGTTGAGTTGCAGATACAAAGCTTGTTGTGAGTGGCACGCCCGCGAGGAGGACTTGAGAGCCGCTGAGGAAATTGCTGCCGTTCACCGTGAGAGAAAGGGGGCCGACATTGATTGAAGTGGGCTGGATAGAAGTGAGCACTGGGGTTGGATTGAGTAAGTTGACGATGCTTGAGCCGCTGGCGGAAGCATCGGCGGTGCTAATCGCCTGAATTGTCACTGTATTAGGATTAGGCAAGCTGGCGGGTGCAGTGTAGTTGCCGGAAGAGGAGATTGTTCCGATTGTGGAATTGCCGCCGGAGATGCTGTTGACGGACCAGGTCACGGCAGTGTTGGTTGTGCCAGTCACGGAGGCGGCGAATTGTTGGGAACTTGCGGCGCGTACGTTGGAGGGATTTGGCGTGACGGAAACCTGAATGTTGCCGGAGGACGGCGGGTTCGGCGGAGCCGTTGGTGGAGTGGGCGAAGGGTGCGAACCGGAAACGCGGGCGCAACCTGCCTGCAGGCAAGCAAGTAAAGAAAGAAGAATCATGAAGTTGCGCCGCACGGAAGTGCCCTCCTAAGAAAACCTGCCCGGAGTGAATGGGATAAGACCCTTCGAGCCAGGGGCTTTGTTAGCAAGAATTATGAAAGATGGGGCGCCGGGAAACGACTGGCCGAGGGGACAAATTTGGTACAGCCCAATCCGGCGGACTGTTGTTTTTTACAGGCGCTATCGTCAATAAACCGTGATATGGTCCGCCGCGGACCCCGTTGTCGAACCCCTGAAAAAAAGACTTGGGAGGAATCGAAATGAATAAATACCTCACGGAATTTGTAGGGATGTTCTTCTTTGTTTTGACTGTCGGCTGCGCGGTCATAGGGAACAGCATAGGAGCGCTCGCGCCACTGGCCATCGGCTCTGTACTGATGGTGATGGTTTATGCCGGGGGACATATTTCGGGCGGGCATTTCAATCCAGCAGTGACGCTGGGGGTCTGGCTGCGAGGGAAGTGCGAGACCAAGGACGTCTTGCCGTACATGATTGCTCAGATTGCCGGGGCGGCGCTTGCGGCAGTGGTTGTGAAGTTTCTGAGGACGGGAACAGCAGTCACTCCGATGAGCCTGACGACTCTGCCTGCTTTGCTGGCGGAGTTCTTGTTTACGTTTGCTCTCGTTTTTGTTGTGCTCAACGTGGCGACGGCGAAAGGAACCACGCGGAATTCGTTTTATGGATTGGCGATTGGTTTTACGGTAGTAGTAGGGGCATTTGCGGTGGGGAATATCTCCGGCGGAGTGTTCAATCCCGCCATTGCCGTCGGAATCTCGGTCCTGGGATTGTCGGCCTGGTCGAACATTTGGATTTATCTGGTGGCGGATTTCGCGGGGGCGGCCGCAGCGGCCACGGTGTTCAAGGTTGTCAGTCCCGAAGACAAATGACGAATGGGCTGAGGCGGGCCCGGGGTGACAGCGCAAGTTAGATAGGCCGGAGCGCGTGGCCGGGTGTGGGTTTTGCTGAGGACGGACGTGATGAGATACGACTTTCTTGTGGAGACTTACGAGACGGAGCGCGTGAAAGTGATCAGCGTATGGAGCGAGTTTCGCGACACGGATATGGAGTTTCGGCCCAACGCTAAGGACCCGCGGGGGAGGAGCGTGCGGGAACAGATGATTCACCAGTGTGTGAGCGAGGATTTTTGGTTGCGCACCATGCTGGGAATCGATGTGGGCGAGCCGCCCTTGCCGGCGCAAGAGACGCGGCTGGAATTCATGAAACGTTATGCGGAACACAGCGCGAAACGGCTGGAGCAATTTCGGGCGAAGGACGAAGCGTGGTGGGAAGGTGACACGATGTTCTTCGAGGTAAAGCGCTCACGCGCGTGGGTGATGACACGCCGGATCGCCCACACGGCGCATCATCGCGGTCAGCAGATGGCCATGCTGAGAATGCTGGCGCATGATTTGCACAGCAACTATGGGCCGACGGCGGACACCGGAGGTTTAATGCAGACTCATGCGCCGACGATTTACGCGTACCCCAGCCTCGAGGTGCTGCTGCAAAGTGAGGCGAGCGGGGGGCACAAAACGGCGTTGCCGGGAGCCGGAGGTAAGCCGGTAACGGAACGCCCGTAACACGATTCCTTCGGGCGCCCGTCCCAGGAGTTTCGTTACGGCTTGCTTATGATTCCGCAAGCAATGCGTGCCGGGGCTGCGGTTCCCGTGCCGCCTGCTACCGCGTGGATTACGATCGCTGTTCCTCCGTTGCTGAAAACGGAGTGATCGTCGGTACCGAGGGTCACGTTCGGCGCGATTACGGAAACGTGCGCGGTACCGTCAGCGCTGACGATGAGCGAAAAATTCGGGATATCGCCGGCGGGGGCGCCATCGTGGTTGTGTTCAGCGCCGCCCGGATTGAAGTGCGGTCCGGCGGACTTAAAATCCGGCGGGTCGCACGAGGCAACTTGATGAATGTGGATGGAGTGTTCGCCCGGCGGCAGATTCTTGATGTCGAGCGTGATTTTGACGCCTTTCGGCGAGCTGGTAAGTTGGGCTGTCCCCACATTCTGGCCTTCGGTATTCTTGAACTCGACGGTTACTGGCTTGGAACTAGCGCGGCTGTGGGATTCCTGGGCCTGGGCGGCAGAAGCGAGGGCAAACACCAGACACACCCCGCATAGGATTGTTCTCATTGGGATTACCTCTCTCATTGTAGGTTTCGAAGGCCTTTGGGCACTGCGCGAAGCAGCACCCAACTACTCTAACTCGCCTGGCCTAAAGGTTATTCCGCGCTGTACAGAGTGCTGTACTCATTTAGATACGTGCTAGGCGGGGACCAGACTCCGGGGTCGGAGAGCGAAGCGAGAACAGCAGCCTAACGGGCGGAGGTGAAGTAAAGGTCTGCAAAAGAACCGGGCAACGGTAGTTAGTCGTTGCGATAGAGATCGGGATATTCCTTTTTCAGGTTGGTGAGTTTTGGCTGGTCGTTAATCATGATGTAGGGCTCATACGGATGATTCTTGAGATAGTCCTGGTGGTAATCCTCGGCGGCGTAGAAAGCCCGGAGAGGGACGACTTGCGTGACGATGGGCTGAGAATAGATCTTCGCGGCGTTTAGTTGCGCGATGTAGGCTTCTGCGATTTTCTTTTGTCCATCACTCGAATAGAAAACGGAAGATCGGTATTGCGTGCCGTAATCCGGACCCTGCCGGTTAAGCTCGGTGGGATTGTGGCCGACAGAGAAGAAGATCATCAGGATCTGTTCGTAGGAAATTTGCGAAGGATCGAAAACGACTTTGACGGATTCGGCGTGGCCGGTCTCGCCGGTGCTGACATCCTCGTAGTGGGCCGTCTTGGCTGCGCCGCCGGAATAGCCCGAAGTCGCGGAGACCACGCCTTTCAAATGCTGGAAAACGGCTTGAATGCCCCAGAAGCAGCCGCCGGAAAGAACGGCGGTTTCCTGCGCTTTTGCCGAGGCTAGCGGAGCGTCGACAGCGGGTTTCGGGAACGCCGTTTTAGCATTGACACGCCCGTCATTAGGCTTCGCCGTGGCCCATGCCAGGACGCCGATACCAGCACAAATCAATACAGCAATCAGAACAGCGCGCATGGTGTGGACTCCGCTCACAGCACTCCATTGAAGTATACGGCTGCCGCAAGAGATTGGATGTTTCGTGACCTCTATGCGTTGCGAGATGAAAGGGCCGCGGCGCTGGCGTCCTGCCTGACTTTTCTGAGAGATTCAGGCTTGGAACGGGAGTCAGCGCAAGGCATGATACTTGGGTCTGAAATACCAGCTTAGGAGAATTGGATGAAAATGCGGGTTTGCGCCGTTTCTGCAATCGGGGGTTTTCTGATTTTACCGGCGGGTCTTTGTGCTCAGATTACGCACGGGCAGAAGCCGGATCTTCCCGCGCCTTATGCGACAAAGTCGGCGGGCAATGGACCTCGCAACGAAGAGCCCCCTCCAGGTTTTCTTCCCTCGGTGCCTCAAGGATTCCGCGTGAATGTGTTCGCCGAAGGCTTCAAGGTGCCGCGCTGGCTTGCCGTTGCGCCAAATGGAGATATTTTCGTGGCGGAGACGGGAGCGAACCAAATTGTGGTGTTGCGCGATCCGCAGAACACGGGTGGGGCGCAACAGCGCGAAGTGTTCGCAACGGGAACCTCGCGCGTGTTTGGCATCGCGTTTAAAGATGACTATGTTTACGTGGGGAATATAAACGCGCTCGTGCGATTTCGCTATGACCCGAAAACCTCGAAACGGCTGGGCGAAGCGGAACCACTGCTAAAGCTCCCGAATAGTGGGGCGCATATTACACGTTCCGTGGCGATCTCCGCGGATGGCAAACACGTGTTCGTTTCCGTTGGCTCGGCTTCCAACATCAACCCGGGGGAGGATCCGATTCGTGCGGCGATTACGATTTGCGATCCGGACGGGAAGAACGCGCGGCTGTATGCCACGGGGCTGCGGAATGCCGTAGGATTGGCGATCGAACCGGTTACCGGCGCGGTGTGGGTGAGCGTGAATGAACGCGATGAGCTCGGCGACAACCTGCCACCGGATTATTTTACCTCACTGAAGGATGGCGGATTCTACGGCTGGCCGTACAGCTACATTGGCAGCAATGTCGATGACCGAGTGAAGCCGCAGAAGCCGGAGCTTGTTGCGAAAGCGATCATTCCGGATGTGCTGCTAGGCGCGCACGTGGCTCCGCTGCAGTTTTCGTTTTACACGGGAAAGCAGTTTCCTGAAAGCTATTGGGGTGGCGCGTTTATCGCGGAGCATGGTTCGTGGAACCGGGCGACACGGGCGGGGTATCAGATTGCGTTTGTCGCGTTCAAGGATGGGCAGCCCTCTGCTGATCCTGTGTCGTTCCTGACGGGTTTTGTGCCTGATCCAAAGGGGCGCGACGTGTCTGGCAGGCCGGTGGGAGTAGCAGTCGCTCCGGATGGGGCATTGCTTGTCTCGGATGATGGAGCGGGGAAGATTTACCGCATCTCGGCAGCGAAGTAAGACGGACGGGCTATATGCCCGGGCAAAACAGGGCGCAGCATTCCTTCGCCTGCGCGCAGGATAAGGTTTTGCCGCTACAAGGATCTCGGCGGGGCACCCTGAATTAATTCACGTTTAAGGTTAATGGAATGGGCGGCAACTGCAGCGGCATGCCGTTGGCGGACGTTGCCGATGGCGCGACTATAATTTTGGATTGCCCTTGAGGCGTTACGATCTGTGGCGGAGTTGTTATGCCCGAACTTCCACCGCCGCAGCCTACTGAAATCCAGATAACTCCCAACATTGCGAAAAGGATTGCTGCAGCGAAAGCGCCGGCGAGCGTGAGGCGTTTTGGCCGCGAACGCGAATCGTGTCTGGCACGGAAAGCCAGCAAGAAAAAAAGGATCACGCCAAGAGACAGACCGGGATCAGCGCGAAGAACCTGGAATGGCGTCGAACGAGGCACATCTGAGAACGGCAGGGGGACGCTCGCACCACCGCTGGTAATTACTGACACCACAAATGGAGAGGGGTTGCCGTTTGTGATTTGTAGTGTTGAAGGCCCCTGAATGGCGGCGCCAGAGGGTGCGCCGCTGTACGAAAGGGAAACGACGCCAGTGTAGCCTGCGCCGGGGGTTATCTGGAGACTGAACTGGGCGGTCTGGCCTGCTGAAACGGTTTCTGTTGTGGAACCGGAGGGAGCTGCGCCGATGGTGACGGCGGGGTTCGCATTGCCTCCAACGTTGATGACCTGCGGAGAATCGGACGCGTTATCGGTCATCGTGATGGTCTCGGAGCGTTCGCCGGCGGCGAGGGGCGCGAAAGTTACCGTGATGGTGCAAGCGGCTTTGGCGGCGATGGCTCCGTTGCAGGATGCATTCGTGGTCGTGAAGTCAGCCACGTTGTTTCCGCCAATGCTGACGGAAGAAATATTGAGAGTGGCTGTGCCGGAATTTGTGACCGTGACAGTAAGTGGGTTGCTGGTCGTCCCTTGGGTGATAGTGGCGAAGCTGACGGGGTCTGGCATCACAGTTACGGCGGGAGCGGGCGGCGGCGGGGCCACAGCGGCGCCCGTAAGCGTCACGGATTGCGGGCTGCCAGGTGCGTTATCGGCAATCGAGAGCACGGCCTGTTGGGCGCCGCTGGCGGCCGCCGAAGGCGCGAAGGTTATGTTGATGGAGCAGAATTTGTTGGGTTGAAGGACGGAAGGAGTTTGGCAGGTGTCGGTTTCCACGAACTGGGTGGAGTTGGCGCCGGACAGGGAAACGGAATTTACATCGAGAGCTTCGCCGCCATTGCTGGAGAGAGTGACGATCTGCGGCAGGCTCGAAGCGCCCGCCTGGATGGAGCCGAAGGAAAGATTGGTTGCCGAGAGAGATGCCGACGGGCCGCTGATGCCTTGTTGTCCCGGGGGAATGCTGAAGGAGAGAAAACCGGCTATTTGCGGCACGGCGAACGGAGAGTTGGCGGTCTGAAGGAAGTAGCCGGTTTGCGGATCGACAGTGTAGGCGATTGCAGTGTTTTGGTCCGTGCCAAAGCCGTAGTCAAAAGAACCGGTTGGGTCGGCGTAGTAAGCGGGGATCGAAGTGAACCCCGGGAGAGGGGAGCTGGCGGTCTCGGTAAGCGCACCCGTTTGCAGGTTCACGGAATAGATGTTGACGACCTCGGGAGCATCGAGATCGGAAGTAGCCACGTAGAGAAATGCTCCGGTGCTGTCAATCCAGAGGCCGTTGGGGTAGTTGTATTGAGGCAGTTGGAGGTTGCCGGCAAGTCCGTCTCCGCCAATTCCGAGTAGCTGAACGATGCCGAACTCGAGGAGATTATCCTGCGTTCCAGTTACGTAGTAACGGCCCTGGGGGTCCATGGCAAAACTGTCGCCGCGTTGGGAAAGGGCGGCGTTTGCTTGAAGCCCCGCGATAAGGCCGGTCTGCGCATCGATGGACAGAGCTTGGAACTCCGAACCTTCCATGATCGCGATGTTCGAGGACTGGGGGTTTGGTCCCATGAAGATGAGAAAGTTCTTGTTATCCGGTGGCTGGGCGAAACCTATCGCTGTGGAGTCAAGCTCCGTGGCTGAGCCTGCAACGGGAACAAGCCCGGGGCCGCCGAGGGTGCAGGCGGTCGACGCCGGTGAGATCGCAAATGTCTCGACCAAGCCGTCGCCCGGGTCTTGTCCGACGCGGTCGACTACCGCAAGGAATTGTCCTGTTGGCTCGACGGCGATGTAAGCCGGCTGATCCGTGACGGACGAAGCGAAAGGCGAGCAGGCGACCTCTTGATAGGCGCCTGTGGTGGAATCCGTGATTTGGTACATGTGAACGCTGTTGGTACCGATGGCAAAGAGGTAGCGGCCCTGGACGTCGATTGCCAACGATTGATTGGCGGTAGTGAACGGCGAACCCGCGACCGGCGTGAGTGCGCCGGTTTGATCGTTGCGGACGGCTACGGCACCCGCGGACGAGAACACTAACGGTTGCTGGAGCTGGGCGCTGGCGGAGGGGACGATCGAAAGTGCCCAAGTGAGGGCGGCAAGAATTATTAGAATTTTCAAATATTGCGTTGCGCGCGAGCGGGGAACCTTGTGAGAATGACGACGGAAATCGCATGTTTGGGCCATGTGTCTTCCTTGGCCGTCGAAAATAGCGGCACCTCAATAAATCCAAGAGGGAAACGTTTGCGAATCCAAGGTATGCTCGAAAAAGTGCGGCGTCAACAAAATATATCAAATGATTTACTGAACTGAACGGTTCATAGGAGGCTGTTTCGTGGCAGGTTTGGCCCAGGGATCGATTGTTAGAAAATACTAATGTTCAGAGGAGGCGCGGTACGGTACTTCGCGGAACTTATGCAACCAGCACAACTTGACTTGGAAAAACTTCCGTCTTCAAACGGCAGCCATCTCGTCACTCGTCTCAACGGGAAGCTGAGCCTCGAGACGGTTCACAACTTCATTCAGGCGCTGCGGCCGGAGCCTGCCGCGCACCTGGTGCTCGATATGAGCGGAGTGTCCTTTCTCGACTCGGCGGGAGTCGGGGCGCTGGTGTCGCTCTTTGTCCACCGGCGCAATAACGGGCAGTCGTTTGCGATCGCGGGTCTCACGCAACAGGGCATGGCGGTGCTGCAGGTGGCTGGCCTCGTGAAGTTGCTGCCGAACTTTCCCAGCGTCGAGGCCGCCCTCGCCGCAAAGAATTGAGCCGCTTCCCTTAGAATTCCGGATCGGCGGCGAATTGGAAGTAAGGTCAACTCGCCAGGCCCCCCTCCCCGGTTTTTTTGTAACTGCGGATTCTAAAGGACTTTAAGTGCTGCGTTTCAGAACTGCGGATTCCAAAGGGCTTACAGGCGCTTTTTTGTAAGTGCGGATTCTAAAGAAGTTAGGAGAAAATTGCCCAGGTTCTCAGATTGAGCAGGCTTACTTCAGAACTAGCAACTCCTCGGAATTACTCACCCAATATAGTAGCACAAAGTATAAAAATGTCAATGCCAGGATTTTCTGGCGTGGGGTTTTTGACACGGGAAGGGCCGTGTCGGCGCCTCGGCGTGCAAGCGCGTTCCAAATTGGAACGGTCGGACGCCTGGGCACGAATCGGGCGCAATGAATTGCGCCCCTGCAAACAAGGGCAAGACGGGCGCAGCATGCTGCGCCACTTCAGAGGAAAAGAAAGACGGGCACGGCATGCCGTGCCCCTACGAGGTTTGCGGAGGATGGGATGCGGATGAGTTTAGCGGTGGCGCGAGGGAGGCGAGAGGTGCGGCCGTGCGATTCCCGGCGAGATTTGCTTCGCTGGTATACTCGCGCGCATGGACAACAAGTCTAGATTTGAGCTACAGGATGTGGAGTATCAACGGCGGGTGCGGGACAGTTTCGAGCGGCAGGGATTGATGAAGCATCTTGGGGCGGAGTTGGTTTCGCTGGAGCCGGGTGAGGCGGTGATTCGGGTGCCGTTTCGCGGGGAGTTGACGCAGCAGCATGGCTATTTTCATGCTGGGGTGACGGGCGGCATTGCGGACAGTGCTTGCGGGTATGCCGCTTATACGCTCATGCCGGCGGACTCGTCCGTGCTAACCGTGGAATACAAGATGAACTTGCTTGCGCCCGCGGATGGTGATGAGTTGATCGCGCGGGCTCGCGTGGTGCGCTCCGGGAAGACTTTGAAGATTTGCACGGCGGACGTTTTTGTTAGGAAGGGCGCAGCGGAGAAGCACTGCGCGATGATGCTTTCGACGATCATGTGTTTGGCGGGGAAGCCGGATCGGCCGCGCTAGGCTCGCATTTGTCGGGACCTTTGTCGATGATCGGAGAAGAAGGCGCCTTACAATCTTGCCGCCGGGCAAGTTGGGGCGCAATGAATTGCGCCCCTACGAAGGAAAGGCAAGACGGGCACGGCGTGCCGCGCCCCTACGGTTCGCGAAGGATGCGGATGAGTTCGGCGGCGGCGTGGGGGAGGCGGGCGCCGCGGCGCGAGACCAGGTAGACGTGGCGCGGCATGTTCATTTGGCGGACCTTCACTTCTTTCATCCAGCCGTGCTCGATTTCCCATTGCACGCACATGCGCGGCACGATGGCCACGCCCATGCCCATTTGCACGAAGCGCTTGATGCTTTCGATGGTGGGCATTTCGATGGGCATTTTCAGTTCGGTGCGGTTTCGCGCGAAGAGTTCGATGACGCGGCGGCGAAAAGGAGATTCGACGCTATGGGCGATAAAGTCTTCGTTGCCGAGATCGGCGACGTCGACTTCGCGCCTTTTTGCCAGAACGTGTTTGGGGTGCACCACCAGGGTGAGCTCGTCCTTACGAATTTCCGTGGCTTGCAGTTGCGGTTCTTGCGGGACGTAGGACACGGCGCCGACGTCGAGGCGGTAATTCAGGACTTCGTGCGGAATGTCGCGGGAGAACATGCGATGGACGCGCACGAAGACGCCAGGATGGAGTTGGCGAAAGGTGGCAAGGGCCGGGAGGAGGGCGTGGATGGAGCTTTCGTTTACGCCTAAGGAGAGCTCGCCGCGGCTCAGGCCTTCCAGCTCGCTAAGTCCCTTTTTTACTTCATCGCGGAGATTGATCAGGCGTTCGGCGTAGTCTTGCAGAAGAGTTCCGGCATCTGTCAGGCGCACCGGGCGGGCGCCCCGGACGAAGAGGGGTTGGCCTAGTCCGTCTTCGAGTTTGCGAATCGTCAGGCTAACCGCAGGCTGCGTGCGGTAGAGGCGCTCTGCGGCGCGAGAGAAGCTGCCTTCCTTGGCAACCATAAGAAATACCTGGAGTTCGCCGAGATCCACGACTTTTCGCCTCATGGCCAGTATAAGGCAGGATTATCAAAAGCAGAACAAAGATAAATTTGACCGTGAGGCGGTCTTCTGTCCTACTACTACCCTAGGGGGACTCCATGGACTCCGTACGGATCTTCGATACGACGCTGCGCGATGGCGAGCAATCGCCGGGTTTCTCGATGAATACAGAGGAAAAGATCCGCATGGCGCGGCAGCTCGCGGCGCTGGGCGTGGACGTCATCGAGGCGGGGTTTCCCATTTCATCGCGAGGCGATCTGGAGGCCGTGCAGCACGTGGCGCGGGAAGTGCGAAGCGTACCCATTGCGGCGCTGGCTCGAGCCAAGAAGCAGGACGTTGAGGCCGCCATTGAAGCTCTCGAACCGGCGGCGGCGCCGCGGTTGCACATTTTTCTGGCGACTTCGGATCTGCACCTTCGCGTCAAGCTGAATATGACGCGCGAGCATGCGCTCGAAGCGATTAGCTCGATGATTCGGCTGGGGCGAAACCATGTTGGGGAAGTGGAGTTTTCGGCGGAAGACGCGGGGCGCACCGATATTGGATTTCTCTGCCAGGTTTGCCAGGTCGCGGTGGATGCTGGCGCTACCATTTTGAATTTGCCGGATACCGTTGGTTATGCCGTGCCGGATGAATATGGAGCGATGTTTGAGCAGGTTCGCGCACATCTCGACGATCCGCAGGGAATTACGTTGAGCGCGCACTGTCACGATGATTTGGGTCTGGCAGTTGCCAATTCGCTGGCCGCAGTTCGCGCGGGCGTGCGGCAAATTGAATGCACGGTCAACGGAATCGGCGAGCGGGCGGGGAATGCGGCCTTGGAAGAAATTGCCGTCGCGCTGGCCGTGCGCAAGGAAAGTTTTGGCGTGACCACGAATATCAAGCTGGACGAGCTGTTCAAATCGAGCCGCATGCTGACGGAAATTACCGGCGCCGTGGTGGCGCCGAACAAGGCGGTTGTGGGTGCGAATGCATTCGCCCACGAAGCTGGCATTCACCAGGATGGAATCATCAAGAATCCGCTGACGTACGAGATTATGTCGCCGGAGTCGGTGGGAGTGCCTTCGCGCTCGTTTGTGCTGGGGAAGCATTCCGGGCGGAATGCGCTGAAGGTGAGTCTGCGCACCCTCGGCTATGAACCGAGCGAAGAGGAACTGGCGGAGTGCTATAAGCGCGTGACCACGCTCGCGGATGAAGCGAAGCAAGTGCGGCCGCGCGATTTGGTGGCCATTGCGCATGAAGTGATGCGGCGGCGGCCTGCGGCAGTCGCGGCGGAGGCGAGTTCCGC
Source organism: Candidatus Acidiferrum sp. (assembly GCA_035272765.1). GTDB lineage: Bacteria > Acidobacteriota > Terriglobia > Acidiferrales > UBA7541 > Acidiferrum. The sequence goes on from DATEQG010000050.1 coordinate 26,431, forward strand.
AGCTTAAGAGATGTACGGTAATTGGTGATCCAGATGAAGAAGACCATTGTTCTTTTGCCGGGAGACGGCATCGGACCGGAAGTTACGCGCGCGGCGGCGACGGTGCTGCGCGAGTGCGCGAACGAATTCAACCACGAATTTGATGTGTACGAGTATCCGATCGGCGGCGCGGCGATTGATGCCGCGGGCACGCCGCTTCCTAACGAAACGCTGGATGCCTGCCGGAAAGCGGACGCGGTTTTTCTTGGAGCGGTTGGCGGAGCAAAGTGGGATTCGCTTCCGGTGGGGAAGCGGCCCGAGAGCGGGCTGCTCGGTTTGCGCAAGGGCATGGGGCTTTATGTGAATGTGCGTCCGGTGAAGGTGCTGGAGCCATTGCGCGGAATTTCTCCGCTGAAGCCGGAGCGTCTGGGCGATCTGGATATCGAGATTGTGCGCGAGCTTGCAGGCGGAATGTATTTCGGCGAGCGAGGGAATGTTACGGAAAATGGCGTCGAACGCGCTTGGGACACGGAATCGTATTCCACGCCGGAGATCGAGCGCATCGCGACGTTCGCGTTTGCGCGCGCGGAGAATCGCTCGCGGCGCGTCTGCTCGGTCGACAAAGCGAATGTTTTGATGAGTTCGCAGCTGTGGCGGCGGACTGTCGTTGCGATGAGCGGCGTCTACTCTTCCGTGAAGCTCGAACACATGTATGTGGACAACGCGGCGATGCAGCTCACGCTGAAGCCTTCGCAGTTTGACGTAATGCTAACAAGCAACATGTTTGGCGACATTTTGAGCGATGCGGCCGCTGCGCTGGTCGGCTCCATCGGTCTGATTCCTTCGGCGAGTTTTGGGACGGGCGCCCCGCTCTTCGAGCCGATTCACGGCTCCGCGCCGTCGCTGGTGGGCACGGATTCCGCTAACCCAGTTGGGTCGATCCTTAGCGCCACGCTGATGTTGCGCGATGCGTTTGGGCTTTCGCTCGAAGCGGATTGGGTCGAGCAGTCGCTGCACCGCGTTCTCGCCGGCGGCTACCGCACCGCGGATATCGCCCAACCGGGCGCGAGCACTATCGGAGGATCGGTCTTCGCCGAGATGCTGCGCGAGGAAATGCAGCGCACGCTGGAGCACGCCGAGCGGTATGGCTGGGGCGTTTAACGCTGGCCCTGCCGCAAGTCTCACCCGGGGGCTCCCCTTTGCCCAGATTTAGCTTTGCGTCCCCCCGGGGCCAAAACGCAGTAAGATTGCCATCATGTCCGCTCCTGTTCATTCTCGGTGGCTGCTCCTTATGGGGACTTCGGCCGCAATGTTGGGAGTAATTCTGTATTTTCAGCTTGGCAGGATCGTAGAACTTCGCGTCAGCCTTACGGTTGTCAACCTCGCGTCGATCTTGAGCTTCTCCATGACGATGCTCGGACTTTTGGCGACACTGATCGGTGGCGCCATGTGGGCTCGTCGCGCCCCACTTATACACTTGCTTTGGTCGGGAATATCGGTGGGACTAGCGAGTCTCTTGCTCGGCTTGTTTGGGGACATCAACGTTCACGGACCGACCGGTATCTTGGTATTTGTAGTGCTTGCGGGTGCATTGGCCTGCGTCCTGATTTTAGTTATAGGAGCCGGCCGTCTAGGTCAGGCCAAAACACAAAATGGCTGAACGGCGGCTCCTAAAATCCACGCCTTAAGAGGCCGCCAGCCTTGCGATAACCCGCTGAGGATGCTACTTTTACACTTTCTCATGCAGCCGACGCCCCCAGGTCGGGGTACACACATGGGTGTGGAGGCGGGCGGCCGTTTGCCATTCGATCCTGAATGAAATAATTTAGGGTGCGAATCATTATTCAAACTTTCAGCGCAGATATACTTCACCTGGCAAGAACGGCCGCGCATTGGCCGGTTATCTCAAATGGCTGACCCAGCTACCAACTCGAAACGCGTGACCCGCGATACGGCGGCGCGCCCGGTGACCTACTGGCGCGTCGAGGGCTCCTTGCTTGAGCTGGGGGCTATGCGCCCGGTGTGGTTTTATACATGGAATGCGCAGAGCTTTGCCGAGCGCTGGCGGCGTCGAGCGGGAATCGCGTGGATTACGATTACCCGGCCCATCGATTATGCGGTAAACCGCACGCTTGCCACGAGACTGCTGCACACGCTGCTGCGCGGCGTTAGCCGCGACCGGCTGGACCTTCTGGGCGAGGAGTATTTTCACTACGTGCTGAAGCCACAGCTTCGCCGCGAGTCTGTCGAGAAATTGCTTGAGGCGGGGGAGAACGGCGAGCGGATTGTACTTGTCGGACAGCTCCTGGATCATATTTTGCGGCCGCTGGCGCAGCACCTCGGCGTCGAATCGTTTATTTCCAACCGCATGGAATTTCGCGATGGGCACGCTACTGGACGTTTGCTCGACCCGGTCGTGCGTCCGCGCGGGCCATTTGCGTGGCTCACTAGC
>DATEQG010000051.1:0-3092 GCA_035272765.1 Candidatus Acidiferrum sp.
AAGGGGAAACGTCTCCTGCACTACTTCCGGAGCCTCCAAAAACAGTACTTGATCCGGCAGAAAAGAGACTCGCCAATCGCCAACGGCAAAAAGTTGATGCGTGGAACTCGAGCAGCTACTTGTAACCAGTTCGGAGAAGACTACAAATGAGCACGCAGGAGATCATCAGAGAGCTCACAAAATTAGATCGGGATGAGCTTGCCCAAGTAGATCTGAAACTACACGAGTTGCTGGAAGAAAAGATTCGCACCAGTGGAAGATCGTGGGGCGAAGCGCTTTTGGAGGTAGCCGGGACCGTGGCGGGTCTGCCACCGGATTACGCGGAGAATCACGATCATTATCTTCACGGGCTGCCGCGTCGATGAAGGTCTTCGGCGACACGGTTCATTTCATCGCCTTGCTCAGCACTAGTGATCGATGGCATGCCCGAGCTGTTGCAATAAATCGACAATCTCCAGGTCCGCTTGTCACGACGGAATGGGTTCTAACCGAAGTCGGAGACGCCTTCAGTCATCCAGCAGCGAGGCAGAAATTCGTCCGGCTTCTGCAGCTGCTAAGGGAACAAGCGGATGTGGAGATCGTTCCATCTACAAGTGATCTGTTCCGCCGCGGTGCGGACTTTTTTTCCGCTCGACCAGATAAAGAATGGTCATTAACGGACTGCATTTCGTTTGTCGTAATGAACGAACGTGACATTAAGGATGCCCTCACAAACGATCACCGTTTCGAGCAGGCAGGGTTTCGAATTCTACTGAAGGACTAGGCGCAACAGTGCCGTTGGACAAAGAATAGCGCGCGATTACAAGGGGACGAGGATCTCGGCTTCACAAGTCGTGAGCCAAAGCGAAACCAAGGAACTGAAGGTAGAAGGGAAGGGGAGGGTAATGCGCCGGCACGTGCCAACTCCGACGCAATCCAGGGCGCTGGACTTGCTTTTGGCTCTGTGGTCGAGCGCTGAGCAGGGAGCATAATTGAGTTTATGGGCCCTGTCCAAATGGACAAAAATCGCCATGTTACAGCGTTTTATTTTTGCACTTTTTTCGGGAAGGCCCTCCCTCGGACCAAACCGCGAAAGCCTCGGAGGGGAGAGGGGAGGGGAACGAGGGGTGTCCCGCGCCTTCTACCTTCCGGCTCTACTTTGCGGGCAAGCCCCCCCCGCGCGCGTTGCCGTTTCCTTCTTAAGGACCGCCCCAGCGAAGAACGTTCCTCTCGGATCCCCCGGGGAAAAGAAAAGGTGAGTTTTTTACGCGCGCCGGCTCCCTTGCCCCCCTTGCAGCTGGCGGCCAAAGACGAGAGAGCGGAATTGCACTTAGGCCGCAGTCCCGCCGGAAAGAAGTCACTTATCGCTGCCAGAGCGGGCGCCAGGAAGCTGGTCTGCGGCAGATGCCGCGGTTTAGCGACGCACAATCCCCGATTGTTGGACCGCCGGGTCAGGCATCCGGTTCGTGCCAGTGCTCTCCCATCAGGCAGAAGTAAGCATCATCCCAAGACGCGAAAGCGACGGCCTCTTTCAGCGGCCACGGTCTTTCACGGTCGGGCATGAGTAGGTAGCCGCTATCGACGCCATAGATCGCCTGACCGTGCGCTTCCCAAAGCTTGCGCATGTCGCCGCTCGGGGTGTGCAGAACAATTGGAAGTTTCATTTTCCAGGCGCGCTCTGATCGACCAAGTGTTGAAACTCGGATCGGAAATCCAGTTCCTTGCCAATGATTGATTGGTGGCAGCCCCAACAAAGCACGAGCATGTTCCAAAGTTCGCACTCTAGCTTAGCAGGAATGATATGATGAACTTCGGGTCTTTCGCCTGAATCACACTTTTTGCACCGGTAGTTGTCGCGCTCCAGCACTGCGTCTCGCGCTTCATTGTAGTTCGAAAACGAAAACGCATAATCATGTGTCTTGATCTCTAAAAGCCGGTCGTGGGTCTCTGCCCAGTCCCAGGACTTTTTGAACAACTCTTCAATGTTGACTTGCTCGCCACGATCGAGCGTCGCCCTCAGCGCATCTTGAAACAACGTGAGTGCAAGAGTTTCGGTTTCGAAATTCCATTTTGGCCGCTTAGGCGGAGTGTATTTAGACCTTCGCCGCATTACGCCCCCGCGTTTGCCCTTGATGCCGGGGTAGCCGCCGCTATTTGATCGTCAAGTTGCATGATATCTGGAGTATTCCAATTCGGCTCTGCGGCCCGCAGCTTTAGGGGCGCCTTAAAACCCGCTGCACCGCCAGCACCTGGGCCGTTCTCACGATTAACCTCCAGGCTCGGATGCCGGATCCTCGAACCGGCTCGAATACTCGGCGAGCAGATCGGCTTCCCGGCTCATGTCGTCCGGCCAGTCGAAGAGCGCTTGCTGCTTGGCTTTCCCGGTCGGATCCTCGCCGTGCTGCACCCGAAGCATCGCGCTCCAGATCGACAGGTACGCGCTGTGCTTGTTGCTTTGATCAGGGCACTCTCCCACCGCGTTCTTGAAATTCGAGTAATCGATCTCGCTGCCGAGCGCCGCCAGAATCTTCGACCAGTCCTTCCGCTTCATCGAGACGCGCCACCTGTAGTCGCGCGCCTCGTCCGCGGTCGGCCGCGTGATCCGGTACTGCTTCTTGAACCGCCGGTATAAATTAAAAATGTCCGCCTTGCAGCGTGCTCGCACGAGCACGTGAACCTCGCGGCCGGGCGCTTGGTTGTTCCGGACGACGCTAAAAAAACCGATCCTGCTCGCTATCCACATGTTTCGTCGCCCTCCTTTACGGTCCGAGTCAATTCCGCGAGCCGCTCCCAGGCGATCTTTTCCGCAATCGCCAGCAGCGGTCGCAACGCGACTTTGGTGGCCGCCGTGACCACTCCGTTGCGCCTGAAAGCCAAAATCAAAACCGAATAGCATCCGACCTCCCCAAGCGAAACGACGCCGTAGATGTAACCGTCGCTCTGGTGCAGAAATCGGATCTCGTGATCCGCCACGGGCCGCCCGTTCCTGGCTGGTCCGCTCACTCGCGCAAGATAAGGCCCCAGCTCTGGCCCAAGTCGGCCGTGCTCGGCCAAGTCCTGCACCTCCCAAACACTGCGCCCGACCGCCTCTAAGGTTGCGCCTTCGCAAACGT
>DATEQG010000052.1:0-2724 GCA_035272765.1 Candidatus Acidiferrum sp.
AGTGTAGCCACTTGGACGCAGCCCTGGCATGAACTCCGGCGCGAGTTGGGCCTCTCCGCCTCCGCGCATGACCCGATGTTCGAGGGACAGTTCTCACCCGCTCTCACCTTGGCGATGTTCTCTCCGGTGTTGGCTTCGCCGCAGCCGGACTGGCCCCCAAATACCCGCGTGACGGGATTTTCCTTTTACGACCGGGACAACGACAGCGGCAGTCTCGTCCCGGCGCTGTCGGCGTTTTTGGACGCGGGCGAACCGCCGATTGTTTTCACTCTTGGGTCGTCGGCGGTGATGAATGCTGGCTCGTTTTACACTGACAGCATGGAAGCGGCGCGGCGGTTAGGTCGACGCGCCGTACTGCTCATCGGGCGAGATCCGCGCAACCGCCCCTTTGGGCCACTGCCCGATGGGATGACCGTCTTAGACTATGCGCCGTTCTCCGAACTGCTGCCGCGTGCCGCCGCCGTTGTCCACCAAGGCGGCGTGGGCACGACCGGGCAGGCGTTGCGTGCCGGTCGTCCCATGCTCGTGACTCCCTACGGCTTCGACCAGCTCGACAATGCCGAACGAGTGGTGCGTTTAGGCGTCGCGCGCGCAATTCCACGCCGAACCTACACCGCTAGGCGCGCCGCGGCGGAACTCGCCGTGTTATTGAACCAACCACGTTACGCAGCCCGTGCCGGAGAAGTAGGCCAAACGGTTCAAAGCGAAGATGGCGTGCGCGCCGCGTGTGAGGTCATCGAGAAACATTTGCAGGGGGAGGATGTTTGAAAAGTCCTGCCAATTCCAAGTTCACAGAATGTGGTATAAGGCTTCATCCCAGCCGGGTTGGATCAATGACGCTCATCAAACCCGGACCCTTTCAAATTGGCTCTCGTGAAGACAGAGCTCGAAGGCGGTGTAGGACGCCGGCACTTCTCCAGGGTTTAAGCGGAATCGGGATTCCAAGTAGAAAAATCCAGGTACGTCACATTGGCCAACTATGTCCCATTCGCGGTAAGAGTGAGGGTGGTCGATCAGGAGGCGAGCCTTAGCGTAGGGTTGGGCAAATCTGCGGCCAAATGAAATCTCGTCGGGCTTTGCGAGTTGCTCCAGACTTTGCGCTTTTCTTTTCTTTTCTCTAGTACGCTTGCTCATAGCAGCCGTCTGGAGCTCGAGAAATGATTTTGCGAAGCATGAGGTTAGATGTTTGCACGTCCTACGACGAGAAAGACAACGTTTTTCCGGGTGGCAAAAAATCGCGATGCCCCGGGTCTCCGGTTCCCTACACTCAAGTCTGGGCAATCAAAAGCGCATTTTCTAGCGGAAGTTTTCGATATTTAGAGTCCGGAAGTAAGCGTTTTTGAGCTGCGATTGCCTTGAAATCATTCGATGCCGCTGCCATAAACCACGGCTATAGATGACCAAGGACAGAACTGCAAAGCGCCCTTGCCGAAGCCACCCAGATCGACAAAAGAACCGCTGGAGTATTCCTGGATGCGCTCAGCGCGCTCGCCTACAAAGAGATTAAAAAGAACGGCGAATTTGTCTTGCCCGGTTTTGGCAAGCTGGTGAAGCAGAAGAGGAAGGCGCGCACGGGCTTTAATCCAAAGACGCAACAAAAGATCAAGATTCCAGCAAAGACCGTCGTCAAATTTCGTGTTGCCAAGGCCGCAAAGGACGCGGTTTTGGAGGTAAAGAAGTAGTCAAGGAGTTTTACCCAGGAGAGCCGAAGCGTTTGGTCTTGCGCAGACCAATTGCCGGCTCCCATCTCCACTCTCCGTACAAGGCGGAAGCGGCCAGGTATGAATTGAGCATTTTCTGCGCTTCAGCTTTGAGGCTGGAGTGCATCTGGAAGCGCTCCGCCACCATCGAGCTGACCTTTTCCTTCAGCTCGCCACGTGGGAGGCAAAGGCTGTGTGCAAGGTCCACGACAGGATGTTTGTCGTCCAGAATGGCAAGCCACTCGGAATGCGACATCTGGTAAGTGGAATGCGGTAGAGAGGGAGCTTGGGGCTGGAGCAGTGGTGGAAGTGACGCACATCGCGCCCGGAAGGAATCAGCTAAGGCGTCTGGGTTGGGCAGTTTTATCGCGCTGACGTGTTTGGAACGCCGCTTCTTTGGGGTGATGATCGGGCGATCGACGCAACCTTCGTCTCGGGTCCAGATGATTCGATAGGGAGCCCCAAGGCGTTCAACTTCGAAAAGGTAATGAGAACTCAGGTCCATTCTTCGGCTTCCGCGTGAGAGCGCGCGTGAAACGCGGTTGGTTGGTTCACTGACGTCAAAAGGATAATATGAAGCCTCGGGCAGGGGCCTGTTGTCCGAACGCCACCGTGCGGTAAAGACAACATCGACGTCGCCTGGAGAAGTAGCATCTGCGAGCGCAGAGCCAAATATTCCGAGAGACTCAATGATGAAGTCACGTGACGGATCGGCGTTGACGCTTTCCGCGTTTCGAATCACGCGACTAATGATAGCCTGCACCTTCACAGGAGTGAGCCTCTGCGCAAAGTGATCAGGCCGTAGCCAATTATCGGTGGGTGCATAGAAAAAGGCGGCATCGCTCCAAGGAAGTACCTGCACACCGCCAAGTGTGTAAAAAACATTGGCCGCCCAAGCGGCGAACGGCTCCGCCAACATGTTTTCACGTATAAGGATGGAGGGATACCAGACGTTGGATGGCAGATCGAAAATCTTGGCGAGAGGAAAAACCTCGAAGCCGCCGGCACGAAGATCGAGAGCGAG
>DATEQG010000053.1:0-63140 GCA_035272765.1 Candidatus Acidiferrum sp.
TGAAATCGGCAGCCATTCATCCGCGGTGGTCGACCCCACGCGATACACCGCCGCCCCCAACAAAAGCACCGCCGTAACCAGGGATAGCCGGCGCAGAGTCACAGCGCACCTCCGGAGTTGATTTTCTGGTTGACGAGCAAATCGAGGGCGCGCAGGGAATGACCTGGGACCTGCACCGCCGCGCTGGGAAGGGTCATGGCGCATAAGCAGTGTTACTGACCTGTGTCACTTGCTTGCGCGGACAATACAAGCCTGCCTGTCCCCTGTCAATAGCCTCCGCGCCCAAGGCGGGGCGGTGGTAACGGGCGCCGCGCCCAGACCCGCGCCGCGCACTCGCTCACGCGGGCGGCCGTTTGAGCGGCCTGATCTTCCTCGCAAACTGCCACAAAAACCGGTCCCGCCGCAGAATCTCAATCCGGTTCAACGCATACAGATCGATCGGCTCTTTCGGCCCGTAGACCGTACTGAACGCGCAGGTGTATCCTGCATCAGCCACAATTTTTCCCACCGTCGCGTTGAAAAATCCCGCAGGATACGCCAGGGTTTTGCACGGTTTCTGCAGCATCTCCTCGATCTGCTTTTTTGCGTCGGTCACTTCGTACTCCACTTCTTCCGGCTTCAGCTCATGCAGCAGCCTGTGATTTGTCGTGTGCGACCCAAACTCGACTCCGTGCTTGGCCATCTCCAAAATCTCTTCGCGGGACAGGTGCGGCCGCGCCTCTTCTCCTTGCGCCAACGGCTTCGCCGAAATCTGTCCGATCACCGATGGCACCAGAAAAATCGTGGCTTTGATCCCCAGTTCTCTCAAAACCGGAAACGCATTCGTGTAGCTGTCCTGGCACCCGTCATCAAAAGTTACCGTAATCCCATTCGCCGGAAATTGGCCTTCCAACCGGTATTGGTCAATTAGCTCCGCGGCGGTGTAAAACACGAATCCCTGCGCCTTCAAATGCCGCATCTGCCGGGCAAACCGCGCCGGCGGCGTAAATCCTCCCCGCACGCGCGAGCTGCGGCTCGGCATGTCAATCATGTGGTACTGAATCACCGGCACCATGGAGTTGGCATTTCCCATCATTATTCTAGGTTGGGCTCTTCGATGATGCTCACATCCGAATCGCCGCGTGTCAAAAACCAGTTTTGCGGATTGCAAATCACGTCCTTCGCATCCATCCCGCATGCCATGAACTGTGGCGATCTCTTTATTCTCCAGAAGCCGTGCTGCTTCAATCGCTCTTCCGCCAACCTGTCCAAAATATCCGTCACCAGGCTGCCCGCTCGCAGCTCGATCGCTCTGCGCAGCGCGATTTCGATCAGCGCGTCCACTATTTCTCGCGCATTCTCGCGGTCATACAGGAGATCGCTAATCGCTGCTTTCGACGGACCAGCGCTGGGCCCTGCGTTAGAAAATCTTTTTCGAAAAAAAAGAACCACATATCCCGCCAGCCGCTCCTTCTCATAGCAGCCCAAGATCTCGAATCGCTTCCCCGGCTGTTCCGCAAATTGCCATCTCAGCGTCCGGGCATCTCTCCGCGCCGCGCACGCCCATTGCATCGAAGCACGCTCCCACAACTCATCGAATTCGGCGCCAAACTCGCGGATAGTTCTTGTCGCATACTTCCCGTCGCTCCCCGCTTTCCCAACTCCGAACCGCATCGGCGCCGCCAGCAAATTCAACAATCCTCGCGCTGGCGTGATTCCCGCCGCTCCCGCGAGCCCGTTCCCCGCATACAACAATTTCTGGTACCGGTGAATATGGCCCATCTCCACCCAACCCATGCTCCGAAATACTCCCGCCGACTGCTCGTTGATCCCCAAAGTAATCATCGTCGGATACTTCTCCCTGGCCGCCATCACCAGCTTCTTCCCCAATCCTTTCCCGCGAAAATCTTCCCGCACAATAAAATCCAAAATCCAGATCGCCGCCCGCGTTTCGCTTCCCGCCTTCGCTTGCACCGGAATCGTCGCCAACTGCCCAACAATCTCGTCCCCGCAACTCACCACCCACAGCGGAATATCGTCTATCCTCGTGTTCGGGTTTTCCAGGTAGTGCCACTTCCAATAGGCAGGCTCGCTCTTCCGTGCCTCTCCCGCATACGCCACGCGCAGAAAGCGCAGCAACGCCTCCGCCCTCTCCACACGAAACTGTTCCACCCGAAACTGTTCCACTCGTACGTCTTGAACCACGCCACCCCCGCAAAATGCCGCGCCATCCTAAGCCCATAGAGCCGACTGCCACCCGACTGCCTAGAGCTGTGGCAGCCCCAATGCTCGTAGCCGAAGGTCTAAGAGCTGCCGTTCGATATAACTATGGCTCAGGAGCTGCCGAAAGGCGGCGCGAAGATCAGGCAAGTGGCCACGTACATAGAACGTTTCGAGCAGACCGACCGTGCCGCGCACTTGGAGGCCTTCCGTCTTGGCCAACTCGCGCGCGTGGTAATCATCGAGTAGCACGGCACTTGCTTGAACTTCCTTCGCCAGGAGAATGGTGCTGAGCTCTCCCACACCCAGAGCATATTTCTCCTGAGCCGCCAATAAGCCTGCTGGATTCCGAAGTGGCTTCGCTTCGATCCACTCGGCCTTTGCGACTTCCGAGGCTCCCGGCAGGCCAGCACCGGAGACAACCACTTCGCGTTGGACTTCCGCGGAGATATACACGCGCGGAAAGAGCCGGTTGAGGAGGTCGAAGCACTGCAGCTTCGCAAGGATAATCAACGGGGATGAATTCGAGACAACGGTCACGCTGGGATACAGTTACCCTTCGAGATGCTCAGTCGACCGGCGTTCCTCTTCGAGATCCTGGTAGCTGTATCGCAGTGGCGCGACACTGTGCTGTGCGGCGAAATCCATAAAAGCCGCAAGCGGCGTCTGGCACAGCTCAGCGGCGCGTCCTAACGAAACCTTATCCTCTCGATAAAGTTCGAGCGCCAGCAATCGCGCCGCTCCCTGAGAGAGGTTCCTCCCCTCAAGATTTGCTGCCTTCAATAGGGCTGAGGGCAACTCTATGCGCACGGTTTCCATAGATCAAAATTACCGTATCGTCCAAGCTTTGTCATGCCATTTCCCCAACGTTAGGGCGAGAGAATTGCGAGAACGGCGAAGAAACGTCGGAACCCGCACCCTTTGCAAAACCAAAACTGAAAGGGCGCGTCACCCAATTCAAAAGCCTGTCCTACCCGCCCACCTTTAAGGGGCCACCCGCCAGCCGCAAAAAATTCACTCTGCAGGCTCGTCACGATAATTTCCTGTGTCGCGGCGCCTCTGCCTCCCTACTGAATCCTGCCCTTCGCTTCATTTCTGTGATAAACACGGAATCAACCGAGGGAGGGCCTATGCGCAAATGGGGCATCGTCATCACCGTTTGCTACGCCCTGATTCTCCTGGGACTCTTATTGCCTGGGCTCGTGCTTCTCGCTGTTATGCATCCCTCAGCCATCGGCGCCTTCAGGAAAGGTCTTCTGGATTCTTACCAAAGCGGAGTCGTCTGGCTTCCTCTTGGTATCTTTATTTCGAGCCAAGCTCTGCTGCTTTTTCTCTCCGTTGACACTTCCTTCAAACGACTCAAGCCTCGCGCCCACATAGCGGTTTCTTGCATCGTCGCAGCCCTACTGATGGGCATTCTCACCGCCGCCGGAGTCTGGTCTCTTGGCTTCGGAATCGTGGGCGACAAGTTTGGGGACACTTACCTTCCCAACAAGGGCATCGCCGTCGTCACCTGTGCTGTTCTTTGGCTCTTCTGGGGAATTCTCTTCTACTTCTACTTTCGCGATTCTTCAGCGGTCGTCACCCGTCTCGTCTCCTGGCTCTTGAAAGGCAGCGTCCTGGAACTACTAATCGCCGTCCCCTGCCACATCATCGTCCGCCGTCGCCAAGATTGTTCCGCTCCCGCCGTCACCGGTTTCGGCATCGCCACGGGCCTCGCCATCATGCTCCTCTCCTTCGGCCCCAGCGTCCTCTTCCTCTACAAAAAACGCCTCGACGCCTACCCCCCTCGCCCCTCCGCCTAGCCGCCAACATCGCGGTGGTTCCGTAGCGCGGGGCTTCAGCCCCGCACCCCGGTCTTCTGCCCCTTCGTCCCCATATGTCTCTCATGCGTGCCCCACAATCGCACGTGATACAACCCGTGCATGGGAGTCATCACAAAAAATCCCGGTATTCTCGGCGGAACTCCCGTTTTTCGCGGAACGCGCGTACCCATCCAAACGCTTTTCGATTACCTCGGAGGCGGAGAAACTCTCGAAGATTTTCTCGAGGGATTTCCCACAGTCTCGCGAGAATCTGCCATCGCCGCTCTCGAAGAAGCGAAACACCTTCTCCTCGCGCGCCCCTAATTTTTAAGGATGTAAAGACGAAGGGTGAATCGCGCGGATGTCGCTAAAGCGCTCGAAATCATCCGAATTAAACGTAAGCACGCTTTGGACCGCATAGACACTCATGATGGCAACCAGGCGGGCATCATGAACTTTGACTCCCTGCACCTTGTGAGCCGATACGATCTGTTTCCATGCGCCGTAGATCGCAGGAATGTCCGGCAGCAACGTAAGTGACTTTTCAATATTGCCGACTTCCTGTAACACTTCTTCCGGCGACAAGCCCAGCCCGTTCCGCTCGGCCGGACGCGTAGCGACATTCCAGAATTCAGCGATGTTTTGCGCGCAAAAAAACGCCGCATCCTTTTGCCGGATTAATTTCGATACGGCTCGAGTAGCTTGAGAGCAAAGAGGGTGATTCGGTTGGACACTGCGGAACAGAATATTCGTGTCCACAAGCACACGCATCAGTTGTCGCGGCCTTCATACATCGCTTCGCGGCTCACCGCGTAGTCGGAAAGGAGCGGCGTCGGACGATGCCCCGCGGACCACACCTCAAACGCAGCCGCGCGCTCTTCTGCCGAGGCGCTCTCCTGCGCCTTCAACAGTACAGCCCCTTCCACCATGGAAAGCAAATACTCCTCCAGCGTCATTCCGCTGGCCCGCGCTTGCTCCAAGAGTCCCGCTTCCACTTCCGGCTTCAGTTTCAGCGTAACCGTCATCGCTTCCTCTAGTTTCAGTATAGCAATTTTAGGAACGCCCAAGAGAATCTGAAGGCGAAATCTGCGCGGTGGTGGGTGGTACAGCCTTATTGCAAAAGCTGATTTTGCCTGTGTCTTTTTCCCGGGTTGGCTTCATTCTGATCGATAGCCATCCAAAAAGCCTTCCTGCGGATTTTAAAGCCAGACAACGAAGCAAGGGAGGGACGGTATAAAAAGCGCGTAGCCAAGGCATCCAACTGGGAAAACCTCTTCCGCGGCAAGATCAAGGTTCAGATAACTCACTGCACTGACCGGAGTGAATATCTTGAAACACTCAGGGGCCTCGCTCGGGGTGCGAAACTTCGAGAGTCAGATTTAAAGGTGCTGACAGACAACTTTCACCCGACAGCCCTTATAGAGTATGCGATTTCTGGTGACGCGGATGGGCTCGGTGAAGCTAGCGGATTAAAAACGGAAAACTGTCAGAAACTGATTAACACATTACAGACTCGTGATCTTGCCGAATTACTCGAACTTGAACTCGTTCCCTTAGCGGACCAGCCTGAAATCAAGTATGAGGTTGAGCCTGCTCACTACAAAGCGCTCCACCAATTGTCCGTCGGCGGGAAAGGCACAGTCATAATTTCCCTAGCTCTGATAGAGGGGCAAATGCCGCTCATCATTGATCAACCCGAGGAGCCATTAGACACGCTGGCAATTCACGAACAAATCGTCGGTACCCTTCGACGACAAAAGGAGAACAGACAATTCATCTTCACAACGCATAACGCAAATGTGGCGGTCGGCGGAGATGCAGAGCTGAGTCACATCTTGCAAGCGAGCGCCGACCAGGGGAGCATCAGGTCTAGCGGCGGCGTGGACCAAGAGGAAACTAATCGTCTTCTCCTTCACCACCTAGAAGGCGGCGGCGTAGCTTTCGACTTAAGGGCGCGCAAGTATATCCGCTAATACGGACGGGTGACTGCCCCTTAAATCCGAAAGCAGCTTTTGGGTGGCCCAACTCTGCTGGTTTTGGAAGGGTGGGGTCTTTTGTCTTTTTCACACATTTCCACACCCATATCAATTCCGTTACTCCCCGCCCAACTTCCTCAAATCTCTCAACTTCCGCCACGCTCATTCGAATCCGCCTCGCCCGTTCGAATAAGCACTCAGTAAATGAACACAGCTATTGACAATCGGTAACTATCTCTGCTACAATGCTCCATGTTTCGCTCGCAAAACCGTCCCTATTCCGCGACCTTTCCGGCCTCTCCAATTCCTCTCCTCGTCCGTGTAGGTGTGGGGCTTCAGCCCCGCGATTTTCTCCGCGTCCTCGTAGTGGCGGGCCTTCAGACCCGTCCTCCCCTCCGATCTCGGGCGTTTCTACCGCCAACCCCCGCTATCCCTTTTAGAATCACATTCTTCGCACACCCCTACCACCTAACCCCCATCGAATCATATTCTTGCAAAAAACAGGGGAGGGGGTGGCATCCCCAGCACCTCCATCCAACCCAATGCCTTCCCAGCTTTTCCACACCCAGTAAACGTCCAACACGCAGGAACACCCCCAAGTCCAATCCCTCCACAGATTTACTCACGTTTCTCTGCATACCCCGGGGTGGGGGAGGGGCCACCATTTTCGGCTATTCCCATCAAGGCCTCTCGATCTACACCTCGCAGGTCACGGGCCACGGAACACCGGTCATGTCTTCTCTGCGCGTCTCGGCGCACTCTGCGTCTCTGCGTTATCCTTTTCCGCGGTTTTCCTTTCAACCAACTGTCGACTGCTTGCCCGGAGCCTCGAAGGGTCAACCTCTCTCCTCCCCCATAACTTCTACCCTCCCGCCCGTAAATTACGGCATAATCCCGCCGCACAGGGGCACCACACACAATCCAATTTGCGCATGGGGAGGATTCAGTGACTGATCGTCCATGGAGTTCCACGGCTCCTCCAGGAGAATTTCGCACCTACATCTCCGCGGAGGAGACGGTCAAGGAATTTACGATCCGCGCGGTCATCCTTGGCTCGCTGTTTGGATTGCTCTTTGGCGCGGTCAGCGTTTACGTCGGTTTACGCGCGGGCCTCACCGTCTCTGCATCCATCCCCATCGCCGTTCTTTCCATCAGCATCCTGCGCGCCTTTGGTCGCTCCACCATTCTTGAAAACAACATCGTCCAGACCACAGGCTCCGCGGGCGAATCGCTTGCCGCGGGCGTCATGTTCACCATTCCCGCGCTGATCTTTCTCGGCTTCGGCTCGGAGTTCACCTTCTGGCGCATCTTCCCGCTCGCGCTCCTCGGCGGCTGGCTCGGCGTGCTGCTCATGGTTCCCCTGCGCCGCCAGCTCATCGTCGGAGAGCACGGCAATCTTTCTTTCCCCGAAGGCACCGCTTGCGCCGACGTCCTCGTGGCAGGCGAACGCGGCGGCTCGTTTGCTGGCCGCGTCTTCTGGGGACTCGGCCTCGGCGGCGTGTACACCTTTTGCATGAACACGTTTCAGGCCTGGACCTCGCAGCCGGAAAGCCGCCCGTCCTGGTTTCCCGGCGCATCCTTCCGCGCCAACATCACTTCCGAATATCTCGGCGTCGGCTACATCATCGGCCCGCGCGTTGCCGGAATTCTTTTCGCGGGCGGAATCGTTTCCTGGTTGTTGATCATGCCCGCCATAAAGTTTTTCGGCCAGCTCTCCGGCCACACAGCCATTTACCCGGGCACGATTCCCATACCGGACATGACCCCGGACCAACTCTGGCGAACCTACATCCGACCGATGGGCGCGGGCGCCGTCGCCGCCGCGGGCGTCATCACTCTGATACGCACTTTGCCCACAATTATTTCTGCGCTGCGTTCAGGACTCAAGGACGTACGCGCGCAGGGCGGCGGGCAATCTTCTGCCGCGAGCCGCATCGACGAAGACATGCCCATGCGCACGGTGATCATCGGCTCCATCGTCATTATAGTGATGCTCTGGGTTTTGCTCACCTTCCATCCCATGAAGGGCGCAAGCACGCTCTGGTATCAAAATCTATTCGCCGCTATCTTCGTTGTCGTTTTCGGATTCCTGTTCGTCACCGTCGCGGCCCGCATTAGCGGCCTCCTTGGAAATTCTTCCAATCCCATCAGCGGAATGAGTATTGCCACGCTGATGGCTACTTGCGCGATCTTCTTCCTCGCAGGCTGGACCGCGCCAAACTACGCCGTTCTCGCGCTCATGATCGGAGGCGTCGTTTGCATTGCCGCGGCCATCGCCGGCGCTACTTCTCAGGACTTGAAAACCGGCTATCTCGTCGGCGCGACGCCATACCGTCAACAACTCGGTCTCCTGATCGGCGTCACAGTTTCCACTGTCGCCATCGGCGCGACGCTCAACCTGATGAACGTGGGCCTCGAAAAATACATTCCTACGCAAATTCCCGTCAACATTGCCGCGCTTCCTTCCGGCGCGAAGATCGAGCGGGAAGACTTTGTCTATCGCGGCAAAAGCTACACTCTGATCAATGCGCTCAGCTCCGGCGTCATCCCTGACGGCGAATATCTCTACGACAGCGACACAAAACAGATTGAAATCCAGTGGGCGCAAGGCATCGGCAGCGACAAAGCTCCCGCTCCGCAAGCCCGTCTCATGGCCACCGTCATCAACGGCATCCTTAACCAGAAACTCCCGTGGCGTCTTGTTCTCATGGGCGTCGCGCTGGTCATCGCCGTCGAAATTCTCGGTGTGCGTTCGCTCGCGTTTGCCGTCGGCTCGTACCTCTCCATCGCCACCACTGCAACGATGTTCGCAGGCGGCCTCGTCCGCTGGCTTGTCGAAGCAAGTTCCAAAGAGAAAAAAGACGAAGGCGAAGCCAGCCCCGGCGCGCTCTATTCCAGCGGCTTGATCGCCGCCGGCGGCGTCTTCGGTTTGCTCGGAATCATCATCAATCTTTTCCAGGACCCGGAAATCGCCACGCACGTCCCCGGCTGGTTCGGACGACTGTTGAATCTTCCCTGGCGTCCAGACCTCTTCTCCATCGGCCCCAAATTCTGGCCCATGCTTAGCCCGAACGATCAAACACCGTTGCCGACTCACCTCCAGTCGCTCTTTGGCGTCGTGATGTTCGTTCTCCTGGCGGCCTCGCTCTTCCACTTCGCGCGCAAAAAACTGAGTTAAGGAGTCGACTCGAGAGCTCAAAATTTCATCAAAAAATCACGAATACCCGCCAAAACGTCACTTTGACGCGCGCATGCCAACGCCGTAGACTTGATCCATGGGAACTTCGTTCCGCGCCCGCCGTTACAACTTCGATTGGCGCGGCTTCATCACGCCCGGCGTCAAGCTCCTGGTAATCATCTGCACTGGCGTGTTCCTGGCTCAGACGCTAATAGAACTGTTGGTAGGCGTACCCGCGGCGGCCTGGGTAAATCACTACTTTGGGCTCGTCGCGCTCGGACCAATCCCGGGCCTCCGGATATGGCAGCCGTTCACATATATTTTCCTCCACGGCGACATTTGGCATCTGCTGATCAACATGCTTTTCCTCTGGATGTTTGGCCGCGAGTTGGAACTGGTCTGGGGAAAGAAGCGCTTTCTGAATTTCTTTTTTCTGTGCGGCGTCGGCGCAGGCCTGATCGAAATTCTCGTCAAGGTCATTCCGATGTCGTGGGGCCACATGCCATCGGACGTGCCGACGATCGGAGCGTCGGGCGCGATTTTCGGAATTTTGATGGCCAACGCCATTCTGTTTCCGGACCGGAGAATCTGGCTCTTCCCGCTGCCGGTTACCATTCCCATGAGGCCGTATGTCGCGGTGATGGGCGCGATCGAGTTTTTCAGCACGCTTCGATCTGGTGGCGACGCCGTCGCGCACGTCTGTCACCTCGGGGGAATGCTCGTTGCATACATTTACTTGCGGCGCGGGTCGTTTCTCTACAGCGTGCGGAACAGCGTTTCGGACTGGCAGCAAAAGCGCAACCGCAAGCGATTCGACGTGTACATTAACAAGCACAAGAACGAACCTCCTTCCCGCCCGGACCGCTGGGTCAATTAAACTCTCTTCTGTTGTGGTTTTCCCGGTTTTTCGTCATCACTCCTGACGAGAAGGAATTCCTTTGCGGAAGTGGTTTGAAGCGATTTTGAAGATTCTGTTTGGCGCTTATTTCGCGCTTACGTCGGTGTATTGCCTGCTGGCTTTTTTGCCGTACACGTACTATTCGCTGATCAAATCGCCCGCGTATTCGTGGATCCCCTGGTTCGCGCGGCATCATGCGTTGCTGTTCTGGCTGGCGTGGACGGCCGCGGCAGTTTCTTACGGTTCGCGCAGAAGGCGCGCCGCGTATTTTGTTTGCTTTGGAATTCTGGCGTGCGCAGGAATTTTCCTTTCGGTACACCCATTCCTGACCAGCCTGGAGAGCAATCGTAGCGCCTACCTTGGCAGCGTGGCGGCGCTGTGGGCGATCCTCCTGATCGTCTCGTTTTGCGGCTTTCGAGATGCGAATAATGTGGAGCGAGAAACGCCGCTTGAGTCTCATCTTTCGTATGCTACCGGAATCGCGCTGGCCGCCGGTGTCGCCCTGCTCAGCGTCATAGGCACGCGGCTCCGAAGTTATTCGGACACGAGAATCTTTTCGTTTCACGTAAGTGACATTCACCTGACATTTTGGAGCGTGATTTCACACGCTCTTCTCGCCATTGTGCTCATTTCGATTTTGAATCTGGTACATATCGCGGCTTCCAAATCAGTGCATTCGCGCCTCGTGAGACAAGGCCTTCTTGGGCTTCTCATTTTTGGTTCGCTATGGGCACTGTCGGTTCGTTTTCTGGAAAACGCTTTGAGCTTCGAAGGATGGCCGGCGCATCTTTACGCGGCTTCGCTCGCGGGGGCACTCACGCTTCTAGGATTTTCCACGGCTCGCCCTCTTCTCGCCTCAGACGGATCTGGTTTGGGAGCGGGTTCCGCCGGACGCAGAACATTTCTGATCGCCGTTTCCTCGCTGTTCGTCCTTGCAGCGCTGGCGCTGCCAACGCTTGTCGGAGGAGGCGACTGGAATGGGCTCATTCAGGGCACGTTCACGCTGCTTTTTTGGGTCGTCCTGAGTTTCTGTGTTTTCCGTTTGTGGCCCACGCCCGGAAGGTATTCGCTGCGAGGCCTCCTCGTAGTGCTTCTCTTGAGCGTTTTTTCGTACGAGGCGCTGCAGGCCACGAATATCTTTTGGGCCAAACCCCTTGGCGCGACAGACGACGACATTGAGCGTTCGATTGAGAATTACGCGGCGCGCGACGCCTCATTCAATTTGGCCAACCGCCTTCTTGGAAACGGACCCAAGAGCGAACCTTGCGGCGAGCTTTGCCGGATTCTGAGGGAATATACAGAGGTCCGAGGCGCTCAAGCGCGTTTTGATTTGAAACTGGTTGACCCGCTTGTTGCGACACGCGGCGAGCGGCCCAACATTTTTCTTTTCGTAATCGATTCGATGCGGCCGGATTATCTGGGGGCCTACAATCCCAAGGCGACTTTCACGCCGAATCTGGACGCACTGGCGCGCGACAGCATCGTGTTGCGAAATGTTTGGACTCCTTATGCGGGAACTTCGCTTTCCGAGCCGGCAATCTGGGCAGGCGCTCTGCTGCTGCACGCGCATTTCATGCAGCCGTTCGAACGCGTGAACAGCCTTGAAAAGCTGGCGAAAACGGACGGCTATCAGATAGTGGTCAGCTACGACGAAGTCCTCCGCGAGATCCTCTCGCCTTCCGACGACCTCATCAAGCTGGACACCGACAAGAAACTTTGGAACCAGCTTGAGGTGTGCTCGACGGTACAGCAGGCCGAGAGCGTCATCGATCATCGCTCCGACTCCTCGCGGCCGATTTTCTTTTACGCGCAGCCGAAGAACGTGCACCAGTTTGCGCGAAATAACTTGCCGCAAGCGAAGGCCGCTAACTGGCCGGCGCAACCTGGCTTCAATTACCGGATTTCGTTCGAACTGCACCAGGTGGACGAATGCATGGGCGGGTTTGTCGCCTGGCTAAGAGTGCGCGGCCTTTATGACAACAGCATTCTCATCGTGACGTCGGATCACGGCGACGCCACCGGCGAACTTGGACGCAATAGCCATTCAGTGGTTATCTATCCGGAAGTGATGCGCGTGCCGCTGATCGTGCATTTACCGAAGACCATGGAGAAAGAGTTTGTGCACGACGATGACCGCATTTCCGCGCTCATCGACATAACTCCTTCTCTCTACTACTTGCTCGGGCACCGGCCGATCGTTTCGAATCCACTTTTTGGGCATCCGCTATTCACAGAGACTCTCGATGAGTTGCATGGCTATCATCGAGACGAGCTCTTTCTGGCGTCCGATGTGCGCGCGGCCTACGGGCTTCTCGCGGACAACGGGAAATATTTCTATGCCACGTACGATTCGCCGGCGCAGAGCTATCTCTACGATTTGGCTCAGGATCCAAAAGGCGAGCACGACATCTTGACCAGCGCGCTGAAGAAACACTACGACGAACAGATCATCGCGCATCTGCACGAGATTGCGGATTTTTATGGATACAAACCTGGCATCGGTTCGTTGCTGACTTCGTCGCGATGAATTTCCGCCGCGCTTGTCGCTACCTAAAGGCTAATCTCAGCTAGGCGGGGCCGCCGATTACGTGGAACTTCATGAAATTTGTTGTGCCGCGGAGGCCCATGGGGGTGCCGGCGACGATGCCAATGACGTCGCCTTTGCGGACGAGGCGTTCTTCGAGGAGGCGTTTTTCGGCGACGGCGGCGAGGCCGTCAATTTCGTGGACGTCGGGAATATGGCGCGGCATGACGCCCCAGATCAGGGCCATGCGGCGGCGAGTTTCCGCTTCGGGCGAGAACGCAATGATGGGCACCGCGGGGCGGTAGCAGGAAACCAGGCGCGCGGTGAAGCCGCTGTGCGTGAAGACGGCGATCAGCTTCATGTGCAGCTCGTGCGAAGCATGGCAGACAAGTTCGGCAACGGTTTCCGCTACCTTTAATTTCTCGAGTGGCACGCGCGGCGGCGTTTTCCAATCGCTGGCTTCCGCCTCTTCTATAATTCTGGCCATCATGCTGACGGCTTCCACGGGATATTTTCCCGAGGCCGTTTCGGCGGAGAGCATGACGGCATCGGAGCCGTCAAAAATGGCGTTAGCCACGTCGGAGGCTTCCGCGCGGGTGGGGCGGGGATTTTCGGTCATGGACTCGAGCATTTGCGTGGCAGTGATGACGGGCCGACGGAAGTGGCGGGCTCGGGCGATAATTGTTTTTTGGACGACGGGGACACGCTCGGGGTTCATCTCAACGCCCAGATCGCCGCGGGCGACCATCACGCCATCGGCGGCGCGAAGGATAGCGTCCAGATTCTCGATAGCTTCGGGTTTTTCGAGCTTGGCGATGATGGGCGTGATCTTACCCGCGCGGCGCACGAGGGATTTGGCGAGAAGCACATCTTCGGGGCGCCTGACAAAACTTACAGCGATGTAGTTCGCGCCGTGCTTGAGGGCAAAGGCAAGGTCTTCGCGGTCTTTTGAGGTGAGAGCGGGGACGCGCAGCTTGATCCCCGGAAGATTGATTCCTTTGTGCTCGCCGAGTGCTCCGCCATTCGCGACTTCGCAGATTACTTCGGAGCCCCGCACTTGCTGAACGTGCAGCTCGATCAAACCATCCGAGAGCAAGATGCGGTCTCCGCGATGAACTTCCCGAGGAAGCGGGCGGAAAACGGTGCTGACGCGCGTGGAGTCGCCCAAAACCTTTGCGGTGGTAATGACGAAGCGCTGGCCGGTGCGCAACATGACCGGCCTGCTTCCTGCGAGCGGGCCGGTGCGAATTTTTGGTCCCTGCAAGTCGGCAAGGATGGCGATGGGTTTTTGCTGTTCGACGGCGGCGGCGCGAAGAACGGCGATATTCTGCGCGTGCTCGGCGTGGGTGCCATGAGAGAAATTCAGGCGGGCGACATCCATGCCGGCTTCGAGTAAACGGCGGATCATGCGGGGTGAGCTGCTGGCCGGCCCGATGGTGCAAACGATTTTTGAATGACGAAAAGCCATACTCTCTCGTGAAAGGGAGTCTACAACCTTCCGCGCCCAAGAATGCAGAAGACGTGCAGGCCTACGGTTTAATTATCTAGCGGCGGCGAATTCCGCTACGATGCGCGCGAGGAAATCGACGCCTTTGTCGAACGAGGCGAGCGGAATGCGCTCGTCGTCGGCGTGCATGCGGCGGGCATCCTCGTCGGTCAGCGGGAACGGGGAGACACCGTAAGCTTGCACGTTGTGCAGCCGCAACTGAGCGGAATCCGTCGCGCCGGCGGACAAGAACGGGAGAACTGGGGCGCCGGAAAACTCCTGCGAAGCGGCCTTTGTGATTGTGGCATAGAAGTCGGACTCAAGCGAAGAGGGGGGAGCGGCGAGGCCGGCGTCGGGCTGGACTTCGAAGCGAATATTCGGATCGTTGACAAGTTTCGTGAGTTCGCCGACCAAGACGTCGATAGTGTCGCCCGGCAAGAGACGGACGTTGAGCATGGCACGGGCTTCTGAGGGAATAACGTTGGCGCGAACGCCCGCGGAGAGCATGGTGGGAGCGATGGTATCGCGCAACATGGAGTTCCAAAGGGGGTTGGTGTCGGAAATGACGCGCTGAGCGTGTTCGCCGCGGTCGGGAGTGTCGATGGAGCGAATCCATTTGGCGAGTTCGTCGTCTTCGAGGGGTGCGAGTTGTTCGAAATAGCGGCGCACGATGGTTGTGAAGCGGACGGGAGCGGTATAGGCGCCAATTTTGTCGACGGCGGCAGCTAAGTGAACCACGGCGTTGTCCTTGGTGGGAACGGAGGCGTGGCCCGACGGGCCGCGCGCGATCACGGCGACGTCCACGGGAACTTTTTCGCTGGCTTGCACGGCAACGTACTCGACCTTGCCGCTTTTCAGGATCACCCGGCCGCCTTCGTTGAGGGCAAAGCCAGCGGCAAATTTGTCCCAGTATTTGGCGATGAGCACGCGAATGCTGGCTTCGCCGCCTTGCTCTTCATCGGCGGTGGCGAGAAAAATGATGTCGCGGTTGACGCGGGCGTTGGAACGCTTGAGGGCGATGAAGGCGGCGAGGTTGGCGGCGAGCATGCCTTTGTCGTCGATCGAGCCACGGCCGTACATGTAGCCGTCTTTGATAACGGCGCCGAAGGGATCGACGGTCCACTTAGGCTTGTCGACGCCGACGACGTCCATGTGAGCCACGAGGAGCAGGGCGCGGGAAGGATCCGGCATGGCGGCGCTGCGGAGGCGCGCCACCAGAGCGCTGCGGCCCGGAGCGAGGTCCAAGAATTCCGAGTTGATACCTTCTTTAGTAAGAATAGCCGCGACGTATTTTGCGGCGGCTTGCTCGTTGCCTGGGGGATTCGTGGTGTCAATGCGGATAAGATCGGCGAGCCAGCCTTCGGCTTCCTTGGCCAGTGCGGTGGTGTCGCCGACCGGAGAGCGTGTCGGCTCGACGGTGGGCATGGCGGTGGATGGCACCTGCGCGGCCAAAGGCAAAGCCGCGGTCAGCGGGAGCAGCCCCAAGGCCACGGCAGGCACAAAAGTGTGCATTCTGCGATTCCAATTCACGAAGACTTCCTCCGACTTAGATGAGGCCTAAAGGGCCCGCCCAGCAACGCTTTGCAGTTAACGTGCTTCATACTAACATGCAGGTGTGGGGGCACATCCGGAGGCTTGGCGGCGCGTTGCGTAAATTCAAACGGCGCGGGGGCATGTCCAGTGTGGGATAAAGCAGCGGCCGGGCAAACGGGTTGAACTTGAAGGCGAATCGAGGGGTGAAATGAAGAAAATTGTTTCTGGGCTTTTACTGACAATTCTTGGGACGCTAATGATCCTGCCCCTGGCCGAGCAGCATGCGAAGGCGCAGGCACCCACGGGCCCGCAAGGGAGCCCACCACCACCGGCAGGCGCCACTGCACCGCAGGCTCCCACTACACCGCAACAGCAAGCTCCCCAAGGCGGCGTGAGCATCGCGGTGGAAGTGCCAGTAGTGACACTGGATGTGATCGCGACCACGAAAAATGGAGACATCCTGACGGGACTGAAGAAAGAGAACTTCCGGCTCACGGATGACGGCGTGGCACAGACCATCACAAACTTCGGACCCACGGATGCGCCGATCACGATGGTGTTGCTGCTGGAGTTCAGCAGCCGGGGCTGGGGCGGATTCTTCGCCTCGTATGCAAAGTATTGGTCCCAATACTTGTTTCCTCAGCTCAAACAGCAAGACTGGGTGGCACTGGTAACATTCGACATGAAAACTCGCGTGGATGTGGACTTCACGCAGAACAAAGAAGAAGTGATGGACGGGATACGCCATCTCTACTTTCCCGGCTTCAGCGAGTCGAATGTTTTCGATGCGCTGCTGGAGACCACAGATCAATTGAAAGATGTGAAGGGAAAGAAGGCTATCGTGCTGATGGCCAGCGGAGTGGACACATTCTCAAAGCACACGCTCGACCAGACGATGAAGCAGTTGCGCCAAAGCGATGTGACCATTTTTTGCGTGGGCTTGGGGCAGGTGTTTCAGAACGCGGCCGACGTGAGCAGGCCAGGCGGGATGGGCAGTATGCAGCGGATGAATTATCTGCAAGCGGAGAATCAACTGAAAACATTCGCGCACGAAACGGGAGGCGAAGCATGGTTCCCGCAGTTCGAAGGAGAAATGCCGGGGGTCTTTCAAACGGTGACTTCGTTTTTGCGGCATCAGTACAGCATTTCGTACACGCCGACGACCGGAGCGAAGGACGGAAGGTTTCACAAAGTGAAGATTGAGCTGGTGAAGCCCGACGGAAGCCCGTTTGAGGTTGTGGATCAGAAGGGCAAGAAACAGAAATACGTGGTGTACGCCCGTGAAGGCTACGAGGCCGTGAAAACCGGCACGGGAGATTGAGATTGCAGTTCGCCGGCGTTTCCAAGGCGTGTTGAGCGGCTAATAGCCGCGGGCGAAATCAACCTGGTTGAACATTTCGCGGCCGTCAAACCAACGTTCCAGAAGATCCATCAGAAGAGCCGTTTCGCGATGCCACAAGCGATCGCTTACGGCACTGGTGTGCGGCGTGATGAAGAGATTCGGGGCGCGCCAGAGCGGGCTTTCGGGTGGGAGCGGCTCGACGGAGGTTACGTCCAGCGCGGCGCCGGCAAGAGTGCCTTTTTCCAGGGCGTGGATGAGCGCGGATTCGTCTAGGAGAGAGCCGCGGCCGACGTTGATCAGGCGAGCGCCGGGCTTCATGCGGGCGATTTGCGCGGTGCCGATCATGTGGCGCGTCTCGCGTGTTTCCGGCGCGGCGATGACCACGTAGTCCGCGTGTGGCAGAGCTTCTTCGAGCTGCGAAACGGGAACGATTTTTTCGGCGTGCGTGGTGTCACCCTGACCGGAGCGCGTTACGCCCCAGACGCGCATGCCGAAGGCGCTGGCGCGCTTGGCAAGTTCGCGGCCGATCGAACCGAATCCTATTATCAGGAGGACTTGGCCGCTTAGTTCGGTGAGGCGCTGCGGCTTGTCCCAGATATTTTGCTGGCCCCAGTGCGAGCGGTCTTGATGGCGCGTGGAATCGGGGAAATTGCGCGCGAGCGCGAGGAGCAGGCCCATGGTGTGCTCGGCCATGGGCGGAGAAAAGACGCCGCTGGGATTGGTGACGACGATTCCGGAATCGCGGAGCTCGGGATACATCAGTTGGGCGACGCCTGCGGCGGTCGAGTGAATCCACTTCAATTTTTTTGCGTGAGTGAGTTGTTCGGCACGGAGGGAGTAGCCGACGAAGATATCGGTGTCTGGCAATTCCTGCGCGAGAAGGTCGTAGTTGGGCAGGTGAACGACGCGCATCTCTGGCCAGCGCGCGCAGATCGTTTGCGGCATGACGGGCTGCGGGCGCCAGAACGTGAACGGATGCCAGACGCAGATGACGAGTTTTGTTTCGGCTGGATTCGTGCGGTTCATTCGCCCGAGCCGCGGTGCTTCCAATAGAGGAGCAAGCCAACGATGAGGCCGAGGCCGCCAGTGCCGAGAATGAAAAGATGGGAGAGAGGGAGCGCGAACCAGCAAATTACAACGAGACCCACGGAAACGATGGCGCCGACCGGCGTGCCGGGGATCGTGATCGTGCCAAAGGAGCGCTGGCGGGTTTGGCCTGGCTCTGGAGGTTTTTGCTTAAGGGGTTCGTAGCTGAGTGTCATATTACGGCCTGTTGGTGACGCGCAAATCTTTGCCGGTCATGTCCGGCGGTTCGGGCTGGCCGAGGGCGGCGAGCATGGTCGGGGCAAGGTCGCGCAGAGAGCCACCCGGTTTTAGTCGAAGCTCATCGTGTTCGCTGACGAGGATGAGCGGGACAGGATTGGTGGTGTGATAGGTGTGTGGGCCGCCGTTGGCTGGATCGATCATCGTCTCGGCGTTGCCGTGATCGGCGGTGATGAGCCAGACGCCGCCACGCGCTTTCAGCGTTTGATAAATTTGGGCGAGGCCAGCGTCGACGGCTTCAACGGCTTTGATTGTGGCTTCGAGATTGCCGGAATGGCCGACCATGTCGGCGTTTGCGTAGTTCATGATGATGGCGTCGAACTCGCCCTTTTCGATGGCTTTTACAACCGTGTCTGTGATTCCCTGCGCAGACATTTCCGGCTTGAGGTCATAGGTAGCCACTTTGGGCGAGGGGACGAGGATGCGCTCTTCGCCGCCGAACGGTTTTTCTACCCCGCCGTTGAAGAAATAGGTGACGTGCGCATACTTTTCGGTTTCGGCGCAGCGGAGATTCTTGTATTGCAGCTCTTCGAAGACTTGCGCGAGGATGTGCTCGAGTTTTTCGGGTGAGATGACGTACTTCAGCCAGGGCCAGTTTTTGTCATATTGGGTCATCGCCACGTAGAAAAGATTTTTGGGGCGATTTGGGTCGGTGATTTTGTCGAAGGCGGGTTCGACGAGGGCGCGCGTCATTTGGCGGGCGCGGTCCGCGCGGAAGTTGTAGAAAATCACGGCATCGTCATCGTGAATTATGCCCACTGGCGCGGCTGAAGAGCCTTCGCCCTTCGTGATGACGATGGGCTTTATGAACTCGTCGGTGATGCCTTGCTCGTAGCTTTTTTGGAGAGCGGCGATGGGATCGTTCGAACGCGTTTCCGATTCGCCGTGAACGACGGCACGGTAGGCAAGCTCGACGCGTTCCCAGCGGTTGTCGCGGTCCATCGCGTAATAGCGGCCGGTAAGGCTGGCAATTTTGCCCACACTTAGCTCGCGGATTTTTTGTTGCAACTGGCGTACATAGTCGCGGCCGCTGTTTGGAGGCGTGTCGCGGCCGTCGATAAAGCAGTGGACAAAGACACGCTCGACTTTTTGTTGCTTGGCCATTTCGAGCAGCGCAAAGAGATGCTGGATGTGCGAGTGCACACCGCCGTCGCTCAACAGGCCGATGAAGTGGAGCTGGTGCTGGCGTCCACGCTCCATTGCTTGCTGAAAGAGAGGCACGTTTTGCAATTGCTTGTTGGAGATCAGAAGATCGATGCGCGTGATGTCCATGTGGACGATGCGACCCGCGCCGATATTCATGTGGCCTACTTCACTGTTGCCCATTTGGCCTTCCGGCAATCCGACGTAGGGGCCCGAAGTGTGAATGAGCGTGTTCGGGAATTTTTTCATCAACTCGTCATAGGCGGGTTTGTGCGCGAGCGCGATGGCGTTGCCTTTTGTTTCGGCGCGGTAGCCCCAGCCGTCCAGCACGGTTAGGACAATTGGTTTTGGTCGTTTGGTCATGATTTGTCGGACAGGCATATTTGCCTGTCTTCTGATTCCTTCTTTAGCCTATTGGCTTCCACTTAGACTTCTAATTTGAAAAAGCGACAGACTGAAGTCTGTCCCACTAAATCTCCCGTAACGCCCCGAGGAGGCGGCCTACTTCTTCCGCGGTGTTGTAATGAACCAAGCCTATGCGTAGAAGGCCGCCTTTGGCTTCCACGCCAAGACGCTCGGTCAAATTCAGTGCGTAGTAATTGCCGTCCCAGGTGAAGATGCCGCGCTCGCCGAGAAATGTAGCAATTTCGGCGGGCGAGTGATCGGCTAGTCTTATGGAAACGGTCGAGCAGCGTTCGTGCAACCGCTTTAGGTCGCTGATGCCGAAGAACTGCAATTCGGGAATCGTAAGCAAGCCTTCCGCCAAGCGCAAAAACAACGTCATTTCATACTCGCGCGTCGCGCGATAAGCTGCCAGCAGCGCGTTGCGCCGATCTTTCGCCGTGGGATCGCAACGTCTACCCAGCTCGGCGAGATAGTCCACAGCCGCGCCAATTCCGGCGATTAACTCTTGCACTTGCGTTCCCGTCTCCCAGCGGTCTGGAAGAGACCCCGGCGCGGGGCGAACTTTGTACGGCTTGAGGCGCAACAGATGCTCGCGCTTGCCGTAGAGGGTACCCATGTGCGGGCCAAAGAATTTGTATGGGGAGCACACCAGGAAATCGCAATCGAGCGCGCGCACGTCAATTGGGCCATGGGGCGCGTAATGAACCGCGTCAATGAACATCAGGGCGCCCGCGGCGTGGGCCATCTTTGTGATTTCGGCGACGGGATTGATCGTGCCGACGGCGTTCGAAGCGTAACCGACAGCCACAAGCTTTGTGTTCTTGTTGATCTTTCGCTTGAGGTCATCGAGGTCGAGCGTGCAATCCGATTCGTATATGTCTACCTGGCGAATCACCATCCCCATTTCTTCCAACGCGCGCCAGGGCGCAACGTTCGCGTCATGGTCGAGGGTGGTCACGACAATTTCATCGCCGGGCTCCATCGTTCGCCCGATGGCGCGGGCCAGCGCGAACGTGATGGTGGTCATGTTCTGACCGAAGATAACTTCGTCTTTGTCGCAATTGAAGAAATCGGCCATGGCCGCGCGCGCGGAGGCAATGATCGCGTCGTTGCTGCGGCTGGTGGCAAAGGATCCGCAGGTGTTCGCATTCGACTTGAGATAATAATTCTGGACCGCGTCTATTACTTGCTTCGGGACTTGCGTGCCCGCTGGCCCGTCCAGAAAGGCCGCCGGGTGGCCGTTTACCTGCAATTGCAGCGATGGGAATTGCGCCCTCACCCAAGCAACATCCAACGGCTTGCTTTCAGCTCCGTGCATCACGGGAGTGCTCATCGTTTTCTCCGTCCGATAGTTTCTCACAGGGCGGGCCGAGGATGAAGCCGGGCGCAGTCGTGTTAGCATTTACTTGGTTGTTCCTCACTCATGCCGCTTTGGCGCCGGCTACAAATCAAATGAGCGGCCACGAACGGGCCGTCTCCGCGCCACGTTTCTCTATGAGGTGTACAGTGTCCGAAGCCTTCACGCCGAACGAGCGCACGCGTGTCGTACGCGAGCCTCAGCGAGGCGTCTACGACCGTGAGACAATTTACAAGATTCTCGACGAGGGACTTGTGTGCCACGTGGGTTTTTCCGCGGACGGGCAGCCTTTTGTCATTCCGACGTTATACGCGCGCATCGGCGACGCCATCTATTTCCACGGTTCTGCCGCGAGCCGGATGCTTCGCGGCGTCAGCGAGGGCACGAATGTCTGCCTAACAGTCACGCTTACGGACGGAATCGTGCTCGCGCGCTCAGTGTTCAATCACTCGATGAACTACCGCTCGGTTGTGGCGCTCGGCAAAGCGACACTCGTTGATGGGCCGCAAGAAAAACTCGAAGCACTGCGAGCTTTTACAGAAAAGATTCTGCCGCACCGTTGGGATGACGCACGCCAGCCCAACGAAAAAGAGCTGAAGGCTACCAGCATCCTGCGATTGCCGCTGACGGAAGCTTCCGCGAAAGTTCGCGTGGGCCCCCCGGAAGACGATGCTCCCGACTACGCTCTCCGGGTCTGGGCTGGCATAATTCCACTGCGCACCGTGGCTGATGCGCCGATCCGCGATGAGCGGTGCGATCTAGGAATTCCGCTCCCGGCTTATGCGGCGGACTACAAGCGGTGAACTGTGGATGAATTTACTCCCGCGCCCGTCAAACCGCTTGTGACTATGGGGGCTTTGGATGCCCTCGACATCCGAGTTGGAACCATCGAGCGTGTTGAAGAAGTTCCGCGCTCCGAGAAGCTGATGAAGCTCACAGTGAATTTCGGCGATCACGTGCGAACGATTCTAGCTGGGATCAAGAAAGAGCGCGCCAATCCGCAGGAAATGGAAGGGCGCCAGTCTCTATTTGTACTGAACCTCGAGCCACGCGAGATGGCCGGGGAAGTTTCCCAGGGAATGCTCTTCGATATCGGCTACCCCGATGGCGTTACTCCGGCACTGGCCGTCCCGGAGCGGCCAGTTCCCGATGGCACTCGCGCGGGATAGCGCTCACTGGCGGACAGCACGCAAGAAGTCGGCAAGCAGGCCGTAGCCGGTAGCCTCGACACCAGGGTTGTGCTCGACGAGCGATAAGCCGAACACGTCGAGGTCGAAGCGAATCGCCGAGCTGCTGCCTTCGAGGTTGGCGAGCGGATCCGAGGCCAGCAGCATTTCGGGGCGCACGCTGCAATCCACGCCATCGCCACGGCGCTCCGCGCGGCACACCAGCTTGTAACGCATCCCTGCCGCACGCACTGAGCGGATTTTCTCTTCGCTGAGCTCGCGGATGCCGGTGCGCTGCACTTGGTCGAGCCGGACGTTGACGCCCATCAAGACAATCGCAAGCGCAACGACTTTAACGGCCGCGTCCCAGCCATCCAAATCCGCGGTTGGATCCGTTTCCGCGATGCCCATGGCCTGCGCGCGTTTAATGGCTTCGTCCATCGAACGGCCCTTTTCGATCTCTGTAAGCACCACGTTTGTCGTGGAATTCAAAACTCCGGAAAAGCCGCGAATATCCGTCGCCGGCAAGCCATAGGGAAACATCGAGAAAACGGGGACGCCATCCATCACCGTGGACTCGTAGAGAAACTGGCGGTTCTTCTCTTTCGCGAGCGCAGTGAGCTCGTGGTACGCGTGAACGATGGGACCTTTATTGGCGGTGATGGCGTGCATGCCCAATTCCAGCGCCGTCCGCAAATGTTCCGTGGCCGGCTGGCCGGTCTTGACGTTGAGCGAGGTCGCTTCAAAGAGAACGTCGGCGCGCGTTTTTTCCAGCCACTCGCGAAGGTTGCGCGGCTGCGAGGTGATTCCGTGCTGAACCAGAGAGTGGCCATGAAGAGCGGCGAGCGGATTGAGGCCGTCGGGATCAGCGATCCAGCCGGTGCGGCGCGTGGCCACTCCGGTGAGCCGCCAGCGAATGTCGTAGCGGCGGCGCAGGTCCGTTTCTTTTGAGATGAGCAGTCGCAGAAGAGCGCGACCCACATTTCCCATGCCCACGATGGCGAGATTGTAGGATGGCATGAGGCAATCCTCCGGAAGGAAGCAGGCAAGCCAGACGAGAATATCAATCGCGCCGCGTTGCAAGGGCGCAGCGCGCTGCGCCCCTGCAAGCAGATGAATTAATGCGCGGCGGCGAGTTTCGCGGCCGCGTCGGCGATCAATGCTGCTTCATTCTGCAGGCATTTCGCTACAACCAGGACGCCTTCATCGGCTTGTTTCCATTGCTTCTGTTCGATGGCTTCGCGTACGTAGGGCATCGTTTTAGCCGCGTATCCGGTGTAAAAACCCGGCGCATAGAGTTGGTGGCGGTACCATTTCCGGTTTGGCAAGCCTTCATCCGTGACGAGTTTTCGTTCGCTCTCGATGAGCAGACGGTTTACCTCGGCGAGCGAAGCCGCAGCCAGCGCGGCGCCGCCGTTGGCATTCGCGTGCTCCAGAGCCTTGCGGTACTCCGCAGCGCTGCGCGTGACCGCATCGGCGGCGTTTTCCAGTGGCGCGAAGTTCTGGTAGGGGGGAACTTCTTCCTTTTTCGGCGGAATTTCTGTCTTTTTTGGATCGGCAATCGCCGTAAATACACCTTCGTCAATTTCGCGGTTGCGCTCGCGGATTTCGTCCTGCATTTTCTTGGACAAGTCCTTCAATTCCTTGACGTAGGTCTGCATGGTTTCCGCGAAATCACCGAACTCGAAAGGCAGGAGATCCGCGTCGCCAAGACGCATCATCATGCTGGCACCGGTCTGGGCGAGCGCGCGTCCGTAGACGAAGGTCGTGTCGGCGAAGTGCGTGTACCAATAGAAGTCATCGTAAATAGAGTGATAGATTCCGCCGCCATCTTCGCCGCCAAAACCGATGTTGAGCGAAGCGACGCCGACGTGTTGGAGGAACGGCGTGAAGTCGGAACCGGAGCCAAGAGCACCCAAGTGCATTTCGGCACGCTGACGGATCTCTTGCTTCTTGTCGGCGGGGGCCTCTTCGATGGCGCGCAATTGCTCGCGCCTCCAAGCGGAAAGTTTCGTTTCGGGATCTTGAATGTCCTTGGCTATATCGTTCACGAATTTTTCGAGGGTGTGGGAGCCACCAAGACCAAGATAGCCGCGGCCGTTGCCGTCGGAATTGATGTAGGCGACGGCGTATTTGCTAAGTTCCTCGGCGTGCGTCTCGACCCATTCGGTCGAGCCGAGCAAGCCGGGTTCTTCGCCATCCCACGCACAAAAGATCAGCGTGCGCTTGGGCTTCCAACCTTGCTTCACAAGCTCGCCGAGCGCGCGAGCTTCTTCGAGCATCGCGGCCTGGCCGGAGAGCGGATCTTCGGCGCCATTTACCCAGCCATCGTGATGGTTGCCGCGAATGACCCATTCATTGGGGTAAACCGAACCGGGAATTTTCGCGATGACATCGTAGAGCGGCTGGAGAGGAGTCCAGTTCGATTTCACTACCAGGTGAACTTTCCCGGGACCAGGACCGATGTGATAGCTGATACCGAGGCCGCCGCGCCACGCTTGCGGCGCTATGGGGCCCTTCAGCGAGGCGAGAAGCGGCTCGGCATCGCCGTAGGAAATCGGCAGTACGGGAATCTTGGTGATCGTCTCGGCATCCTTAAGCTCCAGGCGCTTCGCGTCCTTCGTCGCGCCCACTCCCGGTGTCAGAGGATCGCCGGCATAGAGCGGCATATCCGCGACGCTGCCGCGTTGCACGCCATCTTTCGAGCGGTAGGGACCCTCGGGGAAAACATCGCCCTGGGTGAAGCCGTCTTCATGCGGGTCGGAAAAAATCAGGCAGCCGATGGCGCCATGTTCGGCGGCGACTTTTGGTTTAATGCCGCGCCAGGAACCGTAGTAGCGCGCGATGACGATGGCGCCCTTCACGGAGACGCCCATGCGTTCGAGTTGCTCGTAATCAGCGGGAACGCCGAAATTTACGTAGACGAGCCGGGCCGTCACGTCCCCGTCTATCGAGTAGGCGTTGTAGGTAGGAAGCTGCTCGGCGGTCTGGTCTGAAGTCGGGTCGATCTTGAGAGGGGGTTCTTGCAGCTTTGCCGTGAATTTCGGACCGCCATCGACGAGCTCGACGAGACGCTCTTTCGGCGTTGGAAAAAGAACGTCGAAGGATTCGATGTGGGCATCGAGTCCGAATTCCTTAAATTTTGCGAGCAGCCATTCCGCGTTGTCCTTATCATAGGGCGATCCCACGTGGTGGGGCCGCGCGGCGAGCCTTTCCATGTAGGCGCGAACCTTTTGGGGATCGGGAATGGCTTTCATTTTTTCTTCCCACTGACGTTCGGCGCGTGAGGATTCGGCGGAATAGCCGGCGAGCGGCTGCTCGTCAGCGACGACGTGAGCGCCGATCGGAGCCAGAGAAATACCTGCGAAGACAATCGTGGCAACTAGACTTCTGCGGTTCATGAGACCCCCCTCGTTTTGCGCAGGTATTTTGCCTGAACTGGGCTGGGATTGGAAACGTTTGTTGCAGATTTATCCGCGGCTGCCGGTTCTCAGGAGAATGTCCAGGTCATCGGGATGGATGGCGCAGAGGAGCGCGTCCTCGCGATCGATGTGGCCCTTGCCGATCAGCTGGACAAGCGATTCCTCCAGCGCGAAGGAGCCCTTTTTCTTGGTCATGGTGATTTCCTGATGGAGATGTTGCAGGGCGTTGCGACGAATGTGCTGCCGCGCGCCGTAGCCGATCATCAAGAGCTCGGCGGCGGGAAACCGTTCACCGCTTTTGCTGGGCAGAAGGATCTGCGTCAGGACGGCGGCGATGGCCATCGCCAATTCCTGGCGGATGGTGTTCTGGCGCTCGTCGGAAAAGGAATCGGAGATACGCGAGATGGTCGTGGCAACGTCGATGGTGTGCAACGTCGAGAGCACGAGATGGCCGGTTTCCGCGGCGGCGACGGCGATGCGCATCGTTTCCGGGTCGCGCATCTCACCCACCACGAGCACATCCGGGGCCTGGCGCAGAGCGGCGCGGAGAGCGGTGGGAAAATCCGGCGCGTCGGTGCCGATTTCGACTTGCTCGATGACGCTGCGAATGTGCGTGTGCTCGTACTCGATGGGGTCTTCGATGGTAACGATGTGGCGCGCTTCGCGGCGGTTGATGTCGTCGATGAGAGCGGCGAGCGTCGTGGATTTTCCCGAACCGGCAGGACCGCCGATCAAGACCAGGCCGCGCGGGAGATGTGCGAGAGTTTCCACGCTCGGTGGAAGATTGAGCTCACGCAGTGTAGGGACCTTTTGAGGCAAGGCACGAATCGCGGCGGCGGCGCGTCCGCGTTCGCGATGGAGGTTGATACGGAAACGGCCGAGCCCGGCGATGCGATAAGAGGAATCCGAGATTTGAGACTGGCGGTAGCGCGCGAGTGCATGGGAAGTGAGTGCGGGCAGAACTGCCGCTTCGATTTCGGGGCCATCAAGAGGACGCGCATCGATCTTTTGGACTACACCCTTTGCGCGAATACAGGCAGGGGCTCCCGCGACAAGCAGCAAATCGCTTCCGCCGCGGGCAATCAGCGTCTTGAGCCAAGCTTCGAGTTGGACGGCGCTGGCGGGTTCCGCCCCGTCCTGATCGCGAAGGTCGTTCAGTTCGTTGACGATTCGGTCGATTTCCGGCGCGTCATCCAAGAGGAACCTCAATTGTCCAAACGGAGCGGTACCGGAAAAGTTTGACTCAGCGGGGCTTTTTCGTCCAGCAGGAAACGTGCGAAACAGAGCGTCCTACGGGCGAACCCGAAGGTCGAGGTTAGGCCCTGCGCAGGGTCAGCAAGGTGATTTCAGGGGGTACGCCGAGGCGCACGGGCGCACCGACGGTGCCGAGCCCGCGATTTACGTAAATCGATGCCAACGACTGCGATCGGCCTGGGAATAGCGGCCCGTGATTCGCTTCGAATGCGGAGCCGGCCGGGGACGCACGCTCGTTGGGCGCTGCGGCAAACATCGGCCGGTGATACAGCCCAGCGACGTAGTCCGTAATAAAACGCGCGGGGCTGAGCCGATGGTCGAGAATTTCCACTTGGATTTGGCCGCCATGCGTGTGGCCGGCTAGAGTCAACTCGATGCCCAATTCCGCGGCGCGATTGAACGCATTGGGATTGTGCGACATGAGAAGGTTTGGCATATCCCGGCGCACCAGCGGTTCCACGCGCTGTAGCAATTGCACGCGCCGGCCACCGTTGGTGCGCTCGCGTTGATAATCAACCCCGATCAAATTAAACGAGGCGCCATTGAATGTGAGTTGGGCATTTTCGCTGCGCAGGAGTTTCATCCCCGCCTGCGCAAAAAGAATCTGGGCGGTATCTTCCGCGCGCGCATAAATCTCGTGATTGCCGTTGCAGCCCCAAACTCCCAGCGGCGCACGGAGTCCGCTTACTTCCTCGATGCAGTCTGCGATGGGATCGCCTGCGCCGGTGATGAAGTCTCCCGTGACGAGAGCGAGGTCGGCGCCAAGATCATTGGCCATATTGACGGCGCGGCGCACCTGCAAGCGCGGCATGTAGCCGCTCAGGTGAATGTCGCTAATCTGCACAATCTTCATGCCTTCAAGTCCGGCGGGCAGATTGGGCATCGGGATATCCACGTGGCGTACTTGATAGTCCAGGCGCTCGGCGGCAAAACCATAGACCGCGGTAAGAAATGGGCCAGCCCCGGCGAGCGCTGTGGCCGTTCTGAAAAAATACCGGCGCGAAGGATTGGCGATGAGTTCGGCGGCGGCGGGTGCTGAGGAATACGGCACCGCTGCAAGTGGAAGAGAAACACCTCGTGAAGGCGCTGGATTCTTCTTGAGCTGATACGCGGCGCGCAGCCAGGCCCAGATTCGGTCGATTCCGCGCACCAGTATCACCGCGAGATAGGCGAAGAGCGCGCTGAAAAACCACAGGCCCGCAAAAACTGTGATCAAATTAACCCCAGAAAGGATATGGCTGCGCCCCATCCGGAAGCTGTCCGCTATCGCGCCAATGCTGAGCAGCAGCAGTGTTACGTAGATCAAACGCGCGACAACGCGCAGCGCCTGGCTTCCCCAATTTGAGGTAACCCGCCAGATGGCGCGATACCAGAATCGCTGAGAGAAAAACAGCAAACCCAGGATGCTAAGACCAATCGCGCTACGCACCAACAGCCAGGTCCAGTTCAATGAAGGAAGCCCCCCGACACAAGCTACAAGCTTAACATGCCTGCCCCAAACGATTTTCCATGACGTGAGGGGACGTTCTACGTAAGATGAACCGGGCCAAAAGGTCAGGTTTGTGAAGATCGAGTCGAGAAACGCTTGCCGGCGCGGGCCGTCAGAGAGTGTATGCCTGCCCAGGCTGGCCCAAAACAGCCCCGGACGCAGGCCCAGAAACGCGCACAAACGAGGAGAGAAAAGATGAAGAGTTTCAGCAAATGGGGGACCCTGCTGGTTGCCGTCGCGATCGCGGCAATGCCAGTCTTGGCGCAGGAAGCTAAGAAAGCTGCACCGCCAAAACCCGCGCCGAGTCCGTCCGAAGCCGTGTTGGAGTCTTGGAATGATATCGGGCGAAAGTTGATTGTTATTGCCGGGGATTTGCCGGAAGACAAGTATGACTACAAACCAAATCCAGAATCGCGGACGTTTGTCGCACAGCTCATTCACGCTTCCGCATCGATGTATTACTTCACGGACACCGCGCAGGGAAAAAAGCCGCGCTACCCCGACGATCCGAAGCGGGACGATTTGCAGACCAAGGCCCAGATTGTGGCCTTCGTGAAAAAGTGCGTTCAGGACGGCGCAGACTTGATCAAGGCGAAGGGCGACAAGGGCATGAACGAGAGTGTCGCCGACGGCAGTCCGCGCATGGTTCGGCTCTATGACCTGGCGTACAGCCTGATCGAGCATTCCGGCGAACACTACGGCCAGCTTGTCGTCTACTACCGCATCAACGGACTAGTCCCGCCCGAATCGCGGCCCAAGAAGTAGCGCCCCCGGAAATCAATCCGACGCTCAACAATTTAGTTACAACAGCGAGCCGGAGAGCGACAATGCTCTTCGGCTCTTCGTTTTGGAGTTAAATGTATGAACTTCCGGCTGGCGGGCATCACTGCAACCCTTGTCCTCGCGGTCTTGCTGAATGGCTGTGCACCAATTGACTCCATCTTTCCTCTGTACAAGTCAGACGATGCGGTTTTTGACGACCGCCTGCTCGGCAGTTGGCAACGCGTATCTACCAACTCCGACGACAAAGACCAGCGCTGGATCTTCACTAAATCAGGCCAGGAGAGGTTCTACGATTTCAAGTGGGGAGCAGTTGGAATGAAGGGTGCTTTTGCGGCCGAAGCGCGGCTCGTGCAGCTCGGGGACAACCTGTTCATCGATTTCGAGGGGGACGACGGCGCCGTCGCGACTGCCGATCAAACAGATAGTATTGTCCCATTTCCAATCATTTCTACGCATATGTTAGGCCGGGTCTGGCTAGACAAAGACACGCTGCAAATCCATTTTCTGAGTGACGATTGGGTTAAGGAACAAGTTAAAGCAGGCGCGCTTTCGCTCGCCCACTTGGATACCAATCGCGGCCAGATTCTGACAGCCCAAACGGAAGACTTGCGAAAGTTCATGCAGGCACATGCAGACGACGATAAAGCGCTATCTGAAGAGTTCAAGTTTACGCGCGTGAGGTAAGCACTGCTAAGCTAGTGCCCTTGAATTATCCGGCGGCGCTAAAGCGATTGCCATCTCTCAAGATGGAGACTAGCTCATCAGCGTCGCTCATGGGCGGCAGGCAGGTTTGGCCAGCGCAGACAACGGCCAGGGCTCTGTCGACGGAGAGATGCGGCAATGTTTCTCTCAACGCGCCAGCAAGATTCGCGCATGAAGCGCCCGGCGTGAGGCGCAGGACGGATTTGCCAAAACGGTAGACACTGTGAGCCGCGACTTCGAGAGCTTGTGCGGCGGGATCATCCGAGCGCCCGGTGATGACGACCTGCAACGGATGCCGCGCGAAAAGCGTGGCCGCAAGGCCATACGTCGCGGCAAACATGCCATATTGCGGTGCGATTCCCGCGAAAGCCTCCAACGTCTTCTTCGCAAAGTTGTAATACTTCTCGTCCCCGGTGAAGGCGTGCATGCGGATTAGCGCGATGGCTGCAACCGAATTGGCGCCGGGAGTGGGCGAATCCTGGAACGGCTTGCGGCGGACATCGAGGCCACCCATCGGCGCGGCGTCCGAGGGCCGGTCGAAGAAGCCGCCGCCTTCCATGTCACCGTAGCGGGTGATCGCGAGGTCCAAGGTTTTTTGCGCGGCCGTGAAATAGCGCAAGTCAAGCGTGGCTTCGTAAGCATCCAGTAGAGCGAGCACGCTGAAGACTTGATCGTCGAGCGAACCTTCGAGCGCCGGGCCTCCCATGCGATGGCCAAAACCGCGCGATTCGCTCCAAACTTCCTGGAGCATCCGGTCCATCGTTTTTAGAGCGAAGCGGCGGCAGTTTTCACTCGTTGACCCGTCAAGCACTCTCGCGGCATCCAGATAAGCCGAAACAAACATAGCGTTCCACGAAACGTACATCGTCTTGTCGACGAACGGCGTTGGACGCGGCAGGCGCGCTGCCAGCATCTTCCCTTTGCCTTTTGCAAGGATGAGGCGCACCGACATTTCATCCAAGCCGAGATCCTTGGCGATATCGGCGGCGCTATGCGCAATCCAAAGGACGTTTTTCGCCGGATTGTGGTGCATCTCGCCGTGCAGCTCGACGTCGTAGTAAAGCTCCATGGCGCGCGCTTCGTCGGGCAACAACGCAGAGCGCAGCTCTTCGAGCGTCCACGTAAAATAATCGCCGTCATCGTCGAGCGAATAGTCGGCGTCCTGGCTGGCGTAAAAGCCGCCGTTTTCCTGGTCGGACAATACTTCGTTCACCCAGCTGATGATGCCTTCCGCGGTTTCGCGCAGGAGCGGATTCTGGGTCACTTGCCAGCCATGCAGATAATTTCGCAGCAGCTCGGAATTGTCGTAACTCATTTTCTCGAAATGGGGAACGAGCCAGCGTTCATCCACCGAATAGCGGTGAAAGCCGCCGGCAAGCTGGTCGTAAACGCCGCCACGAGTCATCTTTTCGAGTGTTGTCTCGATCATCGCCAACAGATGCTTTTCTTTGGTCTGTTGGTAGCGCTCCAGAACCAAGTCAACCGCCGAGGCGTGGGGAAATTTGGGTGAGCTGCCAAAGCCGCCATTTTTGATGTCAAATTGCTGCGTGATGGACGTGATTTGCGCATCGACGACGCCGGGATCGAATTCCGCTCGCGCCCCCGTGAAAATTTCTGCCTGAGCAACTGCGTCGGCCAAATGGTTCGCAGCCTTGACAAGATCGGCTCTCTTGTTCCGGTAAGAATCCGATACCGCTATAAGGATGCGCCGAAAGCCGGGCCGCCCCATTTGGTCTTCTGGCGGAAAATATGTACCGCCAAAAAACGGCTTTCCATTGGGCAGCAAAAATCCGGTTAGCGGCCAGCCGCCCTGTCCGGAAATGGCGCTGACGGCGGATTGATAGCGCGCATCGACATCCGGGCGCTCGTCTCGATCCACTTTCACCGCGACAAAATTCTCATTAATGATTCTCGCGATTTCGGAGTTTTCGTAGCTCTCGCGGTCGATAACATGGCACCAGTGGCACCACACCGCGCCGATGTCCAAAAGAATGGGCTTGTCTTCGGATTCCGCACGAGCGAAAGCCGAATCGCCCCATTCATGCCAATCAATGGGCTGGTGCGAGGCGGAACGAAGATAGGGACTGGCGGAATCCTTCAGTCGGTTTTCAGGATGAGACGGCACGAAAATTCCTTTCGGTTACAAAACGTCGCGGAAATTCGCGGTGCAAGAAAAAGTGCAAACGAATGTGGAATAGAAAAACAAGCCGGGGGCTCAAACTACTGCACGATATCTCCAGGGCCGAGATCGCGGGGGTCGAGCGGCTTTCGCCCGGCAAATCCCTCGTCCTGGCGGTGGTAGAAACGAATGCGGTCTTCGCCAAGCTTCCAGCAGAGATAGACGTCTTCGTTGTCAATCACGGCGGGGAAATCGAGCAAGCCCACGTCGAGGTCCTTGATGACGCAGCCGGTTTCCAGGATGCGGTTCAGAGCGGTTTTCAGGGATTCGGCGAGCTGCTGGTGCTCCACGCGCAACGCAGCCAGTTTTTCGTAAGGGACGATGACTCCGCCCATCATCATGATTCGGGCAGAAACCGCGGAAAGATCGTTTTCCAGGCCGGACAATTTTTTGCGGCAATCCATGGCTTCCACGAGAAAAGGTTCCAGCTCCCGCCGCGCGCGCTCCGCCTCTGTGAGAGTGAAGAGCCGCGGCTCTGGCTCAGGCGAGTCGTCCTGTTCCTCTTCGTCGTCTTCGTCGGCCATACCAGGTCCGTTCTTTCTCCGCGCCTTGCGTGCAGCTTAATTCGATGCTAACGCAAACTCCCGGCGTGGTCGAGCGTAATGCGCTACTGGAGCGGGGCCACATGGAGAGAATTTCACTAACCGCCGATGAACACCATAGTACGGGAGGGCGGCACGAAACCAGGGGCGTTGATGCGGTGTCCTTCTTCCTTTTCATCGACGACAGAGTGTATGTGGGCCGCAACCTCGTCGTCCGTCGCGCCAGCGCGGAGCAGTCCGCGCAAATCGTGATCTTCCTTGCTGAAAAGGCAGGTTCGCAGCTTTCCGTCTGCCGTCAGCCGGATGCGCGAGCAATGGCCGCAGAAAGGCTGCGTCACCGGAGCGATCAGGCCGATCTCGCCGCCCGCGCCGTCGGCGAAGCGGTATTTGCGCGCCGTTTCGCTGCGCTCGTGAGGGATTTGAACGAGCGGCCACCGCGCGTGAATGCGCTGGTAAACTTCCGCGGCGGGCACAACGTGGTTGCGCGTCCAGGTCCGGTCAGCGTCCAGGGGCATGAATTCGATGAAGCGCATAATCACGCCGCGCTCGCGCGCAAATTCGGCGAACGATTCCACTTCGTCATCATTCAAGCCGCGAACCAGCACAGCGTTGATTTTCGCGGGAGCTAGGCGCGATTTTTGCGCCACGTCGATGCCATGCATCACGGTGTCGAAGGATTTTGTGCGCGTGATGCGTTCAAATTTGCCGGTATCGAGCGAATCGAGGCTGATGTTGATGCGGCGCAGCCCCGCATGGATGAGCCGTTCGCAGCGTTCCGCGAGCAGATGACCGTTGGTGGTCATGGAAAGGTCTTCTACGCCGAGCGCGTGAAGCCGCCCAAGGTAATCTTCCACACCCGCACGCACTAGAGGCTCTCCGCCAGTGATTCGTATTTTGCGAATACCGAGGCCCAGAAAAATGTGCGCAAGCCTGTCGAGTTCCGGCCAGGAGAGAATTTCATCATGGTCGCGATAATTTTCGGGGTCGGCCGAACGGCAGTACACGCAGCGGAAATTGCAGCGGTCCGTGATGGAGATACGCAGGTCGGTGATCTGCCGTCCGAATTTGTCTTGAAGGGTCATGACGTGCTTTTGCGGTTGGACACGGCCGCCTGAGCTTTCTCTTTTCGCTTGCGTAAAACAAAACCGCCCGATCCGACTGCTTGGATGCGGGCGTGTGACGAAAATACACACTTTTTCGTCGAATCGCTCCTTTCCAAGTTCGGGAGGCCCGGGCGTTTCCACCCGAACCCTTTGCCTCGCGGTTCCAAAACGCCCCCGCTGAAGCATCGCTCCTGCGTCTTAGGCTTTCTCTCCCGTAGGCCGCAGGAATCGGAGTTCCTCCTTAGTCTATGCCTGTACGAAAAAGAGTGCAATTTTGTAGAATCAGGGGGGAGGATGGACATCTTGGCGTTGAAAACTGATGTGCGCATAGCAGGCGTTCGTTTCTCATCCGACTCGCTTAGCGTCACAGTGAAGGACAGCAGGGTGATTAGTGCGCTTCTCATCTGGTACCCCAAGCTCCTCCATGCCACCTCAGAACAGCTAAACCGATGGAAAATTGCGGTGGCGGCTATGGCATCCACTGGCCAGACCTCGACGAAGACCTGAGCACGGAAGGACTCCTGCGCGGGACTCCTGCGCCGCAACATCCGGCAACTCCCCAGGACATCCACGAATCCTGGCGCGCAGTGTGTGATAGAGTTTTTGCCACGCCATGCGGATCTTCGTTCTCGGAGCCGGCGCTACCGGCTCCCTTCTGGCAGAACTTCTCCAACGTCAAGGACATACTGTCTGGTGCGGTGACCGTGACCCCGTTCGCGCCCGCCGTTTTTTGGGCAAGAGAAGTACCATTGCGGTTACCGAAGTGAACGCGAGAAACCTGCGCGGCATCGTACGGGCCGCTCGCGGCTGTCAGCTCATCGTCAACGCCTCGGCGAGCGTCTTCAATCAGATTGTGATGCGGGCAGCGCTTCGCCTGCGCGCGCATTATGTGGACCTCAGTTCCCACCTGACGCGTAATCCATTCAAGGCCGAACAATTCTCCTACGGGAAACGGTTTGAAGAAAAAAACCGGACGGCTTTGATCAATGCCGGTGCGGCCCCGGGCTTGACGAACCTGCTGGTCAAGCGCGCTGCCGAAATGCTCGACGAAGTTCATTCCGTGCATATCCGCTTGTACGAAAGCACGGAGAGCGACGACCCGATCTCGCAGTGGTCGCCGGAAGTGTCGTTTGATGAGGCGATCTCAAGCCCGCGCGTCTATCGCGACGGAAAATTCGAGATGGAAAAGCGTTTCGCTGAACTGGAGAAGTTTCGTTTTCCCGATCCCATTGGAAACGCCAACGTCGTGCTCGCCGCGCAGGATGAAGTCGCGACGCTGCCCTACACAATTCCCATGCGCAACATGGACGTGAAAATCGGCGGAAACGAATTCGACCGCCTGCGCCGCTGGTACAAGCAGGGAAAATTATCGAAGTCGCGCGGGATCGTCCGGCAGCGCTTTCCACAGACTTCTTCGCCACGCGCAATCGCCAAATTGATCCGCCAAGGCGTGCTGCAAA
The DNA here is from genome assembly GCA_035272765.1 of Candidatus Acidiferrum sp. Taxonomy (GTDB): domain Bacteria; phylum Acidobacteriota; class Terriglobia; order Acidiferrales; family UBA7541; genus Acidiferrum. The sequence goes on from DATEQG010000053.1 coordinate 35,270, forward strand.
ATGCGCGCTTTTCGGCCGCCGTGCTGGTTCGCGGGATAAAGCGCAGCGCCAAGGAAGATCATCATCTGGTGATACGCACCGACGCGATGTTCCCGACGCTGTACCAAATCCGCCAGCAAGGCCGCTATACCACGCCGGTTGCCTATGCCACGGCTCACGTCGCAGCGCTCTTCATCAAATACTTTCAGCGCGAAGAAGCCGGTGTGTTCTCTCCGGAAATGCTGCCGGTGGAAACACGCCGCGCAATCATTGCAGGAATTCGCGCTCACAAGGTAAAAATCACGCACAAAATAACGGCCATCAAACACGATGCCGAGGATGAAGAAGAGCTCTGACCAGGGGGCTGGTTCGCGCGCGGCTAAGGCCGGGCTTCAAACACCAGGTTAAACGGCGTCTGTGTCGCGCGACGGAATCGCGTGAAGCCGCCGCTGGTCACCACTTCGCGCAAACGCTTCTCGCCCGCTTGGGCGCCGAGAGCCAGCCCCACTTCCTGCGACAAAGAGGCTGGAGTGCACAAAAGCGTCGAGGCTCCGTAAAATGCGCGGCCAATCGGATTGAGATTGTCCTCCAGCTTGTCGCCCGCGAATGGCTCGACGATCATCCAGGTGCCATCCTTCTTGAGCCTGCCGTGCACGTGCGCCGAAGCGCCCGCGGGGTCGCCCATGTCGTGCAGACAATCGAAGAACGTCACGAAGTCGTAGTCCTTGCCCGGAAACGATTTCGCGCTGGCTACTTCGAACTTGATGCGGTCCCCTACGCCTGCATCGCCCGCGCGTTGTTTGGCGGTTTCGATCGATTTGTCGTGGTAATCGAATCCGGAAAACTCGGATTTGGGATAGGACTTGGCCATCAGAATCGTCGATGCGCCCAAACCACAGCCTACGTCGGCGACCCGCGCTCCGCTTTTCAATTTTTCATCTACGCCCTCGAGCGACGGAATCCACGCAGCGATGAGATTTGCAGCATAGCCCGGCCGAAAAAATCTTTCCGTGCCCACAAACAGTTCGGCGTGATGCTCATGCCAACCCATTCCCTCGCCGGTCTTGAATCGCTCGGCAAGTGCGTCCTCAGCCTTGATCGCCGCGAGCGCCACTTGAAACGCACCGGGCATGAACGCGGGACTATTGTCGTCCGCCATCGCGAACGCTTGCTCTTCGCTAAGGTGAAACTTTCCCGCCGCTGGGTCGTAGGTGACGTAGCCGCCGGCGGCTTGCGCGCTCAGCCACTCGCGCACGTAGCGCTCGGCGGTCCCGGTGCGCTTCGCCAATTCCGCGGCGGTTTGCGGGCCGCCCGACGCGAGGGCTTTGTACAGACCGAGCTTGTCGCCGATGCGAACCAGCGCCGCGTTGAACGTGGCGCCGAAATCAACCACGGCTCTTCCTAGAAATTCGTGAAGCTTATCCATATCGATAGCCATCTATTCCTCCGTCAGGTGGAAAGTAGGTCGGCTGGGAAATTACTGTGGATTTTAGGCCGTTGAAGCGGGGAAAATCAAGAGGCGTCAGCAGCAGCGGTTGGGCCGGGAATAACGGCGATTGATCTGCTCAACATAAAACTCTTCAGCACTGAGCGTACGTTGGCCCGTATCCTGCCTGCCTGTTGCTCGCAGATAGCGCTCGTACGCAGCGTCGCCGCACCATTCTCGCAGACCGCGCCAGAATCGCCGGAGTGATCGTTTCGCGAATTTTGCCGCCCTCCGGATCCGCATCAATCGTCTCCGTGCGCCGTGCCGGTGAATCCTTCGGCCCATTGGGTTGGGACATAGGGCGCTTCGTGCAGCACTGCCTCACGACGGCCGTTCAGAATGGCGTACCACTGCGCAAGGGCTTCCACGAGCAGCACGAGAATCATCAGTGCAAGCACACCCGTAACGGCAGCATCCAGGCGCTGGTTGAAAATCAGGCGCTGCGTCTCTGCAATCTTTGCCGCTGGAATTTGTCCGGCAGTGATTTGCGCGGCAAGCGCATTCGCCTTCGAAAGAAATCCGAGATTCGGGCTCGCATCAAAAATCTTCTGGTAGCTCGCCGTCATCGTCACCGCGATCAGCCACGCCATGGGCACGAGCGTTACCCAAATCCACCGCAGCCGCTTCATTTTCAGGAGAATTGTGGTCGCCACAACAAGCGCCACCGCTGCCAGCAATTGATTGGCAATCCCGAACAGCGGCCACAACGAATTGATTCCGCCCAACGGGTCGACGACGCCCTGATGCAGGAAATAGCCCCACAATCCCACAATGACCGCGCTCGAAAGCAAAATCCCCGGCATCCATCCCGTGCGCCCAAGCGGTTTCCAGACTCGGCCTCCAAGCTCCTGTACCATGAACCGTCCAACTCGCGTACCCGCGTCTAGTACGGTGAGAATAAATAGCGCCTCGAACATGATTGCGAAGTGATACCAAATACTTAGAAGCCTCTCGCCGCCGATCGTTTTCGAAAAAATCTGCGCCATTCCCACCGCCAGCGAAGGCGCACCGCCCGCGCGGTTGAGCAGCGTTTGCTCGCCCACGGAATGCGCAAGATTGGTCATCGTCTGCGCGTCGAGAGGGTATCCCCAACTGCTTATCGCGGTGGCCGCAGCATCCGGACTTCCGCCGACAATGCTCGCCGGGCTGTTGATCGCAAAATAGACGCCCGGGGGCATGGCGCAAGCCGCAACCATGGCCATCACGCCCACAAAAGACTCAAGCAGCATCGCTCCGTAACCGATCGATCGGGCATGGCTCTCACGCAGAATCATCTTCGGCGTTGTGCCCGAAGAAATGAGCGAATGAAATCCGCTGATCGCTCCACAGGCGATGGTGATAAAGCAAAATGGAAAAATTTTCCCCGCGAAGACTGGACCGCTTCCGTCGATGAACCGCGTAAGAGGCGGCATCATCATGTGGGGCCGGACGAACAAAATTCCGGCCGCAAGCGAAAAAATGGCCCCCGTCTTGATGAACGCGCTGAGATAATCGCGCGGCGCGAGGAGCAGCCACACGGGAAGAACGGCAGCCGCAAAGCCGTACGCGATAATCACGAACGTAAGAGAGACGCCGCCAAACGTGAAAGCCTGCGCCCAGGAGGGCGACGACGCCACCCACTGCCCCTCCACCACGGCGAATAGCACGAGCGCGACACCAAACAAGGAAGCTTCCAGAACGCGCCCCGGCCGGATGAATCGCAAGTACACGCCGAGCAAGAGCGCAATGGGGATTGTCATCGCCAGCGTAAACGTTCCCCACGGCGACGATTTCAGCGCGTTCACTACAACGAGAGCAACGACTGCGAGTAAAATCACCATGATCGCCAGCACGGCAATCTGCGCGATGAATCCGCCTCGCGCGCTTACTTCCTCGCGCGCCATCTGGCCCAGAGTTTTTCCGTCGCGCCGGATGGAGCAGAACAAAATGATGAAGTCCTGCACGCATCCGGCGACCGCCGCCCCGACGATCAGCCACAGAGTGCCTGGCAAATAACCGAACTGCGCCGCAAGCGTTGGCCCGACCAGCGGCCCCGGCCCGGCGATTGCCGCGAAATGATGCCCGAAGAGAACCCACTTGTTGGTTGGAACAAAATCGCGCCCGTCGTCGTGTATCTCGGCAGGGGTCGCGCGCGAATCATCCAGCGCCAACAAGCGCGCCGCGATGAACGCCGAGTAGAAACGATACGCCACCATGTAGCAACACACGGCCGCGACGACGAACCACGTGGCATTCAACGGCTCTCCGCGATGCACTGCGACCTTTGCCAAAGCGCCGGCGCCCGCGATCGCCACACCGAGCCAGATTATAAATTTGAGGATGCTCTTCATTTCCCCGGAGTGGTTCCTGAACTAGCGCGAATAAATTGCGCGGTGTCCTGCTTCAGCTTGGCGAGCGAAGGCATGTGCGCATAAACCATGTGGCCCGATTCGTAGTACGCCCCGCTCAAATGGCCGCGCAAAGAAGGATCGAGTCCGAGATGATCAAATGTGTAGTCCGCCGCGAAAAACGGCGTAGCCAAATCGTAATACCCCCGCGCGACGAAGACATGCAGAAAAGGGTTCTGCGTCATTGCGCTGCGCAGCGTCTCGCCTACATCCGCGTAGCGGTTTTCGTACGGCTTGTAGCTCCAGGGATACACGCGCCCCGTCAGCACTTCATATGGCAAATCGCTATCGAATTTCAAATCGCCGCGCACGTAATCGTTCAGCGTCGCGGTGTAAGGCCCGATAATTGCCGCGATGCTCGGATCGTATTCCGGCATTTCGCCAGCGGCATCCTTGTCAATTCCCGTGAATCGGCCATCGATGCGGCCCACCGTGCGCCGCTCGCTGCGCAAAAGCTCCTTCGTGAAGCGTTCTATTTCCACGCGCATGTTGGTGCGCTCGATGTAATCCGTCGAGAGTCCCGTCAGCCGCGCGAGTTTCTGCACCACTTCCGTGTGCTGGGCATTGGACAGTCCATCCCCCGCCATCAACGCGGTTGCATATTCGCCCTTCGCAAAATTCTCGGACTCCTCAACCGCCTTGTGTAAATCCGCCTGCAAATCAGCAGGCAATCGCTTGTGGTACCAGGCAATTGCCGTGTACGTGGGCAAAATCAATATGTACGGCAAATCGTTTCCGCTATCGAATTCCGTCGTCGCAAAATTCAGGATCGTCGAAACCAGGATGATTCCGTTCAAATACATTCCATAACGCTGCTGCAAATATCCGGAAAGCCCTGCAGCGCGCGTCGTTCCGTAACTTTCGCCTGCTAGAAATTTCGGCGACGCCCAGCGCTTGTTTCGCGTCGCATACAGCCGGATGAAATCGCCGACGGACCGCACGTCTTCCTGAATCCCGTGAAACTGATCTGGCGATTCGCCCGGCGCGGGCCGGCTATAGCCCGTCGAAACAGGATCGATGAAAACGATGTCCGTTACATCCAGCAGCGACGACTCGTTGTCCACCAATTTATAAGGCGGCGGCAGCAACGAGCCAGCGTCGCCCATCTCCACGCGCCGCGGACCAAACGCGCCAAGATGCAGCCACACGGAAGCCGACCCCGGTCCTCCATTGAATGTGAACATCACCGGCCGCTGCGACAGGTCGCTCACATCATCGCGCGTGTACGCCACGTAGAAGACGCTTGCCTTCGGCTTCCCTTCTTCGTCTTTCATCACGAGCATTCCCGCCGTCGCGGTGTACTTGATCTCTTGGCCGCCGATGCGTGCCGAGTGCTTCGTCTGCACCACTTTATCTTCCGGAGGAGCAGGCGTTTTTTTCTCAGCGTCTTTCGGCGCTTCGGTAGCTTTCTCGCCCGGCTTTGGCGCGGAGGGCGCGCTGGGCGCCGTCTGCTGCGCGAACGAAAACGAGCTTCCAAGTAAAATCACTGCGGCGCAGCTCAATCCCAGATGGCGAGAGTTCATCGGCGAGAAGCTCCTCTCAGTAGGCGGCCACAAATGGATTAGCAGACGGCGGCATCGTATGCGAGTGTAGTAGCTTCGTCAATCCGTCCGCGCTTCGCCTCTCGAGCGGCGGATTTTGGAATTGTGCTTGTGCCGCGCTGGGACCGTTATACAATGCGAGCCCAACCGTGAAACGTTTGTTTCAAGGAGCATCCATGCGTCCAGCCGGTCTACGGCTCACCGTCTGCCAGGGCATCGTCACCGTGCTGCTGTTGGCGACAATCGCAGGCGCGCAGCAAAAAGAAGAATTGCCCCATCCGAAAACACTTCCAGAGCTGCAAAAGGCGATGAAAGATGTAGTCGAAAAAGCTCATCTGCCGGGCGCGGGTGTCGCTCTCGTCTCGAATGGCGAATTGCTCTGGTGCGGCGGATTCGGCAAAGCGGACATTGCCTCCGGCCGCGATATCACCTGCGACACGGAATTTCGCGTCGGCTCGATTAGCAAATCTTTTGTCGCGCTTGCACTTCTGAAACTGCAGGAAGAAGGAAAAATAAATATTGAGGCGCGCTTGCAGGATGTCGCGCCGGAAGTCCCCGTCAAGAATCGGTGGGAGTCCACGAATCCCGTGCGCATCGTCAATCTGCTCGAGCACACCGCCGGATTTGACGACATGCAGGCGTCCGAAGTCTATAACTTCAAGGACCCGTACGATTTCCCTCTGCTCGATGTCTTCAAGCGCTTTCAGGAACCGCAAGAAGTTCGATGGCCTCCCAGCACACGCATGTCTTATTCCAATCCGGGCTTCGGCATCGCGGGCTATCTCATCGAGAAAACCGCCGGCAAGCCTTTTGATCAGTACATTCGCGAAACGATTCTTCGACCTCTTGGCATGGCGAATGCCGATTTCCCCTTCACCGATGCGAACAAGCCTCTCTTAGCCGCCCCGTACGATGGTGATCCGCCGCACGCGCTCCGTGGCTATCCATACATCTATCTGCGTCCCGCTGGTGATCTGAAAGCCTCACCAGGAGAACTCGCCAAGCTCGTGCAATTTCTTCTGCGCCGTGGAAAAACGGACGATGGGCAAATTCTGAAGCAGGAATCGATCATCCGCATGGAATCGGTGGAGTCGACTCTTGCCGCAAAGAACGGTCTGCGCCTCGGCTACGGCCTCGCGAACTATACGGAGGTCGTTGGCGGCGTCGTCACTCACGGCCACGACGGCGGGATCGACGGTTTTATCTCCACGTATCGCTACATGCCGGAACAAAATTGGGGATACGTCGTGCTGCTCAACAGCACGCAGTCGTTCCAGGCTCTGCTCGACTTAAATCGGCTGGCCATCGATTTCCTCTCAAAAGATTTTCCGAAGTCGCAGCAGCCCGCTGTTTCTGTTTCAGCTGCAGATCTGGAGAAGTTTGCCGACTATTACGCCCCAAGCGCGCCTCGTTCGCAACTTTTTGCATTCATGGACGGTTTAACGGGCGGTCTCCGCATCCGTGTCATCAATGGACAGCTTACGAACTCCAGTCTTTTCGGCAAGCCAAAAGCACTGATCCCCGTCGGCAAGAATTTCTTTCGCGGTGAAAAGGATCCTGAAGCAACCGCGGTTTTCGCCACCGACAGTGCCGGCCAAATGGTCTTCTCCAGCCAAGAGACCGAAGGATTTTCCTACGGAGAACGCACCAGCATCGCTTGGACGTACGCTCGCCTGGCTCTCTTTGTTCTTTCCATAGTGCTGATGGCCACTTCCCTGCTCTTCGCCATCGTCTGGATTTTGCGCAAAGTGTTTGGTGGAATGAAAGGCGTGCAGCACTTTGCGGTCCGCGCGGTTCCGCTTCTGGCGACGCTCTCTTTCTGTGGGCTGGTTTTTTGCTTCACCAAGCTGGGAGGCGCAGATACGGGAAGGTTCACTCACTGGACTGCTGGAATTTTCGCCTTCAGTCTCTTATTCCCGCTGCTCTCGCTCTACGGTCTTTTTCTTGCCGTTCGCGTTCCTAAGGCAGAAATACACAACTGCACACGCGTCCACTCCCTGCTCGTTGCCCTGGCCTGCTGTGTCGTTACCGTTTTTATCGCTTCATGGCACGTCATCGGCCTTCGCCTTTGGGCGCCATGATCCCAGAAATCGAAAGGCACATGACTTTCGTGAACTAATTGGCAGGCTCTGGAACAATCTAGCCTCCACTAGATGGTGCAGGAGGGTAGCTCCCGAAACCGCCAGCATCGTTTCTTCGCAACCCCAGAACAGCAAGCGCTCGGTACCACGCCGCGCGGAATCGATACGGGCGCGTCACGCGAATTGGCACTGGCGCTTCGCCAAAACGCGCGGATTTGCTCTCCACCGCAATCCCTGCTTCCTGCCAACGCAGCAGAATGTGGGCAAGATCTTCCTGGGGCTGCGTCTGGAAGGAGTCGTGCACGAAAACGACTTTCCTGATTCCCCTGGCGAGAAGAAACCGCGCGGACGGAAAGTCTTGTGGAAATACCATCCATCGATTGTCGAACGCCATCTCATCACTGAGCCTGCCACTCATTCTCTTGGAATCGAGCAAAAATGCGGGGGGCGCATCGGGCGCAAGCCTGGCCAACTGCAGGGGCTTTGCTCCCTCGCATAACGCCAGAAGGAGCTCGCGCATGTCTACAACGCTTGCTGATCGCCGTGCTCCCCGCGATGGAATGGAAAGATCCGCTGGGAACACCACGCCGAGGTTAGGTCCGGGCGATCCATCAATAACAGGAACTGGGCGAAAACCGAGACCCAAAAGCGCAAGGCCGTAGTGGATCGCGTCAGCTCCTGGAAGATCAGCAACAATTGCAAAATTCCGGTCGGCTCCTTCCCGGATCCAGTCCAACGAATATGAGCCGATTTCCGCGGGGGCAGGGGCCTCGCGAAAAGTCAATTCCGCAAATGGAACAGGCAAGACCCACGGCGACCAGATGGACTCTGGGGGAGCCCAGATCGCATACAGTTGTTCCGGCCTCACGCTATTTTTCCTTCTGCTGCGGTCTTGATCAGTACAGCTACGTCTTGAGCGTCCTGGGTGATGATAGGTTTGTCGGCGATGCGTCCATAGAAACCGGCTGCCCTCCCGCCAACGGTGAAGACGCCAATGCAGGGAAATTTTTCGCCGGCCGGAGTCGTGATCGGAAGAATCTCAAACCGCTTTTGAGCTACCCACTGCTGGGGGCTTCTCTGAGCCTCTCGGATAATTTTCTCTAAGTCGGGTTTGGGTGTGACTCCACGGATGCCGATCCGCTCCCCAACACGTCCTAGGGCAGGCTTAAGAACCCACGTGTCATCGGGAGGAATTTTGATTTCCGAAAGTTCGACAGTTCCGGGCAATAGTTTTCGCCACGTGGAAAGCTCCGTGTGAAGTTCTTCCCAAACTAGCGGGAACCGCTTCGTCTGAAGAAGAATCGATGATCCTGGATTGCTCACAGGAACGCGGGTCTTCTGGAAGTACGCCCTCCATGAGTCTTCGCGAGCAAGATTCGGAAGCCACTCTGCCGGAAAGAATCGAACGACGGCTTTGGGAGAGCCGGAAGCAAAGTTCGCGTGAATTTCCGCTCTCCCGTCCATCCAGCGCAAATGAGCAGGGCTGACCAAACATGTGCGCAGTCCGAGCGCTGAGAAGCGATGCGCAAGGTGTTGCATCACCTGGCGATCGTCGCTGTAGGCGGTTGCGTGCACCAGCGCTACCAGTCCGCCCTCTCTCACGGCGTCGCGCACGGCCCGTGCGTAGAGATCTGAGGTGCAAGGCGGGGCCGAGGCTCCCGGCATTTCCGCCGCAAAAAGCGAATTCCATCCGCTCGCTTCGATGAACCCACCAGGTACGTCCGCGTTCACTTCAGAGATCCGCCAGCCATCGTGTGTCGAATGAAAATCAAAACGCATTACGCGTAGCGCGTGAATGCCTGAACCCTCCTTCGATGCATTCTGCAAAGTCTTTTGAATTTCGGGCGCCAATCCTAGCCGGCCCATCAAATCCGGCTTCTCCAGGATTTCCTCTTCCGCGGAAATGGCCTCGCGCGCCAGTGCTTCGGCCGTTTCGTTGAGCAAGCGCGAAGTCGCAGGTTCGATGAGGAGCGGAAAAGGGGAAAGCACGGAACGGTCTTCGCATTGCACATCCCACTTGCAGAAGTCGAAGATCGCGCGTGTGCGAAGTGGAACCCACTCCTTGGTGCTCAATGTCTTTCCAGCGGAGTACGGCGGCGCCGTCAATGGATTCCCCTCTTCCAGGCATAACCGCCCGCGCTAACCACATATACAACCGCTAGCGCCATCGATCCAGGTGCGCCGTTCCATCGATGGTTTGGCTCCAGTGTGCGCAATTTGCGCTCAAGAATTGCAGTGAGCAATGCAAACGCGGCGGCGGGCCATGCGCATTCCCCGAAATCACGCCAAGTCGCAGGCGTGGATTTCCAATCACCGGTGACTGCGTCTCCTAACACGATTCCGGTGGCGGCAAACCAGCCGCACGCACGAATCCCGGTTCCCAAATGCCGGTCAATCGTTATGGTGTCGGCAACGGATGCGGCCTGGTCCACCAAAAACCACAAAAGGAACAGCGCGAGTGTAGAGACCAGCGCGCAAAAGAGCACAACTTCGGGGCCAGGCCCGTTTCCCACATTTGCCCCCGCAAAGCAAAATGTCGTGCCAATAAGCTGGCCGGAAATAACCCATGCTGCCGCCGCGTTTCCACGCTCGAGCACGTCGTCGCGTGCGCTGACTCCGAGCAGGCCAAAAACCAATTGCGAGAGCCCCAGCCAGCTCGCGCCAAATGATAGAGAAAGAAATACCGTTGGAAGATCTGATTTAACGCTGTTCGCCGACCAGCGTCGCAGAATCACGAATAGAAAGACCATACAAAGAACCGGAATCAGGGCCAATGCCAGCCTGCCCTGGCGCGGCCCGCCGAGAGGTCGGCCGACCCGGAGAGAGAAGTACCAGTGGCCCCACAGCACGATCGTGACGGGAACACTCAGGTCCAGCAAAAAGTCCATTTAGGAGAGCTCCTTCGCGAGAAACTCCTCTCTTCTTGAAACTGCCTGCGCACTGTGAGATTTACGGCGTGGAGAGAGTGAATGCAAGAAAATAATCGAGGTCTCAAGAAAAATGGCGAAATTTATTTCGTGGCGTTCCGTTCAGCTCGAACAGTTAAAAAGTCCCGCTATTCGGTGCAGCCGTAAAATCTGTTTGCCGCATCGAGAAGGCGTGCAAGCTGGTCATGCGGACGTTTCTCCTCCGTCGGCAGGATGTCCCAGCCAGTGAAGACCGCGACGATGTCATACTCCGGCAAAACGATGAGTTGTTGCCCACCGAATCCGCGCCCGGTCCACGCAACATCTTCGGGGTTGCTTCCGATCGATTGCAACCACCATAGGTAGCCGTACTTCCAGTCGCCTCCGGGGACAGTAACGTGCGGCGCCGTAGAGTCTTTGATCCACGCCGAAGAAACCACTTCTTTCCCTTCCCACATGCCGCCTTTTAGAAACAGTTGGCCGATTTTGGCAAGATCGTGCGCGGAGAGATATAACCCTCCTTCGGTATCCGGAAGGCCAGTTGGCGAATGTTTCCAGAAATAATGCATTCCGAGCGGCTTGAAGAGATGTTCCTCGGCGTATTCATCGATATTTTTTCCGGTCACTTTCTTGAAGATCTGGGCGAGCAGCACCGTCTCGCCACTGTTGTAAACGAACGTCTTGCCCGGCTCATCTGTCATCGGCTGGTCGATCACGTACTGCGCCCAGTCGTGGCTCGCTTCCATCAGGTCGGCGGAGTTTTTCGGATCGTCGTAGGCCAGATCTTCGTGCCATTCGAAACCGGCGGTCATTGTCAGCAGATGGCGCAATGTGATCCGTTTTTTTCGATCGTCAAGGTTCGCGATTTTGTGCCCTGGAAAAAATTGCACAATCGGCGCATCCAGGCCGGCCGTAAATTCATTTCGCGTTCTCGCGATTCCAATCGTGATGGAAGTAACCGTCTTTGATATCGACTGCATCGTGTGCATTTCGGTGCGGTTGTAGAACGGATGGAAATCAGTGCTGAAGTAATTGTACGGGCCGTGCAAGTCGTGATTCAGCGGGCCTTCTTTTTTGGCACGTTCGCCGTAAATCTGGCCGTAGTCATGTGGATAGGATTTGTCGTAGACGGCCGTGCCGCATCGCAGCACGAGCATGCTGTCCACGAGTCCATATTTCCCGCTGGCAATGTCCGCGTCGAACGCGGCGAGTTTCGCGGCATCGATGCCAAACTCTTTTGGAGTCCCTTTCGGCCAATCCTTGGCAGTTCCGTTGCCTTGCGCGCCCGAGGAGGCAGAGAATGCCCCCAAAGCGAGCGCCGCTATGGCAGCAACCTTTCTCACAAACTTGCTATGGCTCGAAACATGGACGGCTCGGCTTTTCATCGATTCTCCATTTCGTTGCGGACCTCAATCATTCAGCGAAGTGAACCGCAGCAGCGGATAAAGCTCGCGAAATGTTTTTGCAATATCTTGCGGAAACGTGGCGCGTGTGGCGTCCACGATTTTCAGCTTGCGCCGCACGATCCACGCTTGAAGCTTCTTCCAATCTTCCGATCCGGCAGGCCATCCTTTTTGCTCCGTCCAGTCACCTTTCACAGCGCCATACCAATAGCTTTCATAGCGTTTGCTCAGGCGCTTCTTTTGTTGCGCAATCCATTTCGGCTGCGCCAGCACGTTCGCATCGCCAATCACGGCCATCGCGGACTCTTTACGTTTCGACCCGGCATAAATGCGAAAGCCCACCGTTACCGTATTGACGGAAATTCCTACGTATAGCTGACCGGTTTCGCCTTCGCCCGGAAACGGCACAGAAAACTTCAAGTACATTTGCGCGCGGTAGGGCGTCTTGTCTTTCGCGAAACGGATATCCCGGTTGATGCGCGAAAAATTTGCGCCAGTGCGTCCTGTGGTGTCGAAGCGCGAATCGAGTTGTAGAACGCTGGGACTGACTACTTCGAGCAGACGGCGAAAAGGTTTCACCACAAATTTCTGGTAACGTTCGCGGTTCGCGTCCATCCACACTTTCTTGTTGTTATGCGCCAAGTCGCGAAAAAACTGAAACGTGGCGCGCGTGAAAATCGATTCCGCTTTGCCCATGGGTGATCCTCGGTGCGGTTTGGTGGGGATAAGAGTACACGATTCCCAATCGACGTCAATTGAACTATGCTGTGCGGCTTGCCGAAAGCAGTGACGAGTGTGCTGTATTCGAGTTTCAGTCGAAGCGAGGACGAGATGAAGCAACGAGAATGGCTTGTGGCGGGAATTTTTCTGGTTGGGGCGTGCGCGGCGACGGCGTTTATGCGTCCAGGAGCGGTTGTGGAAGCAGACGACGCAAAGCTCACGACGAAAACGGAGCCGTGGAAAGCGGAGGACGAGATCTTTCAGGAATACTCCGCGCAAATGCGGATTTCACCGGACGGAAAATGGCTCGCGTGGGTTAAGTCGACCGCCGACAAGGAAAAAGACGCGCGCGTTTCCAATCTCGTCTTGTCCAGCCTCACGGACAGCCAGGAGATTGAGCTTACGCGCGGCAGCGACCGGTATGGAGATCCGCGGTGGTCGCCGGACGGCGAGCGCATTGCGTTCGTGAGTTCGCGCGCGCGGCCGCAGCCCAAGCCGGATACGGCGCCAATGCAAATCTGGTTGATCAATCCGCACGGCGGAGAGCCCTGGGTGCTGACGGAACTCGCGCGCGCTCCGCGGCAAATCGACTGGCTGGACAAGGGCACGATCATCTACAGCGCCGAGGAAGAACCGGCGCTGTACGAGCAGGAGCTGAAGAAAAAGAAAGATGATTCGGAGATCGTCGATGACGCGGATCATGCGGCCCCGGTGAGGCTCTACAAAATCAGCGTGAAGGACAAGAAAATCACGCGGCTGTCTATGAACACGGACTGGATTGAGGGCTGGAGCGTTTCCAAAGATGGAAAATTCGTGGCCGCTTCGCACGCGAAAAGTTTGCATTACGAATTCGATCAAAAGGTTCCGCCGATAGCAGTGCTTCACAATTTGACCGATGGCACAGAGAAACAGATTTTTACAGAAAGGCGCGTTCGCCCATACGGTTTTGAGTGGGCTGCGGACAGCTCCGGCTTTTATGCTGTCGCACCCTATTCGACCGACCCTAAATTCTTAACCGCAACCATTCTCAAAGACTATTTCTACGATTTGGCATCGGGCAAGGCGACGGAAATTCCGGCGGATTGGGAAAACGGCTTTGGCTTCGGTCTCGAGCACGTGCCAGGCGGCTTCGTTGCTGATCTTGCTGCGGGCAGCCATTCTGAGCTGGCGCGCTACACAGCGGAAAAATCAGCGGGCGGTTGGACGTGGCACCGGCAATCACTTGTCGGCGAACACGTAAAAAATATCCGCGGGTTTGCGCTGAGCGAGGACGGAAAAACGATCGTCTACGATTACTCAACGGCCAGCAAGCTGCCGCAGCTTTACCGCGCGCAACTCGACGGCGCGAGAATTAGCTCGCCGGTGCAAGTGACCAAACTGAATGAAGGGCTTGTGAGCGGCAGGACATTTGCGAAGACGGAAGTCACCCGCTGGAAAGGGTCGCTCGACGAAGAGGTCGAAGGGATTCTCTACTATCCGGCGAATTACGAAGCCGGGAAAAAATATCCGGTGATCACCATGATTCACGGCGGTCCGACCGGGTGGGACTCCGACATGTGGGACGACAACTGGGCGTATCCCGTCAATCTGATGACACAGCGCGGCGCGTTTGTGCTGAGGCCGAATTATCACGGCAGCGCCAACTACGGGCTGAAGTGGGTGGAGTCGATTTGTTGCGGCAAGTATTACGACCTCGAGACGCCGGACATCAACATGGGCGTGGATTATTTGATTTCGAAGGGCATGGTGGATCCCGATAAGGTTGCGACACTGGGCTGGTCGAACGGATCGATCCTTTCCATCAGCCTGATCACAACGTATCCGGCGCGGTACAAAGCGGCGAGCGTGGGCGCGGGCGACGTGGAATGGATCAGCGACTGGGGCAACGTGGATTTCGGCGATTCTTTCGATTCGTATTATTTCGGCAAGTCGCCGATGGAGGATCCGCAGCTTTACATTAAGAAGTCGCCCTTTTTCAAAATGGATAAAGTGCAGGCGGCCGTTTTGATTTTCCACGGCTCGGCCGATCGCAATGTTCCTCCAGCGCAAAGCTGGTCTTTTTTCCGCGCGCTGGAGTATTACGGCAAAGTTCCGGTGAAATTTGTGGTTTTCCCTGGCGAGCCGCATGGCCCGCAAAAGCTGACGCATCAGATCCGCAAGGTAGAAGACGAGGTCGCGTGGTTCGACAAATATTTCTTCAAGACCACGAAGCCAGAAAGCGAATCGCTGAAGAAGGATTCATGGCTCGCCGATTCACTCTCGCGTGAGAAAATCCAAAAAACCGGGAGCTTGTACGGAGTTCAAGTAACAACCCTGAGAACCCTCAGGGACAGCAAGCCATCCCCGGATGACGCCGTCCGCCTGCAACCTGAATCGAGTCGCATCATACCGGAACTGGTACACCGCGGCGATCTGAGTATTGGCCGATTTGAGGTTACGCGAGCGCAGTACGCGGCGTTTGACAAGAATTACAAGTTTCCAGTGGGCACGGAGAATTATCCAGCCAACGGAATTTCATTCGAGCAGGCCAAGGCATACGCGGCTTGGCTCCCCAAATTTGGAAACAACCCTGTTTTCCGAATCGCCTATGAAGACGAAGTGAAGATCCTTTACGAAAGCAGCGCGGGAGAAAACACACTCGACTATTGGGCCGGATACGCTCCGAACCCCGAGGACACAGTGAGTCTACGCAAATCGGCAGATACCCTGCCCCAACCGGGCGGACTTCTGAAAGAAGTTGGGAGCTTTCTGGGAGCCGGTGAAGATGACGAAGAGCGTATCTATGACCTGGGCGGCAACGTGGCCGAGTGGGCTATGACTCGCGATGGTAAAGGTAAGGTCATCGGCGGAAGCGCCGATTGTCCCGCGGATCCAAAGTCCGGTTGTGAGCCGCAACCGGAATATATCGGGTTTCGCGTGGTGCTGGGTGCAGTGAAGCCGGCGCCAAAAGCTTCGACCGGACAATGAGCCGGTTTTTGGAAACGCGGAGTTGTGTTTTCGCTCTGGCTGTTATCCAAGGAGCGATGTAGCCGTGATTCTCCGCTGCGCTCAGAATGACATCGGCGTGAATATCGGATCGCAGTGAAGAGCACAGGCTGAAGCCTGTGCCACTTTGGCGCTTGCGGCTTAGGCTTGCTGGCGCTAGCCTCGTTTTATGAGCGACTTCACACCAACTAAAAGAACAAAAGTTACGCGCAAGCCGGACCGGGGGCGCTACGACCGGCAAACCGTTTACGACATTCTGGATCAGGCGTTTGTATGCCATGTCGGGTTCATCGCGGACGGGATGCCGGTGGTTGTGCCGACGAATTATGTGCGCATAGGCGACAAACTTTTTTTGCATGGCTCGACGGCTAGCCGGCTCATGAAAACGCTCGGGAGCGGCGCACCTTTTTGCCTTAGTGTGACTTTGCTGGACGGGATCGTTTTTTCGCCGACCGCTACGGGGCACTCGGTGAATTACCGCTCCGTCGTAGTCATGGGCAAAGCCGAACCGATCGAGGATCCGGCGGCGAAGCTAGCGGCGATGCGCGACTTCGTTGAGTACGTGCTGCGTGGCCGATGGGCTACGGTGCGGCCGCCGAGCGAGCAGGAATTGAAGGGCACGATGGTGCTGGCGGTGCCGCTGGTCGAGGCGTCCGCGAAAGTGCGCACGGGCTTCGCGGTCGACGACGACAAAGAGTATGCCGACGGGGCCTGGACGGGAGTGCTGCCGTTCAAATGGACGCCGGGGGAGCCCATCCGCGATCCGCGTGGCGACTCGGCGATTCCTGTGCCTGCGAACATTCAGCGCTATTCCCGGCCGCAGTAGGATCTGTCAAAGACGGATTCGCCGACGGTGTCGGGGTTCTTCCCGGTCTATTCTGTCAGCCAACCGCCCGGTCTGTGCCGAACGTGGGGACCCCCACCCCCGGGGGGTGTCCGCGAGTTATGAAGTAAGCGTATGACCGGAAAGGAGTTGCGGGAGTTTCTGCGTGTTCGCACAGCACGCAGGGGCAGGCTAACCCAGCTTGCCTTACCGAGTGCACCCTACCCCCTGTGTTCTCTGTAAGAGTGGCAAACACAGGACTTATGCCTGTCGCGGCCGGTAAGAGTGGCAGATAGGAAACTTAGCCTACCGAAGAGTTCCTAGAAAGCAAAAAACGCCGGCAAGATGCCGGCGCTACGAGGCAAATAAAGTTTTCCCACCCGACATATTACCAGACATTGTAGATTTGTCAAGAGGTTTAACAGAGGTCAAAGGAGGAATTCCAGCCAGAAATTTTCCCCCGCTGCGATGGCCAGTGATCGCGCGGTCATGGATGAGCCTAAGTTGTTGAGCGGAGATGAGTTTGGATATCGTCTAAAACTGGAGAGATTTCGGCCAGGGTATCAACGACGTAGTGGGCTCCAGCGTCTTGGAGTTCGGCGCGGGCTTCGGCGAGGCGGGATTCGCGCTCGGAGGCGGAGAGTTGTTGAAACTGCGCAAGCGATAGGGCGATCCCGTTTCCGGTTCCGGCGACGCCGATGGACCATGTGCCAGCGTTTAGGCCTTCCTGGATGTCAGCGGGAGTGTCGCCGATCTTGACGATGGCGGACATGGGATAGACCTGCAATCTCACGCCGCTTTCATAAATCATGAAGGGTTGGGGGCGACCGGCGCCAACATCTTCGGGCGAGAGGCTGCAATCCGGGATGTAACCCGCCTTAGCACTTTGGTCGAGGAGTAGATCGAGCATGGCGCGGGTGTATCCGGTGGTCGAAGCAATTTTCAAACCGCGCCGGCGAAAATCGCGCACAGCTTCCAAGACACCAGGAATTAAGGCGGAATGCTCGGCGAGGCAGGAGAGCTGTAGAGGGATGAAGTGCTCATAGATTTCCTCGACATCCGGATCGTTTGGAAAGCGTCCGCGTAGTGTTTGCCAGGCATCGCGGACCCGCGGCAAGGACAGAATGGCGCCGATGTGATCCTTCTTGGGAAGGCCCATGTGCCGCCGAGTTTCTGTCTCGGAGAGAGTGATGCCCACCTGGGCGAAGACTATTTGCAGAGTACGCGCGGGAGCGAGACTTCCGTGGTCGACCGTGGTGCCGGCCCAATCGAGGACAACCGCTTTCAATCGCGAGGCGTGGACAGTGTGAGGAGGGAGAGTGGGATTGAAAAGTTTCACGCAGCTGCGCCCATTTCGGCGAAGGTCTCCTCGGCAAGTCCAAAAGACATGGTCATGCCGATGCCGGTGGTTACCGTGACGAGGAGGACGCCGGGCAGCGGGCTGATTCTCAAGTAGGGTTGGTCAGGATGTTTCGCATAGACGCCATGCCACTGCTCGGCGATTTCGAGAGTTGGTACGCGCAAATAGGTTTTGGCATAGTCGAGGATCAAGCGATTTACAGCGGGGTCATCGAAAATGTTTACGGCAAGGCCGTAGTCGTGGCTGTCGCCTAGGGTTAGCTCGCCAATAGAGTTCTGAGAGGCCATGACGTGAATGCCGAATTTGTCGAAGTCGGGAGTCTCGGTGGCGATGCGATCCTTCAGCGCCTGCAGAGCGCCGCAGATTTGAAAGGTCGGATAGTGCTTGAAGGTCAGGCCGAACGCGAGCGAAGGCCCCAACTGCCAGCCTTGGGGCTGCGGAACCGTACGCATCATCTGTAATTTACAACGCGTGAGCCCAATGTCTTGGAAGCATTCAGGGAAGAGCGTTTGGAAATCGTCGCCAGCCGCGACGATGATGCAGCCAGCTTTGCAGCGCTGATTTCCAGCTTCAAGCAACGAAGTCTCGACGCGCCGGACGGCAGTATTGAAATGAAATTGGACGCCGTATCGCTCGGCCAGGAATCGGGGAAGGCCGCGGATTACTTGGCGAGGATCTACGGTGAGTTCTGTCGGGCTCCAGAGGGAGCCGATAAGACCTTCTGAACGAACGGCTGGAGTGCGGGCCAGAGTTTCCTGCGGCGAGAGCCAGGTACATTCATAGCCGAGAGACGGAGCCTTCTGAGCAAACTCCTGGCCGACAGCCGCTTCATCCGCTCGGTACGCCACATGCAGCGAGCCGGTCCGCAAATACGGCAGATTTGCTTGCTCAAGAACGTCGAGCCAAATCTCGCGACTGCGCAAGGCTATGTGATGCAACCGGCCAGCGGGCTGCCCAATCGGCCAAATCATGCCGAAATTACGGATGGACGCACCCGATGCGGCCGGATTGCGCTCGAAGACCGCGACAGTGCGTCCCGAACGGGCCGCCAGGTATGCATGGGCCAAACCGACGATGCCAGCGCCGACGATGGCTACATCAACTTCATTCGTTGTCACCGCTTTCATATACGGTTCGGGGCCGGGATTGTCAAGACGGCGGAGTCTTTGCGCTCAAGGAGCGAGGGATTTCGACGAAAATGGGAGTGGCGGAGATGGAGTGCATGAACCCGAAGAGGCGGCTAGAAATGGCGGCCTTGGATCCGGACGCCGACCCGTGATTGATCTGTCTGCTGACGGCCGCTACTTGGCGTTCCCGGGAGCGAGATGGTAGTCGCCGCGGCCGGTGCGGTCGATGAAAGTGATGGAATCATGATCGCCTACGCCGTCGACGTGGCGATAGGTCCAGACTTCCACGCCGATGGGCTTCTGAGCAGTGCTGGGGTGCGCGTCAATTTCATCGGGCGGGCCATATACGATGTAGATGTGGCCGCGATCCGTCTGCCAGCCAGGAGCGCCTGACGCCGTGCGAAAATACTTGGTGGCGTAAACGATTCGGCGGTAGTGCTCGACCTTGAAAGCGTTTGTGGGTGAGCCGGGCGAGGGATTGCGGCGCTCCCAGAACTGCTCGATGAACTTGTCGCGTTCTTCTTTGATAGTGAGCGTCTGGAGAGCAGCTCGCTCAGCGTCGTCAATGATGTAGACGACCTCTTCGTTGAGCCACTTGGAATAAGACGAGGCTGGGGACTTATCCACTTGTGGCTTGGCGGCGGAAGAACCCTGCGGTGAGGCTTCCGCTTGCCAGGCTGCCAGAGAGACTGCCCCGGCCACGATAAAAATCGCGGCAGCGAGCAGCGGAGCCCAAACGCCATTCGGACCTTCGGGATACGGCAGACGACGGATGCGTTTCATAAGACGTCCTCCTGTCACAGCAACGGCCGGTTCGCGGCCTGGTAAACGGTATTGTTCGAGCGCGGCAAGAGTCAGAGCGTATTCGTGAGGATTGCCGGTGATGGAAACCACGAGATCGTCGCAGCAGTTTTCGCGTTCAGTGCGCATAACGTGGGAGATCCACCAAGCCGCGGGGTGATAAAACAAAAGGCCCTCGACCAAGCGCTGCAACATGTTCGTCAGGTAATCGTGGCGACGGATGTGAGCCAACTCATGGAGGAGGATGGCTTCCACCTGTGCTGGAGACAGTCCGGCGAGCAACCCGACCGGGACTAGTATTAGTGGTTTTAAGTGGCCGAGGACCATGGGCACGTCGGCCAAAGAGGACTCCAACAAGAGAACCGGGCGCGAGACGCGCAGCCGCACGCTGAGTCGGGAGAACTCCTTCTGCCAACGCTCTTGTACGCAGCACACGCCTCGGCGGCGGAGTCTTTGTACCGACAGGCAACTCGCTATGCCGCGCAGGTAGATCAGAAGTACGCCGAGAAGCCAAAGCGGCGTCAGCCACGGCGCGACGGCGACTAGACTCGGACTCCAGGAACTGGAGGAGTCCTGGCTTGAAAGCAAACTCCACGTTGGGAGGGTAGGAGGATTCAAAACCTGGAGGCCTTGGACGCCCTGAGGCACCAAGACAATCAGCGTTAGGGAGAATCCGCCAAGCATCAGCAGCATCGCCGCACACGCCGCGGCATAGCGGGCCCGCGGCGAACGGGCTGCGACTAGCACGGCAGCAAGCAAAGCCGAGACGAGAGTTCCCTCCCACAAAGAATGAAGCAAGGTCCAACCGATAGCACCGGCCAGCGGAGAGTCAACGAAATTTTCGAGCAATCTCATTTCCGGCGCTCCCGGAATTGATCCAGCAGTTCGCGAAGTTCCGCCAGCTCTTCTTTAGAGGCCTTTCGCGCCGAGAGCGCGCCGATCATGAGGGCTTTGGCCGACCCGCTGAAGGCGCGTTCGAGCAGATCGCCGGCGAGCTGGCGCTGCGTCCACTCGCGAGGCTTTGCGGCTTCATAAATGTGCGCGCGCTGATGCTCATCGCGGCGCACGAGACCCTTTTCGGCCATGATTTGCATGAATTTCAAGATGGTGCTGTATTGCGCAGGGCGGCGGCGGCGGATGACATCGTACACTCCGCGGACCGTGGAAGGGCCGATGCTCCAAAGGACGGTGAGGATTTCGAGTTCGGCGTTGGTCGGCCGTGGAAGATCGTCGCGCATAATAGGAAGAGATTACTAGTAAGATTTTCGTATGTCAAGAAGAAATTCCCAGCGCCAGTAAACCAGGGCGGCAACGGTCGAATGGGCTCCGAATAGTTGGCGGTGTTCGGAGAGAAGCGGCCGCCAGTAATGTGATACGCTGTCGTTTTCTCCTGTTGACCGTCTAAAGGAGACCTGTCATCTTGCGGCGGACGGATTATCCGAGGAACGTTTCGACAGTTAGCGGCGATGGCGGATCAGACTATGGGCGAATTCTTTAAGACTTTGATTCGGCGGGTGGCGGGGCTTTTCCGTGGCCACCATCTCGACGAGGAGTTGGACGCGGAAGTGCGCTCGCATCTGGAGATGGCCGTTGACGCGAACTTGGGCAAGGGCTTGAGCGCGGAAGAGGCGAAGCGTGAGGCGCTTCGCACGTTTGGCGGCGTAGAGCAGAGCAAGGAACTTTATCGCGAGCAGAGAGGCTTGCCCATGATTGAAACCATACTACAAGACCTGCGATTTGGATTGCGGATGCTGCGGCGGAGCCCGGGCTTTTCCGCTTTGGCGATTTTGTGCCTGACCTTGGGGATTGGGGCGAATGCTGCGGTGTTCAGCTGGGTTGAGGGGATTTTGTTTCGTCCTTACCCGGCGGTGAGTCACCAGGAGCGATTGCTGGCACTGGCAGGGACGGCGCGCGGCGAAACGGGAGCGACCCCGCTATCGTGGCCGGATTTTTTGGATTTGCAGAGGAACTGCACGCTTTTTGATGCCTTTTTTGTGAGCAAAATCACGGGGACTACGCTGAGCATCGGCGACCGCGCTGAGCGCACCATAGGGAGCATCGTATCGGCGAACTATTTTGATGCGATTGGCGTGCACCCGACACTTGGGCGCGGATTCGCGGCGGGCGAAGACACCGGGCGGAGCGCACATCCCGTGGCGGTGATCAGTTACCAGCTGTGGCAAGGGCGATTCAAGGGCGATCCACAAATTATCGGGAAGACGCAGCGGCTCAACGGGGTGGTGCACACGATTGTAGGCGTCGCGCCAGAGGGATTTTACGGGACGTTTGTGGGCTGGGGAATGCAGTTCTGGGTGCCGGCTTCGATGGAGGACATATTTGAAGCGGGGGGCTACAAGCTGGAGGATCGATCGGCACGGTGGATTGAATCGTACGTACGGCTGAAGCCGGGCGTTACGCGCGAGCAGGCGCAGCTAGAGATTTCGACGGTGGCAAAGAGGCTTGAGGACGATTATCCGGACACGAATCGCGGGCGTAGTGTGCGGCTGTACCCACTGTGGCAAACGCCGTTCAACAACGCGGGAACGCTTTTGCCGACGCTGGAAATCATGCTGGGTGTAGTGTTTTTTGTGCTTCTGATTGCGTGCGCGAATGTGGGGAATCTGCTGCTGGTGAGGTCGTTCGCGCGACGCCACGAAATGACGGTGCGACTGGCGATCGGAGCGGGACGCGGGCGGCTGTTGAGGCAGCTTTTGACGGAAGGCGTGGTCCTATCGGCGCTTGGGGCAGTGGGCGGATTGCTGGTTGCGTATTGGTGCCGGCATGCGCTGGTGCTGCTGTTTCCTGCGCGGGCGGGGGTGGCAATGCATCTGCCGGGGGAAATTGATTGGCGGGTGCTGGCGGTGAGCGCCGGCGTTTGCCTGTTGGCGACACTAGTGGTCGGGCTGGTTCCCGCGATGCAGAGCGGCAAGATTGATCTTGCAGCGGCGTTGAAAGCGGATTCGGCGGGCGTGGTGGGGAGCCGCGGGAGAGCGTGGGTGCGATCGGGTTTGGTGGTGGTACAGGTGTCGTTGAGTTTTGTTTTGCTGGTGGGAGCGGGACTGCTGCTGCAGAGTTTGCAGAAGATACGAACGTCGAGCCCGGGATTTTCGACGCACGGAGTGATGTACACGACGGTGGATCTGGTGTCGGCGGGATATGACGCGCAGCGGGCGCAGACGTTTCAAGATGAGTTGATCGAGCGCGTGAAGGCGTTGCCGGGTGTGGAGTCGGCGGCATTCGCGCGGGCAACGCCGCTGGGGTATGGGAGTTATTCTTCGAGTCCGATTGCGGTGGATGGATATCAAGCGCCGCCCGAAGAGCAGCCGCTCGTTGAGTACAACGAAGTGGGGCCGGAGTATTTCGTGACGATGGGGATTCCGCTGGTGTCGGGACGGGAGTTCACGCGCGCGGACGGCGAAAAGGCGGAGCCGGTAGCGGTGGTGAATGAGACGATGTCCGAGCAGTTTTGGCGAGGAAAGGATCCGGTCGGCGAGCGCGTGCAGGTGAAGGGGCGATGGATGAAGGTGGTCGGCGTGGCGAAGGATTCGAAATACCAGAGCGTTCGGGAAACGGCAAAGGCTTTTTTCTATGTGCCGCGGCGGCAGAATTTCACGGTTGGCGGCGGATTGTATGTCCGTACGCCGCTGAGCCCGGAGACGATGGCGACGGCGTTGGCGCGGGAAGTACACACGCTGGACGGGAGCCTTGCACCGTATGAAGTGATTACGATGCAAGAGCAGGTGGACCGCTCGACGGCGGCGCAGAAGGTGGCGGTGACTTTGGTGGGCGTGTTAGGCGGGCTGGCGCTGTTGCTGGCGGCGATTGGATTGTATGGCGTGATGTCGTATGCAGTGTCGCAGAGTACGCGAGAACTGGGGTTGCGGATGGCATTGGGCGCAGAAGCCTCGAATGTATGGAGACTGGTGATGTCGCGGGGAATGGCTTTGACGCTGGGTGGCGTGGTGTTAGGAGCGGCGGCGGCGCTGATGTTGACGAGATTGCTCGGAAATTATCTGTTCAAGGTGAGCCCGCGCGATCCGCTGGCGTTTGGGGCGGCGTTTGTGGTGATGACGATTGCGGCGCTGGTGGCGTGTTTTTTGCCGGCCTGGCGGGCGACGCGGACCGATCCTGCGCGCGTGTTGCGGGATTGATTCTTGCCACGAGAGGCGCGTACACTCCCGTGCATGCACAAATCAAAAATCATCATTGCGCTGGCCGCGCTATGCGGATTGTCTTTGTGTTGCCATGCCAAAGATGACGCTAGCAAAGTAAAAAAAGTCATAGAACGCAGCACGCTGAATCAGCCCGGAACAAAGCCATTCCACTTGAGAGCGGTGATTACGCCCAGCCGGGCCGACCGTGGGGCTGACCGAACCGGCGAGGTGGAAATATGGTGGGCCTCACCGACGGAGTGGAAGCGTGAAGTGCGCTCGCCGGAGTTCCATCAGATAGTTATCGTGAATGGTGCGCAGGAGTGGCAGAAAAGCGAGGGTGATTATTTTCCGGAGTGGCTCAGGGAAACTGCAGTGGCTTTGGTGGACCCCGTGCCGGATCTGGATCGTGCCCTGAAAATGGTGAATGAAGCCGACGTAAAAACGATGTTTGGGAACACGTACTACGCCTGGATGACCATGAGTACAGACGGGAACGTCGAAAAAGGCATGGGAGCAACCATCGCCGTGACGGACAAAACGGGCCTTCTTTTCTACTGCGGGGACCTCGGATGGGGCGCGCTCTTCAAGGACTACAAGAATTTTCACGGCCGGATGGTGGCCACGACCGTGACGCACGGAACGCCGGAAGTGACGGCAAGAGTAACCACCCTCGAAGAATTGCGCGACACTCCACCTGGCCTGTTTGACGCAGCCGCGAGCGGAGGAGACGTTCCTCTCCTGCATACGGTGATCGGTCCTGCGCAAGAGCCTGCTGCCCATGGATCCCCCTGTATGGCCGCCTTTGAAGGACGGTCCTCAAGAGGGAGTGATGACCACAGATATTGTCGTGGATCGTGCGGGAAGAGTGCGGGAAATCGGAACGATCGTCACGGACAACAATGCAATGAGCGATGCAGCCCGGAAGATTATTGCAACGATGCAGTTTGCCCCCTACTTGCAGAATGGCGTTCCGGTTCAGGTGGTGTCGCGGATCACGATGCCATTCAAAGCGTCTCGACCATAGCACGATGCCGCACACTCGATTTTCTCAAGCCGAAAACTACTTTTTCGTGGAAGAGCCCGCGAAGGCGGTGGCCAGGCCCAGCGAGATGAGGACGCCGCCGCTTACGTAGCGCTCGTTACGCATCCAGCGTTGGTTGCCCCGAAGCCAGCCGGCTACGCTGCCGGAGAAGAGCGCCCAGAGAGAGTCACTGGTAGTACCCATGCAGGCGAAGAGGATGCCGAGAGAGAGGATTTGTATGGCGACGTGTCCGCGGACGGGGTCGATGAATTGAGGGAGGAAGGCGAAGAAGAAGAGGGCGGTTTTGGGATTGAGGACATTGACCAAAATGCCTTGGGAGAAGACGCGGGCGAGTGTGACGCGCGGCGCCGCGCTATCAGACGCCGCAGCGGCGAGGGATTCTTTGTTGCGCAGGCGCTGAACACCGAGATAGACGAGATAGGCGGCGCCAAGATACTTGACGACGCTGAAGGCGACGGCGGACGAGACGAGCAGTGCGGAAAGGCCTACGGCGGCTGCGGCGGTGTGGATGAGTGTGCCCACGCCGATGCCGAGGGCTGAAACGAGGCCTGCGTTGCGGCTTTGGCCAATGCTGCGGCCGACGATGTAGAGGACGGCGGGGCCGGGGATGGCCAGAAGAAGTGCGGCGGTGCCGATGAAGAAGAGGAGTTGGGAGTGGGAGGGAAACATGGGTGTTTGATGGAACTCAATACTTTTATAGCTTGTGATGCGGGTTGCGAACAAGTGCGGTTTGCGTTCTCGGATCGAAGGCGGGGCAAGCCCCGCCCCTACAGACGCTTGCGGGCATTAGGCAGCGGTTTGCGGGATTAGGCGGCGGTTAGGAGGATGGGGTCGTGTTTGGTGATGACGATGGTGTGTTCGTAGTGGGCGGAGAGGCCGCCGTCGGCGGTGCGGACGGTCCAACCGTCGCGGTCGAGGGAAACGCGGCCGGTGGTCGCGGCAATGATGGGCTCGATGGTGATGACCAGCCCTTCGGTGAGGAGATGGCGGGCGGCGGGGTCGGCGTAGTTAGGGACGCTGGGCTCTTCGTGAATGGTGCGGCCGACGCCGTGGCCGCCTAGTTCGTGGACGACGTGGAAGCCGCGGCGGCGGACTTCGTGCTCGACAGCGCGGCCGATGTCCTTGGTGCGGTTGCCGGGGCGGGCGGCGGCGAGGGCTTGGCGGAAAGCGCGTTCGGCGCAGTGGGCGAGTTCGCGGGATTTTTCTTGCGCGGGCGGGACCTGGATGGTGACGGCGGAGTCGGTGTGGTAGCCATCTTTCACGGCGGTGAGGTCGAGTTTGACGAGGTCGCCGGGTTGGATGGTGCGCCGGCCGGGGATGCCGTGGACGACTTCGTCGTTGACGGAGATGCAGACGTCGCCGGGGAAATTGTAGATGAGCGGCGGAGAGGATTGCGCGCCGTTTTCAGCGAGCATGCGCGCGCCGATGGCGGAGAGTTCGGCGGTGGTGACTCCGGGGCGGACGGCGGCAGCCATAGCACGGAGGGCCTTGGCGACAATTTGGCCGCAGGCGCGGAGTTTTTCGAGTTGTTCGGCGGTGGTGATGGACATGTTGCCTCGAATGAAGGCCTAAAAGAGAGAGTCAAAAGCGCACAGCCAAGATTGGCTATGCCACTCGCTAGTGGCAGCCGCAACCGCCGCCGCAGCAACCTCCGCCACCAGAGGAACTGCCGGAAGGAGCCGAGGAACTGCCGTTGCCGGCTGTGGCGAAGACAGAGAGCTGGATCGTGGCCTTTTTGCTGGCGCACTTGGGGCAGGCGATTTCTTGCTGCTTGTTGATGACGATTTTTTCGAACTGGGCTTGGCAGTCGTCGCAAACGTATTCGTAGATGGGCATTAAGTTTCTTCCTTCACGTGTTTCTTACAAGAACCAGTCTCTTACAAAAGCTCAATAAATTCTTCCACTGTTAGCTCAGCCTGCTTGAGAATACTCTTCAAAACAGGCAAGGGCAGATCGAACCGATCGTGCCTCGGAACCGTTACTCGCAAATGCGGCTTTTGCGGATGACGTAACTGAGCGTGACTCCCCGCTTGATGATGAACTTCAAAGCCAGCTCTCAGCAACGCACGCAAAAGCTCTCGCGGTTTCAGAACGGGCAAGCGCGGAGACATTCAGGAACTGATCGCTACCTGAAGCTTTTCCGTCCGAGTTGTCGCCTCGTCAGGTATGGGCTCGCCGTCCTTGCGAAGACCCTCCAGATGAACGCGGATGGCATCGGCGGCCATTTCGCGAGCCTCTGCGAGTGTCCGGCCATAAGTGATCAGACCGGGCAGCAGGGGGACAGTTACCTGATAGCCACGCTCAGACGCGTCTCTTGACCGTTTCGGGGAATGCGACTGACCATTACCCTTTGCCGACGGGATATGGCCAGCAACAGGCTGAAAAATCACAGTAAACCGATAAGAGCGAGATGCCAGACGGTGCGAAGTCGATTCATGAAGAGCTATTCTGGGCATGTGAGAAGTCTAGCGCTCGGTTTTTAGGGCGTCAATTTTAAGTGTGCGTTGAAATCAGGTCAGATACATACCGCCGTTGGGGTTGATGGTTTGGCCGGTGATGAAGGAGCTTTGGGCCAGAAGGACGGCGATGCGGGCCACCTCTTCCGGCTCGCCGGAGTGGCCGACGGGAATGCGGGACATATAGTCTTTCGGGATGGCGGCGGTCATATCGGTCTCCACCAGGGCGGGGGCGATGGCATTGGACGTGATGCCCTCTTTGGCAAATTGCGAGGCGTAGGAGCGCATCAGGCCCAGGATGCCAGCCTTGGTGGCGGAGTAGTGCGGGCCCACGATACCGCCGTACTGCGCCGCTATGGAAGACAGGTGAATGAGGCGACCCCAGCCGGCGGCGCGCATGGCGGGAAGGACGCGCCGCGTGACGAGAAAAACAGAAGTCAGATTCACGCGGATGAACTCGTTCCAGATTTCTTCGGTGACTTGCTCGGCGGGGAGGATTTTGGCGATGCCGGCGTTGTTCACCAGGATGCCGACGGAGCCGAGCTCTTCTTCCGTGGTTGAAACGACGCGGTCCACATCGGCGGAGATAGAAACGTCGCCCTGGACAGAGATGCTTTTGC
>DATEQG010000054.1:0-2700 GCA_035272765.1 Candidatus Acidiferrum sp.
ATCGCTCTACGAGTTGGCTTTCTTGAATGACGACGCCGCCGGGATGCAACAACAAGTGACTTGGGCGGCGGGGAAGCCCAGCGAATACTTCCTGCTCATCTCGATGGCAGATGCTGCCGCTGCACGAGGGCAGATGCAGCAGGCTGAGGGGTTGGTGCAGCGGTCAGTGCAGGTGAGCGATCGTCTGGGTTTCAAGGAGACGACAGCCGACACGCAAGCCGGTTTCGCGGTAAGGCAGGCCGCAGTGGGGAACGCTTCGAAAGCCAAAGAACTGGCTGCGTCCAGTTCCGCTTTGGCGCAGGGCCGCCGCAATATGGAGTCGGTGGCGGTGGCGCTGGCCATGACCGGAGACGTCAGCCGCGCGCAGGCCATCGTGGACAGCTTGGCCCACCGCTTTCCAGACGACACGCTGCTGCACCAGGTGAACATCCCGGTCGTGCGGGCGTTAATCGAGATGGAGCGCAAGGCTCCCGAGAAGGCGATCGAGGCGCTGCAGGCAACAACGCCATATGAATTGGGCTTCAACCAGGAGCTCTTCCCGACGTACATTCGCGGCCTGGCCTACCTGCAGGCAAAGCGCGGCGCGGATGCGGCGGCGGAATTTCAGAAGATGGTAGATCATCGCGGGATCGAGCCGATCAGCCCCAACCATTCGTTGGCCAAGCTGGGCCTGGGCCGGGCGTATGTAATGACTGGCGACACGGCAAAAGCCCGGGCCGCGTATCAGGATTTCTTCGCGCTGTGGAAGGATGCGGACCCCGATGTCCCTATCCTGAAGGAAGCGAAAGCGGAGTACGAGCGGTTGCACTAGACCACCTGACTCCGCGGACTCGACGGCGCAACGCCGCTCACCGACCTGTGCTCGCCCGTTCTGCTAAAATCGCGGCAGGGCCGGAAAAACCGGCGTATTTCATCCTTTACGAGGAGTTTTCATCATGGAATTGCCCGCTCTTCCTCTTGGCTCCCGTCGCGACGAAGACATCGCCCTTGACCTCATGAAATTTATCGCCATGACCACCGGGTACGGCAAGACAACTGGGACCGGAGTCGGCTTCCAGGGCAGCGGTTCGGCCGACAAGCCCGAGGATTACGCCGCCCATTTGCTGGAGCTCTACGGCCGGTGCTTGAAATCGGTTGAGGGAAAATAAATCAAATTCCTCACCACCGGGAGCATGGAGGTCCGCAGTCAAAATCCGCTTCACTTGCGTTTCCCTGTGTTCCCCTGTGCCCTCTGTGGTTAAGAACTTCGCAGCGTGCTCCACAGTGCTATCGATAACCCCTTGCAACTGAACGTCTTCGTTGACAAGCCTGTCGGTGCTGGGCTATTCTAGATGTCTTTGGAAGTGAAGTTGGAAGTCCTGCGGCTGCCCGCCTGGAACACCTAGCGCGCGTTCTGCGTGGATAGATATTGCTTAGGGCGCTCAGCGGTCTTCGTTCTTATAGCGTTCTTTTCAAGTTTAGGGAGATTTCCGATGTCAACCTATTTCCCCAAAGAGGGAGATATTGTGCGCAAGTGGTTTGTGGTGGATGCGAGCGGACTTCCGCTCGGCCGCCTTGCCTCGCGCGTCGCTCGCATTCTGATCGGCAAAGAAAATCCGAAGTACACTCCGTTTATCGACACCGGCGACCACGTGGTCATCATCAATGCCGAGAAGGTCAAGATCACCGGTATGAAGGCGGATCAAAAGGTCTATCACCGCTACACCGGGTATCCCGGCGGACTGCGCTCGGAAGAGATGAAGAAGCGCATGGTCCGCAAGCCGGAGCTGGTGATTGAAGATGCCGTGTCGCGCATGCTTCCCAAGAACAAACTGGGCAAGCAGATGTTTACCAAGCTGAAGGTTTACCGCGGCGACAAGCATCCGCACGAAGCGCAGAAGCCGGAAGCAAAGGTGTTTGCATAGGCTTTTGGCTATTAGCTCTTGGCTTCCAGCAAGATGGCCGCGGTAACAGAGAAGTTTTTTGAAGATTTTTTGGAAAGGTTGAAGCGCGCGGTTTTTAGCTAATGGCTAAAAGCTAAGTGCTAAAAGCTTAAATGGCAGAAATTGTTCAATACTACGGAACTGGCCGCCGCAAGACGGCGATCGCGCGGGTTTTTCTTCGTCCGGGCAACGGCGAGCTCAAGGTCAATGGCAAGCCGTTCGATGAATATTTCGTGACGCCCTCGCAGCGCATCGCGGCTAAGCGGGCGTTGGTCTCGACCGACACTTCGGCCACCTTCAACGTCCTGGCAAATGTGTGCGGCGGCGGAGTCGCTGGCCAAGCCGATGCAGTCCGCCTCGGCATCACGCGCGCTCTCATGCTGTTTAACGCTGAGTTGCGCGGGAAGCTCAAGGGCGAAGGCATGGTGACTCGTGATCCCCGCGCCAAAGAGCGCAAGAAGTATGGACAGAAGGGCGCGAGGAAACGGTTCCAGTTCAGTAAGAGATAGTCGATGGTCGTTAGTCGATGGTCGTTTGCGAACGACGAGCGACCAACGACAAACGACCGGTTTTAGGAGTTAAATTCATCCCCCCACCTCCCCGAGATGGGGTGGACGGGAATGGTAATCCGGGGCCTGTCAGTGTCCGGATGCAGACCAACTGAGGAGGTTGATTGGCGAATATCACAATGAAGGAGTTGCTCGAAGCGGGCGTTCACTTCGGGCACCAGACGAAGCGGTGGAACCCAAAGATGAAGGAGTACATCTTTGGCGAGCGC
>DATEQG010000055.1:0-59732 GCA_035272765.1 Candidatus Acidiferrum sp.
GCACCATGCGTTGTGGGTTGTCAGGATCGATCCACAACTGATGATAGTCATCTCCGCCGGGTGCGCCCTTGATTGCCGTAAACGTCTTCCCGCCATCGCGCGAACGGTACGTCGACGTATTTGGCACATACACCGTGTCCGCATCCTTCGAATCGACGCTCACTTCGCAGAAATACCATCCGCGTCCCCAAATGCGCGCATCTTTTGAAGCGCGCTGCCAATTCTCCCCACCATCATCCGAGCGGTACATCCCGCCTTCCTTCGCATCAGCAATCAGGTAAATCCGCTCCGGATTGCTCCGAGCAAACGCAATTCCCATCCGTCCCAATTCTTCCGAAGGCAAACCGTGCTCCGTCAACTGTTCCCAATGGTCTCCGCCATCCTTGGAACGATAAAGCCCTGTCCCCGGACCCTTGGAAGGCGGATAAATGCTCCACGGTGGCCGCCGAGTCTGCAGCAGGGCAGCGTAAAGAATTTGCG
The DNA here is from genome assembly GCA_035272765.1 of Candidatus Acidiferrum sp. Classification (GTDB taxonomy): domain Bacteria; phylum Acidobacteriota; class Terriglobia; order Acidiferrales; family UBA7541; genus Acidiferrum. The sequence goes on from DATEQG010000055.1 coordinate 481, forward strand.
AATTCCCCGGCTTCATCGCCAAGTCAATCGCCCCAGTATTCTCGTCCTTGAAAAGCAACTGCTGCCACGTCTGTCCGCCGTCGTTCGAGCGAAAGATTCCGCGTTCCTTATTCGGGCCATACGCATGTCCCAGCGCCGCCACAAAGACTTTTTCCGGATTGTCAGGGTCCACCACAATCCGCGCAATCTGCCGGGAATCTTCCAGCCCGATGTGCGTCCACGTTTTGCCCGCGTCAGTAGACTTATACATTCCGTTTCCGTACGAAATGCTCGATCGCATGTCCGCCTCGCCCGATCCTACGTAAATCACGTTGGGATTTGACGGCGCTACGGCAATCGCCCCAATCGAACCCACTGGCTCCGCGTCAAATATCGGATTCCACGTCCGCCCCGCATCGTTTGTCTTCCAAACACCGCCATTCACGGACCCAAAATAATAAACGTCCGGCTGCCCACGCACTCCCGTCACGGCCAGCGATCGCCCTGCCCGAAACGGCCCAATCGACCTCCACTTCATATCTCCAAAGAATTTTTGGTCGAACTTCGGCGCTGCATCCGGCAAAGCTGCCCCCGCGCGTACCATCAGGGCCAAGCCAGCAACTAGGATGAGTAGTAGGGGTAGCCGCAGCTTCTTCACGGTTTTGTCTCCAAATGGAAAGCGGATTTATTATGAATTGTGGAGTATATCAGCAGCGCCTACGCACCGCGGCGGCTTAGTCGCCCGTAACCGCGTTCGGCGTGGCCGCCGCCGCAATCACAGATCGCCGCAGGGGTTTAGTCGCCCAATAAAAAGCGAACCCGGCAGCGATGATAATCCCGCCAAATGTCATACCATTGATCCCGAGAATTGTTTCACTTCCGCTTTTCACCATGGCCAGGCTCATCAACAGCAGCGGAAAAACTCCAACCAGGATCGCGCCTGTCAGCCCACCGGGTACCCGGAACCCGCGCTTCAATTCTGGCTCGCGAATTCGCAGAACGACCAGCGTCACGAACTCCAGCATCAGGCTGGCTCCGTACAGCATGATGTCCAGCGTCACAAGCTTCTCGAATCTTAAACCCAGGCATAGCGCCCAGCATCCTGCGCACACAAGAATCGCCACCCACGGCGCTTGCGTCTTCGCGGTCGTCTTTGCAAATACCTTCGGCAACATCCCGTCCCGCGCCATCGCCAAGGGAAGCCTCGAGTAGCTCATCACCAGCGCGTTGAACATCCCAAACGCGCTCATCATCCCGCCAATTACAATCAGGATGCGCAGCCACTCGAATCCCAGAATCTTCCCGCCAATCAATCCCGCCACCGTGGCCCAAGCACCCTCCGCCTCAAATGCCGAAGCCGGGATGCCGGTAAGCCGAACCGCCACGAACGGCAGTACATACGTGAGAGTAACCAGCACGACCGCCGCAATCATTGCCTTCGGATACGTCCTCTGCGGCCTCTCCACTTCTTGCGCGACCGTCGACGCGTTGTCCCACCCCATGTAGTTCCACATTGCCACTAGCACGCCGCCGATCAAGCCCAAGCTGGTCGCTTCCGCAGTGCCATGCCCGCTCGCGAAAGCTCCGACCTTAAACGGTGCCATCACTACGATCACCGCAAAAGGCGCCGACAAAAAGAAGAACAGCCACAGCGAAGTGATTCCCACCACGCGAATCCCGGCGACATTCAGAATCGTGCAACTCGCAACCACAAACAGCCCCGCTATCACTCCATGGCCCCACGACCCAAACCACGGCGACATCTGCTTCAAATAAATCACGAAGAGCGTCGGGTAGATCGCCATGTCAAAGATGCTCGCCGCCAAGGACAGCCAAGCCTCTTGAAAGCCCCAGAAATTTCCCAGGCCGCGCCGCACCCACGCGTAATAACCGCCTTCAGCGGGCAGCGCGCTGGAAAGCTCGCCGATCACGAACGCCGTCGGCAAGCACCACAAAACTGGCAGGAACAACAAAATCAAAATCCCGTGCCCGTAACCCGCGCCATGAACGATCTCTTCCGTCCCATACGTCCCGCCCGACACCATGAAAAACGTCGCCGCCACGAGCGGCCAGAGCGTCAGCTTTGCGACTCTTTTTTTCGCTGTAGAGATTGCGTGGGAAGGAATCGGGGCAGGAAGGGATAAAGAACTCAATTTTTACTCTCGTCCTCCTAAGCGATTCTCACTCGCGCGATGGGTGAAGTGAGTTCGCATTCGCAGAATACAAGGTTCGTCCCTGCATGCAAGAAAAAAATGCACTCCTCTGCATATTTTTTCACCCAAGAAACTGTCCTTCCGCGCAGGTCCCGTGGCACAGGCTTCAGCCTGTGCTCTGGCGAGCGCAAGAGTCTTCGAACGCCACACTCTCGAACCGTAGCTCCCATCGCAGCAACAACTCTCCACGGCTCCGCCTACGCAACTTCCTCCTTCACGCCTATGCTAAACTCCGCCTTCCGTTCTTTTCACTCGTTCGGATTCGCATTCAATCTCGTTCTAGGAGCCGTCGCCGTGAAGTTTTCCTCAGCCCTCCCTTGCATCCGTCTCTGTGTACTCTGCGTCTCTGCGTTTGGTTACTCTTCTTCGGCCTCCGCCCAAGCTCCCTCCCCGCGCCCTATCACCATCGACGACTACTTCCAGATTCAAGCCGTCCACGACCCTCAACTCAGCCCCGATGGCCAGTGGGTCGCCTACGCGGTCGACAAAGCCATCTTGAAGACCGACAAAAACGAAACGCGCATCTGGATTATTCCGACCGCCGGCGGCGACGCGCTCCCCATGACCGCGGAAGGCGTCTCCTCCGAACATCCCCGCTGGAGCCCCGATGGCAGATCCCTCGCATTCATCTCCACGCGCAGTGGAAGCAAACCTCAGGTCTGGCTTCTGAACCGCCAGGGCGGCGAAGCTCAACGCCTCACCGACCTCCTTCCTTATCTCATTGATTTCGCTTGGTCACCCGATGGGCGCAAGATGGTTCTGCTCCTCAAAGACCCCAGGCCGGAAGACCTCGAAGCTGCCAAGCACAAGTCATCGGACGCCAGCGACGCCTCCGAGGAAAATTCTCCCGAAGAGAAAAAATCCACCAAGCCCTGGGTCATTGACCGTCTCCAATTCAAAGTCGACGAAGTCGGCTACCTCGACCGCCGCCGCGCCCACCTCTACGTTTTCGACGTTGCCAAGAAGTCTCTGACCCAGATCACTTCCGGCGATTACGACGACTCGGAGCCCGCCTGGTCCCCCGACAGCAAACTCCTCGCCTTCTCTAGCAACCGTTCCACACCCGATCCCGACGCGACCTATAACTCCGACATCTGGGTCGTCGCCGCCAACAATGCCGACAAGGGTGCGCACCTTACTCAAATCACCACAAACCCCGGCCTCGACATGTCCCCCGCATGGTCACCCGACGGCCAATCCATCGCCTACGTCACCATGCTCGACCCCAAGCTCTTCGACTACGCCACCCGCCATCTCGCCTTCTCCCCCGCCACCGGCGGCCCTGCCAAAGTCCTCACTCTCTCCCTCGACCGCATGGTTACCAGCCCTCATTTCTTCGGCAACGGCGAATTTATTTCGTTCATCGCAGACGATGACGGTCAACAGATCCTCTACATGGCTGACCCAGCGGGCCGCGGAGTGATCCGGCTAGATAAAGGTCCCTACGTTTCGCCACTTCCCGAGGTCGGCAGGCAAACCATCAATGGCTATTCCGTCGGCAACGGCGCCAATCGTATCGCCATCGCCCAAATCGCCACTCCTGATCGTCCAGACGAGCTTTTCTCCATCGTGGACGGCAAGTACACCCAACTCACCCATGTCAACGACGCCCTCTTCTCCCAACTCAAGCTCTCCCACGCCGAATACGTCCACTTCAAATCCAAAGATGGCACCCCTATCTCTGGATACCTATATAAGCCGCTCGATTACCTCTCAGGCAAAAAATATCCAACTCTCCTCATCCCCCACGGCGGTCCCGTCTGGGCCTACTACGCCGAGTTCTCCCATCTAGCCCAGCTCTACGCCGCCAACGGCTACGCCGTCCTCTTCCCCAACCCACGGGGCTCCTCCGGCTACGGCCAGGACTTCTGCAAAGCCATCTTTGCCGATTGGGGAAACAAGGACTTTCAGGACGACATGGCCATGGTTGACTACGCCATTGAGCAGGGAATTGCCGACCCCGACAAACTGGGCGTAGGCGGCTGGTCCTACGGCGGCATCTCCACCGATTTCATCATCACGCAAACCACCCGCTTCAAAGCCGCCATCTCCGGCGCGGGCGCCGCCGAATTCTCCAGCCTCTACGGCCACGACCAATACCAAAAAGACTACGAAACCGAGCTAGGCCTCCCTTGGGAAAACCCAGCCGCCTGGACCAAAGTCTCGCCCTTCCGAAACGTCACCAAAGTCACCACTCCAACCCTCTTCATGGGCGGCAACATCGATTGGAACGTCCCCGTCCTCGGCGGCGAACAGATGTACCAAGCCCTGAAGCGCCTCGGCCGCACCACCGAACTAGTCGTCTACCCCGACGAATACCATGAGTTTTCTCTCCCCTCACATATCCAAGACCGCCTCGAGCGGGACCTCGCCTGGTATGCCCACTTTGTAAAGGGCGATCCCACACCGGCGCGCCCCGAGTCCGCCACGAAATCAAGCGACTAGCCTCCTTAGCCCGCGCTCGCGCCCCCCAGGTGATATCTCGGAATTGGCTCACCTTCTGACATCCGCCCAAGCCTGTCAGTTCTGACACTTCCACGTCTTCTGGTTCAGATATTAGCTTGTCCCTCCCAGCGACCCAGCAGGCACTCGAAGGAGGAATCCCGATGGAAATCACGCGGAGAGATTTAATCAAAGTATCCGCGGCGACAGCCGTTTTGGGAGCCTTCGGTGAAGCCTCCGTAGCGTTTGACGATCCTCTCCCCTCCTGGAATAAAGGCCCTGCGAAGGATGCGATCCTCGCCTTCGTCAAGGACACGACGGAAAAATCCAGCTCCAAATACGTCGAACCCAAGGATCGCGTCGCCACGTTCGACCAGGACGGCACGCTTTGGACCGAGCACCCGGTGTACACCCAGGCCATGTTTGCCTTCCACCGTCTCGGCGTAATGGCCCCTCAGCACCCCGATTGGAAATCGACCGAACCGTTCAAGTCGGTACTCGCCGGTGACCACGAAGCGATGGGTAAGTTCACGGAGAAGGATTGGATGGAAATTATCGCGGTAACCCACGCGGGGATGGGAACCGAAGAGTTTTTGGCGCTCGTGAAACCGTGGATCACCACAGCCAAAGCCCCGCGCTTCGATCGCCTGTACACCGATCTCGTCTTCCAGCCCATGCTGGAAGTGATGAAATATCTCCGCGAAAAGGGTTTCAAGACCTATATCGTCACCGGCGGTGGCCAGGAGTTCGTGCGCAGCTACAGCGACAGGATCTACGGTATCCCTCCAGAGCAAGTCGTGGGCTCGAGCATCGTGACCAGGTTCGACAACTCCAGCGGCAAGCCCGTTCTGATGCGCGAACCAAAACCATTCTTTGTTGACGATGGCCCGGGCAAAGCCATCGGTATCAACATGTTTATCGGCAAGCGGCCCTACGCGGCCTTCGGCAATACCGCCGGTGATCAGCAAATGCTCGAGTGGACCCAAGCCGGCGATGGCGCCCGCCTGATGATGCTCGTACTTCACGACGATGCCCAGCGCGAGTATGCCTACGGACCCGCAAGAGGTCTTCCCGATACCCACGTCGGAACTTTTTCCGAAGCGTTGCTGACTCAGGCGGACAAAAGCGGCTGGAACGTGATCAGCATGAAAAACGACTGGAAGCGTATTTTCGCCTTCGACAAGTAAATCGATCCACTTTCTTTGAGCTGGCACCGCATCGAGTGCGCGCAATGAAGCAATCAAATGACAACCTTCGTCGCCATGCGGACCGCCCCAGAAATCCTCCGAAGCGAGATTCGCGGTGCCGATGACGTCTAAATCATCAGAGCTTCCCCAGACCCCCGAGCGCCCGGGCAGCCTGCTGGTGCTCGCTCTGCTGGCGCCTGTCGCCGGTGCGATCGCAGGTCTGCTGGGAGCGATCTTCCGGCTTGCCCTGGAGCGTGGCGATCGCATCCGCGATACATTAATTCTCTGGTCGCACGGCCACAAGGCTCTCGGCTTCTTAGTGCTCATCCTATCTTGCGCAGTTGCAACGGCCCTGGCGGCCTGGCTGGTTCACCGGTTCTCTCCCCGCGCCTCGGGCAGCGGCATTCCACACGTTGAAGCCGTGGTCGAAGGAGAGCGGCCACTAGCGCCTTTCCCTCTGATACCGGTGAAGTTTTTTGGTGGTCTGCTCGCCATGGGTGCGGGGCTTGCGCTCGGTCGCGAAGGCCCAAGCGTGCAAATGGGTGCAAGCAGCGCTGACACCCTGGCGAAATTATTTAAGCGAAATTTGCCGGACCGCCGCGTGCTCCTCGCAGCTGGCGCGGGGGCCGGCCTCGCAACGGCTTTCAATGCGCCGATCGCAGGCGCTATCTTTGTGCTCGAGGAATTAGTACGGCGGTTTGAACCGCGCATCGCCATCGTCGCGCTCGGTGCGTCGTCTGCCGCCATCACGGTGGCGCATCTGTTTCTAGGCTACCAGCCGGACTTTCACCTCCACGACTTGGCATTTACCCACAACAATGGGATAAAGCTCCTCTTCTTCCTTCTCGGCGCTGTAGCCGGGCTTGCTGGCATCGCCTACAATCACGCGATTCTCGCCGCAATCGCCACGGCGGACAGCTTGCGCCGATGGCCCGTTGAACTGCGCGCCGCGTTCATCGGTGCTGCTGTCGGCGTGTTGGCATGGTTTGCGCCCGGACTTGTCGGGGGCGGTGATCCCATTACCCAGCTTGTCCTCGAAGGCGTGGGGACGCTCGCTGTGATTCCATTGCTGTTCCTGATTCGCTTCGGTTTGGGAGCTCTATCGTACGCGGCCGCGACACCCGGCGGTCTTTTCGCTCCGATGCTCGTGCTCGGAGCGCAACTTGGCCTGTTTTTTGGACTCGGCTGCCAGTTCCTGTTTTCTGGTCTTCACATTCAGCCGGTGGCTTTCGCGATCGTGGGCATGGCCGCCTTTTTCGCGGGAGTCGTGCGGGCGCCGCTCACGGGAATCGTGCTCGTTACGGAGATGACTGGAAACGTCACATTGCTTCTTCCGATGCTAAGCGCGTGCTTCGGGGCGATGCTCATCCCGACCCTTCTGCGCAACCCGCCGATTTATGATTCACTGAAGGAACGTTCCTTACGGAAGGCTTCAGTTGCGGCTGCGTCAGAGTAGAGAGGGAGCACGATAGAGAACTCTTCGGAGCGGTTATGCGAAGAAAGTGCTGTCTTTCGAGATGCTTGGTGAGTTGACGTAAGATTCAGATTAGAAAGCGTCTGGTCCGGCTTGCGTCCAGCGAAATGAGGAAGTATTGAAGATGGTTGAGAGGACAAACTCAGTGATCAAGCAAATAGGTAATGTTTCCACATGGGTGTTGCTTTTGACGGCGCTTGCTACGGCTTGCTCCTTAACAAGCGAGGCAAAAAAACCGGCGCATTTCGTTCCGGCGAGCGTGATCAAAGCGGGAGACATCCCTTACCCCGCGAACAGCCTCGACGCGGGCGTGGTGACACTTTCCGTCTCCTTGGAGAAGACTGGTCAGGTACTCGGAGTGACCATTCTGCGGGATATTTCCTCGGTGTCCGGGCCGGCCACAGAGGCGGTGCGCTCCTGGACGTACACCCCGGCGACGCTGGACGGAAAGCCCATGCCTTCGACGCTCACGATCAACATCGAGTACGATCCCGGCTTTCTCGGAGGGGACAATATTCCGCTGCCCCCGCCATCGCAAGTTGATCCCATCTCCACCAAGGATCCTGCATTTTTTCCGCCACAACTGAACACGGCGACGTTTGCACCCTATCCGGCCAAAGCCAAGGCACAAGGAGCAGTTGTCCTCAGCGTCACGCTGGACACGAATGGCAACGCCGCCCAGGTCGTGACTCTCCGGGACGTCCCGCCGCTGACAGCGTCGGCAACCGCCGCATTGAAGAATTGGAATTTCAGCGCAGCAAGCTACGAAGGAAACCCGATCCAATCTCACATGGTGGTGGCCTTCGTATTCCGGTCTCCGACGGCCGCAATTCCCTGAAATTCCGTCGACATTCGTGGAAGCTTCGACAAAAGTCCGCCTGGCAGCCGCGGCTAAGTCTAGTAAGTCGTGCTGACGGACGGTTTCTGCGCCAGAACTCCGCACCTACGATACATGTACGGATTGGACTCTTTTACCTGTCACGCCAGTGCAGCTCAATTGTCCTAATGGCAATTTGACCCTCATTTCCAACCGTTCGATGTGAATACCTTTACTCTCTGGCTAATCCCATGCTACCATTTCCCGTGTTCTCGTCACCAAGCCTGTCCGCCTCCTCCTGCAACAGCCACGTGCGCAGCCATTCCTTAGACGCCCAACTCCTTCCCATTTTTTCCACAGCCAGTAAACATGCAACAAGCAGCAACTCCTGCAACTTCATTCGTTTCATACGCTTACTTCATACTTCCCTGGACACCCCGGGGGTGGGGTCATACGGGCTCCGAATCTCCACACACGTCACCAAATCCAACGTCTTCCACACTGCGGGGAGGAAAGTCGGATACAATCTGCCCGCTGTGAAGACGCACAGGAACTGCCAAGGCCGGAATTGGCACCGCTGGAATTAGAGGGGGAGGCTATCGTGAAACCTTCGAGGAGAGAACTATTGATCGGCGGCAGTGGGGCTTTGGTGGCCACTGCCTTTGGGTTGGCGAAACCATCGCGGCTGTTTGCGAATCCGTTGGGCAAGCCGATTGGGTTGGAACTCTACACCGTGGGCGCGGAGCTGGATAAAGACTACGACGGAACACTGCGGCAGATCGCCGCGATTGGTTATAAGGAAGTCGAAACGGGCGTTTCGCCGAAGCGAAAGGCCGCTGACGTCAAGAAGTCGTTGCAAGACGCCGGTCTGCGTTGTCAGTCTCTGCATATGGGTTTTGGCGGAATGGAAGAAGCGATCCCCTATGCGAAAGAAATCGGCGCAAAGTATGTGATCTCGTCCGTCACGCTTCCTAAAGTCCCCGAACCTGGCAAGTTCGATCCCAAGACATTCATGGCCCAGCTAAGCGTCCTGACGTTGGACGACTTCAAAAAAATCGCGGCGCGTTGCAATGAGCTGGGTGAGCAGGCGAAGAAAGCCGGATTGCAGTTCGGATATCACAACCACAATTTTGAGTTCAAACCGCTGGACGGTGGCCAAATTGGCTACGATGTGATATTGCGCGAGACGGATCCATCGCTCGTGAAATTCGAGCTGGACTGCGGGTGGATGGTTGCGGCGGGGCACGATCCGGTGGCCTACCTGACAAAATATCCAAAGCGCTACCGCTTGTTGCATATTAAGGATTTCCAGCCCACCGCCAGCCCCTCCGTGGGACTCGATGAAAGTGTGCGCCCAAAGCCTGCGGAGTTGGGGCGCGGGCATATTGATTACAAACCGATTTTCGCTGCGGCGAAAAATACCGAGGTGGAACTGTATTACGTTGAGCAGGAGCCGCCGTTTACTACGACGCCTGCCATGGAAGCGATCAAGATCGATTATGATTATTTGCACGCCATGGCGTAGGCTCCTGTAGATAGAGACGTGCGCGAGGAGTTTTCATGAAACGACGTGAAATGTTACGAGCGAGTGTTCTTGCTGGTGCCGTTGCAGCGCTGCGCCCTTCGCTTGCGGCGGCTCAGAGTACCGCGCAGCAGCCATCCGAGTTGACGCCGGCGCAAAGCGGTGTTGACGCCTCGAAAGAATTTGAGGGACCCGGATGGAAGCCGCTTTTTTTGGATGAGCATCAGAACGAAACGCTCATTGTCCTCAGCGACTTGATGATTCCCGCCACGGATACTCCCGGCGCTAAGGAAGCGTTCGTAAATCGCTACATTGATCTGGTGCTGGCCGCGGAGACGCGCGAGACGCAACAAGCGTTTTTGAATTCGCTCGGCTATTTGGATGGCGAAAGCATACGGCGATTCAAAGCGGCGTTTCTGTATCTATCGCGAGAGGATCAAGATCTTTTATTGCACGCCCTGGCGTATCCCCGCTCCGGCGATGGATGGGCTGGCAATACGGGCGCCGTGGCCGATCCGGGGCACGCGCATTTTGAGGCGCTGAAGGATCGCATCATGACGGCGTATTACAGTTCGCAGATTGGCGAGAAAGAATTGGGGTGGGACGGGGCGTTTGCGCACGGCCCCTATCAAGGCTGTGAACATCCAGAAGGGGAGCACAAGTGATCGGGACGATCAAAGTGGCTGGTATGGCGCAAGACCCATTGCAGACAACTTACGATGTAGTGGTTGTGGGGTCGGGAGCTACGGGCGGCTGGGCGGCGAAACAATGTGCCGAGGCCGGGCTCAAAGTGGCGTTGCTAGAAGCGGGGCGCGCGGTCACTCCGAAAGAGTTTACCGAGCACATGCCGGCGTACAAATTGAAATACCGCGATCACTCGCCTGAGATTGTGCGCACGCGACCGGTACAAAAGCAGTGCTATGCGTGCATGGAATACAACTACGAGTGGTTTGTGAACGATCTCGAGAATCCGTACAGCACGCCGCCGGGCAAGCCATTTACTTGGCAGCGGCTGCGGATCCTCGGCGGGCGCTCCCTGGTCTGGGGCCGCCAAAGCTATCGCATGAGCGATAACGATTTTAAGGCCGCGAGCCGCGATGGCTATGGCGATGACTGGCCGATTAGCTATGCCGATCTTTCGCCGTATTACGACATCGTGGAGAAGTATGTGGGTATCACCGGCGCTCTGGAAGGCAATGAAATGCTGCCCGACGGGCAATTTCTTCCTCCGATGAAGATGAGCTGCGGAGAAGTTCTGCTCAGAGAACGCGTTAAAGCGAAGTTCGGGCACACGGTGACCATCGGACGCGCGGCAGTCCTGACACAAAATCATAACGGCCGCCTTCAATGCCACTATTGCGGGCCATGCGAACGCGGATGCAGCACGTTTTCCTATTTCAGCAGCCCATTTACAACCGTCAAAGATGCCATTGCTTCCGGCAATTGCACGCTCTTCACCAACGCAGTCGTGAGCCACGTAGACATGGGCACCGAGCCAAACAAAGCGCGCGGCGTAACCTACGTGGATCGCTTGACGCGTCAAGTGAAAGAAGTCCGCGGAAAAGCGGTGATCCTTTGCGCGCAAGCCCTGGAATCCACACGCATCTTGCTGAACTCGTCGACGCGCGAATATCCCAACGGACTGGCCAATTCGAGCGGAGCGCTGGGCCATTATTTGATGGACCACGTCGTTGGCGGAGGAGCCTCGGGGCGTCTTCCAAATTTCAATCCCCTGCCTAATGCGAATGAACCAGCGCGGCCGAACGGGATTTATGTGCCGCGCTTCCGCAATACGCCCTCAAGCAAAACACAGTCGAAGTTCATCCGTGGCTATGGTTACCAGGGAGGAGCGGGGCCGGAATTCAACTTCAGCGCGGAAGGTTACGGAGCTTCGCTCAAGAAAGCCGTAAAAGAAGGCTGGTATGAGATCGGGCTGGGAGCTTTCGGTGAATCGCTGGCCCGGTGGGACAATCACATCGAAATCGACAAGGATCTAAAAGATGCCTGGGGCATTCCTGCGTTGCACATTAACATGACGCACGGCGACAACGAAGCCGCACTGATGCAGGATGCCGGCGCCACAGGGGCGGAAATGTTGGAAGCAGCCGGCGCGAAGGACATTCGGGTGCACGCCAACGTCGAAATGCCGGGAATGGCGATACACGAGCTAGGGACAGCCCGCATGGGGAACGATCCGAAAAAGTCCGTTCTCAATGCGTTCAACCAAGCGCACGATGTGAACAATCTGTTCGTGATGGATGGGGCGAGCTTTGTGTCATCGGCATGCCAGAACCCAACGCTCACCATGATGGCCGTGACCGTGCGCGCATGCGATCACCTGAAGGACCGTTTCCGCAAAAACGAGATTTAATGCAAACTGACTCCGCCTGCTCCTCGCAGCCGGATTATAGCCTTGGGTGCGGATCATCGGACATCTCACCGGGCATGGACGACCGACTTCAGTGAAACGCATTCGAGAAAGCTGGCGTCACACCACATGCACGCGGTAACCTGTGGCCGCTCCATCAAGATTTTGACGAGTAGAACCCAAAACGGAGGAGATTGTGCGTAAGCATGCGAGCGTCTTTGCAGTTCTGGCTTTGCTCCTGGCGGTTGCCCCAATGGGAGCGCAGGCCCCAGCCGTAAGCCAATCCGACTTGGCGGCAATTCATTTGATCCGGGAAGAAGGCTTTAACCCTGGAACTTCCAAAGTTATGGAAATCATCAGCTATCTTTCCGATGTCCATGGCCCGCGCCTCACCAACTCTCCTGACATTAGGGACGCCGCCAAATGGACCACGGACACCATGAATGAGTGGAAGCTCGCGAATGTCCATCTCGAACCCTGGGGCACCCCCTTTGGTCGCGGCTGGTCCAATGAGCGCACAAGCGTTCAGGTAATTGCGCCGCATCCGTTTCCGCTCATCGCCTACGCGAAGGCTTGGACTCCTGGCACCAGCGGACCTGTCACCGCCGATGCGGTCTTTGCACCCATCACCAAAGAAGAAGACTTCGCCAAGTTCAAGGGCCAACTCAAAGGCAAGTTCGTACTTACCGCAGCCATCCCTGAAAGTCCCGAGCGCTTTGAGCCGCAAGCCCACCGTTACACCGACGCCGAGCTTGCCGATCTTGCAACGCAGCCAGTCCCCGCTGCCCAGGCAGGTCAGGAAGATCGCATCGCGCAGTTCCGAGCCACGCGCGAATTCCAGCTCAAAGTTCAGAAGTTCCTGCTAGACGAAGGAGTAGCCGCCTGGATCGAACCTTCACGCAGCGATGATGGCACTGTGTTCGTTCAACAGGGCGGTGGCCGCGACAAAGAGAAAGATCCTCCCGCTCCCTGCCGCGTCGCGGTCGCCAACGAAAACTACGGCCGCATCGTCCGCACGCTCGAAAAGAAAGTGCCCGTCACGATGCTCGTCGATATCGAGAACAAGTTCTACGATGACGACCTAAATTCTTTCAACATCATCGGCGAAATCCCCGGCTCCGATAAAGCCAAAGCCGACGAAGTCGTCATGCTTGGTGGCCACTTCGATTCCTGGCAGTCCGGCACAGGCGCCACGGACAATGGCGCGGGCTCCGCCGTCATGCTAGAAGCCATGCGTATCCTAAAAACTACAGGCGTAAGGATGCGCCGCACGGTCCGCGTTGGCCTTTGGACTGGCGAAGAGGAAGGCCTGCTCGGTTCCGCCGCCTATGTCAAGCAGCATTTTGGCGACCGCAACGTCGAACAAGATGCCACCACGCATCTCGTTAAGATTCTTCCCGAACACGCCAAGCTCGACGCCTACTACAATATCGACAACGGGACCGGCAAAATCCGCGGTGTCTATCTCCAAGGCAATGAAATGGTCGCTCCCATCTTTAATGCCTGGATGGTACCTTTCCACGACCTTGGCATGACCACCCTCACCATCCGCAACACCGGAGGGACCGACCACCTTTCTTACGACGCCGTCGGGCTCCCTGGCTTCCAATTCATCCAGGATCCCATGGACTACGACACACGCACTCATCACTCTAATATGGACGTCTATGAACGCATCCAGGAGCCAGACATGAAGCAAATGGCGGTCATCGTCGCGAGCTTCGTCTACCTGACCGCGAACCGTGACGAAATGATACCGCGCAAACCGCTACCCAAAGCGCAACCAGTCCGCCAATTCCCCTGATGCTACAGACCATCCAATCACAAAACGACTGTAGGGGCCGCCCTTGGGCGGCCCTCTGCTTTGTTGCCGACCACACTCTCGCTTCGCCCGCCACGCCTTTCACGCCAAGACCTTTGCCTCTGGCCATCGTCCTATAGTGTTGGGGGATAACTATGACCAATCTCTGGCGCGACCTCCGCCACGCCTTTCGACTTCTGCGTCTGAGCCCTGGCTTCACAATCGTCGCCGTCCTAACTCTCGCGCTCGGCATCGGTGCGAACACTGCTATCTTCCAACTCATTGATTCCATTCGCCTCCGCACCATTCCTGTTAAGAATCCCCAAGAATTGGGCACTGTCCGCATCGCCGACCGCCATTGGGGCTCCGGCAATTTTTCCGGTCAGTATTCTCAGCTCACCTTTCCGATGTGGGAAGAAATCCGTAAGCGTCAGGAGGGTTTTGCGACTATCGCCGCGTGGGGCGACCAATCGTTCAATCTGGCCACCGGCGGCGAAGTGCGTTTCGCAAAAGGTCTACGCGTCAGCGGCGAATTCTTTCACGTGCTTGGCGTTCAGCCGATTCTCGGGCGCTTGCTTGGTCCTGAGGACGATCAGCCCGGCTGTCCCGTGTCGGGCGCAAACATTAGCTATGCCTTCTGGCAGCGAAATTTTGCGGGCGATCCGTCTGCGATTGGCAAACGTCTGACACTCGATGGCAATTCGTTTGAAGTGATCGGCGTTACTCAACCAGGTTTTAACGGCATCTCTGTGGGCAATACTTTCGATGTCGCCGTGCCGATTTGCGTGGAGCCTATTCTGAATCCACGCGAAAACCGTCTTCCCATGCGCCACGGCTGGTGGCTCGCTTCCATCGGCCGCTTGAGACCGGGATGGACCATTCAACGCGCAAACGCGCAAATGAATGCGGTGACACCCCAGATCCTGCAGGAAACCATTCCACCCGTTTACGATGGCAACGGCGTAAAGAAATATCTCGAGTACAAGCTCGGCGTGTTTTCGGCGAGCACTGGATTCTCCGAATTGCGCGAAGATTCGGAAACGTCGCTTTGGCTGCTCCTCGGTATTTCCGGATTGGTCCTGCTGATCGCTTGCGCTAATCTGGCGAACTTGATGCTGGCCCGCGCTGGCGCCCGCGAACGTCAAATCACCATCCGCCGCGCACTGGGTGCGACGCGCTGGAGAATGATTCGCGAACTCCTTTCCGAAAGTCTGCTGCTCGCAGCTGGCGGAGCGATTTGCGGATTATTTTTGGCCTTCGCCGTGAGCCGTTTGCTCGTGACTTTCATCAGCACGTCGGACAATCAAGTCTTCCTCGACCTGGGAATGGATTGGCGCGTGCTCGCCTTTACCACTGCTCTCGCGGTCCTCACAACGATTTCCTTTGGCCTGGCTCCCGCTATACGCGCAACCCGCGCCGAGCCGGCCACGTTACTTCAGTCTGGCAGCCGCGGATCGACCGGCGGCAAGGAGCGCTTCAGTCTTCGCCGCATTCTTGTTGTTTCGCAAGTCGCCCTTTCCGTCGTCCTCCTGATGGGCGCGCTGCTCTTCGTCAGGAGTTTGCGCAATTTGACGACGCTCAACGCGGGTTTTCAGCAAAGCGGTATTTTAGTCGCGGGCGTGGATTTCGAGCACTTGAAGATCCCCGAAGAGCGCTACACGGAATACAAACGCGACATCGTGAAACGCGTACAGGCATTGCCCGGCGTGGAATTCGCCGCCGACGCCCGCATGGTACCGTTCGGGGGCAACTCCTCGAACGACTACGTGCTGACGGAAGGCTCCGACACCGAAAAAGTCGTCGCCTGGCTCAACTATCTTGGTCCAGGATATTTCCAAACGATTGGAACGCCACTACTCGCCGGGCGCGATTTCGATGATGGGGATACGGCTACTTCAGTGAAGGTAGCCATCGTGAATGAGGCGTTTGTGCGCAAGGTTTTCGATGGCGCGCCGGATCCCCTTGGGAAGAGGTTTCGTAAGCACGAGCCTCCTGGAAAACCGCGTCCACTCTACGAAATTGTGGGGGTCGTCAAAGACAGTAAATACCAGGACATGCATGAAGAGTATCTGCCATTCATGTATTTTCCGGCCACGCAGGAAGAAAAGCCGGGCCCATATGACCAAATCCTGATTCGCTCATCGCTGCCGCTTACCAGTCTGATCGGCTCCCTCAAGGAATCCGTCGGCAGCATGAATCCGGGCATCGATCTTGAGTTTAAAGTGCTCAAAACGCGCATTCACGAATCCTTGCTTCAAGATCAATTGATGGCTACGCTTTCCGGCTTCTTCGGTTTCCTGGCCGCACTGCTCGCCGCCATCGGCCTGTACGGTGTTATTTCTTACATGGTTGTTCAGCGCACCAAAGAAATTGGGATTCGCATGGCCATCGGCGCAGAACGCGTCGACGTTTTGAGACTAATCTTGCAGGAAGCTGGCATGCTCACGGTCGCAGGCCTCGTGATCGGCGCCGCCCTCGCGTTAGGCGCCGCCCAAGCCGCTAAATCTCTGCTCTATGGCCTGAAACCACGCGATCCGGTTACGCTGCTTGCAGCCGTAATCGTGCTCTCCGCCGTAGCAGCCTTCGCCAGCTTCTTACCTGCCTATCGCGCCTCGAAATTGGACCCACTGATCGCGCTGCGCTATGAGTAGAAAGCGCCCCGTTACGCGGGCACCGTAAAATCCACTTCAATCGGCTCGATCAACGGCATCAACCACGCCAACAACTTCTGATGAACCGGATGCGCGCCATACGCTTCGCAAGCCGCCTTATCCGCAAACTTCATCACGCCGCCCAGCTCAAAACCTTGCCCCCGCGGCGAATCGTTCCGTCCCACCCACGATTCGAGCACCTGCGGAATCTGGCTTTGCAATTTTCCTATCTCCTTGACGATGCGCTCTTTCTGCTCCTCCGTCACGCCTGCCTTAAATCGAAACGCAAACATGTGAATGTACACGTCAGCCTTGCCTCCATTTGGAAAGTTTTCAATTTTGCTACATTCTGCGCGCCTCTGCTACACTTCGCCCGATCTATCCCTCAATCCCATTCGGAGGAGCTTTCGGCATGAAAATCGTCCGCAGCCTCGCCTTTTTTTACTTACTCTTGGCCGTCTCGTTCTGCGCACGGCCCGCGGCATCGGCCCCGCAGCAGCCGCGGACTCCCGCCGCCTTGCGCAACATTACCATCGACGACTATTTCCAGATTCGCGATGTCGGCCAGCCGGAGCTAAGCCCAGACGGCCAGTGGGTTGCGTACACAGTGCGCACCAAAATGCTCAAGGAAGACAAAAACGAAACGCGCATCTGGATGGTCTCCGCGCACGGCGGCGATCCGCTCCCCATGACCGCCGAAGGAGTTTCCTCGGGCCATCCTCGCTGGAGCCCGGACGGCAAGTATCTCGCGTTCACATCTTCCCGGAACGGCGGCAAGAGCCAGGTCTGGCTTTTGAACCGCCTCGGCGGCGAAGCGGTACGCCTCACGGACATTCCGCAAGGTGTTGGCGACTTTGAGTGGTCGCCCGACAGCACGCGTCTCGTTTTGGCCCTCCAAGATCCCAAACCGGAAGACGCGGAGGCGGAGAAAGACAAAGACAAGCCGGCTCCCGCCAAACCAAAAACGCAGCCGCCGTATGTGATTGACCGTCTCCAGTTCAAGGAGGACACGGTCGGTTATCTCGACAATCGCCGCACGCACCTCTACATCTTCAGTGTCGAAAAGAAAACTGCTACACAAATCACTTCCGGCAGTTTTGATGACGAGCAACCCGCTTGGTCTCCGGACGGCAAGCAGCTAGCCTTCACCAGCAACCGGACCATGCCGGATCCTGACGCCTCGCGGGACACCAATATCTGGGTCGTTGCGGCAGACAACACCGATAAGGGCGCACATCCCACGCAGATCACCACCAATCCTGGTGCCGACAGCCAGCCCGCCTGGTCTCCCGATGGCAAATGGATCACGTACGTCACACAGGTCGACCCGCACCTTTTTTGGTACGCCACGCAACATCTCGCCATTGCCCCTTCCAGCGGTGGCGAGGCGAAAGTGCTCACGCAGACTTTCGACCGCAATGTACGTCGGCCGAGATTTTCCGCCGACGGCAATTCGATCTATTTTATTGCGGTGGATGACGGCACGCAGAATCTGTGCCGAATCGCGGTTACGGGCGGCGAGATCAGCCGTGTTATCGGCGGGCGGCTTACGGTGGCGACGTATTCCCTGGGCAAGGAAGCCGCGATCGCCGCGCAAATCGGCACAACGGATCGTCCCGACGAGATCTTTCTTCAGAACGGCGGGGAACTCACGCGATTGACGAAGACCAATGACGCACTCATTTCTCAATTGCGTCTGGCGAAGGCGGAATATGTTCACTTCAAGAGCAAAGACGGAACGGCGGTCGCGGGCTACCTCTACAAGCCGGTGGATTTCGACGCGACAAAAAAGGTTCCCACGCTGCTGAATCCGCATGGCGGGCCGGTCAGCGAATATGAGGCATCCTTTAACCATCTCGCGCAGCTTTATGCTGCGAACGGTTACGCCGTGTTGTTGCCGAATCCGCGCGGTTCTTCCGGCTACGGGGAGAAATTCTGCGCGGCTATTTATGCGGACTGGGGCAACAAGGATTTCCAGGACGACATGGCGATGGTGGATTACGCGATCGCGCAGGGCATCGCTGATCCCGACAAGCTGGGCGTCGGCGGCTGGTCCTATGGCGGGATTTCGACGGACTTTATCATTGCGCAGACCACGCAGTTCAAAGCTGCCATCTCCGGCGCGGGCGTCGCGCTGCTGAGCAGTTTCTATGGGCATGACCACTACCAGCGCGATTACGAAACAGAGCTCGGCTACCCCTGGGAACATCAGGCGCTGTGGGACAAACTCTCGCCCTTCTACCGAGTGAAAAACATCACCACTCCAACGCTATTTATGGGAGGTGAGATTGATGCGAATGTGCCGATTCTTGGCGGCGAGCAGATGTACCAGGCGATGAAGGCGCTAGGGCGCACGACGGAACTTGTTGTGTATCCAGGCGAATATCACGGGTTTACCGTACCATCGCATATCAAGGATCGCCTCGAGCGCTACCTAGCGTGGTACGCGCACTATGTGAAGGGAGATTCGACGCCCGCTACACCGCCAGCACGGACGGCTCCGGTAGTGAAAGCAGAAGCAGCTTCGGGAGAGTGATCTAGGGCTAAAACAACATTTTAAGATCGCGCCACGCGAACGGCGAAAGCCAGAGGCTCGATTCGGAAATAACTAAGGCCGGAAATCGTGATGCACAAGGCGCAAGAGCATGGTCCTGCCTTCTTCCTCGCTCAGCGTGCCTTTGCGCATCAAAGCGACAATCAAGTCGTTCAGAACGTACCCAGGTTCTTTGGCAGAACCGCCACGGCTCGGACCGGTCGGGTACTCCTGTATCACCGACAACTCGGTCGGCGCCGAGCCGCTCAATTCACCAAGCCATTTTTCCAAAACACCCATTTGGTGAGGGTCGATGGAGGTAAACGCCAGTCCCATGCCCATCCCCATTTTTGAGTACACGACGGTTGCTTCCGCCTCGAAGGAGACCTTTTCTTTCGTGATGCGTAACTTCACGCCAGTTTTCATCGGGAAAGGGCTGAAAGTATCCACATAGCATCCGCCTTTTCCCAAATCGCTGGTGCGCGCATTCATTCGCAAGCGGTGCTGCGCATCGAGCGCCTCCGCTGTCGCCGTGAACTGGTAGCGAGGGTGAGCGCGCTGCGTTGCACACGGTGCGGCAACAGCGCTGTTTCCGGCTTTTTGGCGTTCTTCGGGCATAGCTGGGCGCCGCTTTCCAAGCGTTGGTGCCAAGAGGGACGTCTGACGGAGGGAGGAGCCAAACCAGCACTAAGAGTGCGACATCTAGGAATAGTTTAGCGCTGCTTGCGGTGCAGAAAGAACATTTCTTGGAGGGATATGCTCCAGATGCAACGTGCAGAAACGGCGGCAATTCGCATCTGTGGGTTCAGAATTTCTCTCTGACGTCGACGCTCTGAAAGCCGGATGCTTCATAACGCGTGGAGATTTTGCTCTCGCGCAGACTGACGACGGTGAATCCTTCGGGAAATCCCATTCGAGGGCCGTGCCACCAATTTCCGCAGACCGCACCGCCAGTAATAAATTTTGTGTCTTTGTACTCCACGATTTCGTTCACGTGGGTGTGGCCTTGCAGCACGGCGATAACGTTGTGCCCATCGAACGCCTTCAATACTTGCGGAGCGTTTGCAACCGTGAGCGTGCTGTATTTGCCCGCGGGGCGAGTGGGATCCGCGCCGAAAGTGGCGAAGGCCGTTACAAGCGGGACGTGAACGACGCCGATGACTGGCGTCTTGACTCCCACGGCTTGCAGATCGTCCGCGAGCCAGGCCATTTGCTTATCGTCGATGCGCGCTTCCCACAAGCGGTCCTCAGTGGGCTGAATCGAATCGAGAACGACGAAATGATAGCCCTTGTGATCGAACGAGTAGTACGTTTTTCCGATGCGGTCTTCGTACATTTTCTTGCCGTAGGCGGGATCGCTCGTGGGCACGCCGCTCTTTTCAATGATGCCGAAGGCATCGTGATTGCCGATCGCGTGATGCACGGGCATCTGCAGCGATTGCTCGGCCTTTTTGTATAAATCAAAAACCGCGTTGGCGCGATCGGCGCCGACTGACGTTGCATCGTAAACGTGGTCGCCGCCCATGATGGCGAATTCCGGTTTGAGTGCCGCGATTTTCTTGAAGCATAGGTCGCAGCCGTGCGGCGCTTCGAGTTCCGGTTCGATGTGCGTGTCGGTGAAGAAAACAAAATCGAAAGAACCGGGACCTTGCGCGTCCGCGGCCAAATCGAACGCGGCCGTGCCCCCGAACGCTGCAGCCGCTCCCGTCACCGCGGCCGTTTTCAGGAATTGTCTGCGATCGAAAACCATGGGCCACTCCATCAAGCAGAATTTCGCAGCCCCTGGAATCTTATCACCACGCGCGTCCGAGGAAGAGAGTGTACCTTGTGCTTGGGCGCGGTTTCTCCTCGACAACGAAGTGTTTCTCTGGATTCCAGCGTGAGCCGCCATTCCGAGGCCGCTGTTGCCGATCGTCTTCGCTCGCGTTATGCTCACTCACCTTTAGGGGGATTCATGCTTCGCACATTTTGTTTCTTACTGACGTCTGCCGCGACGTTTTTGTTGTTGCCATTTTTTGCATTTGCGCAGCGGGCTTCATTTACCGTGGGCACGGCTACTGCGGCCGCGGGGCAAAAAGCGAATGGCTATATCGAGGTTCCAGCGGGTGTGGACGCAGGAACAAACATTCCGGTGGTGGTGGTGAACGGGGCGAAGCCGGGGCCGGTGCTGGCTCTGGTTACGGGGGCGCACGGCACGGAATACGTCTCGATCATCGCCGTGGAAAAATTAATTGGCGAGCTTGAGCCCGCACAGGTATCGGGTACGGTCATCCTTGTGCCGCTCGTGAATGTCCTTTCGTTCGAACAAAAAGTTCCGCATGTGAATCCCATCGACAACAAGAGCATGAACCGCTTTTATCCCGGGAAAATAGATGGCACGCAAACGGACCGAGCCTTGTTCATGATCACGAAGGAAGTCGTGGACCGCTGCGACTATTTGATTGACTACCACGGCGGCGACCTGGATGAAAGCCTGCGCCCATACGCGTACTGGGGAGCAACCGGAAAAGAGGCACAGGACCGCATTTCCAAACAGATGGTTCTCGCGTTCGGACTCGATCACATCATTATTTGGAGCGAACGGCCCACGGATCCCGCCGCGACTCGGTACCTCGATAACACAGCTTCGGTCCGCGGCAAACCCTCGATCGTTGTGGAAGCGGGCCATGCAGGCACTGTCGAATCGGATGACGTGGCGCTGCTGGTCGACGGAACGCTCAGCACGATGCGGGCTTTGAAAATGATTCCCGGCGAGCCGCACTACATCGAAAATCCAGTCTGGCTGGGGAAAGTCGTCGATGTTATTTCAGATGGCCCGGGCATTTGGTATCCGCTGGTCAGGCGCGGGACATACGTTCAGGAGGGAATGGAGCTGGGCTATGTCACCAACTATTTCGGCAAGGTGATTCTTCAGGCGAAGGCGCCAGCCAGCGGCGTAGTGCTTCACCTAAACGCCGTTCCATCGCTAAAAAAAGGCGACAATATCGCCGACATCGGAATCGTTGCCGCAAAGGCTCCGTGAAAGGTGGAAAAGAAATGTCCATGGACTATTTGCTGAAGACAGAACCCTCCGAATATTCGTTCGCTGATTTGCAAAAAGACGGCGTCACGGTGTGGGACGGCGTAACGAGTCCTGCGGGAGTTAAGCACTTGCGCGAAATAGAGCCTGGCGCTCGCCTGGTCATCTACGAAACTGCCAACCGAAAGAGCGCCATAGGAACGGCTACAGTGATATCCGTGGACGCGTCCAATCCGAAAGTGCCGGTAGTCAAAATCAAAGCCGGCAAACCCATTGCGAAACCGTGGACATTGGCACAGGTCAAAGCCGACAAACTGTTCGCCGGCTCTCCCCTTGTTCGTGAGGGAAGGCTCTCGGTCGTTCCTCTCACCAAAGCCCAATATGCGGCTCTGACGGGCAATTGATCGTACGAATTTAGCGAGGTGAATCTCATGAAGCGCTGTCTGCTCGCTTTTGTTTTGTACTTTTTGGTGGTTGGAGCTCTTTTCGCGCAGCAGCCGCCGGAGATTCGCTACACCTCTGTTCCGGATTTTCTAAAATTGCCGCCCGACATCTACTTGGGAGAAGTGGCGGGGGTGGCAGTCAATTCGAAGGGGCATGTTTTTGTCTTCTCGCGGGGCAATACGACGGGGCCAGCGTATGCGGCGAGCGGCGCGCAGCTTTTGGAGTTTGGTGCAGACGGGAGATTTGTGCGCGAAATTGGCCACAATTTGTATGCGTGGTCGTACGCGCACGCCGTGAAGGTTGATTCGCAGGACAACATTTGGGTGACGGACAAAGGGTCGGACATGGTGATTAAGTTCAACCCCGAGGGGCGCGTGGTGATGGTGTTTGGGCGCAAGCAGGAAGCGTCCGACGACGGCACGGGGCCCCTCAAGCACGTCAAACCGCCGCTGCCCCCTATTGACGGAATGTTCCGGCAAGTGACGGACGTAGCGTGGGACGCGGAGGGCAACACTTTCATCAGCGACGGATACATCAATTCGCGCGTGGCGAAAGTGGATAAGGATGGGAATTGGGTGAAGTCTTGGGGCGAACCAGGCGATGGGCCAGGACAGTTCAATGTGCCGCACAGTATTGCGGTGGATGCGGCGGGGAATGTTTACGTGGCCGATCGCGGGAATCGGCGCATCCAGGTGTTTGATGGGGACGGAAAATTCTTGCGGCAGATGACGATTGATGTGCCGCCCCCTCCAGATGCGCGCGCGGCCATCGGTAATAAGCCTAGCGCGGCGACAGGCACAATGGCGTCCGGCGCCCCCTGGACGGTTTGCATCACGCCAGGGCCAAAGCAAGTGCTATACACCTCGGACGCGTTTCCTGGACGAATTTACAAACTCAGCCTCGACGGAAAAGTGCTCGGGATGTTTGGTAAAGCAGGGAAGCAGCTCGGACAATTCGGATGGATTCACGAAATCGCTTGCCCCTCTGAGAACGAATTGTATGTGAGCGAAATCCTGAATTGGCGCGTGCAGAAATTGATTCTTGAGCCGGCCCACTGAAGAGCGTGTCCATTCCCGTCATCAACGGGGGAAATCGGCTGGGAGCACAGGCTCGTTCTTCTCGTTCCAGCGAGAGTAAAGGATGACGTCTTCGTGATCCGAGCCGCGGACCGTGCGGCGTGTCTCACGAGGAAGATGATCGCGATCATTGATGCACAGAAAGAAGTGGTATTCGCGTTCGAGAATATTGGTGGGCGTGGGAACTGCGATTTCGTAATCGCGGCAGCCCTCGTCCCCGCTTTCACGGACCTCGCCGCGGCGAATCGTTCCTTCGTTCAGGATTGCGGCGTAGGGCAAGGAGTTTCCGTCGCCGTCGAGCAAGGTTCCATGATGATCGCAGTTCCACATATCGGTTGCGGGAGTTTTCGACAAGATCCACTGATCCTCCACGCGGTTATAGATTTGTCCGTTGAACGCGATGTATTCGTAGGAAGCTAGCGTGCCGTCAGTTCGCGCTTGCTGCGCCACTCTGTGCTGGAAGCTTGGACAAACGACATCCACGTCGACGGTTTCTGGCGGAATCGTTGCAAATACGCGGACCGTATGCATGTGCCAGCTCCTGGCGGCAGAAAGGGCGGCGCGGGAACGCTCGAGTTCGCGCTTGGGTGATATCCACCACTTCACGAAGAAAAAACCGCCAATTGTGATCAAGAGGGCGGCCAGGACGATGATCCACTTGGACATGAAGCGCGCTCCAAGCCTCAGGAGAGAGGTGGTGGTTCGATCTCGATTGGTTCATTCCACTTCGAGTATTGGTAAGCGTCCTTGCCGTAGCGGAATTCGTGGGGGAGGTTCGTCTGTTCGTCGATGCATAGCGAACCCCACTTTGGTTGCGGATCGGCGACGCCGATAAACTCGAAGTTGCGGCAAGAAGAACCGCCGATCGTTTGTATTTCTCCTTTTTTCAGAGTTGTGGGACCTTTCAGTCTCTCAAGGGACTGAGCCAGAGGCGCGAAACCCGCGGCCGGACCGTCCGCACAGTAAGCCTTTGCAGCAGGATGAAGAACGGTCCAGCGTTCGCCTTCTCGAGTATAGAATCCGGCTTGCATAGCGATAATCTCATTGGGCAAACGCTGAGGAACTTTTCCGACGCGATGGTAGTTGAAAGGACAACTGACATCTTCTTCGAGCTGCGCGATGCCGTCGTTAGCGGCGAACGTACTGGAAATATGCCAAGAGCGCGCCTGGCCTAATGCGGCTTGAACAAGATTAATCTGTTTTTCCATGGAGGCCCCGCTTAGTTCATTCTTAGAACAAGAAGCAAGGGTCATGGCGAACAGGACCAAGAGACAGAAGTAAAAAGTTCGCATCGCCGGCCTTTATGCTGAACGAAGAAGTTGAGGCTTGTATACAGACAATTAGAACAGGCACGTGCGTTCTCTACCAGAGAGAACGAGAAGGCATGTGGCCATTGCAGTAACTAGAAAAAGAGCGGACGAGCAGCGTTGCAGGACTGCTTGCACCCGAGTAGTTCGGTCACTTCGGTTTGGGTTTGTTTGCGGCGGGGGCGCGCAAGTTGGCGTCGAAGAAGCCGTCGACGCGGTGCCAGGCGTCGAGCAGAACGTGTTCGCGGGTGAAGTAATGAAACTCGCCGGGATAAATCATGAAGGACACCAAGTCGCCTTTGTGTTTCTTCAAGGCTTCGTCCATCAGCCAAACGGATTCGAGGAAGGGAACATTCACGTCGGCCGTGCCGTGGAGTACAAGCAGGGGCCGCTCGAGGCGATCGATGTGCGAAATCGGGGAAGCGTTCGCATAGACTTGCGGATTTTGTTCGGGAGTGCCGATGCGGCTTGCGGTCCAATCGCCGTGGTAGGGATCGGAGTAATACATCTCGTAATCCACGACACCGGCGACGTCCACGCCCGCGCGGAAAAGCTTGGGCTGATCGGTCATGGCGATGAGCGTGAAGAAGCCGCCATAGCTTAGGCCCCAGACTCCGATCCGGTCCGCATCCACGTACGGAAGAGTCTTTAGGTAGTTCGCACCCATCCAGGCGTCCTTGGCATCCTTGCCGCCGACATCCATGTAGACGCCAGTACGCCAGTCTCGCCCGTAGCCGATGCTTCCTCGATAGTCGGGAGCAAAAACGACGTAGCCCTTCTGTAGAAAATATTGATGAATGCTGTAGTACACGGCGTAATTGCGCTGCACGTGCCAGCCGTCATAGTTCTGATTCACGCCATCGCCGTGGATCCACAAAATCGCGGGATGTTTTTTCGTGCGATCGAGATTTTTGGGAACAAAAAGCCAGCCTGGAACCTGCTGGCCGTCGGGTCCGGGAAAGTGTACGAATTGCGGCTCGACAAATTGGGAGTGGTCCATGCCAGCGGGCATTGAGTCGGTGATGCGTACGAGAGGCGCGCCGGGGTTGGAGCCGACGGTATAAAGATCGGCGCTGTTCTGCGTGTCGGTGTGCTGATAGACGAGGCGGCCGTCGCCCTCCGACCAGCGCGGCTCGATATTTGTGCCCGGCTCCGCGGGAAGGTAAGTGACTTCGGCGTGCGCGGGATCATCGCCGATCTTTGCGATGCCGAGGACGCGGTCGCCAGGACGATCCTCGAGATTGGCGTCGAAGGCGATGCGCGTGCTGTCGTGCGACCACGCCGGGCGCCATGCTTCGAACTTGCCTTTGGTGATTTGAACGGCATCGCCGCCGGACGCGGGCATGACGTAGAGATGGTCCCAGCCATCTTGATCACTTAGGAAAGCGATCCACTTACCGTTGGGCGAGGGCCAGGGCTGAGCGCCCGCTTCGCCCCAGTCCGGGATACTCCAGAATTTTTCTTCGTGAATTTCGTGAAGAGCTTTTACGTTCCCGGTCGAGGCGTCGGCCAGATAGATGAGATAGGTTTTGAAATCGCTGGACTCCCCGTCGAACACGAGATGTGCGTTATCGACCCAAGCTAACCCGCCGTACTCAGCCGGCTTGGCCACAGGGACGGGTTTCGCGTCGGCAAGTTTGATCGCATAAATCTGGCCTGGGACATATTCGGAAACGCGATAAACGAGTTTTGCGCCGGAATACGAGGGTGATTCATCGTGGTGAATAATCTTTGCGCCCCCAATATAGGCGAGGGACAAACCGTCGGGGGACCACAAGATGCTGTGAATGCCGACGTCGTCGTGCGCGGTGGTCGCTTCGGTGCCATCGGAGAGCCAGCGAATGATCAGATCGCTTGAGCGCGGCGCATCGTCTTTCGCCGCGCGGTTGCTGCGAACGAAGGCTATGCGTTTGCCATCGGGCGAGGGAACATATCCGCTTCCAGGATCTGGCTTGCTCCAGACGGGTTTGGGTGCGCCTCCAGAAACAGCAACCTGCCAGAGATCGCCGTCGTGTGGAAAATAGATGACATCACCCTCCTCACTCCAAAACGCGCCTTCAACCTGGCCCTGAGGGAACGAAGTGAGCGGTCTCGGCGTGCCGCTGCCGTCGGCATTGGCCGCGTAGAGATTGGCGACGCCCGCGCGATCCCAGACAAACGCGACGAGCTTTCCGTCGGGAGACCAGATGGGATCGGACGGATGCTTGATATCAATCAGTTGTTCGATGGTGAGGTGAGGTTTCGAAGCCGTGGTCTGCGCGTATGCGGCAGCGGCGTTGGCAAGTGAGATGAGTGCAGCGAAAATTCGGATCGACTGCCGCCAATTGCGCATAGTGCCTCCCAAAAACGTGCCGCAGATTTACTGGTGGCCCCGAAATCGACGGGCGGGTGAAGTGAAAATACCACTCCACCCGCCCGATTGAAAATAACTATAGTGACGAGTGTTCGTAGTCGCTAGCCACACTAGAACGTGAAGCGCAGACCAAAGCGCGTCACGAACGGGTTGATGGTGCTGTACGGGTAGAGGTAGTTGGAGCCGATGGTAGTGACCTGTCCGATGACGGTCTGAGAGTTCGTCACGTTAAAGAAGTCGGCAGTCGGGATCAGGTGGAATCTATCGTTCAGGACGAATTCGCGCGAGAGGCGCAGGTTGAGAAGGTTCACGCTTGGCAGACGCTGGATTCCCGCGGGCTGCAGGATGACGGACTCGCCGACGTTAACGCCCTGGCCGTCCGGAATGTTGAAAGTTTCGGTCGGCTGCAACGGATAGCCGGTATAGTGCTGGAAGTTGACGCTCGCGCCGATTTTCCAGGGGAGTTCGTAGGTTCCGTCGATTTTAAAAACGTAAGTCGAATCGAGGTTGAGGTAGTTGTTGTATCGATTGATGTCGTTGTTGGGATCCGTGAAGTTATCGCTCGTGGCTTCGTCAGAAAACCCTCGGCCGTAGACGCCTTTCTGGCGCTGGATGGTGAAACCCGCAAGGACTTGCCACTTACTGGACAGGCGTTTCACAGCGGTCAGTTCGACGCCGTTGTACGAGTTGTTGTTCAGAATTGGAATATTGGTGACAACGTAGTTGAACGCGCCATACAGCGCCGTATTGGATGGCTGGAAACTATAGAGCGTCAGCGCCTGGTTCGTGACCGGGTTGATGATCGGATTGCCATTGAGCGTCGTGATCGGGACGTAGTCCGATTCGGTAACCGCCGTATTTTCGAGACCGATGAGATTTTTCTTCGTGCGGTAGTAATAGGTGGCTCCGACACGAAGGTCGTGCCAGAGCTGTCTTTCGTATCCCGCGCTGATTTCCTCGGAGTACGGACGGCTCATGTTGGGATTGATGTGCGTGCTGGAGCCGCCGAAGGCATTGACGGCAGCCGTGTTCGCGCCATTGGGCAGCCACTGACTTTCGGGAGGGATGCCGTCTGCCGGAGTCCAGCTAGCCGCATTCCAGGCGTAGTACTTGCCCGAAAGCCCGACAGGGTTAGCCGTTTCCGCCAGCCCAGTGCCTTGCATGATGTAGTAGATGCCGTAGCCAAACCGGATGACTGAATTGCCCTTGCCGGTCGGGTCATAGGCCACGCCGATCCGCGGAGAAACGTTATTCCAATCGACGAGATTCCCGGAAGCGGGGAACGTCATGATGGGAAAAAGCTGAGGGAAAGTTTCAGCTGGATTGCTTTGCTGAACGGGGTAGTAGGTAAAGAAATTGTCGTAGCGCAAGCCGATGTTCAAGGTGAGGCGGCGTTTGATATTCCAGCTGTCCTGGAGGAAGAAGCTGGTGTCGCGGAAGTAGTTCTTTTGCGTGGTCGGCGTGTTGTAGGCAAGGATTTCATAAGGTGCGCCATTGTTCAGCAGCACGTTGATGCCCTGGTTCACGTTGTAGATGTACGAGTTGTAATTTTTGCCCCATTCAACACCGAACTGGAAGTTGTGGTCGCCCGCCCAGTGGGGCTTGTACCAGGAGCCTCCCGCAGTCCACTTCAGAACCCACGCGGGATTTGCGAACTGGTAAGGCGCAGCGCCCGTTTCTGTGGACAGCGAAACATCCTGCACGTTGAGATCGGAAGAGGTGACGCCGGGCTGGTAGCTGAGCGGGAAGACGATTTTGTTATATCCAACGCGGAAATCCAAAAGCAGATTGTTGGTGATCTGGCTGGTCCACAGACCTTCGAGAATGTAAGCGGGCTCAATCTGCAACCAGCTCGCCTCCTCGGTGACGAAAGAATAGGCCGTGTCGCGGCGGTAGAAGCGATTCTGCTCGTTGTACAGCCAGATGAAGCTGAATTTGTTCTTCGAGTTGATCTGCCAATCGCTGCGCAGATCTGTATTGGTTTGATGGTTTACGTCGACTGCGGGAGCGCCCGCCTGGTTCGTAACGGAAAGAATCTCCTGGCGCAGATCGTAACGTCTGTAGGAGCCGAAGAGCCACCACTTGTTCTTGATGATGGCGCCGCCGAGACTCGCGCTCGTGTCCATGGTGTTGTCAAAAGGCGAGCCGGACGGCACCGCCTTTCCGTTGTACACAGGAAAATTCACGCCTGCTTGTGTCGCGGCCGTTAGGTAATACACAGCGGCTTGCCCGTGCAGGTCGTTTGACCCGGACTTCGTGACCATGTTCATGTAAATCCCACCGATAGGTACCGCTGCAGGGGCGTTGTCAGCCACAACCTGGAACTCGTCGAAGGAGTCATGGTTTGTGTAGAACTGGGTGTAGCCGCCGTTCGAGCCCGGCCAGTTCAAGTCGAGGCCGTTGTAGCTGTAGATTTGTTCAGCTTGCGTGCTGCCATGAATTTGCATTGCGGACTGCTGGTAGCTGTTGTCGCCAGCCACGTCAAAGGTGTTCGAAGTAACTCCGGGCATCTGGGCAACTGTAGACCAGGGGTCGCGACCGCTGGGGATGTCCTGCAGCAGGGTTTGGTCGAAGGTGGTCGAGGTCTGTACGGTCTGCAGGTCGACCACCGGTTCGCCTTCCACTTTGACGGTCTGAGTCACTTCACCAACTTGAAGCTTCGCATTAACGGTGGCTGTAAATCCCGCCGTCAGGACGACACCGGTCTCCTCTACCGTGCGGAATCCCGTCGCGGTCACGGTCACCTCGTAAGTGCCGGGGGGAAGAAGGTCAAACAGATAAGTCCCCTCCGGCGTGGTGTTTATCGTGCGGGGCAACATCAAAGCGGTGCTCTTGACGGTGACAGTTGCATTGGCGACACCAGCTCCCGATGCGTCGGTCACCGCCCCGGTGATTTTTCCGGTGACGGCGACTTGAGCGGAGACTAAAGCGGGCAGAAAGCAGACTAAAAGAAATATAAATAAGATGCGATTTTTCATGGCGCCCCTCCCAATTCCTAGATCGAGCGGGTCGTCCTTGGACTGGTAAATCGGGAATCGAAGGCATTCCCTCCAGGAACGAACCTGCGTCAGACCACGAGACGCTTTCAATGATGGTTGGGACGGATTATGTACAGAATCCCTATCAAGTCAAATGAAGAATCCAGATTCCCCCCATCGAAGAGACCACGCCCCGTTACTTCTCTTAGACGGCTCTGGCGGCGATTTATTCCGGACGGAAGGAAGAAAACTTTCTTTCCGGGTTGAAAACTAACCTTGGTAGCTCGGGGGCCTGGATGGGCGGGAGCAAAAGCGATCTTTAGGATAGAGGCGCTGATTACGCGGCCCTAGCTAGCGGGCAGGCGGTTTACGATGAAATCTGAGATGCGGCTGGCCGCCGGAGGATCGAGATTCGACAGCACCACAATGACGTAACCGCTTTGCGGAAAGATTTGCAGGTCGCCGTTCATGCCTGGAGCGCCGCCGCCGTGGCCGAAGTGGCGCATGGGGGTGCCCGCGCCGTTGTCCATGAAGCCGAATGCGTATTTGTCGCCTCGCGGGGTATCGACTTTCCCGGTCGTAAGCAGCTCGGTGTTTTGCGCATTCAACAATTTGTAATTGGTGAGGGCGTTGGCGAAGCGCAGGAAATCCTCGACGGTGCAATAGCCGCCACCGGCTGACGTGCCGCGATATGGGAGCGTATCCGTGTTGGGCCCAAGCGCCCCGCCCTCGAGGTGCGTGTAGCCGACGGAGCGGTCTGGCACGTTTTGGTCTTCCGGAAATGAGCCGGTGGAAGTCATGCCGGCGGGCTTATAGATGTTTTCGCTCACATACTCGTAATAATTCTTTCCGCTGGCGCGTTCAACGATGACTCCCAGCATCAAGAACCCATAATTGCTGTACTCCCAGCGGCTGCCCGGTTCAAGCTCCGGCGCCCGCTCGCCATAAAGCTTCATGTAGTCCTGCAGGGTCTTTAGTTCCAGGCGATGGGCGTCGAACTGGGGGCCGAAAAAATCGCCGGTGCCGCCGGTGTGAGTCAGGAGTTGCTGGATCGTTACCTTAGTGGCGATGTCTTTGTTCGGATAGTCGGTGAGGTATTTGCCGACGGGATCGCTGAGCGAAATTTTGCCGGCTTGCATGAGCTGTAGAATCGAGACGGCGGTGAACATTTTGTTCATCGAGCCAATACGGAATTTCGTGTTGAGCGTGTTGGGGATTTTCTTTTCGCGATCGGCCATGCCGTATGCGCCGGTGAATATCGGCTTGCCGTCTTTGGCGAGAAGCACGGCTCCCGAGAACTTGTCAGAGACAGAGTCTTTATCGAGATTTGCGCGCAGCGCAGCGACTAGATCGCCCTGGCTCAGGCGCGCGAGGGCGAATTCCGCCGGGCGGCCAACAGCTCGCAGGTCGAGGTGCGTGACATGGAATGGTGCTGCGGGTTCTACTTCCATGGTGAAACGGGCGAATTGGTCCGAATCGCGTTCCTGCACTAAGCCGGTGAGCTTCGTTGCGCTCGATTCCTCGATTTTCCTGAGCTCAAACCCTCCGGTCTGCTGGCGGAACCCAAGCATGCCTTCGACTTTGTGGTCCTCGGGTTTATCGAAGTGATTGCGGAATTTTTCGAGTTCGGCACGTTCGCCGCTGTTGAAAGCAGAAAGCCAAGCAGAGAATTGTTCACCAGGAGGAGTCTTGGGAAGCTCGACGGCGGTGGACTGTGCTTGGGCGGTCTTAGCCGTGCGGACCGTGAAGCTGAGTCCTGCGAGTGCGAGGGCTAACAGAGCGATCCTGCGAAACGCTTGCGAGCGATTTGCCATGGTTTTCGACTGCCTCCGAGGTTGGGATGCTTTCGTTGGTCTGAAATCTACCGGTATAGACGGCAGCCGCGTGGTTGAGTTTACAGCGTGCCACATGTTGTAGAGCTAGACCATGGTCAGACTATGATTTGACTGTAGTCAGACTGCACTGTAATATGAAGCCAGGAGTCCAGAGCATGGAAGAGATAGCCATTTCGAAATTTAAGGCGACCTGTTTGGCAGTTCTGGAGCGAGTGCGCAAGACCGGCCAGCCGATCCGAGTGACCCGCTTCGGCCAAGCCGTCGCTGAGATCAATCCACCAGGAGGCGCTCAGCGCACCATTCGAATGGGGGGTGGGATCGGAACGATGGAGATATTAGGGGATATCGTAGGTCCCATCGGCGACGAATCGGACTGGGAAGCGGCTCGAGAACCCGAGTCGGAGCCTGAGAGAAAGCTTAAGTGAGGCTTCTCCTCGACACGCACATCTGGATTTGGACTTACATCGCGCCGGAAAAGCTGACCTCCGAAGTGGCGCGGGAGCTAACGAATGCTCATAACGAGCGCTTCCTGTCTCCGATAAGTATTTGGGAAACAACGGTCCTCCTCGAAAAAAGACGAGTCAATCTTCGGCAGGATTTCGGGGGATGGTTCAAGCAGTCTGTGGCTGACCTGGAGCTTCTTGAGGCACCTTTGCACTGGCGAGTAGCGCATGAGTTGCGGTTCACGATGCTGGGCCACCGCGATCCGGCGGACAGATTTCTGGTCGCGACGGCAAAGGTCTATGACCTGACGCTTGTCACCGCGGACGAGTCGTTGATGTCCGTGCAGGGGCTCAGTGTCTTGCCGAATCGCTAGACCCCGCCTCGCAGAACCTCCTATTACAAATGGTTCTTGAAAAAACGTCCCCATAGGCACGCACACGCCGCCTGACGCTTTCGGTGCGGGCGTGCGCGTGCTACCAATTTACTTGGCTGCGCCGCCTTGCAGCTCCGTGAGCGCTGCTAGGACTTCCTCGCTGTGCTGTTGCGGTTTAACGTCGAGATAGACTTTGCGTACGACGCCATCTGGATCGATCAGGAAGGTATGGCGCGCGGAAACCTTTGCAACGCCAAAATTCATCACCGAGTCATACTGAGTGGAAACCTCGGTCTTGGTGTCCGCAAGCAACTTAAAGCTCAGCCCTTCCTTGGTGCAGAACTTCTGATGAGAATCCTCATCCTGCACGCTGACACCAACGATTACGGCATGTTTCTGCTCGTATTGAGCCAAGTCGCGCTGGAAGTTGTGGGCTTCGACCGTGCATCCGCTCGTAAAATCTTTCGGGTAAAAGTAGAGCACCACCCACTTGCCCTTGAAATCGTGGAGGCTAACTGGCTTGGACTCTTGCGAATTGAGCGTAAAGTCCGGCGCAGCCGTCCCGACGGCCGGCGCCTTACCATCGGCACGCAATCCGCGGATCCCCAGGCCCAGTCCCAATCCCGCTAACAGCAACACACCAACCACAATTTTGGTCATTTTCATGTTCATGGTTTACCCCTCCGGCTTGTACCTTCGTTAGTTCGGATTTATTCCAGGTAGGAACCTAATTTCCTGTGAATTATGCTGCTACAGCAGGCTGGACGGCTACATGATACCGCTCTGTGGGAGCAGATGCTAGTTCGGATGAGTGAATCGCCCAAACCCCAGCCGCAGTTGCAGCGTATTTATCCCGGGATTCAGGTTGGCAAGCGAGGCATTAGAAATGTGCATGAAGCGAAGTTCAGCGCTCAAATTGTACTTGCTGCCCAGAAAATGCAGGCCCAGTGCGCCGCTCGATGTGAAGTTTACCCGCGAAGTGCCGGGAGGCACATTGTCATTCGTGAAGAGCGTGCCCCCACCGAGCTCGAAGTAGGGAACGACCTTGCGAGGTTTTGTAAAATTCCACTTTAGTGCAAAGGGATTAAGCCCGAAGCCATAAGCGGTGTCGAATTTCTGATCCACGACAAAGACGGGCACAACATCGACCGCGTATTCGAATTGACCGCGCAAAAATCCCGGGCCAACTGGCGGGGTTAGAATCCAGCCGTAACGTAAACCGACGTTCCAGACTCCGCTGCTCGCGGTGCTGCCATTCAGTCCGTGGCCGCCACCGGTCCATATCTGCAGATCATGCCCGCCATCCTCGGGGCCGGCCTGGGCCTTCGAGGCTGGAGCGCATAAAAAGGCTACGAAGAGCAAACTTGCGAACAATCGTGTCACCGCGAGATCTCCCTTCGGTCTTGGATTCGCTTCCTCAACACTTGGGTGTAGGGAAGATACAGAAAAACAGCCGCAAACGCGACTTGCTTTTGCGTCACTTTAGATAGGTCCGCACAATTTGAATGACGTCGTCGGCGGCCTCTTCGGAAGATTTCGAATTCCGCGGCATGTGATTTCGGATGTGGTCTTCCATCAGCTCGCCCATGAGGCTGTTGATGGCGCCGCGAGCGGCGGCCAGCCGCTGCAGCGCTTCGGCACAGGGCTCATCTTCATTGAGGGCGCGGAGCACGCTTTCGAGCTGGCCAATGACTTTCTTGGTGCGAGTGACGAGGTCGAGCTTTTCGCGAGAGGTATGTGACATTTTGCTTGCCTACCCTACAGGGGTATGGTATCAAAGCCTGGGACGGTATTGCAACGGCACTCAGCACAGTAGAGCAAGGACGTGGCTCATTTCAACTGGCGGGTCCCCTGCGCGGCGTTCATCGTTCTGTAATAGAACGCCTTTTACTCTCCCAGGGTCCTATTCCATCGCATCAGAATGCGAACAGTGAGACGAATATGCTTCATAACGCCGGCGGCGTATCATCGATCAAGACTCTGCAATTCCCGCGAAGGAATTTCGCGCGCTTCTCTTTTGCTCTCTTTTTGGCCGTGCTCTTAGCCCAATCAGCGCAAGCCCAGAGAGCCCTGACTTGGCAAGAAATACGGGACAAATTCGAGGCTGGGAATCCGTCGCTTCAAGCGGGGCAGATTGGTGTGGACGAGTCTCGTGCCGCAGAGATTACGGCGTACTTGCGTCCCAATCCGAGCTTGGCACTGCTCGCGGATCAGATCGATCCGTTCAACGGAGGCCCACCGCATAGTACGTTCGGATATCTGCTGAACTCGGCGACCGTGGACTACTTGCACGAACGCCAGCACAAGCGAGAATTGCGGCGCGACAGCGCGCAGGACGCGACGAAAATTGCCGTCTCGAGCCAGGCCGACCTGGAGCGAAATCTTCTTTTCAACTTGCGGTCTGCTTTCGTGCAGGCCCTGCAGGGAAAAGCCGTCCTGGAACTTGCCAAGGAAAACCTCGTTTATTACGACCATGTCATCAACATAAATCGCGAACGGTACAAGGCGGGCGACATAGCTCAAGTCGATCAGGACCGGCTCGAGCTCCAGCGCGTTCAATACGAATCCGATTTGCAGACGGCGGAAGTCAATCTTCGCACGGCGAAGATTCAGCTGCTCGCGCTTTTGAACGATCGAACGCCGGTCGAGCAGTTCGACATCACAGGTCCATTTGATTTTTCAGGACAGATCGCGCCTCTCGACGACGTCCGCCAGGCCGCTCTCGACGGTCGGCCGGACTTGAAGGCTGCGGTACAGTCCATTGACAAGGCGAAGACCGATCACCGGCTCGCGGTCGCCAATGGATCGACCGATCCAACTTTCGGCTTCGACGTGGGACGCAATCCTCCCATCGATCAATACATCGGGTTTAGCGTGAGCATCCCGCTGCGCATCTTCGACCGCAACCAAGGCGAAAAACTGCGCACGCAGTTGGATATCGACCGAAACGAGAAACTCATGCAAGCCGCGCGCGCGCAGGTCTTCAGCGATGTTGATTCGGCATACGCCACTGTGACGAGCGCCGTGATTCTTCTCCAGCCTTATAAGGACCGGTACCTGAAACAAGCGGAAAGAGTTCGAGAAACGATTTCATTTTCTTACCAGCACGGAGCCGCGTCGCTGCTCGATTTTCTAGGCGCGCAAGCAGACTATCGCAGCGTGCAACTCAATTACTTAAATCTTGTTGGCTCGTATCTAGAGGCAGCCAATCAACTCAATCTTGCAGCAGGGCGTGAGGTCATCCAATGAGACCCAGGGCTTTTGAAATCCTGCTTATTTGCTTGATGCTGGGCTTGGTAACGACAGGTTGTGGAGACGCCCAGAAGGATGCGAATGCGGGAGCACCGCCGCCGCTGAAGGTCGAGCAGGCGAGCGATCCAAATGTTTTTCAAGTGGATCATCCCGATCAATTCCCGTTGGTGGCGGCGGTCGAACACTTTGCCACGCCACAGCTGAAAGTGACTGGCGTCGTCGCTCCCGACATATCCAGGGCTGTTCCCGTCATTTCCGTGGCCACCGGCCGCGTTGTGGAGATTGCCGCCCGCTTGGGAGACACCGTAAAGAAAGGCCAGCTTTTGCTGCGCGTTCAGAGCGCCGACGTTGCGGGAGCCTTTTCCGATTATCAAAAAGCGGTCGCCGATGAACAACTCACGCGCACCCAGCTCGAGCGAGCGCAGCTCCTCTATGACAAAGGCGCAATTTCCCAAAACGATCTACAGGTTGCACAGGACACAGACGTGAAGGCTAAAGTCGACGTGAAAACCACCGCTGAAAAACTCCGAGTGCTCGGCAATAGCAACCTGGATCAGCCATCCGGGATTGTCGAGATTCGCGCGCCTGTCTCGGGCGTAATTACTGATCAGCAGGTCACCAACGCAGCGGGGGTGGCGGGCCTGGGCTCGCCCAATCCATTTACGATCTCCGACCTGAGCTACGTCTGGATCCTTTGCGACGTCTATGAGAATGACCTTTCCGATGTACAGCTTGGGGAAAACGCCGAGATCCGGCTGAATGCCTACCCAGACAAAAAGTTCACCGGCGTGATCAGCAACATTGGTCCCATCCTCGATCCCAATATTCGCACCGCAAAGGTGCGCCTAGAAGTGAGCAATCCTGGTCTGATGCGTCCAGGCATGTTTGTGACGGCGACGTTTCACGGCCAAACGAAAGACAAACGGGCCGCCGTTCCCGCGACTGCCATCTTGCACTTGCACGACCGCGATTGGGTTTACGTTCCAATGAAAGACAAGAAATTTCGGCGCGTGGAAGTTACGGGCGGCGACATGCTTCCAGGAGACATGCAGGAAATCCTGTCGGGACTTGCTCCAGGGGATCAAGTGATATCCAACGCTCTTGAATTCCAGAATACGGTGCAGCAGTAATGATTCGTTCGCTAGTCGACTTCGCGCTGAACAGCCGCTTCATCGTTCTCAGTCTTGCCGTACTGCTATTTGTATGGGGCATTATCTCCTTTGAGAAACTGCCGGTGGAAGCCTACCCGGATGTTGCCAACACTTGGGTCCAGGTGATCACACAATGGCCAGGGCGGGCCGCGGAAGAAGTGGAACAACAAGTCACCGTGCCAATCGAAATCCAGATGAACGGCATGCCGCATCTTCAGCATATACGTTCGGCTTCACTGGCAGGGTTATCCGTCGTAAATCTCATCTTCGATGATGATTCCGATAACGACTGGGACCGCCAGAAGGTTTCGGAGCGCCTGGGGCAGGTAACGCTGCCGCCCAACCTCACGGCAAGTATCGGTCCTGATTTCAGTCCGATTGGGTCCATCTATTGGTACACACTGAAAAGTACCAATCCCGCGTACGACGTGATGGAGCTCAAATCCCTCCAGGATTGGGTCGTCAGTAAATATATAAAGTCTGTGCCCGACGTGGTGGACGATTCGTCCTTTGGTGGGATCACGCGCGAGTATCAGGTTCGCGTCGATCCGGACAAACT
This sequence comes from Candidatus Acidiferrum sp., assembly GCA_035272765.1. GTDB lineage: Bacteria > Acidobacteriota > Terriglobia > Acidiferrales > UBA7541 > Acidiferrum. The sequence goes on from DATEQG010000055.1 coordinate 38,259, forward strand.
GGTGTCCTACGGGCTGAGCCTTGCCCAAGTCGAGCAGCAATTGTCGAACAGCAACGCGAATGCCGGCGGAAGTTTTATCGAACAAGGCGCGCAGCAAATCAACGTTCGAGCCGTGGGATTGGTGCGGGACATCAAAGATATCGAAAAGACCGTCCTCAAAACGCAGAACGGTACGGCCTTGCGGCTGAAGGATATTGCAGTTGTCACCCAGGGACCAAAGATCCGCTTAGGCCAAATAGGAAAAGCGATCCATCGAGCGGATGGCGTAGTGGTCGATGACAACGACGTAGTGGAAGGCATCGTGTTCTTGCGCAAAAATGCGGACACAGCCACCACGCTCGAAGGCATCCACGCCATGGTTCGGCGGCTGAACGAGCAGATACTACCCAAAGGCGTGACGATCGTACCGTATCTGGACCGCGACGACTTGGTGCACTACACCACGCACACCGTCATGCACAACCTTACCGAGGGCATGATCCTGGTCGTCATTATTCTTTTCATTTTTCTCGGCAATGTGCGCGCCGCGATCATCGTTGCGCTCACGATTCCTTTTGCCCTGCTTTTTGCCTCCATTTGTCTGGATTTGCGCCACATTTCGGCGAATCTCCTTTCCCTGGGCGCTTTGGATTTTGGCATGGTCGTTGACGGCGCCGTCGTGATGGTCGAGAACATCGTGCGCCACTTAAACCACCAGGGGTCGGATCAAGGGACACCCTTTGATAGGATTCGGCAAGCGGCGCATGAAGTGCAGCGGCCCGTCTTCTATGCCATTGCCATCATCATCACCGCATACCTCCCCATCTTCACGCTGCAGCGCGTCGAAGGTAAATTGTTCAAACCCATGGCATGGACTGTGGCCTTCGCGCTTCTCGGTGCCTTGATCTTTTCCATGCTGATTGCTCCTGCGCTGGCGAGTCTTTTCTTTCGCTCGGGTGTCAAAGAATGGAAAAACCCCGTCATGGGTTTTCTGACCGTCCGTTACAGAAAGGCGGTCACTTGGGCGGTAGAGCACCGTCCGATTACGGTAGGGACAGCCTTAGTCTGCTTTGCGTTAGCGATCTACTTGGCCTTTGGCGGAGTGATCGGCTCAGAATTTCTTCCACATTTGGATGAAGGCGCCATTTGGGTTCGCGGCACCTTGGCACCCAGCACCGGACCCACCGAAGGCGCGCGCATCGCTGACAGGGCCCGCCAGGTACTTTGCTCTTTTCCCGAAGTCCCGCAAGTGGTCGACCAGGTGGGGCGTCCGGACGACGGCACGGACACTACCGGCTTCTTCAATACGGAGTATTTCGTCGATCTGCTTCCAAAGGAAAAATGGCGTCCGGTCTTCCATCAGGACAAAGAAAAGCTGATCGCGGCGATGAACCACGAACTGGAAAAAATTCCTGGTGTCATCTGGAACTTCTCCCAGCCGATTTCTGACAATCTGGAAGAGGCTGTCAGCGGGGTTAAGGGCGCGCTCGCGGTGAAAATCTACGGAGACGATCTGAAGACGCTGGAAGAAAAGGGAGATCAGGTCGTCAGCGTCATGCAAGGTATCCGCGGAGTCCAGGATCTTGGATTGTTTCGCGTTCTCGGCCAGCCGAACCTTGATTTTGCTGTCGATCGGGATCAGGCCGCCCGGTATGGGATCAATGTCTCCGATGTCCAGGACGCCATTCAAACCGCAGTCGGTGGCAATGCTCTCAGTCAAGTTCTTATCGGTGAACAAAGATACGACCTTGTGCTGCGCTATTTGCCGGAATACCGGGACACCAGGGAGGCCATCGAAAAGATACGGCTACTGTCGCCTACGGGCGAGCGCGTGTCGCTCAGCCAACTGACGAAGATCAGCGTCTCGGACGGAGGATCAGAAATTTACCGGGAAGGGAACTCGCGGTATGTGGCTGTGAAGTACAGCGTGCGCGGCAGAGATCTCGGCGGCACCGTGGAAGAAGCCATTAAGAAAGTCAATGCTGCTGTCAAATTGCCGCCAGGATACACGTTTGACTGGGCGGGTGAATATGAGAGTGAGAAGCGATCTGAGAAGCGGCTTTTGCTTGTGTTGCCTATCACCGTCCTGGTGATCTTCGTCATCCTTTACGCCATGTTCAAATCTATGAAGTGGGCGCTTCTCATCCTTACCAATGTGGCCATGGCTCGCCTTGGCGGGCTGCTCGCTTTATTCATAACGCATACAAACTTCAGCGTCTCCTCCGGCGTGGGCTTTCTTGCGCTTTTCGGTGTTTCGGTGCAGACCGGCGTCATCATGCTCGAATACATTAATCAACTTCGCGCCACGGGCTACACGATCGAAGAATCCGCAGTGGAAGGGGCTGTGCTGAGACTTCGGCCCATCATGATGACCATGTTAGTGGCAACGCTGGGGCTGCTCCCTGCAGCGCTTTCCCACGGAATTGGATCTGATTCGCAGCGTCCCTTTGCCATTGTGATCGTCGGCGGCCTCATCTCCGACCTGGTTATGAGCATTTTTCTTCTGCCTACGCTCTACGTCTGGTTTGCTCACGATGGTGATAAGCTTCCGGAACCTGAGGAGGCCGTCTGAGGCATTCAACGCATGACGGGGTGGCGGTCAGTCAGCCAAGGGCGAGTGTGGAGCTCTTTTTTTTGCAGCCGGAGCGCTCTGTCCGGCTCGAAATGAGGCGTCCGCGGCGGTCGGAAGGGATTCCAGTATGAACAAGGTTGAAGTCTGCGCTCTTATTAAGGAGATAGGCATCGTCCCAGCGATTAGGGTGTCGTCCGCCGAAGCCGCCCATTTCGCCGCAGAGTCCGTTTCGCGTGGAGGAGTTCCGATCGTGGAAATCACGATGACGGTCGCCGGTGCGATCGACTTAATTTCGCACCTGGTTCGCTACCATCCCAAAATGGTTGTCGGCGCCGGAACAATTATGGACACCGAAATGGCGCGGAAGTGCGTTGATGCGGGGGCAAGCTTTTTAACCAGCCCCGGACTCGATCAGGCACTCATCGAGTTCGCCGCCAAAAAAGAGGTCGCAGTTCTCGCGGGCGCTTTAACACCCACGGAGGTGATCACAGCGTGGCGGGCGGGCTCCGACTTCGTCAAAGTATTTCCTTGCGCGCAAGTTGGCGGTGAGAGCTACATCAAGGCGTTGAGGGGGCCTCTGCCGCAGATTCCCTTGATTGCTGCCGGAGGCGTGAATCAACAGACGGCGGCCAACTTCATTTTGGCGGGTGCCACGGCAATTGGTGTAGGCGCGGAGCTTATCCCGACGGAGGCCATCGAACGGCGCCAGTCAGAACGAATCCGCGAATTGACGCTGCGTTTCGTAGGATTTGTGAAGGATGCGCGCGCCCGGCTCGAAGCGCGAAAGCCAAAGCGGGCGGTCAAAAGTCTCGATGGAGTCGAGAAATGCGAAGAGAAGTGACTCGTTTATAGTGACAGAAGCGGACATCGCAGGCGGAACCGCGCGCAAGTTGTTTTCGTATCCAAGCATGCCTGGTGACGGATCTACCCATCCTTCGGGCTGCAATCTATTAACAATACCGGTTACAACCGTGACCGAAGACCTGTACTTTTACCGGCGCTGCCCTTGCATGTTGAGTTTTGATTTTTCACAAGACCCGCCAAGGCTAACGCACCCAGAAACGGAGCTGCTCCCGGCAAGGAAGAACTATTGTTGCGCCGAGGGCTGAAGTCCAGTTCAAGGCGGGCCTCGGACTCTTCGAGGCTCTTGAGTTGGACCATTTTCTGTGCTATCTCTGCATCAGAGTATCCTCCTAAGTTCGGCTCAAGTTTCCCCGGAGTTCCCGGCAGTGACTTTCATTCTTGCAAACGCGAAGCGACGGGCCCCATTTCTATTTCTTGCTGTTCTTGGCTTCGTTCTGCTCGCGACAGCCGATGACTTGCAAAAGACTCAGAAGAAAGAACTGGAATCAGCGGCGAAAGCTCTGAACGCAGAGGCTGGCTCGCTCGAAAAGTCCGGCAAGCTGGTGGAAGCGCGGCTCAAGTATGCGGAGTCCCTGGGATATATCGAGTTGAAGGACGCGAGCCAGGCCATTTCCCGATTGGACGACACACTGAAGACCAACGCGAAAGCAGCGGTGGCCTCCGCGCAGAAGCTGTACGAAGCAGGAAAATACAAAGAAGCCGCCGAAGCTCTCGAAGAAGCCTGGAACCTGCAAACTTTCAGGCCGGTCTTAGCCTATAATTTGGCGCTTTGTTACGATCAACTTGGCGAGCGCCAAAAGGCCGTGGATTATCTGGACCTGGCCATCGCGGGCGCGGGAGCTCCGAAAGTTCGGGCAAAGCTCATCCAGACGCGCACAAGTTTCACGACCGCGGAGTCGGCTACGCCCCAGAGCGACTCCATGAAAAAGCAGCTAGAACTGTTCGACCATCTTGCCGAAACTCTGGGAAACGGCTCCTCCGCCGAGGACGAACTAGGGGATGAAGAGGTCCTAGTCGAAGGGGATTCTCCCGATCCTGCCGCTCACGTGCGTGGCGCGACGGCGAAATTTACGGCCACCGATCCTAGTCGCAACAGCAAATCGAGCCGTTTCTCGAGTGCTTGTACCGCCCTGCAGAGCGTGAAGGAAACTCTCGCCAATAGCCCTGCGGCCGTCTTCGATCTGGCGAATTGCGCCGAAGATAACAATCGTCCTGACGAAGCCATTCGTTTTCTCCGGCGCTACCTGGAACTTGCCCCGAATGCCCTCGATGCCGCCAGGGTCAAGCAACGCATTGCGGAACTCGATGCGATTAAGACGTTGCCCAACCAGACTGGCGCCCAGGTGCGTGCTTTATACGCCACGGCGGAACGCTCCATCGAGGAATTCCAATACGATGGCACCCTGATGGCATACACAAAAGCCGCCGATTTGCTGCCGGATTTTTCGCTCGCCCATTGGAAGCTGGGCCTGCTGCAGGAGGCCATGGGCAATGTCGCTGAGGCTCGGAGACAGTTCACTCGATTCCGCGAATTGGACGCCGACCCGGAAGCCCAAAAGCGCGCCGATTTTCGCCTAGGCCTTCTGGATGCGAAACGGGAGAAGTATAACGAAGAAGTCTCCGACGCCGAGGACACCATTGCCGATCTGTGGAACCGGGCGATGAACCTGACCTTTAATGGCCTCGAAAATCGTTCCGCTTTGCGGGCCCGCCGTGGGCAGTACAAGAAAGGCAATCCGGCGCAGAAGCTTGGCGGTTTCACCGTTCCTCTTCCGTACGCTCAGCAGCAAATCGCCTCGGCTGCGCAGCATTTGCAGGCAGCTCTCGCCCTTTTTCCTCTCGGCGCGGAGGCCAACGAGCTGATGGCACTCGTCTATTTGCAGGCGCTGGACGGGCGCAGCGCAATCCGGGCGTATGACGCCGTTGCAAGCCAGCGTCTGCCCGTTTCTTTTTACGCCGAAATTCGCGGGCACGACCTCGATCGCCCCGCCAAGTGCGAGTTAAACCGCGACCACATTCGTTTCATTTTTCTAGCTTCCTACGACAAAAAAGGTGTGGCCAAGCCTCCTTCCCGCGATGCTGGCCAAGATGGTCTAGGGGACCTCGTCATCGAGGCTAATGCTCCGCGCGCCCTCAGCTTCGAAGATTTCGCGTTTAGGCTATCCGACATCAAGAAAGTGGAAACCAAAGATGGCCAAGTCCTCTTCAAGCTGGAGCACGATACCTATTCGGTTTCTCCGCTTGCCATAGCATTTATTGCGCCCAAGGAAGCAGGACCCTTCGCGCGAAGATTCGCGAACGACTACGCACGCTTGTTCGTGCGCTATCCCGGATTAGAGGACACCAAGCTGGGTGCCGAGGGCCTTACCGGTTACGAGAAATTCAAGATTGGAGCGGACCTCGCGAATGCCGGCGTGGGTATGGCCCTTGGAGGCGCGGGAGCTTTTTCTGCCGTCCAGGATGTAATCACGGTCGTGCAAAAAGTCCGGATGCTTCAACGCACAATGGCTTCTTTAAAGATCAGTTTTGCAGTGTGGGAAACGAGTGTTGAAGAAGAGGACGACGTTCTGATCGGAAATCCTTTCAAGCCGATTCCTACCGAGCCCGTGCGTCTGGCTTATGTGCATGACCTGAAATAGAAGAGTTGCAAGAACGCGGGTGAGGAGAATCCTCGGCGATCAAAGAGATTGCATGCGCATCAGACTCTCGCGTTCGCTGCTAACGTCGTCCCCGCGCAGTTCCCGTAGGGCGCAGGTCACGAATTCTCCAGTCACTTTTTTTCGCCAGCTCATATCGAAGTCCGTGTTGTCGAGCGGTTTGGCGATACGCGCCGCGAGGACGGCGGCTTCTGCAATCGATTCCGGATTCAAGGAGCGCCCCACGAGAAACTTTGCCGCTTCGGCGGCAACCAGCGGACGCGACGCAGCAGAACCGATGACAACGCGTGCATCTTCAACTTCACCGCCATCGGAGATACGCGCAGCGGCGGCAACCGACAACACCGGAAAGTCGAACGAGCCCCGGCGTCTAAGCTTCCAGTAAGTGCTCTTCCACCCTTGCAGCGTATCCAGCAACACTTCCGCGAGGATTTCATGGGGTTTCCGCCGGATGTAGTCCAGCCCATCGTTGTTGTAAAGATCTGCGAGTAAGACCTCGCGTTCTTCCGATCGCGAAACCAGCCGCACTCGCGCGCCGAGAGCAATCAGCGCCGGAGCCGTATCCGTCGAGGAAACCGCCATGCACTTCGGGCTGCCCGGCGCGACCCAGCACGTGTCGCCGTCTTTTTTCAGGCAAAAGTCGATCGCCTTCCTCCACTCATAATTTTGATCGTAATAGTTGCAGCGCGTATCGAGGCAGAGATTGCCGCCGAGGGTAGCCATGTTTCGAATGTGCGGCGTAGCCACGAGCGAAGCCGCCTGCGCGAGCGCCGTCAACCCGTTCCGAAAGCGCGGGTCCGCTGCGATGTCCGCAAGCGTTACGCAAGCGCCGAACCGCGACGAGGAATGATCTATTTGAATGCGATTCAGGTCTTCGATGTTGCGAAGACTCATCAGCGTTTTCGGAACTTGTTGCCTACGCTTCATGTTCGGAAGCAGGTCTGTCCCGCCCGCCAGCGGCATCGCCCCCGTTCCTTCGCCGTCCAATATGCGTGCCGCTTCCTCCAACGTGCGCGGCGAGCGAAACTCGAAAAGTGGCAGGCGCATCATGAGCTGAATACCTTTTCCTTTTCAGGGCTGCCCTTCGCTGGCCGCGGCGCCTCGTTCACCGCATGCCCGTCTCCTCCCTCCCATGGTGGAGGAACGCGCAGAGCCTCTGGCCAGTCCACATGCGGAAAATGGCTCGGCCCAAATCGTGGCTCACGCCCTGCCTTCTTTTCCGCTAGCGCTTTCACGATTTTTTCCGGCGTGATCGGCACCTCGTCGATCCTCACGCCCACCGCATCGTAAACAGCATTCGCGACAGCCGGCATAATCGGCAAAAGCGGTCCCTGACCGACTTCCTTCGCCCCAAACGGCCCGCGCGGATCAGGCTCCTCGATTAACTCTGTCATGACTTCCGGCATATCCAGGGACGTTGGGCTCTTGTACTCGAGCATCGATGGGAATTTGTGCACCAGCGCATGCGAAAGTTTTTTCGGCAAACGCCGAAACTCCTGCTCCTCCATCAGCGCTTCGCCTAGCCCCATGTAAACGCTTCCTTCCACTTGGCCGCGCACCAGCGTAGGATTCAGCGCGCGCCCGATGTCGTGCGCGATCCAAATCTTTGGTACGGTGATCCATCCAGTCGCCGGATTGACGATGACTTCGACGACTGCTGCCGTGTACGAGTACGTCGGCGACGGCCCGACGCCTCCCCCTTTGTAGAGCGCCGGCGACTTCGGCGGCGTGTAGGAGCCCATCGCGCCAATCGTGCCGAACCGCGCCTCCGCGAGGCACACCGCCTCCGCAAACGTCACGCCCTTTTCCGGCGCAGCGGAATCAAAAACACGTTTGCCCGCAAAGCGTAAACGCTCTTTCGCAACTCCGATTTTCTCGGCGACCGCTTCCGCAAGGAAGCCTTTCCCGCGTTCAGCCGCTTGCAAAGCCGCGTTCCCCGCCATGATCGTCACTCGGCTCGAATACGATCCCAAATCCACCGGCCCCAAGTCCGTGTCGCCCGTGTACAAGCGAATGTCAAATGGATCCAGCCCCAAAACTTCAGCGACAATTCCCGCAAGCACATCATCCGAACCCTGGCCAATCTCCGTCGCGCCGCAAAAAACCGCCACGCCACCGCCGCGATCAAATTTGATGTGCACGCCCGAGTGCGGCATCTTGTTCCAATAGATAGGCAGCCCGGCTCCCGTCAGATACGCCGAGCAAGCCAGCCCCACACCGCGCCCTTCCGGCAACTTGCGGAATTTGTCCTTCCAATCCGAATTCTTGACGACGCGCCGGATGCATTCCGAAAGATTGACGACGCTCAACCGGAAAAAATTCGCAGTCACCGCATTCGAAGACTCCGCAATACGCAGCCGCAGGTCCGCGGGATCAATGCTCAGCTTCTCCGCGATTTTGTCGAGCTGCACTTCCTGCCCGAAACGCGGCTGCACCGTGCCATGACCGCGCTTCGGCCCGCACGGCGGCTTGTTCGTGAATGTCCGGCATCCCTGGAATTTGTATCGCGGAATGTGGTAAGTCGTCGTCTGTAGCGCGCCGGTATAAAACGTGCTCGCCACGCCGTACGAACCGTAAGCGCCTCCGTCGATCAGCGTTTGCAAATGCATCCCCGTGATCGTGCCGTCTTTCTTTACGCCCGTTTTGAATTTCGTCAGTACAGGATGCCGGCCCCTGTGACAATAAAAAACCTCCTCGCGCGTCAAACAAATCTTTACGGGCCGGTCCAGCAAAAGCGCTGCTTTGGCCACTACGATTTCATGATTGAACGGATCGCTCTTCCCCCCAAATCCTCCGCCGTTCGGCGTGGCAATCACGCGAATATGCCCCGGCGGCATTTGCAAAACCTTCGCAAGCGCGCGATGCAGATAATGCGGCGTCTGTGTGCTGCTCCAAATCGTCAGCTTTCCCTCGGGATCTTTTATCCCCACGGAAGCGTGCTGCTCGATTGGAAGGTGCGTGTTGCCCTGATAAAAGAAAATATCTTCAAAAACTTCGTCCGCTTCCGCAAACCCTTGTTCCACGTCTCCGAATTCCAGCGAAACGCGTTTGTGAATATTTCCTTCTTCGCCGTAATCGTGAATCCGCGGCTCGGGAGTGGCCAGCGCTTCTTCCGGGTCGGCAATTGTCGTCAGCAGCTCATACTCCACGTCAATCAAGTCCAGCGCTTCGAACGCCGTCAACTCCTCGCGCGCAACCACCGCTGCAACTGGATCGCCCACATGCCGCACATGATCAACGCAAAGCGCCTGCTCATCCTGGCTGACTGGCAAAATTCCATATTCGATGGGGAGATCTTTTCCGCTGAGAACTAAATAAACTCCGGGATGGGCCGCAGCTCGCGAAGTATCAATCTTTCGAATGCGCGCGTGGGGATGGGGAGATCGCAACAGCTTGCAGTACGCCATCCGCGGCAAAAAAATATCATCCGCAAAGCGCGTCTGCCCCGTAACTTTTGCCCGTGCATCAACGCGCCGCCGCGCCACCCCAATCACCCGCATTTCGCCGCGATCACTCATCTCGAAGTCTTCCCGACGGAATCTTCGGCTGTAGGGAGGGGCTTGGCCCTCCCTCGATCGATACGTTTCCCTTCGCAATCCGCACGATCGCCTCTTCCACCGCCTCAAAAATCTGCTGATAACCCGTGCATCGGCATAAATTCCCTGACAGCGCCTGCCGGATCTGCTCTCGCGAAGGATTCGGATTCTGATCCAGCAAAGCTTTCGCGGTAACCAGTATCGCCGGCGTGCAATACCCGCATTGCGCCGCACCCATATCCGCAAACGCATCCTGCAAAGGATGCAACTTGCCGTCCGCGCCGAGTCCCTCGACGGTCAGCACATTTTTTTTGTCGCACTCCAATGCCAGCAGAAGGCACGAAAGCACTGGCTTGCCCTCTACCAAAACCGCGCAGGCCCCGCATTCTCCCAGCTCACATCCGTGCTTTGTGCCGGTGTGCCCCAAATCCTCCCGCAGCACTTCCAGCAAGGTTTTGTAAGGCGCAAACGAAACGTCCGTCTCCTCGCCATTCAGCGTCAGCCGGATATGCGCCGACTTCTGCGATTCCGTGGGCAGCGTAATCGAAATCACGTCAATTCACCTCTTCCCGCAAAATCGCCTCGCCTGCGTTCATTGCGGAAACAGCCGCGCTGCGTTGTCATACAAAATCTTGCGTTTCGCTTCCGCCCCTATCGGCAGTGCGTGAAACTTCTCAATATTTCCTTTGATCTCTGGCACGCCCGGCCCCGGCCAGTCCGTTCCCCACAAAACCTTGTCCGCAATGTCTTCAATCCGCGGAAAATACTCCATCAATTTCTGCGGAGGAATCCCAGAAATGTCCATGTACATATTTTTATGGCGCCGCACCAAAAAAAATGCCTCGTTCATCCACAGCGGCCTTCCCCCATGGGCGAGAATTACGACAAGGTCCGGATAATCGATGCTCACGTCGTCGCACAACATCGGCTGCGCATGTAGATTCCTCGCCCCTGGAAAAATCGAAGTCCCCGTATGAATCATCACTGGCATTTGGTTCACCTGCGCGCGCTCGTAAATGGCCGCCAAATCCTTGTTTCCGTTCATATACGAATTCGGTGTAAGTACCTGGTGCGATGGATGCAGCTTGATGGCGCGAATTCCGATCTTCGCCATGCGATCCACTTCTGCTCCCGCATCGGGAACTGTGCCTGGCAGCACGCCACCAAACGCAATCAAACGATCCGGCGCCGCGCTGCAATATTTCGCGCTCCAATCATTCACTTCCGGTGTGAACCCAATGATTTTCGGCGCAACGTAATTGATCAATCCCGCGCGTTCAACGCCAAGGCTATCCAAATGTGCGAGAAACGCCTTCGGATCCTCGCAGTAGCGCATCACATCCGCGTAGTCTTTCCTTCCGTGCTTCATCAAGGCCATCGCGGACGGCTTCATCATGTGGTACGGCATGATGTGAATGTGGATGTCGATGATCGGCTGCACCAATCTCCTCGAAGGCCGCCCAAAAAAACTCTGCCGCAGCCGCGAACTATAGTGTCATCCTTCGAAGGATGACCGCTCTTCATCCAGGTCCGAAATAAGCCGCCACACTCTCCGCGAACCTCTGTGTACTCTGCGCCTCTGCGTTATCTTTGCTCTTCTCTTTCCCTTGCTCTTTTTTTCTCTTCTCTTTACGCCGTTACCTCTTAACGTCATTACTTCCCCTAATTAAATCTCACATACTCAAAGTCCAAAGGCTTGCTGTTGATTCCTCGAAGCGGCGGCGCAATCCAATTCGCAAATTTCCCAGGTTCGACGACGCGCCCGGTCATCAACGATTGCACAAACTTTTCATCCGCTGGACTTGGCAGCCATTCGTGTTTGCGTTTCTCCCAGGCCTCCGCGCTCAAGACGTCTCCGTTCACGCTGATGTAATGTCCTGCAAAATTTCCAATCGCCCGGTGGAATCCCTTGTGCGGCAGGGTCAGCTTGAAAGGAATGCCCGCCTCATCGATCACCCGCTGCCAGCGCGCCACGCCATCCGCGATCTCTTCGATGTAGTCGTCGCGCAACCGTTCGTTCAAAGCGGTCAGCGCCGGAACGTCCTTTCTAACGATCTTGCCTCCGATCACTTCGTATACGGGGTACTCGGCCTCGCTCAGCACGTGATCATCCTCGAGCTTCGTCTCGCGAAACCGTCCCTTCAGTCCATTGGTAAAATAATTCGCTGCATTGGAAGAAACATCCGAGCCGTACAAGTCAAGCGTCACGCTATAGTGAAAGTTCAAATATCTCTGAATCGTCTGCAGGTCGATCACTCCAAGCGCCCGCACCTGTGCCGGATCTTCCAGTTTGTTTTCCTTCATCACTTCGCATGTGCGCTTGATGATCCGCGTCACGCCTGTTTCTCCGACGAACATGTGGTGCGCTTCCTCGGTCAGCATGAACCGGCAAGTCCGTGAAAGCGGATCGAAGCCGGACTCCGCCAGAGCGCACAATTGGAATTTTCCGTCGCGGTCCGTAAAGAAAGTGAACATGTAAAACGCCAGCCAATCCGGCGTAGGTTCATTAAACGCGCCTAGGATCCGCGGATTATCCGCGTCCCCGGATCGCCGCGCTAGCAGCGCCTCTGCTTCCTCGCGCCCATCCCGTCCAAAATAGCGGTGCAGCAAATACACCATCGCCCACAAATGCCGCCCTTCCTCGACGTTCACTTGAAAAATATTCCGAAGGTCGTACATTGAAGGACAAGAGGAACCCAGCAGCCGCTGCTGTTCCACGGAAGCCGGCTCCGTATCTCCCTGCGTCACAATTACGCGCCGGAGCGTCGACCGGTATTCTCCCGGCACTTCCTGCCAAGCCGGCTGTCCCTTGTGAATCCCAAAATTCACTTCGCGCTTTTCATCGCGAGGCTGCAGAAAAATTCCCCACCGGTACTCAGGCATCTTCACATAGTCAAATTGCGCCCATCCATCCGGCTCTACGCTGACCGCAGTGCGCAAGTAGACCTCATAATTGTGGCTCTCGTTCGGTCCCATGTCGTACCACCAGCCCATGTAGGCCGGCTGCCAGTGTTCGAGCGCCCGCTGCAAACCGCGGTCCCGCCCCAAATCCACGTTATTCGGAATTTTCTCCGTGTAATCAATCATGGCCTCTTCTCCTCAGTAGCACAGGCACTCTTGCCTGCGCTCTTCCTCAGCGCCACAGCTCCTCTTCTTTCCTTACCTCTTTACGTCATTATTTCTTTACTTCTCGTTCTCAAACCCTCTCCCAATTGAATTTCACAGGCGCGCCCGTTCCGTAAACCTTCAGCGCCCCGTTTGTTCCCACTGCGTTTGGTCGTATAAAAATCCAGTTCTGCCAGGCCGACAACCGCCCGAAAACGCGCGTCTCGAGAGTTTCGTTAATTCCAAAGCGCAGATTTGCCTCTAGTCCCGTCAACGCATCCGGCGAAAGCGCAGCACGCGATTCCAGTGCCTGCCGAATCTCGTCTTCCCAATCGAGATCGTCGGGCGCGGCTGTAACGAGGCCTGCTTCCGCGGCCTCATGAACTGTAAGTTTCTTTCCGATTAACCTCCGCAGCTTCTCGACTTGCGCGGAATCCTGGTAGAACCGCGCTGCCATTCGCGAAAGCCCATTCACCATCGGCAACGGCCCGAAATTCATTCTCGAAAGTACGACGCTCGCCACATTCTTACCGTCCTGCGAATCGCGCATGTAAACTCTGTCGGCTGCTAGTGCCAATTCAAAAAGTGTTCCTGCAAAACAGGAACCCGGCTCGACAATCGCGTACAGCGATCGCGAAGAAACATCGATCCGCGCAAACGTCCGCCGCATCATTCCCAGAACTTCGCGCACGAACCAGTTGTCTTGATGGGCCAAGATAAATTCGTCGGCTGCCAGAACGGCCTCTGGATTTCCCGTGGCTTTGAGGATCCACAAGCCCAAATCAAGCTCCGTCGTGCGGAGTGTCAAGATGGCATCATCGAGCTCCCTCGCCATCTGCAGCGGCCACCAGTTCGCTCCCGCCGCAACCGCACTCTCAACCGTGTACGAAGGCACGGATTCCGGCGCCCGAACCGTCAAGGTTACTGCGCGCGCTTCGCGATTCACCTGTGCGTCCACATATTCATAATGCACGCCGGCCTCATCCAGAGTTCGCTTCACCGGCGTCAACACGACGCCTTTCGCATTCGTTGGCCGGTCGCTCTGCTCCGCCAGCTTCAACGCGCGTTGTTTCACGTGCTCCGCAAACTGTTGCGTCTTCACCACCTCGTCTACCAACCGCCAGTCCTTCGCGCGTTGCCCGCGTACACCATCCGGATTTGTGCAGAACATATCTGCGTAATCTCGCCGAACCTTCCGTTTGTCTGTGACGCGCGTGAGGCCGCCTGTGCCCGGCAGCACGCCCAGCAGCGGCAGTTCAGGCAAACTCACCGCCGAAGAACGGTCATCCACCAAAATAATCTCGTCGCACGCGAGCGCAAGCTCGTACCCGCCTCCCGCCGTCGTTCCGTTGCATGCCGCGATGAATTTCAGCCCCGAGTGCGCGCTAGAATCTTCAATTCCATTCCGCGTTTCGTTAGTGAATTTGCAGAAGTTCACTTTCCACGCATGCGAAGAAAGACCCAGCATATAAATGTTCGCCCCGGAACAAAAAATGCGGCTCTTCGCGCTCGTGATAATCACCGACCGGATCTCCGGATGCTCAAACCGGATCCGCTGTAGCGCATCGTGCAGTTCGATGTCTACGCCAAGATCGTAGGAATTCAGCTTCAGCTTGTAACCGGGCCGAATTCCGCCGTCTTCCGCTACATCCATGGTCAGCGTCGCCACGGGCCCGTCGAAGCCAAGCTTCCAATGTTTATATTTGCTCGGCTCCGTCCTGTAATCCGGCGGTTTCACCTTTGCTTGAAGTTGTTCTGTCGCTGCAACGTCCACAAGTGCCTCCTACTTCTGCTCGGTCTGCAATGCCGCCCTTAACTTCTCAAAACTCTCATCCACCGAACTCCCGGAAGTATCCAGATACATGTCTGCCTTGCGATAGAGCGGCTCGCGTGCCTCTAGAATCCGCCGCAAATCATCCATCGCCTGATTCCCGCCGGCAATCGCGCGCAAATCGCCTTGCGCGATCACGCGCGCCATGTGCTCCTCGGGCCGCGCTTTGATCCACACCGTGTAGCAATTCGAAAGCAGATAGTCGTACGTCTCTTTTTCAGAGACAACGCCTCCTCCCACGGAAAGAATCGCCCGCTCCTGCTCATGAAGGACGCGTTCCAGCGACCGCCGTTCGATGGCTCGATAACCCGTTTGTCCATAGAGCGAAAAGATCTCTGCCAGCGGCATACCCGTATCTTTTTCAATTTCTCCGTCGAGTTCGACAAACGGAACGCCCATCTCCTGGCCCAGCCGCAATCCCAAAGTCGATTTGCCCGCTCCGCGTAATCCAATCAGCGCAATGCGCTTCCGCCGCACGGTTTCCTCGTCCCCAAATTCCCGCAGCAAACGCGACATCGCGTCCTCAACCCGATGCGCCGGAATCCGCTCCAAAAATCTCTGAATCAAAACCTTCTCGTGCCGCGTTTCTGCCTCCGCCGCGAACAACTCAGCCAGAGAAACATGCAGCGCCGCCGCAATCCTCCGCAAAAGCACGATCGAAACGTTTCCCTCGCCAGCCTCCAGTTGCGCCAGGTGCCGCTCCGACACGTCCGCTTCGCGTGCCATCATCTTGCGCGTCAACCCCCGCCGGTTCCGCAATTCGCGCACCCGCTTCCCTAGAGACAGCAGAAAGCCATCGTTCGAAACGCTTGCGACGCGTTGGGCACCGGACTCTTTCGTGTGGGTGGTGGTCTGCACGTTGATATATAAGGATGGACTGGAATCCAACCTGCAGTATACCGCATGTGCTCGCCTCACCGTCAAGCACAAGAACGGGACCCGCGGCACGTTGTATCAACTCCATCGAGTTCGTCAGCTACCCATGTTATAAGATATTGTTAATAATGGACTTACGCTATAGAAGAAAATCGGTTGTTGGCCACGGCAGCGCAATGTATGTTCAGGAATATGCACTATTATGCTCGTGCGGCGGTAGCATTTCCCCACCTCGCATTCGAACATGCCTGGATTTCGCACCAGCTTCGAACTGTGCCAAGATTCGAACCGGCGTCGCACCTTAGCGGAGGAATGCAAATGAAGCTGTCGAACTATGTTTCCGGTCAATGGAAGGAAGGCGGCGGCCCGGGCGAACCGCTCGTCGATCCAGTCACTGGAGAAGAATTGGCACGCATCTCCTCGCAAGGTGTCGACATAAAAGCATCTCTCGAGTTTGCGCGCTCGAACGGCGGCCCAGCGCTTCGGGCGATGACCTATCGCCAGCGCGCGGACTTGCTTGGCAAGATCGCTGAAACACTCGCCGCAAATCGCGACGAGTACTTCCGCATCTCGCTCCTCAACTTAGGTGCGAATCAAGCCGACGCCTCATTCGACGTCGACGGCGCGATTTACACCATGAAGTACTATGCAAAAATCGGACAGGCGCTCGCCGACGGAAAAATGCTGAAGGAAGGTCCGCCGGTTTCCATCTCGAAGACCGGTGTTTTTGTCGGCCAACATTTTCTACTGCCAACAAAAGGCGTGGCGGTTTTTATCAACGCTTTTAATTTTCCGGCCTGGGGCGTGTGTGAAAAGGCAGCCCCCGCGTTGCTCTCTGGCATACCCATTGTCATCAAGCCCGCTTCGCCGACGGCATGGCTGGCTCACAGGATCGTTGAAGACATCGTGAAAGCAAATATTTTGCCGCCAGGCGCGATCTCCATTTTGTGCGGATCGGCTCGCGACATTCTGGACCACGTCGGCGAAAGCGACATTGTCTCCTTCACTGGCTCCGCGGACACGGCTGCGCGCATTCGCTCGAATGCAAATGTTTTGCGCCACTCGGTCCGCGTCAACATCGAAGCCGACAGTATCAACTCTGCGATTCTCGGACCGGACGCCGCTCCGGGAACGGATTTGTTCGAACTGCTCGTCAAAGAAGTCGTTCGTGAGATGACGCTGAAGGCCGGACAAAAATGCACGGCCATCCGCCGCGTGTTGGTTCCGAGGCAACACATGAAAGCTCTTGGTGAGGCGATCGTTGCACGATTGAGTTCCGTGAAAGTGGGCAATCCGCGAAATGCGGAAGTAAGGGTCGGGCCAGTGGTGAACAAAGCGCAGCAGGCTGCGTGTTTTGAAGGACTGAAACAGTTGAAAGAAGAGTGCACAGTTTTGTTTGGCGGAGACCAAAATTTCCAGCCGATCGATGTCGATCCACAGAAATCTTCGTTCGTCCAGCCGACGCTGCTCGCTTGCGAAAAAGGGCTCGACGCCAAATTTGTGCACGACGTCGAAGTGTTCGGCCCGGTGGCAACGCTGGTCGCGTACGACGGAGTGGATGATCTCATTGCGATAGCGCGGCGCGGGCTTGGCTCACTCGTTGCTTCGATTTTCGCGAACGATCCTGCGTTCCTCCAAAGCGTCGTCCTGGGCATCGGTGATTTGCATGGCCGCATCATGATTGTTGATTCTAGCGTCGGCACTCAGTTCACCGGCCACGGAAACGTCGTTCCGAGCTGCCTGCACGGTGGTCCGGGGAGAGCCGGCGGCGGCGAAGAGCTTGCCGGGCTGCGCGCGTTGCTGCTATACCACCGGCGTTTTGTTGTGCAAGGTCCGACGAGTTGCACGACCGGCCTTGCGGGCTTGTCTGCTGATACGAGCCTTTTCTATTCGTAAGAGCTTCTTCCCAAAAATCGTCGCACCAACATTTCTGCTCGTTATGAATTATTTTTGCTCTCCTTGTCTTGCAACTCGCGGAGCTTGAAGCGCTGAAGTTTTCCTGTGGCAGTTTTGGGAATCTCGGATAGAAACTCAATCCACCGCGGGCGTTTGTAGCCGCCGATCTTTTGTCCAACCAATTCTTGCAATTCCTGTGACAACTTTTCGCTCGGCGTAAACTCGGCGTTCAGGACTACATAGGCAGCCGCTTTGGTTAGGCCATCTTGATCTTCGCGAGCAACGACCGCGGCTTCACGCACCGCTGGATGCTCGATTAAAACGCTCTCGACTTCCGCGGGACTCAGCCAGAGTCCATGTACTTTGAAAACATCGTTGGAGCGGCCGGCATACCAGAAGTAGCCTTCCTCGTCCTGATAGTATTTGTCGCCGGTGCGAAACCAGTCGCCTACAAAAGTCTCTTTTGTTTTTTCGTGTTTGTTCCAGTAGCCGGAACAAGTCGAATCTCCTTTGATCAAGAGGTCTCCAATTTCGTTGGGAGCGACGGCGTTTCCCTTTTCGTCGACGATTTTTGCTTCGTAGCCGGGAATGATCTTTCCGCTGGAACCGGGCTTGGCGTCTCCAGGACGGTTGGCGATGACCATCTGCAAAGTTTCCGTGGAGCCGAGCGAATCGAGAATTTCGACGCCGAAGCGCTCTTTGAAGCGATGGAACAGCGGCGCGGGAAGCGATTCGCCGGCGGAAATGGCGTGGCGCACACTTCCGAGATCGAACTCTTTTCCGTCGTCGCGATGATGCGCCAGCAGGGCTGCAAAATTTGTGGGCACGGAGAAGAAGAGCGTGGGGCGGTAGCGTTCGATGTCCGCGTAAATCGTGGCAGGAACGGGGCGCACGGGAGAAAGAATGGTTGTGGCGCCGCATCCGAGAGGGAAGTAGCCGGCGTTTCCGAGGCCGTAGGCGAAGAATAAACGCGCGACGCTGAAGCAGCGATCGTCCTCGTTCATTCGCAAAATTCCCTTGGAGTACAACTCGCAGCAAACGACCATGTCGTGATGAAGGTGCACGCAGCCCTTTGAGGCGCCAGTGCTGCCTGATGAGTAAAGCCAGAAAGCCGGCTCGTCCTTGCTTGTGCGCGCGGCTTGCAGTTCTGGAGACGCCGAGGCCATCAGATTCTGCAAAGAGTGATGAATGTGCGAAGGCCAAGCCTTGGAGGGAAGATCCTCTTTTACTTCGCTGACCGCGATCTCTTGCAGGTGGCCGAGTTTTTCTTTCGGAATGGATTGCAAATGCGGCAGCAATGGTTCGCTGACGAGAGCTACGCGCGCGCGGCAATCGTTGAGCATGTATTCGTAGTCTTGCGGTTTCGCTTGCGTGTTGACGGGAACTGCGACAGCGCCGATCTTGATCGCCCCGAAAAAGGAGTAGAGAAATTCCGGCGTGTCGAGCAGCAAGAGAAGGACGCGCTCTTCCGGACGGACGCCTAGAGCGAGCAAGGCATTGCCTGCGCGGTTGGTATTTTCCAGCAGTTGCTGATAGGTGACCCGCTCGTCGCCGCACTCGATGGCGACTTTTGTGCCGCGGCCTTCCTGGACGTTGCGATCCACGAAGTGGGTGGCGACATTGAAATTTTCCGGCAAGGTGATCAAGAGATTTGCCGCCTCCTGCTGGTGCGTGCGAAGAGCTGGGAACTTCGCTTGCGCAAACGGGCGGGAGTATAGCACGCGGGGAATTGGCGTCTGATGGCGCATGCGGGCGGAGGGTGACTCTGAAAGACCCCCACCCCCCGGGTATCCGCGAGTTATGAAGTAAAGCATAGAGGGGATTGGGGTTGCGGGAGTTCCTGCGTGTACGCGGCAGCTGTGAGCGGCTAGTAACGAGTTGCAAAACTTTGGGGCTTGAGGATGGTGCCCCCTCCCCGGTTTTTTGTAAGTGTTGCATCTACGGGAGTTAAAGTGGAGTGGAATCAACAGTTGTAGAAGTATTGATTCTAAACGAGTTCGGAGAAGGCGGCTATTGTGAAATGGTAACCTCGGCGGGGCTGAAGATTTTGGGGGAGTTTTAGGCACCGCACGGCGGGCGCACATGACTTGCGGGAGGACGGACAGAGTCCGTGTCCCAATCGACGCACCCATTATAACATATTGGTACTGATTGTCAAGTACAAACTACAAGCTGTTTGTTTCGTGTGGGTTGACCGAAGTATGAGGGCAAGGACATTGACGGATCGCGGGGATAGCAACCCCCTCAAACCGAGTGGTAGGGCATTCCGCCAAACCGCGGGAAAAGAAACGTCAACCCCAAGACCCGGGTCCAAACGACGAACCTGGGGCACCCTCCGTGTTGATTTAATTTGTGAGCTGGCAATAGCCTTCTCATCCGATTGATGTGAGCCTGACCGGTTCGGGAGCGGTCTATCCGAGCCACCCGCCGCTCTTGCTATCTCTTCGATATCTAGATATCATCTAGATATGCTGCGTTTCGATTGGGACGAGCGGAAGAACAAGGGCAATCGGAGCAAGCATGGAGTTTGGTTTGAAGAGGCCCAGAGCGTTTTCAGCGATCCGCATGCGCGCGTATTCCATGATCCAGAACATTCCGAGGAAGAGGAGCGGTTCATTCTGCTCGGAATAAGTTCAGCGGCGAGGCCGCTCGTCGTCGTTCACTGCTACAGGGAATCCGATGCCGTGATTCGGATTATTTCCGCGCGGAAAGCCACCAAGAAGGAGGTTCGATTTTATGAAGAAGGAATATGATTTTTCCAAATTGAAAGAGCTCAAAAACCCTTACGCCGGCAAGAAAAAAGCGGTGGGCATCAACTTGAGTCCGGAAGTTGTGGACTATTTCAAGGGGCTGGCGGAAGAGACGGGACTTCCTTACCAGAAGCTGATCGATCTCTATCTACTAGACTGCGCGAAGAAGCGCAAGAAGCTGATGATGAAGTGGGTGGCGTAGCGGCATGCAATTCGATCAGGGATATAATGTCTGCGCGACCCGCTGCCGAACAAGAGAGGGGGGAGTGCCCCATCGTTCGCATGCAACGGGACGGCAAACGGTAGGCCATCCAGGAGTTAAGACGCGGCCACCCGTCTGTGCGGCACTACGGATGGCCCACCCGACGAAAATTTCGGATTTAGCTCAAAGACTCCATCCAGTTGTCGACGCGAATGTGCCGGGGCCAGATTGCAGTTTTCGTATTCGACGTTAGCAGCAATCGTGCATATTTCTGCTTGGGGTCAGCGGTTGCGTACATATCGCAATAGCTGGAATTTAGCACGTGATATACATCGTCCACCAGGTCCTTTGGCAGCGCGTCGAATTGTGCATAGCGCCAATGCAGATACAGATCTGCCCGAACTAACCCTCTCGCGTATCGCTTCATTGGAAGATCGAAGAGGCCGATCGCGTACTCAGTCACTTCATCCTCTGCGACCTCCGGGAACCTGAATGCGATGTGCCTTGCGAGGTTCGAATGTCCTCTGATCGAGACTGATTCCCGCCTAAGCCAGGTTTCCAAGGCTTGCGGAGCGATATTTGACAGACGCTTTTTCAGCTCGGGCCTTGCGTCTAAGAAGCCGACGATACCTTTTCTCGTCCTGGCAGCAAATTCCAGCTGCTCTGATAAGAACTGCCTAGCCAGTTCACTTTGTTCTCCGTTCGCAAGCCGCTGGCACTCCGCAACTATTTTTAGGTGGTCTTCTCGGGGATAGAAGAATTCGACTCTCTCGGGACCCTTTTTGAGCATTAGCATTTCGGCGGGGAGCAATTCGGACTGGTCTTTGGCGCAAAGCATATTTGTTTCCAGATACTGACCGAGATATCGAAACAGGGCCGTCCCTCGCGTTGGTGTCCCCGAGCGGGAACTTTGCAGAGTTCTGGCTAATTCATAGAAGGCGTGGAGTCCTAGCACGAGGCGGATATTAACTGCAGCAAGGCGGCGCACAAAGTGATCGGGGCTCACTCCGTTGGAGTCGGAGGGTCGGGCGGCAGCAGCTACTCCTTTTTCACAATGCCCGTTTAAGGCAAGACAAGCTTCTTCATCCGAAACCAGCGATGATGATGGACGGCTCACGCGGTTCTCCGGAATAGCAATCGCCATTCGGCCAACAACGGAGCTTCTCCATCGAAGCCCGCCTGCTCACAACTCGCTCTTTGGCTGTG
>DATEQG010000056.1:0-38516 GCA_035272765.1 Candidatus Acidiferrum sp.
GGTGATCAAACGCAAGCTTTCGGCCAAAGCACCGGGGCGCAGTTTGCCCATGCAGATGCGGCAAGCTCTGTTGCTCGGACTGGCTTTTAACTTCTATCGGTTGCGGCATCGCCCCGCTCCTGCAGGATGTAAACAGAGCCGGTTTTAAGTGCTTTGTTCTGGAAGTGCGGATTCCAAAGGGTTTATGGGTGCGTTTTGCGGAAGTGCAGATTCTGCGGGACTTAGGGGCGAGAAGCAGGAACATGCCGGGGCGGGGGTGAAGGCGGATTTTAACGCAGAGGACAAAGAGTGCACGGGAAAGGGGAAGAAAGTGTTGGGTGGAGTAGGCAGCGACCATTCAGGATAGTAGCACGGATTTTTATTACTGTCAGGGACTATTATTTAAAGAGTATCATTCGAATGAGACGGGTGGAAGCTGCGTAAGTCGATTGACGGGAATTTTACAGATTCGGAATCAGATCGTCCTGGCCACAAGCCGATGACTCACTCCTTCGTGCTCCACGTGTTTCGCGCCACGCAGGCCATCGCTCCCACGACCCCGAACATCATGGCGAACGGTAGGCCCTGGTTGGGGATGAATCCCAGATTCCCGCTCCCTAAACCTAACGCATGCCCGAGACCGAGCCCCACGCCCATGCAAGCCAAGATAATGACCGCATTGAGCACTTTCCACTTGGCTCCCTGTCCGCTCGCAATGGCGAATCCCGAGCCCAAAATCAACGCCACCAGCCAGATTACAGCCATGGCTTCCCCCTACATGGCAACGCACAAACATGAACCAAAAGGAGTGCACACTGCAACGATTAAATACCGGGGAGTAGTTCTCCACCATCAGGTGTGTGCGGGATTTTCATTTATTGTGCCTCGGAGCCAGGATTGGCGGGGGACAGACGGAGCACGTTTTCCCTGCCCTTTGGTTAGCGCTCGAATCGCATTCGAGTTTAGCGAGTGAACGTCCCATCTTTCTCCGTTTTCCCCGTTTCCCCGCGATGGCAGCAAGCGGGCGTAAAAATGCTCTTGTGCCTCTGGCTCCCGAACCCTAGAATTGCCAGCCGCCGGAGCGAAGGATATGTGCGCAGAACTCGATGCATTGAAACGCGAGGCGGTCCGGGTGTCCCGCGAAGCGAGGAAAATTCGGCGCTCCCGAGATGTGTCATTTTACGAAGATGCCGAGCTGAATGGCGAGAAGCACAAAAGCATCAGCGCCGTGATTAAGCACCTGCTGATCGGGCATGAAGGAAGGCCGTGCCCCGCGGGGGACAGGCCTATCGTAAGGATTTAAGCCAAAAGATGGACCTGCGCGTTGATACTGAATTACAGGACGGAATAGTGGTGGCAACCGCCAGCGGCAACCTGGCATTCGACGCGGCGTTGCGGCTCTTCAAGCAAGTGTTCGATACAGCGAAACAGAACGAAGCTAACAAAATTCTGCTGAATTGTCTTTTGGTGGAAGGAGAGCTTTCCACGATTGAGAGATATAATCTCGCAATTGAGCTAGCGGCCTACTTAAAGCAGCGCGAATTGAGCCCCAGGCTGGCAATTGTCGGCAAGCCGCCCTCAGTAGACGGATTCGGCGTGCGCGTCAGTCAAAACCGAGGGCTCTCCGCAGAGGTGTTTCCGAGCCAGCAGGAAGCGCTGCACTGGCTTGACGTATGGCCAAGGTAGCTCGATTTCCTCTCTGCGTATTCGACCATGACGGCAAGGGAACAGGCCGGAGAATGTCCAAAACGGGGTGGAGTAGTTTCTTGGCTCACGGGAAAGGTGAGGGAGGATTGGTGCCCATCGATTTCACGGATTGAAAACCCGTGAGGAACATAGGAATTGGAAACAAAAAAGGCAAGACGAAAAAATCGTAAGCAAAGTCAAAATCCCCACACATAAAACCGACGCGTGGGGCACCCCCGGCCGTGTTCGGCGCTAGCTCGCTGGAATTAGTTTGGAGATTAAGTGGGGGAGAAATAAAGAGGAGGCGGGCCAGGTCGTCCCGCCTCCTCAGATCCCCTTTCGGGGATGTCCGGCCAGCCTGACGGAGGGCGGCTAGCCGGTCGTGTGTTGGCCTACCTATTAATCCCGGCGGCGCGAAAAAAGTTCCGGTGAAAATGAAAAAAGTGACTAGAATCTTCGTGGAATCAAGGCCCGGTGCCGGGGTGATTCCACCCTATGCCACGTCCATCCCACCTGAGTCCAGATAACATCTTGCGTTTTCTGCAAGTTACGAGAGATGCGGCTTCTACGAACGAGATTGCGGCGGCTTTGCACATCGGGAAAGCCGACCGCAAGCCGCTCTTTAAAATGCTGCTTTCGCTGAAAAAACGGGGGGCAATAGAGGAATTGCCTGGCGGCCGCTACCGGCTAGCCGGGCGAAAGGGCGAGGGAGTATCAGGAGGCAAGGCGGGTCGTTCCGCTGCGGGCGGCACCGCGGTGGCCGGAGCTGCGGGGAGTGGTTCCACGGGAAACGTTCGTCCGCAGAGGGAATCGCCTGCGTTGGCACGCGATGAAGTGCGCGGACGGCTTGTTCTGCATCATGACGGTTACGGGTTCGTGGTGCCGGATGTGCCGATGCCGCAACTGGATGGCGATGTATTTATTCCGCGCGACGCGGTGGAAGATGCGATGCACGGTGATCGTGTGCTGGCAAAGTTGCAGCGCGTTAGCGAGTTCCGCGGAGGAGGGCAGCGCGCGGAAGGGCGGATCGTGCGCGTGCTGGGGCGGGCGCATCCTTCGGTCGTGGGATTGTTTCGCTACGGGCCGCGCGGAAATGTCGTGCTGCCTTATGACAATCGGATTCAACACGAAATCGAGATTCCTCCTGGCGATGAGCTGACGGCGGCGCTGCGAGAAAAATTGGGTTTGGGGGGCGACGGGAAAGAAGGCGGGGCGCGCGGCAGACGTTTGCCGCAGCTGCCCGAACTGGATGGCGCGGTGGTGAACGTGGAGCTGCTGCGTTATCCGCGCGGGGGAGCGGCGCCGACCGGGCGCGTGATTGAGATTATTGGGCGTCCTGGAGATCTCGGTGTGGACATCGAGATCATTATTCGCAAACACCATTTGCCACATGAATTTTCCGGGGCAGTTTTGGAGGAAGCCGAACATCGCGCCGCGCCGGTGAGCGAAACCGAGCGCGAAGGGCGCGAGGATTTTCGCCACCTGCCGATTGTGACGATCGACGGGGAAACGGCGCGCGATTTTGATGATGCTGTTTACGTGGAACGGCGCGCGGATGGCGGCTGGCGGCTTCAAGTGCACATTGCCGACGTGGCCCACTACGTTCGAACGGGGACAGCGCTCGATCAGGAAGCGCGGCTGCGTGGAACTTCGGTGTATTTTCCTGACCGCGCGGTGCCGATGTTGCCCGAGGCGCTCTCGAATGGGATGTGTTCGCTGAAGCCGCGGGAGGAACGGTTGGTGATGAGCGCGCTGATGGAGTTCGACGCGGCCGGAAACATACAGAGCGCGCGGATGACATCGGGTGTGATCCGCTCAGCGGAGCGGATGACTTATACCGACGTAAATAAAGTGATCGAAGGCGATACGGACGCTACCGTGCGCTATGCGGGGCTGGCTGAGCATTTTCGCGATATGAAAGAGCTGGCGCTATTGCTCAATAAGCGACGCAATGAGCATGGCTCGATCGATTTCGATTTGCCCGAGCCGGTGATTGAATTTGACGAGCAGCAGCGCATGACGAACATTGTGCGCAGCGAGCGCAATATTGCGCACCGGCTGATTGAAGAATTTATGCTGGCGGCGAACCGGGCGGTGGATGGTTATTTGCTCAAGCGCGGGATAGCGGCGTTGCACCGGGTGCACGAGAAGCCGGACGCGCGCAAAGTGCTGGAGTTCGAAGAGCTGGCGCGGGCGTTTGGTTATTCGCTTGGCGTGGCGGATTTGCATCAGCGGGAAGTGGCCGTGCGGCACGGGCGTGTGCCTGCGCCAGCAAAGGCGGGGCGGCCGGATTCCTACGGGCACGGACGCGAACGTGGCATGAAAGTGGCGCTGCCGGGTTCCACGGAGCTGCGGATTACGCCGCAGCATTATCAGAAACTGCTCCGCAAATTAGCGGGCAAGCCTGAAGAGCGCATCGTTTCTTACTTGATGCTGCGCTCGCTGAAGCAGGCGCGCTACGCCGCCGAGCCGCTCGGGCATTTTGCGCTGGGGTTTGACGAATACACGCATTTCACCTCGCCGATTCGGCGGTATCCGGATTTGATCGTGCATCGCGTGTTGAAATGGGCGTTGGAGCATCCGCACGCAGCTGCACCCATCGCGAGCCACGCGGTACGCGGCGTGGAAGCGACCCTTTATTCGCAAACGCAGCTTGAGGAGATTGCTTCGGAAACTTCAGAAGCGGAGCGCCGCGCCAATGGCGCTGAGCGCGAGTTGATGGATTGGAAGACGGCGCAGTTCATGGAGCAGCATCTCGGGGAGGAATATGAAGCGCTGATCATTTCGGTGCAGAAGTTTGGATGTTTTGTCGAGCTGTTCGAAGTTTTCGTCGAGGGCTTGCTGCCTATCAATGCTCTCGAAGATGCGGCGGGCGGGCGCGTCGTATTTCGCGAGCGCGATCATGCCATGGTCGCTCTCGCTGGAGGCGAAGGGCGGCGCGGCGCGCCTGGATCGCGTCGTGGACGTGGCGCTGGCTCCAAAGAGCGTGCCTGGCATCTGGGAGACCGCGTGCACGTGCGAGCGGAGCGCATCGACCCCATGCGGCGACGTGTGGAGTTCGCCATCGCCGAGGTCGCGTGAGAATGCCTCAGAGACGTGGCGGGGGATCTGACGGCTTACGCCTGCTCGCGAAATCCTTTGCAAACTGCCGGTACTCTTCGTCCGACAAATGGTATCTGAATAAATGCTCGAATCCTCTGAAGGATTCCATCGACATCCATCGATGCAAGTCCTGAGCGACCGGCCGATCGAGTGGTAGGTGTTCGATGAGGGCGACCGCCACGGCGGTTGAAAGATCGGTACTGGCGTCGTCGGTCTGCGGCTGAGCCAGACACCAGGCCGCGAAATCGTATATTCCACGGATCAAGTCTTCGTTCGGAGGCGACGTGTCGTAGGCTTTGACTAGCTCGAAATGAAGGTCAATCCACACGGCCATTGGTCCAGGCATCGCCTGTTCCTGCGTAAGCAAATCCTCAAGGCCGGGAAGATACTCAGCGGCCTTCTCGAGCCAATATTCCAACGTGGTTCTCCAGCAAAGTGACGGGGGAAGCCAAGGGGCGCCATCGTTCACCCACGGCAATTTTGAATATAGCAAGAAAATGCGGTTAAGCGCGGCGGGGCGGGGCATATCCGCAGTTCGTTCTGGTATCCTTGAAGGCGCGAAATATTAGAACAGAGAGGAACCATCCACCGTGAGTACGTCCACAGCTTCGGAACGCGCCCTAAAGCGCGTACACAATTTCAATGCGGGCCCGGGGGCTTTGCCGCTGCCTGTGCTCGAACGCATCAAGGAAGAATTGCTGGATTGGCGCGGCAGCGGGATGTCCGTGATGGAGATGAGCCATCGCTCGCCGGAATTCGAAAGCATCAACGCGGCCGCGGAAGCGGGGCTGCGCAAGCATCTGGTTATTCCAGACAACTACGCCGTGCTTTTTCTGCAAGGTGGCGGCAGCATGCAGTTCACGATGGCGCCTATGAATCTGTGCTTGCCCGGAAAGCCCGTCGATTTGATTCACACCGGGACTTGGACGGCGAAGGCGCTTGGCGAATTGAAAAAAGGCATTTTGCACAACGTTGTGGCTTCGACCGAGGCGGACAAGTTCGCGCGTCTGCCGCGTAAAGAAGAAATCAAGTACTCGCCCGACGCTTCCTACGTGCACATGTGCACGAACAACACGATTGAAGGGACGCAATGGACCGATCTGCCGGAGACAGGGAACGCGCCGCTGGTCGCGGACATGTCCTCGGATATTGCTTCGCGGCCGACCGATGTGAAGAAATTCGGGCTCATTTTTGCCGGCGCGCAGAAAAATCTGGGGCCGAGCGGCGTCACTATTGTGATCGTGCGCAAAGACCTTGCCGAACGCGCGGACAAGAATTTGCCTACACTTCTGCAATACCGCACGCACATCAAGGAGAAATCGCTGTATCACACACCTCCGACGTTCGCGATTTACATCGTCGGGCTCGTGATGGAATGGATTGATGCCGAGGGTGGGATCACCGCGATCGAAAAGCGTAACAACGCCAAGGCGAAGCTCCTCTACGACACCCTTGAGGCTAGCAATGGCTTTTACCGCTGCCCGGTTGAACATTCTTCACGCTCGAAGATGAACGTGGTTTTTCGCGTTGCCGGCGGGAACGAAGACATCGAAAAGCAGTTCGCCGTGGAAGCCGCCGAGGCGGGCCTTGTCGGCACGCCGGGCCACCGGTCGGTGGGCGGAATGCGCGTGTCGCTGTATAACGCGGTGACGCTGGATGACGTCGAAGCCCTGACATGTTTCATGCACGAGTTCCAGCGGACGAGAGGTTAGTCAATGCGGGCGGGGCCCTTCCAGGGTAAACACGCACCGCCCCCACAGAATCCTTCGTGTTAACTGTTATCGCTCCGCCTGTAAGGCACTCCTCCTTGAGAACAACTCTTTCCCCTTGCACTTCGACAAGAGTGGGCGTATTGTCTCTTGTCGAAGTGACAGGGGGAATCTGCCGATGGTGCATAAGAGAATTGAGCTTCCGCAAGGCACGCTGGACCTTCTGATACTGCGCACGCTGGCGCTGGAGCCGCAGCATGGGTGGGCAATTTCCGAGCGCATCCACCAGATCTCCAGCGACGTGCTGCTGATCCAGCAAGGCTCGTTGTATCCCGCGCTGCACCGGCTGGAGCGGCGCGGCTGGGTCAAGGCGAAGTGGGGCACGTCCGAAAACAACCGCCGTGCGAAATATTACGAGCTCACCAAGACCGGGCGCAAACAGCTCGAACTCGAGAAAGATACCTGGAACAAATTGGCGGCAGCCGTCGCCCAGATTCTCGAGACGGCGTAGGAGACCTCTATGTTCAGCGATCTATTGTTCCGTCTTCGTTCGCTGTTCCGGCGCGATGCCGTGGAGTCCGAAGCGGATTCAGAGCTGCGCTTCCATTTCGACCAGCAAGTGGAGAAATATCTCAAATCCGGACTGACGCGCGAGGAGGCGATGCGGCGCGCACGGCTTGAATTTGGCGGGCACGAACAGCTCAAGGAAGAGATCCGCGACGCGCGTGGCGTGAATCTCATCGAAACGCTCTTTCAAGACATTCGTTACGGGCTGCGCATTCTCGGGCGTACGCCGGTGATCTCCTGCGTCGCGGTTCTCTCGCTCGCGCTGGGCATCGGCGCAAACACGGCAATCTTCTCTTTGATTGACAGTGTGATGCTGAGGATGCTGCCAGTCGCAAACCCGGAGGAATTGGTTCAGTTACGGATACTCAACCCGCAAAGGCCGAGTGGCGAGGGCAATCCAACATTTACCAATCCACTCTGGGAAGAGGTGCGAAACCTTCAGAGTGTTTTCTCTGGCGTTTTCGCCTGGAGTTCGACGCAATTCGACTTGGCGCAAGGCGGCGCCGTGAACGAAGCGAACGGCACGTATGTGAGTGGGGACTATTTCTCAACCCTCGGCGTTCGCCCCGTAGCGGGGCGTTTGCTGTCGGAATCCGATGATCAGCGGGGATGCGTGGGAGAGGCAGTCCTGAGCTATGGCTTTTGGCAGGAACATTTCGGCGGAGCGGCCAGCGCCGTCGGGAGCGCGATCACGCTCAACAATCACAAGTTCGAGGTGATTGGCGTAGCGGCACCGGGGTTTTACGGCGTGGAAGTGGGAAGCAAATTCGATGTGGTCATCCCGATTTGCGCTGCGGCGCTGTTTGACGGAGCCAGATCACGGCTGGACCAAAGGTCCTGGGGGTGGTTGAGTGTTATGGGGCGAGTGAAGCCGGGTATCAGCTCAGCCCAGTTGACAGCAAGGCTCAACGTGATTTCCCCGCAGATTTTTTTGGCAGTTCCACCTCCGAACTGGGAGCCGAAAGATCAGGAGAACTTCAAGAAACGCGTTCTCGTCGTGACGCCCGCGGCTACTGGCACGACCTATTTGCGGCGCGAGTTTCAACAACCGCTCGACATCCTGATGGCAGTGGTCGGGCTTGTGTTGCTGATCGCATGCGCAAACATCGCGAGCTTGATGCTGGCCCGGGCGGCGGCGCGACACAAGGAAATTGCCGTGCGGAGCGCGATGGGCGCGTCGAGAGGGCGGCTGATCCGGCAGTTGCTGACAGAATGCGTGCTGCTTTCCGCGGCGGGAGCTTTTCTTGGCGTCTTTTTTGCCCGCTGGGGGAGTTCGCTGCTCGTGCGTTACATCTCGACGAGAAACAACAACATTTCTCTCGATTTGTCGTTCGACTGGAGAACGCTGACTTTCACGGGGGCGGTAGCTGTCTTCACCGGCCTGCTCTTTGGGGTACTGCCAGCCTTTCGTTCGACTCGTGTATCACTGACCTCCGCGATGAAAGGGAGTCAGGCAACCGACACCGAAAGCCGCGCTAAATTCCGCCCAGGAAAATGGATTGTTGCTTCCCAGGTGGCGCTGTCGCTCGTGCTGCTGGTGGCCAGCGGCCTATTTTTGCGGAGCCTAGTGAAACTTGTCACATTGGACGCCGGTTTCGACCGGAACAATGTTCTTCTCGTGTACGCGAATTTGCAAACTGCGAAAGTTCCGGTGGAGCAGCAATCCGCAATGTTCGACGAAATAGAGAGAAGATTACGCGCCACGCCCGGAGTGCTGTCCGCGGGCCGCTCCATCATTACGCCCGTGAGCGGCCAAATATGGAACAATTTTTTAGAGGTGGATATGCCTAATCCACCGACGGGCGAGGATGCGGTGGCTAACTTCAACTACATCTCGCCCGGTTATTTTGAAACGTTGCGCGCACCGCTGCTGGCGGGCCGCGACTTTAACGAATCCGACACAAAAACATCAGCGCAGGTCGCCGTCGTCACGGAATCGCTGGCCAAAAGATTTTTTCCGAACGTCAACCCGGTGGGGAAGGTTTTTCGGAGTCACCCGGAGACCGGCAAGACAGCTCTACCGATTGAAGTGGTGGGGCTGGTAAAAGACGCGAAGTATGAATCGCTGCGCGAGGAGAACTCCGTCACCGCGTTCTTCCCGATTACCCAAGTGCCGGAGCATTCCGAAGCACAGTCGTTTGAACTGCGCACCGCAATGCGTCCTTCGGCACTGATTTTGCCGGTGCAGGATGCCGTGGCTAGCGTAAGCAAGGCGATTCCGCTGGAGTTTGGGACGCTGGCACAGCAAGTGAATGATTCACTTGTGCAGGAACGCTTGCTGGCAACGCTCTCTACGTTCTTTGGCGCATTGGCGTTGTTGCTGGCAATGATCGGGTTGTATGGCGCGTTGAGCTATATGGTCGCGCAGCGCCAGCCGGAATTCGGGATTCGCATGGCGCTGGGCGCGCCGAGAGGTTCCATACTGCGGCTGGTGATGCGCGACGTGATTGTTGTTCTTGCTGGTGGCCTCGCAGCAGGAGCCTGCCTTGCCTTGGCAACCGTGGGCGTGCTGCAAAAAATGTTGTTTGGGCTCGCGCCCCATGACACTTTCACGTTTGTCGCGGCGATCGGTGTGCTTTCCGCTGTCTCGGTCGTCGCCGGATACCTGCCCGCGCGCCGCGCCATGCGGGTCGACCCAATCGTGGCACTGCGTTATGAATAATCCACGGCACAAAGAAGCGCGCAGGAAGTGTCCACGAGGAGCAGTTCCTGCGCGCCTTAGTCTTCGATGGTTGCGACTAGGCTTACGCCAGGTCGAAGAGCAGGACTTCGGCGTTATCGATGCCAGTTAGCTCGACGGATTTTTCTTTTGAGATGGCTGCGCCATCGCCCTCTTCCAGCTTTGTGTCGTTCAGCTTCACGCTGCCGCGCGCGACTTGAATGTACGCGTGGCGCCCTGGCTTCAGCTCGTGCTTGACTGCTTCGCCTTTGCTCAGCAACGTCGCGTAAAGTTCATTGTTCTGACGGATTTTCACGGAACCGTCGCGGCCGTCCGGCGAGGCGACCAGCCGCAGCTTCCCGCGCTTCTCTCCTTCGCTGAAGGTCTTTTGGCCGTAGACCGGCTTCAGGCCTTTCTCTTCCGGAAACATCCAGATTTGCAGCAGGTGCACGGGCTCGGTCTTCGACGCGTTAAATTCGCTGTGCGTCACGCCAGAGCCGGCGCTCATGTACTGCACGTCGCCAGGACGTATCACGGAACCCGTGCCCATGCTGTCGCGGTGTTCCAGCGCGCCTTCCAGCACGTAGGTGACGATTTCCATGTCGCGGTGCGGGTGCGTGGGAAAGCCCTCGCCCGGAGCGACGCGGTCGTCATTCATGACGCGCAGCGTGCGGAACTGCACATGCTTGGGGTCGTAATAGTCGGCAAACGAAAACGTAAAATACGTATCCAGCCAGCCGTGGTTGAAATGGCCGCGTTCCTGGCTTTTGCGGATCTCGATCATGGTCCACCTCCTCGGTTTGACAGGAGGATATTACTTGTTATAACGACTATTGTCAAGAGGCGCATTTGGATTCCGCTCTTTCTTCGCAGGTACTCTCGCCTCTTTTTCCACAACGCCAGCATCTGCTTGGAGTTAGAGGTACTTCCGTCCCATTCCCGGCGGCCTCCCTTTGGTATAGACTGGTTTAGTCACAGCCATTCGCCGTCTCTGTTTCCGAGGATCGCCCAATGGATTCCGCGCCGTCCGCAACGCAAGCTAGAAAGCCTGAAACTACTGCCGCACCCCGCGAAACGCTCACCGTCACGGATAACCGCACCGGCAAATCCTACGAAATCCCCATAACGCACGGCGCCATCCGCGCCATGGACCTCCGGCAGATCAAAGTAGACCCCACCGAATTCGGCATGATGAGTTACGACCCCGCGTATAACAATACGGCGTCCTGTATCAGCAAAATCACTTTCATCGATGGCGATGCCGGCATCCTGCGCTACCGCGGCTATCCGATCGAAGAACTCGCCGAAAAAAGCACCTACCTCGAAACGGCTTTTCTTCTCCTACACGGAGAGTTGCCGACCGCATCGCAGCTCAAGGAATGGACGTACAACGTCACGCATCACACTTTTATCCACGAAAGCATCAAGAAATTTCTGGATGGATTTCACTACGATGCGCACCCTATGGGGATGATGATTTCCACCATTGCGGCGCTTTCGACTTTCTATCACGATGCGAAAGATATTTTTGATCCGGAATCACGCCGCAAGCAGACGTACCGTCTGGTCGGCAAGATGCCCACGATTGCGGCGTTTTCCTACCGGCACACACTGGGCATGCCGTTCGTCTATCCGGATAACGAACTGAGCTATCCCGGCAATTTTCTGAACATGCTTTTCCGCACCACGGAAGCGAAGTACCGCCCGAATCCGACGCTCGAGCACGCTCTTGATGTTCTTTTTATCCTGCACGCGGATCACGAGCAGAACTGCTCGACGAACACTATCCGCGGAGTCGGAAGCTCGCACGTCGACCCCTATTCGGCCACGGCTGCGGCCATCGCCGCGCTCTACGGGCCGCTTCATGGTGGCGCCAACGAAGAAGTTCTTCGCATGCTCCTGGAGATCGGCTCCGTCCAAAAAGTGCCGGACTTCATCAAGCGCGTGAAAGCGGGCGAAACCAAGCTCATGGGCTTCGGCCACCGCGTCTACAAGCATTACGACCCGCGCGCCCGCATCATTAAGAAGGTGGCTTACGAAGTTTTCGAATTGATGGGCAAGAATCCGCTGCTGGAAATCGCGCTTGAATGCGAACGGATCGCTCTCGAAGACGAATACTTCATCAAGCGCAAGCTCTATCCCAATGTGGACTTCTACACCGGCCTGATTTACCAGTCGATGGGATTCCCGATCTCGATGTTCCCGGTGCTCTTTGCGATTCCGCGGACATCCGGCTGGATCGCCCAGTGGCAAGAGATGCTGCTCGACCCGGAACAGAAGATTGCCCGGCCGCGCCAAATTTATCTGGGCCACGACACGCGCCAGTATGTCCCCATGGACCAGCGGAGCTGACGGCGACTTCCAATCCAAAACCAAATGGGCCCTCAAGAAAAACAATGTGCAATATCACGATTTAGTACCTATTCCCGCGTTGTTGCTCGACAATCTGGTCGAGCCGGGTATAGTTGACCGAGAGAGGTGGTATGTCGCAAACCCCGAATTCGACTGGCAGTCCCGCGGTGCGCCGGCGCAGCCAACGTGTGCTGATGCAAGTCGCTGTCCGCGTTCGCGGAAAGGACTCGCAAGGCAATGCGTTTGAGGAAGAAACGGAGACGCTGGCGATCAACGCGCATGGCGCCTTGATCCTGGTGAACGCCCGTGTGACCAGCGGCAGCAAGGTCATGATGCAACACAAGCGGACCCAGGAAGAACAAGAATGCCACGTGGTTTTTCTCGGTCCCGTGCGCGGGGGCAAGGCCGAGATCGGGCTTGAGTTTTCTGAGCCTCGCCCCACATTCTGGCGCGTCGCGTTTCCTCCCGAAGACTGGTCCTCGAAGCATCCGGATGCCCGCCCGCTTTCCACCTCACGCACGACGAAATAGCAGCTACTTCTTCTCTGTTTCCCGCCAATTTTCCCACTTCGCGGAAAGGCTGGGAAACGCATGCTCCATCTCTTGCAAATGCGAAAGCCGTATCGTTCATGTTCAACGGGTGACATCCAGGCACACTGCGGCTGCGTCTAAGAGTTGGGCGGTAATGCGACGATCTAACGCGCTCGCGGCCTGACGTCAGAAGAAATTAATTCTTCGACAGGATTCTGTGTAATGCTCCTGCGTACTTCATGTCGATGAACAACGCGTTGCGAAAAACCGCGACATCCCTTCTGCTGATTGTGCTAGTTGCGTTGGCAACGCGATTGGCGTTCGCATGGTATGAGGTGCGGCAATTTTCCCCGCAAGTTTTGAGCATCGTGCCGTTTCAGACGGAGACGGGCCATATCGCGTACTCGATTGCCAGCGGAAAGGGATTCTCTTCGCCCTTTCAAAGGGATACTGGCCCAACTGCCTGGCTTGCCCCGGTTTATCCGTATCTTCTCGCGGAGATTTTCAAACTGTTTGGTGTCTACTCTCTCCGTTCTTTTTTCGCCGCGCTTTCTCTAAACATTTTGTTTTCCGCAGGAGCATGTGTGCCGATTTTCTACGTGGGCAAGCGCATCGCTGGTCTTGGGGTGGCCAGCGCCGCCGCGTGGCTCTGGGCTCTCTTCCCCAACGCCATCATCATTCCCTTTGAATGGATTTGGGATACATCCTTGTCGGCGCTCTTAGTGGCAACCCTGCTGTGGGCCACGCTGGAGCTGGCGGAATCACGGCGCGTCCGCGATTGGAGCCTCTACGGGCTTTTGTGGGGCTTCGCGCTGCTCACCAATCCCGCCGTCGCTTTGCTTTTTCCAGTGCTGCTGGCGTGGGCCGCATACCGTACTCGCGATCGCGGGGCAACGCTCGTCCGTCCCGCTATGGCCGCGGCCCTCGCGCTTCTCTGCTGTTTACCCTGGACCATCCGCAATTACATTCAATTCCATAAGCTCATCCCGCTGCGTTCCAATTTTGCGTTCGAACTGTACATCGGCAATAACGAAAACTACGACGACCAGCACAAGTTTCGGCCAGCAGCGATCACGCAAGACCGCGAAATCCTGCGCTACCTTCGCATGGGCGAGACCGCCTTCATGGAAGAAGAAAAAAGAAAAGCGGTAGCATTTATCGTGGAGCACCCGCGAATCGAGGCGTGGCTCATCGCACAGCGATTTGTAGATTTCTGGACGGGCACGGCAACTCCTTTGGCTGCCTTTCGCCAAGCGGATTCGTTCTGGCTACGCCTGATCCTTCTGTGCAATGACGTGGCGCCTCTCTTTGCGTTTCTCGGAATCATCGTTCTTCTCGCTACGAAAAACGCCTACGCATTACCGGTCGTCATTATTCCCGCTGTCTTCCCACTGCTTTACTACGTGACGCACACCTCGCTGCGCTACCGCCATCCCATCGACCCGGTAGTCCTTCTTCTCGCAGCCATTGGCGTGCACGGAATGTGGCGCTGGTGCACGCGAAGGATGCGCAAAGCACCAGCCGCGGAATCCTCCGCCGCCTAATACAAATGAAAATAGCCGTCGTGTTGCACGAGGCGGACGGGCACGCCAAAAAGCGACGATAAATGCCCGGCGGTGAGAATTTCCTGTTTCCCGCCGTCGGCCAGAATACGGCCCTCTCGCAGCAGCGCCACGCGTTCGATTTCCGGAATGATCTCAGCGACGTGGTGCGTCACGAGCAAAATCCCAAGCCCGCTCTGCGCCAGCTCTCGCATGGTATCTCGCAATTGAAATTGCGCCGCGATGTCCAGCGCGTTGCTGGGCTCATCGAAGAGCAGCGTTTGCGGATCGTGCACCAGCGCCCTCGCAATCAGCGTGCGTTTGGCTTCGCCGGAAGACATCTGCGAGACGGCGCGACCGGCGAGATGCCCGATGCCCAGGCGCGTGAGTGTCGCTTCCGCGCGCGCAAGATGCTCGGGGTCCGGATGATGATGCGGAAATATCCGAGTGCTGCTGAAAAAGCCGGATAGCACCACGTCGCGCCCGGTAGCGTCCGTGGTGCAAGATGCCAGCAAATCCGGTGAGACGATTCCCAGCAGCGAACGTAGCTCGAAAATATTCCAGCGTTCGCGTCCGAGAATGGAAATCGAGGAGCCTTCCCGCGCCACGGGATAGCACTCTCGCGTAATCGTTTTGATCAGCGTGGATTTGCCGCACCCGTTGGGGCCAAGTATGCAAACATGTTCGCCGGCACCGATGCGAAGCGACACGCGATCCAGAGCCGGCCGCTCCGAAGACTCTCCGCGCACTACGGTAACGTCATGCAAAGCAAGGAGAGGTGGCGGCGTGGTCATCTCGGATTTGGGTAAAGTGGGAACTATATCTTAACGAAGCGGAAATGAGAGATAAGGAACTAGAGCAGCCCGCGGCTGCTCAGATTCCGCAACACTGCCGACTTTCGCCATGGCCATGCATCCATCTTACTTATGGCCTGCAGGCTGGTAGAAAGGAACGCAAATTCTATGCTCTCCACCCATCGAATCGACAACTTTGGTGTTCCATGGGATTCTCGCGGGACGGGTTTTTTGAGGACTGGCAGTCGGTACAGGTAACTGATAAAACGTCAATGTGACGGGGAATCCAAATTCCCATCGCGGGGCATCATAATGGGCTGGGTGGCGGTGAATATGCCTGGATACAAGGCCAAGATAGCCTGGTTAAGCTTGAGTGTATTGTTCTGGGGCTTTCCTGGTTTCGCTTTGGCACAGTCGCAAGAGCCCCCTGCCACTGCAGGCGCGGGAAGTAGCCCGGCTGGGACATCGGCAACAGGATCATCAGCCCGCGTGCAGTTGCCAGAGCCGCAGGCGACGGGGAGCATCCGCGGAATCGTTGTTGATCGAACGGGAGCCTTCATCGTCGGTGCCCGTGTGCAGCTTACGCGTGACGATTCATCCCAAAACCAAGAGGTGGCATCCGACGAAGATGGGCAATTTTTCCTTGCCAACATCATTCCCGGACTCTTCCAGCTCACCATTACTTTGCCGGGTTTCGCGTCGCAAACATTTTCCGGAATGCTGAACCCGGGAGAGGTCTACACCGTCCCGCAGACGACGCTGGCGATTGCGACCAACATCACTGAAGTGCGGGTCGTACCCAAAGTGGCGGAAGTGGCGGAAGACGAGATCAAGGTGGAAGAGAAGCAGCGTGTGCTCGGCGTCATTCCAAATTTCTATGTGAGCTACATCTCCGACGCAGCTCCTCTCACACCGAAGCAAAAGTTCGAACTGGCCTGGAAGACGAGTGTGGATCCTGTGACATTCGGCTTGAATGGAGCCATTGCGGGAATTCAGCAGGCACAGAACGATTTCAGCGGATACGGGCAAGGCGCGCAAGGCTACGCCAAGCGCTACGGTGCTTCCTATACGAACCTTGTTACAGAGACGTTCATCGGAGGCGCGATACTGCCGTCGCTCCTGAAACAAGATCCGCGTTATTTCTACAAGGGAACCGGCAGCACGCGATCGCGGATTTTGTATGCGATCGCCAATTCCGTGATTTGCAAGGGCGACAATAAACACTGGCAGGCCAATTATTCGGGCATTCTCGGAAGCCTCGCTGCTGGCGGCATTTCCAACCTTTACTATCCGGCACAAGATCGCAACGGAGCGGCTCTGACGTTTGAAAACGCTCTCATCGAAATCGGCGAGAATGCCGCCGCCAATATCCTCCAAGAATTTGTCATCCGAAGACTGACCCCAAGCGCTTCCAGGGGCCAACAAGCCCAACCTTAATCCACGAAGGGCAAGAAATCAGTCACGCTTGCCGACGCGGTGAACCGGGCAAGAATGTTCTGGCGAGCCTCCGAGCATCGCCAGACTCCGGTAGGGGCGGAAACCCAACAAGTGAAGTCTCCGCCGGAAGTTATTGCGCGGTTCTACTACTTACCAGGACTTGACCCGACGCTGCAGACTTCAACGACGACCCGGACATATAATACCTCCTCGTGGACTGCGTTATCCAAGCCGCAATGAAGCACACGATCAGTCTGCTCCGCACAGCAATTACCCTTTCGGCTCTCGCAGCAGCAGCGCTAAATCTAGCTGCTCAGCAAGGGCCGCCAGTACGAAAGTTCCAACCGGAAGATCTTTTTCGCATCCGCCAAGTCGGAGCGGTCGCATGGTCCGCTGATGGGCTCCACGCGGCTATCGAATTAACCAGACCCGATCGCGCACTCGGCAACGAGGTGTCCAACGAGATGGGGTTGCTCGACGTGAAAAGCCGCACGCTTCGCACGCTGAGCTCGAATGCGCCTAAGTACGTTGGCTTCTTTAATCCTAAGTGGTCGCCTGACGGCCAGCGACTCGCGTTTCTATCTGTCGACTTGAACGCTACAGTTCAAGTTTGGATTTGGAAAGTTGGTG
Organism: Candidatus Acidiferrum sp.; assembly: GCA_035272765.1. Classification (GTDB taxonomy): domain Bacteria; phylum Acidobacteriota; class Terriglobia; order Acidiferrales; family UBA7541; genus Acidiferrum. Next base: position 16,987 of record DATEQG010000056.1, read on the forward strand.
CTGATGCCGTATCACCCCTGGGTGACTTGGATATGCGCGCCGGTTTCAATGATTCGCCGATGGCGTGGGTGGACAATGACCACCTCGCTGTGCTCGCTTGGGACATCGGCGCCGAAAAGAGCGGAAATCTGTACGCGGAAATCCTGCGCGGCCGCCATGTCGCCGACGACTACGAGCGTGCCGAGGGCGTTCAATCACCAACCGTCTCTGTTCTAGAATCGGGACGTTACGCACAGCAGAGGGGGCCGTCGGCGCGGCTCGTAGTAGTTGATGTACAGACTAAAGCGGCTAGAACTCTTGCACGCGGACGCATGCACAACCTGAGTGTTTCCGATGACGGGCGTTTCATGAAATTCGATCAGGAACAACCGGGTGTTCCGGGCCAATCAGTGTCGTCCTATTTTGCGTTGGCAACACCCGACGTGGACACGGCTTACGTGGCCGTAAACCGAGGCACAGCGACTCACATGATCGACGCCCGGTCGGGAGCGGAGGTAGCGCCGTCATCTACCTCCACTGGGACAAAGAAACCAGCGCCAAAAGCCGACGCGAACGTGCCGCCTCCGAGGCCTGACGCGCGCTGGATTTCCGGCGCTCCTGTCGGAAGCGCCGCCGTTTACACCGCGAACGCTTCGGATGGATCACATTTGTGGCTTTGCGGCGGCGGAGTGCAGGCCAAGTCCTCGTGCACAGAGATTTGGCACGCCAATGAGTGGATACGAGAAATCAAGACCGGCAGCATCGAGTCGATCCCCTACAAAACAGCGGATGGCACTGTACTCACGGCGTGGTTGCTGCTGCCGCCAGACTATTCGGCGGGGGCGAAAGTGCCGATGGTCACAATTGTGTACCCGGGGTTGGTGTACGAGGCCACACAGCCGTCTGATTTTTCACTCTACGAGGCCGATTTTTGGGAGCATCCGCAGTTGTTCGCGGCGCTCGGCTACGCAGTTCTGTTGCCAAGCATGCCGGCCGAGAAGAACCAATCCGATAAACTCAAGGCCTTGCCCGATGGAGTGCTTCCAGCAATTGATGCCGCAATTGCGCGCGGAATTGCCGACCCCGACCGCGTAGCTGTGGCTGGTCAAAGCGACGGCGGCTTCGCGACTCTCGGGTTGATTACGGAAACAAATCGGTTTCGCTCGGCGATCGAGAGTGCGGGGTTCTCGGATCTCGTGAGTCTCTTCGGAACATTCTACGGCCAATACCGTTATGGCGACGCAGGGCCGCCGGAGAAAGGACAAGTCCTGCGAATGCTGCAGATGGAGAAAGGCTACGACGGTCTCGGCGGTCCGCCGTGGGTCGATGCCGATCTTTATCGAGCCGGAAGTGCGGTGCTGCGCGCGGACAAGGTAGAGACGCCATTGATGCTAATTCATGGCGATCTCGACTTCATACCGATTCAACAGGACGAAGAGTTCTTCACCGCGCTGTTGAGGCAGGACAAGCGCGCGGAATTCGTGCGCTACCAAGGCGAGGAGCACACAATCTCGAGCCGCGCGAACGTGCTCGATCTTTGGAAGCGCGTCACCGATTGGTTGGCTGAGACGATGGCTCCTCGTAAATAGCTAAAGTCGTGCCTTCCATCTCTCGGTTCGTCAATTGCTCAGAAATTATCCCAAGCAGGCAACGGACCAGGCACCTCGCGCCCGATTCGCGCCATTACCGAAAACTGTCCCGCAGTCAGAAGGCTGGAACTTAGAGCCGCCTTGGGTTTATCGAACGCCTCAAAGCGAAATCGCCGCGGAATGGGAACAAAAATAAAAAGGAGGTGAAAACCTAGGGTTCTCACCTCCCGGGGTGGGGTGGGGTATTACAGGACAATCCCCAGGCGGCCATGCAGCCCTGCCCTGCCAGGCAGGTCTGCGGCCTCACTCGCTGATTGAATTGCGCTAGGAGACTCACCACCAAAGGGCTTGCCTTCAGGGTTTTGTAGCACTGCCAAGTGCCGGTGTCAACGCCAAAAGAAACCCTCCCCCTGACGGCCATGGATGTGCCATGGCCAGCTGCGGCGAGAGCTTCGGACCCGCAGAGCGCAAAGGCCGGAGCCCATCGTGCGTTACTTCGCCGTGCCAGCAAGAGTCAAACGTGCCGGAACAAAAATCTCGTCGATTTTTTCCGCCAGCACGAAATCGTAGTCGCTGATGCCTTTTACGCTATGCGTGGTGAGATCGATCACTACTTTGTTCCAGACGTTGAACCACTCCGGATGGTGGTTCATGCCCTCCGCAACGAGGGCGACGCGAGTCATGTTGCCGAACGCCGCGACGAAATCCTTGCATGCGTATTCCTGATGCAGCTTGCCGTTGACGATTTTCCAGCCGGGTAATTTGGAAAGGAGTGCTTGTATTTCGGCGTCGGTCAATTTCTTTGCGGGCATGATGTGGACCTCCAGAAGTGCGTGAGGAGCAGGTCCATTATGTGCCGCGCCCTAAGTATCGGCAAGACTGCCGCAGCCGCTTCGCGGGCGCGCCGGACCCGCCTTCGTCGTTGAATGCCTGCGCAAATTCCATTATCGTAGAGGTTTCTTTTCCAGCAAAAATGCGCGGTGTGCGCCGCGTGCTCCAAATCGACGGGGGAAATCGTGAAGAAGAAGATTCGAGTGATTCAGTATGGCATTGGGCCGATCGGCGCTTCGATCGTGCGGCTGATGCGAGAGAAGCAAGCCATTGAAATTATCGGCGCCATCGACACAGACCCGGCAAAAGTGGGTCGCGACCTCGGCGAAGTGACCGGCGCGACAGACGCGCCCTGGGGCGTGACGGTTTCCGCGGACGCCAAAGAAGTACTCGAACAAGCCGCGGACGTGGTGATCCACTCGACCTCGTCTTCGCTGCCGAAAGTGATGGACCAGTTGCTCGCGTGCCTCGAAGCAGAGGCTTGCATCGTTTCGACGTGCGAGGAGCTATCGTATCCGCTGCGGACATATCCGGAGTTGTCTGCACAATTGGATAAGGCGGCGAAGGATTGGGGCGTGGCCCTCGTCGGAACGGGAGTGAACCCGGGCTTCGTGATGGACAAGCTGCTCATCACGCTGGCGGCGGTTTCCCAACGGATCGAACACGCGAAAGCGCTGCGCGTCGTGGATGCGTCCAAGCGGCGTCTCCCGTTGCAGAAGAAAATCGGCGCGGGCATGACGGAAGAAGAATTTCGCGCACAGGTAAAAGCGGGAGTGATTAAACATGTCGGCTTGCCGGAGTCCGTGGCCATGATCGCGGACAGTTTGAACCTGCCCGTCGATGAGATCACGGAATCGATCGAGCCGAAAATCGCCACCGAGCGAGTACGGACGGAATATCTGACCGTCGAAGCGGGACAAGCGGCGGGCGTGCACCAGATCGCGCGCGGCCTAGGCGATGGGAAAGAACTCGTATACCTTGAACTTCAAATGTACGTCGGCGCGAAAGAGCCCGCCGACACGATCGCCTTAAAAGGCCATCCGAACATTAGTCTCGTGATTCCCGGCGGAACGCATGGAGACATCGCCACCGCCTCGGTGGTGGTGAACTCGATTCCGGTGATTCTGGATGCTCCTGCGGGCTTGCGGACCGCGCGGGATCTGCCGATCGGGTTTTTCTCGCCGAACGCAAGGCCGTGAAAAAAGCCTTACCAAGTGACCCGTCATTACTGGCGGAAGAGGCGAGTTTTACCAGCGTGGTGTCGCAAACGAACCATTTCGCTTAGAACCCTTGACCGGGCTGCGTGATGGGCATGCCGGAGTAGTGGACGTGGATGATGCGCCAGCCGGACGGGAACTTTCGGTAGATTTGCGTCTCGCGGCCATGCGTGGTGATGGGCTGGCCATCTTTTCGGAACTTGGCGTTGAAATCCCAATAAAACTCGGCCCAGGCTGCATCTCCGTAGACATGGATCGTGATGTCGCGAGGCGTGAGCTTGCGCTCGGAGAGAGTCTCTCCCATCAAGCGCTGGTAGACATCCGCCTTGATTTGGTCGAAGCCGTGTTCGTGGCCTAGCGGGTGGATAAAAGAGACTTCAGGCGAGTCCCACCAAATTTGGGATGCCAAAGTTGTGTCCGCAGCATCGATAGATTTTGCGTACTTGGCGATGATGCGCCCGATGGCGTCGACGTCCGCCGAAGTGTCGCGCTGTTGCGCGTCGGATTCCATTTTCGCCGGCGTGGTTTGTCTTTTGTCGGGATCCGCAGAGGAGATTGTGGAGACTAGCGCGATGAGGATGAGCGCCATTATGGAATTTGTGCGCATGGTGAAAAGAAATCTACACGAACGCCGCGTGCCGGAGAAGGGTGAGTGGTGCCGCGTTCGGCGGAGCGGAGTATGATGTTGCGCTGGCGCGGCCGCTCAGAACGGTTCAGAGATGCAACGTGGGGATTCGCGCGGTTTTGCACACTTCTAGGGGCACTCATGAGGAAATTCGTTTGCGTTTTTATTCTTGCGACGGCGGCGTGTTCGCTTGGTTTGCAGGCAGTTGCCGCGCAGCCGGCCGCGGCGGTCAGTTCACAGAGCGGCAAAAATACGGAAGCGGCGCGGTGGGAGCGCGAGGCTCGTAACGTCAGCATTACGCGGGATGATTGGGGCATCGCGCATGTTTACGGCAAGACGGACGCTGACGCGGTGTTCGGCATGATTTACGCGCAAGCGGAAGACGACTTCAATCGCGTCGAGACGAACTACATCAACGCGATGGGACGGCTGGCCGAGGCGGAGGGCGAAGGGAAAATTTATCAGGATTTGCGGATGAAGCTGTTCATCGACCCAGAGGCGTTGAAGAAGGACTACGCCGCGAGCCCGGAATGGCTGAAGAAATTGATGAACGCGTTCGCGGACGGATTGAATTACTACCTTTCGAAACATCCCGAGGTGAAGCCAAGGGTTATCAAGCGATTCGAACCCTGGATGGCACTGAGTTTTACCGAGGGGAGTATCGGCGGCGACATCGAGCGCGTGAACCTGGCACAGCTTGAGGCGTTCTACGGGAAAGTTGCCGTGAGTGCTCTACCCTCCGCGGAAGACGACGAGGTCGAAGAGCCCCGGGGATCGAATGGCATTGCTATTGCGCCTTCGAACGCTGCCGAACATCACGCGCTGCTGCTGATCAATCCCCACACCTCGTTTTTCTTCCGGTCGGAGCTACAGATGGTGAGCGAGGAAGGCTTGGACGTGTACGGCGCGGTTACGTGGGGGCAGTTTTTTGTCTACCAGGGATTCAACGACAAAGCCGGATGGATGCACACGTCGAGCGGAGTGAACGCCATCAGCTGGTATCTCGAAACCGCGGAGAAAAAGGGCGAGAAGTTTTTTTACAAGTATGGCAAGGAAGAGCGGCCTGTCGAAGCAAAAGAGATCGTCGTGCCATACAAGACCGCGGACGGAGTGGCGGAGAAGAAGTTCACTGTATACCGCACGCAGCATGGCCCGGTCGTCGCGGAGACAGACGGAAAGTGGATGAGCATCCGCTTGATGCAGGAGCCGGTGAAGGCGTTGACACAGTCGTACACGCGGACGAAGGCGAAGGATTATAAATCGTTCCGGCAGACGATGGAGCTGCACACGAATTCCTCGAACAATACGATTTTTGCGGATGCCGACGGGGACATTGCGTACTTTCACGGGAATTTTATCCCCCGTCGCGATACATCCTTCGATTGGACGAAACCTGTCGACGGCAGCAATCCGGCGACAGAATGGAAAGGTCTCCTCTCTATTGATGAGACGCCGCTTCTGCTGAATCCGAAGAGCGGCTGGCTGTACAACTCCAACAATTGGCCGTGGTCGGCCGCCGGGCCGAGCAGCCCGAAGAAAGAAGATTTCCCCGTTTATGTGGAGACCGGCGGAGAATCAGCTCGGGGGTTGCATGCCATCCGTGTACTGCAGGACAAAAAAGACTTCACAGTCAGCTCGCTGATCTCGGCTGCATATGACAGCTATCTGGCCTGGTTTGAGAAGCCAGTGCCTTGTCTGGCGAAGGCGTGGGAGGACGCGCCTACGGACCATCCGCTGAAAGCGAAATTGGCCGAACGGATCGGTGTGTTGCGCGAGTGGAATTTGCGCTGGGGAGCCGCGTCCGTCCCCACGTCTTTGGCCGTGTTTTGGGGCGAAGACATTCAGAAGCGCGTGGGCGCCGATGCGAGAAAGGCGGGCATCTACATGAGCGATTACATCTGCACAAAAGCGCCGCCAGATTTGCTACTGCAGTCGCTATCGGATGCGTCTGACAAACTCGCGGCGGATTTCGGAAGTTGGAAGACGCCGTGGGGTGACATCAATCGGTTCCAGCGGCTGACGGGCGATATCGTTCAGCCCTTTAATGACGCAGGACCGAGCATCCCGGTGGGCTTCACTTCGGCGGTGTGGGGCTCGCTGGCATCGTTCGGCGCGCGCCCCTATCCAGGAACGAAAAAATGGTATGGCACGAGCGGGAACAGTTTCGTTGCCGTGGTCGAGTTTGGAGAGAAAGTGCGAGCCAGGGCCGTGACGGCTGGAGGCGAAAGCGGCAGCCCCGCGTCACCTTACTTCAACGACGAGGCCGTGCGATACAGCAAGGGAGACTTGCGCGAGGTGTATTTCTACCGATCGCAACTCCAAGGGCATACCGAGCGTGAATATCACCCCGGAAATTGAACGGCCTTCTGCATAGCTGCTTTTGAATCTCTGGTAAAGCACTTCTGCAAACTCCTCGTGAAGGGGTAAGCCAAACGTGCGAGCACAGTCGGCCGCGAGAATGCGTACAGGTCATACCAGACCGTTTGATCATCGGGATGGAATTCCACCGTGAATCGCTCTTCACCGATTTCTGCGTGCTCGGGCAGAGTACCGTAGGCGAATCCATATCTCTCACGCGAGCCCTGTTCTTCGATGACGTAAATGATCCTGCAGGCGTTCATGGACCAGAATCCGAAATGCGACACGACGACCGCCACGGTGGCGCCAGGCACGATGGGCGTATCTGGCCAACATAGGTTAACCCAAGCCATCTCGAACATTTTCCACTGCTGAATAGCGCTCTTGGCCCGTTCGAAAGTATCCGCTCCCTGGCCCAACTGGATTCGATTGTGATCGGCGATGTATCCCCCCGGCGCGCCCTGTCGGGAAGACCCAACTTCAGAATAGGAAAATTTCTGATTCTGCTGTGCGGAAAGGAACGCATCAATGGATTTGCGAAGTGGCCGCGACGCGCACAACATATGTTTGCTTCGCCCCTGAAGGAGATCCCAACGCAACCAGTATCGCAGGTATTTCAGACGTAAGCCCAGCGCCAGGCAAAAGTGCCAGCCGCATTTTTAGGAAGAGACCGTGCGATGGAGGGCGAGAGCTTTGCGTCCACCGTGCTTGTCCGTCAGCAACGGATGGTTTTTCGTTTCTTTCCTGCGCGGCCGGCTGCCTCCATCTTTTCAATGTAGGCCGTGGCAAGCGGCACGTTGCATGCCGTGTCGCCCACGTCCACGGAAACGGCGCCAATCTGGCGGGCGGCTGCCTTCGCCTGTTTCGATAATGGTTTGACATAACCGCCAACCGCGATTACGAAACCATTCATGGTGTAGCGCACGCGGTTTTGTGCGCTATGGATTCCCTTGACGATCGTGCCAAGAAGGCCTTCGATTTCCGAGAGGTCCAACGCGTCATCCAGTTTAGTGGCGACGAGCCCCGAATAGGTACACCAACCAGACGATGCGACGTGTTCCTTCTTCGACTTGATCCATTGCATCGCCAGATCGCGGCCGTTCGGATTTTCCACCGTTACCCAGGGCACCGTATACTCCGCAATCATCTGCAAGTTTGCCGCGCCCTCGGCCCAGGCGTTCAACTCTTTTACGGTCATCTTGGAGCCATCCGCAACCATCCCGGCGAGGTACATTGCGTCCATATAGCCCGTGCCGTACAGTTCGCAAGCAAGTGCCTGCTGTCCCTTGATCGTCTTCGCGATGACCTTGAGGTCAGCGACGCTCACGCCGAACATTTTGTCGGTGGCCATTCCGTGGCGCGCGTAAATTTTTCGTGTACTCTCCTTCCCCTTCTTTTTCAGTTCGGCCATGATGGAAGCGACTGTAGCCATGATTTCGTCCTCGCCCGGATGCGACCTATTTTGCTGTTGCGGTTTCTTCCAGTCTCACGTTGGAAAATATGGCAGTCTCTAGCGTTGTCGCGACATGCGAACAAACTCCCAACCCAACGTAGAAAGGCTCTTGAAGAGTAACAAATTCGACGGGGCCGGAAGTCTTCAGCTCCTCTCCCGGCTTGCCAAAGTACATCGTGAAGCGGCTGCCTTTCTTGACGATCCGCAACCGTGACGCTCCATCTTCCGCGGCCACTATCTGATAGGTCTGCTCATTGGGTGCGCCGCGAAATTGCAGAGAAGTGAGCCCATTGCCGTGAGAAACCGCGTCGGCGTAGGGCGAGCCTGGATCGAGGCTTTGGCGCACAATCAACGCGGCTTTGCGATGCTCCGCGGCGCTCGTCCCCATCCACTGGATATCAGCGGTGAGTGTGACGTCGCCGGAGGCTTTCTTCCAAACGAAATAGAAGGCGTCGGCAGCGCCCCACATGTTGGTGCCGCCCCCGGTGATACGGTATTCGCCTTTGGCTGCATCGTACTGGGCTTTGCAGCCAGGCGGTGTCTGCCCGACGCTGCCTTCATTCGTAAAAATTCCCAAGCTGTTTGTTTGCGGCAATGCCGCCGCTACGCCCAGCACCACAACGATCGAGAGCGCGCACGCAATCAATAACGATCGTTTTATCAGCTTCATTTGCAATGCCTCCTGATTGCTGCAGCGGGCATCCGTCTAGCTGTGGAATCGAGGCATTCTATCTCATCTCGGCGGAAACTTGGGCGGGCAGCTCCGCCGCGCGTTAGGAGCACGAATTTGCGAACCGGGCGAGGAGTCAGGCGGTGACGGAAACGGGGTCAGTCGCGCTCTTGGCGGCCCGCTTGTTCGCGTAGAGAGCTTGATCGGCCGCCGCAAGCATCGCTTCCGGCTGGTCTCCAGAGGCATATTCCTTCCAGCCGGCGGAATACTTGATAGGGAATTTCCGGCCCTCCCACGCCAGTTCGAGAGGACCCAAGCGCTTCAAGACAAGCTGTAATTGCTCGTGATTGCATTCGGGAAGTATCAGCAAAAACTCGTCCCCTCCCAAGCGAACCGCCAGATCCCCGGTGCGAATGGCGCGGTTCAGTGCCGCCGCAAACTCCTGCAGCACCAAATCCCCCGCGGGATGGCCATAGGTATCGTTGATAAGCTTGAACTCGTCGAGGTCCAGCAGCACCACGATGAAGGGATGACCCTTGCGAGAGGAGCGCGCCACCTCGGCGGCGAGCCGCTGCTCGGCAAACCGGCGGTTGTACAGCCCCGTCAGAGCGTCGATCATCGCCAGTTCACGCAAAATCATCGAGTGGTGCTGCTTTTCCGCAAGTTGGCGCCTTAGGCGTTTGATGAGCACTTGCTGGTAGATCGTGTACACGTTGAACACAACGACCAGCGCCACCAATCCGAATATGGCCTCCGTAACCTTGATCCGGAAGAGGGGCGTCGCTCCCGGCGAAAGCGAGGGCAGAGTGAAAGAGATTAATGCCCCCGTGAGCAGCAGCATGACAAAAATCGAGTTTGCCCAGATCCACCAGTCCCTCTTCTCAATTTTGCGCAGGTTCTCGGCGATCTCTTGATCGCTGGTCGTTTCGAGAGGCAGCGCGTGCAGGTTCTTTTGGATGTCCATGTGAGGGAGACCGCGTGTAACTACCTTATCTTCAACCCTAGAGTGCGCTCGTTTAGCGGTCAATGGTAAAGGCGGGAATTGCGGCCTGAAAGTTACTTACGAGTTAGCGAGCTTCATCCTGCACAGCAGCGGGAAGGCAGAGCTCCGGCTCGTTCGGCTGTGCCGAAAAGTAGCCCTTCCTGTCCGCGCGACCGGTACCTGTACAGTGGTACGGGGGTCCTATAGGGATCTGCCGGTATTCGAGTCAGACTACTACTCGAAACAAAAACTATGACCGCTGCCCTTATACTCGTGTTCTCCCTGCTGGCTCTGGTGCAATTCGCCATTAGCCAGTGGCGAATGATTTGGCTGACCACCGCCAACCAGCCTCTTTCGGATTCCTTGCTCGCCGCGACCGGCATCGCCGCCGATACCATAGGTCCCAACGATTTTGGCAAGCTCATGGGGCTTTGCGACGAGATGTCGCCGCGCCTGAACAAAGGCACCCCGTGGCTACGTGAGGTCAAGGGCTACTACAGCGTTGTGGCAAAGCTGGAGAAAAGCTTCCGATCGATTCAGCCGGCCATCTCTGCCTGGGCATCTTCGGAGATGAAAACCTGTTCGCGCTATGTCGCGGTGGTCCTCGATCAAAAGCTTGCTCTCGATCTCGACCAACGAGCGGCCGTTCGTTCTATCTAAAAATAGCCAGCGAACTTTGCTCTACGCCTGGCACCGCGCTTTTTCCCTCTCCTTCCCTCGTATGTGCGCAGAGCTTTTTGACATTTAGAAACTCACACAATTCACGCTGAGGGCGCAGCCGTCTCGGCTCCTCCCATCTTTCCGGCAATGCGCACAGTCCTCCGCAAATGCCTCAGCGCCGCCAGAATTTCATCACCGCGGCATAGTCCAGGTCTTCCTTCGCGGCAGCCTTGACGGCGGAATACGTGGAATATGCTGCTGCGGCTGCAGGCAGCGCCACGCCAGCCTCCCTCGCCAGATCCAGCGCCAGCCCCATATCCTTGTGCATAAGGCGCAAGGGAAAGCTGGGCGGATATTCACCCTTGAGGAGCAAGGGAGCCTTGACGTCCAGGACGGCAGCCCGGGCCATGCTGGACTGTAGAACCTCGACCAGTTTCTCCCCTTGGAGCCCCGCTGCCGTGACCAGGGCCAGAGCCTCGGCCAAAGCGTCAACCTGGAGCGCCAGGATGAGGTTCATTGCCAGCTTAATGGTTTGCCCAGCCCCATTCGGCCCGAGGTGAAACCAGCGCTTACCCAACACGCCAAACACCGGCTCCGCATCCTTCAGGATTTGAGCGTCTCCCCCCACCATGAAGACCAGCTCCCCCTTTTCGGCGCCCCAGGTTCCACCTGTCACGGGAGCGTCCAAAAATGCAATCTGGCGCTCCGCGCAAGCCGCCGCAATCTTGCGGGCAAGGACGGGAGAAACGGTGCTGGAATCGATGTAAATGCTGCCAGGCCGCAGGGCTCCAAGAGCGCCGCCAGATTGGCCGGAGGCGGAGCCGCCCCAAAGGACCCCCTCCAGAGCGGGCGGGTCGCTGACGATCGTGATGAGCACATCGGAGGCGGCGGCCACTTCCTGGGGTGAACCAGCCACCTTGGCGCCTGCGGCCACGAGCGATTCGGCGCGCGAAGCGGTGCGGTTCCAAACGGTCAGAGAATAGCCTGCCTTCAATAGGTTCAAACCCATGGGCCGCCCCATGAGGCCGAGGCCGATCAGTCCGATTTTCGAGCCGGGACCGATGTTTCTCATAGCGCTGAAATTCGCTCCTGTGCCGGCCTTCTCTCCGGAGCCTAAGCTTGTCTTGGGGCGATCGTCTAAAATCATGAAAAGCCTCCTGCGCGCGAGGGCCACGAATCGAGGCCGCCCTGGCGAAAATGTAGGGTTGCAGCGCGTCGATTGTAACCGAATCGCAGAGGTAGAGTCGTGTGGAGGGTCAGGAAAGAAGCAGAGCGCTAGGCAGTCTTGGGACGATTCTGCAAGGGCAGGATCGCTGTTGCCCCGCCGGCGGGGGCTGTGGCGTTGGCCGGGCTTTGTGCTTTGGTATCAGGGGAGGAAGCCGGCGCCTGTGCGGTTGCGGTCGCAGGAGAGCTTGCACTGGCCCCGGAACCACTAGCAGGAGGCAGCTCCGGTTTCTCCTCGAGGCGCACAATGTACTGGTAGGGAATCTCCCAGCGAAAATGCTTCTGTGAGCCACGCTGCTCGAAATGCTGTTCCAGGAAAATGGAGCGGCCCGAATCCGCGACAAACGTGCCGGACGCAGGCAAAAGGATGTCTCCGGCGCGGTATTGCACTTCAACCCTGCGCCCAAGAAAGGCTGAGTAGCGGGCCATACTGTACTAAGTTTCCGTAGCAGCTAGTAACAGCGTCAATGGTACGGAAGGACTCCCCCGAGGAAAGTGTGGAAAAGCTGAGGAATGCGAGCGTCCCGCTCGTCAGCTCACCGCCGAGAGAGTTTTACGACTTTGTGGCTGAACTCAGGAAGCGCGTCCGATTGCAGATAATTTCTTGCGGCAGGATCGGCCTTCAAATACGCATCCCAGAACGCAAGCGAGGCCGCATTGGTGAGCCCCAGAATCGAATCGTCCTGGGCTGTCCGCCCGGGAATGCTCGACTTTGCGCTGATGAAGGACATGTGATTCGCGCCCTCGATGAAAACGTGATATTTGGCGCCAGGCTGGCTGCGTTCAAAAGGAATCTTTTTCCAATCCGGGCCCTGATCGCCCGCGCCTAGGTCGAGCGACCCAGTCATGCTCAATAGCGGGAGCGTGACGTGGTCCCAAGAATGGTCGGTAAGCCCAAATTCGCCGGGCCCCTGAGGCGAAAGCAAAAGAACGGCTCGCACGCGAGGATCAGCGAAGTTGGTAGAGGGATGATTGGGGAGATCCACCAGTGCCCCGGCAATGGCGTCCGCGGTGAACGCACCCATCGAGTGTCCGCCCACCCCGACATGTTCCGCGTCCATTTTGCCGGCGAGCGCCGGTTCGCGTTTTTGCAGTGCGGGCAGCGAATTCAGAACGAACGAAATGTCTTGCGGACGGCTCTGCCAAAGCGCCGGTTTTTTCAGCGCGTCACGCACGGCATTCAAAATGTTGATGTCTTCTTCGCCGGCATTGCGGCGTTGCATGGTGGAATCATCGTGCGTGGGCTGCAGTGTGACGTAGCCGTAGGTGGCCCAGTGGCGCGTAAGAGCTTCGCAGCAAGATTGCGATCCCCCGGCGCCGTGCGAAAAAACGATAACCGGGTAGAGTCCCGGTTCCTTCGGATAAAAAACGCGGACATGGAGATCTTTGTCGCGTTTGGCATCGTGGAGAACGATGTCCGGTACTTCTGTGACGGCGTGCGCGCCATCCCCTAGCTTGTACGCCCCGCTGACCATTGTGCTTGGCGGGGAGCTCGCGGAGGTGGCCGCCGCAAGGCGATCCGGGGAGTTTGCCGTGTTGTCGTTCACTGCGTCGTGATGCACTAAGGATGCGGGATTTGCCGGCGCGGAAAGAGACGCTTGTAGCGCAGATTTTGGAAGAGAAAAGCCCGAGCCGCCGGTTTGGCGAGTGATGAAGTAGGCGGCCACCCCGCTGAGAAGTGGAATGAGAATCACGTTGGAGATGCGGCGTCGCAAGCGGCGGCGGTGAATGTAATCTTTCGGGAGAGAAGGGAAAGTCCTATGTTGGTGCGTCGTGGCGGGCATGGCCTGAGCCTGATCTGCGTGAGTGTGCGCGGACGTCCGCCTAAACCCAGAGTTGTGAAGGAAGTTTCTCACCCAGTGCCGCACGCTCGGGAGGAATCTCGGACGAAAAGGTCTGTGAACCACGTGCAGCGAACGAGACATCGGACACCCCTACGCACATCCAAAATGCGCCTTCCAGAACCTTGGCGGGGGAGTTCCTGGAATAAAGGCTGGCGAATCCTTCCTAGCGGAAACGACCGCCTTACTTTAGCAAAAAAGAGTGTCTCGTTCCAAGGTTCCGTATTTTCGGCGGGGGCAGTTTTCGATTGGCTCGTCCGTCGATGATGCGTTGCTCCGGCGCTGGCTCCAATTTGTGGGGGATCTGGCACCGTTGGGATATGGAAAAGTGTGAGTTGCGGTGGGCCGTTGTGGACGCGATTCGGACTATACTCTGCAGAGGACGCTAAATGAAAAAGCTCATGTTTCTGATGCTAATGGTGACGCCGTTGATCGCGACTGCGACTCTGGCGAAGACGCGCGACTGGAAACCCGCGACGGTAGTTGTGCTTTCGGAAACCGATGTTTCCTGGCCACTGTGGGGCGCGAAAAACACGATGCACTACTCGATCGAAACCACCGATATGGTTTATCTCGCCGAATTTAACTATCGACCGGACCAGCATAACAATGGCCGCGGGCCGGATCTCGTGTTAAATGTGCCAACGAAAGTAGCCATCGAGGGGAGACACGCGTACGTGGTCGACGTCGCTGGCAAAGAAGTGAAGCTGCATATCGTCAAGAAGACCAAAAAGTAGCAGCGCCCTCCAACCTCCTGCCGGTATCTCAATGTCAGATAACCGCGAGTATCAGAGTTACTCGAAAGAGAATTGCTTCTCGTCCTTTCAGCCTTCCGCGCGGCTTGACACATTTTCCCGCTCATTGTTTACTCCCCGCAGCGGGGAGGTCTCCACTCATGAGCTGCAAGCACTACGTGTCCGCACTGGCCGTTGCTGCCGTTCTATTCTCGGCTTATCCCAATGTTCTGCCTGCGCAAGAGTCTTCACACAAACTTACGGTGATGGACGAATTTCAAATCCAGCTCCCCACCGACCCCCAAATCTCTCCCGACGGCAAGAAAATCGTCTACGTGCGCCGTTTCGCGGATCCCATGACCGACCGCCGCTACTCCAATCTCTGGATCGTCAATGCGGACGGCACCGATCATCGTCCGCTCACCACTGGTAACCGCAACGACGCTTCGCCGCGCTGGTCGCCCGACGGTTTGCGTCTCGCCTATCTCTCCGACACCGACGGCAAGCAGCAAATCTATGTTCGCTGGATGGACTCCGGGCAAACGGCCCGCATCACCAACCTCGATCAATCTCCAGATGCCATAGCATGGTCTCCCGACGGAAAAATGCTCTCCTTCTCCTCGCTCGTTCTCGGTAAAGGGCCTCACATTGCCGATCTGCCCGCGCCACCCGCAGGTGCCAAATGGGCTGATCCCGCCACCGCATACGATCGACTCGTCTATCGATACAACGGCGCTGGCTATCTAAAGCCTGGCTTTATGCAAATATTCGTCGTCTCCGCGGAAGGCGGTGCCCCGCGGCAGGTTAGCAATGGCAATTTTCCGAATGGCGGCAACGAATTCGGTCCCAGCCGCGCTACGTGGACGCCCGACGGAAAATTCCTCCTCGTCTCCGCCGATCGCCACCCCGAATCCGACCACGATAATTTCGACACCGAAATCTACGAATTTAGCGTCGCCGATGGCTCTCTCCGCGCGCTCACAAACCGCAGAGGCCCCGATAATTCTCCCGCTGTTTCTTACGACGGAAAGTGGATCGCCTACACCGGCTTCGACGACCGTCTCCAGGGCCACCAAACCACAAAGCTCTACCTGATGAAGCGCGACGGCACGGATTCTCACTCCATTTCAGACAAACTCGATGCCGACATCCAGAATCCCACTTGGGCGCCCGATAACAGCGGCGTCTACTTTCAATACGACGAGCAAGGCGACACAAAGATCGGCTTCCTGTCTCCTGACGGAACTCCCAAGAAAATTGCCGACCACGTCGCAGCCTCGACCAGCGCGGGCGGCGGCGGCTCTTTCTCCGTCGCTCATGCTGGCCCCATCGCCTTCACCTACGGCCGAACGGACATCCCCGGCGACGTCGCCATCAGCAACATGGGCGCGATGAAAGTGCTGACCTCCCTCAATCAGGAGTTGCTCGAGCAGAAGAAACCCGGCCACGTCGAAGAAATTCGGTACAAATCCTCAAAGGACAATCGCGAGATCGAAGGCTGGATTGTTCAGCCGCCCGATTTCGATCCCGCGAAAAAATATCCCTTCATCCTCGAAATTCATGGCGGTCCTTTTGCTGATTACGGCGACCGCTTCGATTTTGAAAAACAAGTTTGGGCGGCCATGGGCTACGTCGTCCTGTATACCAACCCGCGTGGCAGCACCAGCTACGGCGAAGAATTTGCCAACCTCATCCACCACGCCTATCCCGGCGACGATTTCGCCGATCTCAATACCGGCGTCGACGCCGTCATCGCCAAGGGCTACATCGACACAAACAATCTCTTCGTCACCGGCGGCAGCGGCGGCGGCGTTCTGACGGCGTGGACCATCGAGCACACCGAACGCTTCCGCGCTGCCGCATGCCTCTATCCCGTCATCAACTGGTACAGCTTCGTCCTCACCAGCGACATTCCTTGGACCTCGAAATATTGGTTCCCCGGCGTTCCCTGGGAGAACACCGACCAGTACATGCAGCGCTCCCTCACCAATCTGGTCGCCAAAATCAAAACACCAACTCTGCTGATGACCGGTGAAGCCGACTACCGCACCCCCATCTCCGAAGCCGAGCAGTTCTACGCGGCCCTGAAACTCCTCAACATTGACGCCGTCCTGGTCCGCGTCCCCGAAGAACCGCACGGCATCAGCCGCCGCCCCAGCCACCACATCACCAAAATGCTTTACGTCGCCGGCTGGTTCCAACAACACAAATCCACCAACTAACAATCCTGCTCTTTATGCATGGGCCGGGCTTGTTTACTCTGAGGAACGAAGGGCCCGGCCCGCGCACGCCGAAGGTCACCCTCGCTCCCTTCCGCGTATCGTTTATCTTGGGTTTAGGTTGCGCCCTGTATAGATAGCTCCGCCTAATCTCTAACGAGGGCGAGCAATTTTAGGAGAGATATTTTCATGCGTAATCGTTTCGCAGCACTCCCAATCCTAGGTTCCCTCTCTATCGCGATCATCCTCTGCGCCGCCCTAATGTCGCGCGCCGCTTCTCCGGCGCTAGGTACCTCCGGCTATCACGTCATCAAAACCGTTCCGATTCCCGGTGACGAAGGGTGGGACTATCTCATCGTTGGCGCCGACGCTCGCCGCGTCTACATCTCTCACGGCTCCCACGTCGTCGTCATGAACGCCGACACTTACGCCATCGAAGGCGACGTCCCCGACACGCAAGGCGTCCACGGCATCGCGCTCGCTCCCGACCTCGGCCGCGGCTTCGTCAGCGCCGGCCGCGCCAACACCGCCGTAATCTTCGACATCAAATCGCTCAAAACTCTCGGCACCGTAAAAACCGACGCTAATCCCGACGCCATTGTCTACGACGGCGTCACCAAACGCGTCTTCACTCTGAACGGACGCGGCCAGAACACCACCGCCATCAATGGCGCCGACGGCACCATCGCCGGCACTCTCGCTCTAGGCGGCAAACCCGAGTTCGCCGTTGCCGATGGCAAGGGCAGCATCTACGTCAACATCGAAGACAAAAACGAGCTCGTCCAATTCGACGCGGAAAAGCTCACGGAAACCCATCGCTGGCCTCTCGCGCCGTGCAAATCTCCCTCCGGCCTCTCCATGGACCTCAAGAACCGCCGCCTCTTCGCCGTTTGCGATGAAAAAGTCATGGCCGTAGTCAACGCCGACACCGGCGCCGTCGTTGCCACACCCACGATCTGTGAAGGCCCCGACGCCTCCGCTTTCGATCCTGCCACCGCTTACGCCTTCGCTTCCTGTGGCGACGGCAACATCACCGTCGTCCACGAAGACTCCCCCGACAAATTTACCGTCGTCGACAACGTTCCCACCAAGCGCAGCGCCCGCACCATGGGGCTCGACTTGAAAACACACAACATTTTCCTGCCTTCCGCAGACTTCGATCCTCCGGCTCCCGGCGAGCGCCGCGGCAAAATGAAGCCGGGCTCCTTCGCCATCGTGGTCGTAAGCAAGTAGTCAGATACACGCGCGCGAGTGGGAAGCCGGCCAGGTCACACCCACGACTCCGCGCAAAATAAAAGCGTCCCGGTGAAATCACTCACCGGGACGCTTTTGATTTTCTCTATGTTTTCGGCGCGTTAGTTCGAGGGCACCACGCCAACGTTGTGTACTCCCGCGAACAAGGACATCCCTGTCCCCGCCGACTGCGGCAGCCACCACATCTTGCGCAACAACGGTTCACGGCTGGTCATCATCTTTCGTCCGATGAAATCCAGCACGAGTGGACTGACCTGTGTCGCCGCGTAAATTGCATTCGAGTGCGAAAACGGCCGTAGCATCGGATTGCCTTCCGTGCCGTAATTCCCAGAAACCGCCCGCCGGGTGGACCACGCATCAAACGCCGCCGCGCCAGAAGACGCGAAGATCAGCGCATACCAAGCCTTCTTCTGCCGTTCCGAAACGTCTTCCGGGTTGAAAGCCGGCTTACCTGGCCGAACGGCCAGGGGTGCGCTTCCCGGCGCGACCGGTTGGGCCGCCGGAGCGGGGCTAACGCCCGCGGCATTTGAATCAGCCGCAATCTCAGAGTCCGTCTTGATCTTTGGATCTGGCGCGGAAGGCAGCGCCTTCGAGGAGGAAGAGTCTTTCGCCTCATCTAGGGAAACGCCTGCGGGGCGCTCCGAGACTGCCTTTGCTACCTCTACACTCTGCGGAAAGGGGCAAAGCAAAAGGATCGTTGCAAGCAGCATTTATCACCTCAGTAGTTGAAAGCTGTGCATTTCGGTCCCCACTCTCAACTACGGAGAATATACTGTCCTAAAGGGCAGGTGACACTGGCCCATTGGTCTCATTCTGATTAGTACCCTCCTCTAGACCCTCCGTTTCCCCATTTCGGGACTCCTGTACTAGCCGCAAAAGTGAACAAATTTTCACATTTGTGGCATCGCTATACCGCGCCATCTCTCAAATTTGGAGTGCGGGAGCCCCGCTCCCGCCTTCTTCGGACGGAGGAATTCCAACCCCCAAATCCTGCTCCCGCCTATTCTGTTTCTCTTTGCGACCCAGGCAAAACGCCGCTTCTCACAGTTCCGGTGAGAACGACTCTGCTATAATCCCGTCCATTGACCCCGGCCCTGCCGCGGTCGTTACAGAGGTCCCACTCAACGATGGCGGCCAACCAATCCAGCGCAGCCAAGCGCGCTCCTCGACCGGAGCGCGGCCCTCAATCCCCCCGTTTCATCGTCATTGAAGGCCCGCTCCGAGTCGGCAAAACCACCCTCGCCAAAATCCTCGCCGAGCGTCTCCACGCCCGCCGCATTTACGACTGCGAAGACAATCCCTTCCTCGCCGATTTCTACAAAGAAAAAGCCGGCGCCACCTTCCGCGCCCAAATGTATTTCCTGATGGAACGCCAAAAACGCATCCGCGAGGCTCTGGCGATTGAAACTCCCGGCCCGGTCCTCTCCGATTTCCTCCTCGAAAAGGACCGCATCTTCGCCAATCTCAATCTCGATGACGAAGAACTCAAACTCTACGACCGCTACTACGAATCTCTGGCCGCCGACATTCCCGCTCCCGATCTAGTCATTTATCTCCAAGCCAAGCCGGAAGTTCTCCGTGCCCGCATCGCCAAAAAAGCTTCCCGCGATGAAGCCCAAATCTCTCCCGAATACATCGAAGAAGTGGCCCACGCCTACGAACATTTCTTTTTCCGCTATGCCGCTTCCGACCTCCTGGTTATCAACACTTCCGACATCGACTTCGTCGAGCGCAGCGAAGATCTCCAACAACTACTCCGCCGCCTCCAGGATCCCGTCAAAGGCACCCAATACTTCCTCCCCCTTGGTGCCTCCGAATAACCTGCTCTCTTTATCCGTCACCACCCAACCGTCATTTCGAACGGAGGGGACCGACGCTTTTTCTTTCCGTTTCGCTCCTGCGAAACGGTCGGTCCGCGTAGAGAGAACCGCTGCCCCATCGCACGCATTCTGTGCGATGAAATCTCTCTTCATTCCCGCTTTATCCCGGCGCTCATCTCATGCCCCGAGTTTCCTTTAGTCTCTATACAAATCCCCCGCGAGATACTTAAATCCCGTATCCACCGCCACCGTCGCCACTGTACTCCCGCTCCCCAGCTCCCTCGCCAACTGCAGGACCGCCGCAACATTCAGCCCCGACGACGTCCCCGCAAAAATTCCTTCCTCCTTCGCCAACCGTCGCGCCATTTCCCGCGCTTCCGTTTCCTCCACAGTCCGGACTTCATCAAAATCTCCATCCTTCAAATGCGGCGGCCGGAAGCCTGCGGCGATCCCTTCGACGCGATGCGCCCCGCCTTTCCCCGTCGTGAGCACCGGTGAACCTGCCGGCTCGAGCACCACAATCCGCGCTTTGCATCCAGCCTCCTTCAGCGCGCGCGACACGCCCATAATCATTCCGGCGGTGCCCACTCCGCCGCAGAACGCCGTCAGCCCGTCGCCGGCTTGTTCCACGAGTTCCTTGCCAATCCCCATGTACGCGCGGATCGCGTCCTGGTTATTGAATTGGTTTGTGTAGAATGTGCCCGGCTCCCGCGCCAATTCCTCCGCGCGTCGCTTCATCTGCTGGTAGAGTTCCGGCACGAGTTTGCCGCCCACCGCTGGAAAGATCTCCAGGTCCCCGCCGAAAAGCCGCATCGTCCGTAACTTCTCGTCCGAGAATCCGTCCGACGAGATCGGCGTGAACCGGTACCCCTTGATCGCGCACACCATCGCCAGGGACGATCCCGTGCTTCCTCCAGTCCACTCCACCACCCGCATCCCCGGCCGCAACTCGCCCCGCGCCTCCGCCCCTTCAATCATCGCCAGCGCCATCCGGTCCTTGTACGATCCGGTCGGATTGTAGTACTCCAGCTTCACCAGCACCTCAGCCATCCCCGGCGACACTATCTTCCTCAGCCTCACAACCGGCGTATTCCCAATCGCCTGCAAAACCGAATCCCGCACCTCGTTTTTCCCCGCCATGGCCGTCCTCCCCCATCCCGTCGCAGTTTTACTCCGAAACATTGTAGGCGCACGGCATGTTTATCCTGAGCCTCGAAGGGCCGTGCCCGCTATCCGCCAGCAACCTGCAAACTTCGTCTTCGCCTCTAGAGAATTCAAAGCTCGTAGTCTAAAGTTCTGCGATACGGTATAGTAGGTAATATCACTACTATGGGAGCCACCATGGAAAAGACCGTCTCCGCCGCCGACGCCAATCGTAAATTCTCCGAACTCCTCCGCGGCGTCCGCAAAGGCCTCAGCTACGTTGTGACCTCGCACGGCAAACCTGTCGCCAGGCTGGTTCCAGCTGGCGACGACACCTCCAACGCCGAAGCGGCACGCTCCGCGCTCCTGCATCGGCTCAAGTCCCAGAAGCTTCCAAAGGGAGCTGACCCACGCCATCGCTGGACGCGCGATGAACTCTATGAGGACGCTGAATGAGGGTCGCCCTTGACACCAATATCCTCGCCTATGCCCAGGGCGTGAATGGCGACGCCATGAAGAAAGCGGCTCTCGCCTTGATCGGAGGCTTACCCGCGGGCGCTGTGGTCCTTCCCGCGCAGGTCATCGCCGAACTTTTCCAAGTCCTAATCCGCAAAGGTCAATTGACTCCCGTACATGCCCGCGCCGCTATTCTTTCTTGGTGCAACGTCTTTCCCGTCGCAGAAACCTCCCTGTCCGTGCTCCTCGGCGCCGCCGAACTCGCCGTCAGCCATCGCTTCAGCTTCTGGGACGGCATGGTTCTCACCTCTGCCAACGAAGCCGGCTGCCGCCTCCTCCTCTCCGAAGATCTTCAACCCGGCTTCACTTGGAACTCCGTCACCGTAGCCAATCCCTTCGCCCCCTCCAAGCATCCTCTGCTTCAGAATCTCCTCAGCAGTCAGCCTTAGGCGGGACTCCGCCATTTCGCTCAGGC
>DATEQG010000057.1:0-2261 GCA_035272765.1 Candidatus Acidiferrum sp.
TACGGCCTGGAAGCGGCGTTCTAGCGACCGGTCTTTTTCTATCGACTTGCGGTATTCAGCGGGCGTGGTTGCCCCGATGCACTGAATTTCGCCGCGCGACAGGGCCGGCTTCAGGATGTTGGCGGCGTCGAGCGAGCCTTCCGCCGATCCCGCGCCCACCAGCGTGTGCAACTCGTCGATGAAGATGATCGAATTCTGCGACTCCATCAGCTCTTTCATGATGGTCTTGAGCCGCTCTTCGAACTGTCCGCGATACTTGGTGCCGGCGACGATCAGAGAAAGATCCAGCGCCAGAATGCGTTTGTCCGCGAGGAAGGAAGGAACTTCGCCGTCCGCGATGCGCTGCGCCAGGCCTTCCACGATGGCGGTCTTGCCTACGCCGGGCTCGCCGATCAATACGGGATTATTTTTGGTGCGGCGGCACAGAATCTGCACCACCCGCTCCACTTCGTTCTCGCGGCCCACCAGCGGATCGAGCTGGCTATCCATGGCCGACTGCGTCAGGTCGCGGGAAAACTCACTCAATAAAGAAGACTCGCGCTGTCCGCGTTGCGGCGACGCTTTTTCCTGGCTGGTACGCGCCAGTTCTTCGCGGATGGTCGAAAGCCGCAATCCCCGCTCATGCAAAATCTCTGCCGCAAAACACTTTTCTTCGCGCAACAATCCGAGCAGCAGGTGCTCGGTTCCAATATGTTTATGCGAAAGCCGCTCCGCCTCTTCCGAGGCATACGCCAGCACGCGCTTGCATTCATTGCTTAGGGGAAGATCGACCGAAGTGGAAACCTTTTCCCGGATGGTCGTGTGGCCTTCAATCTGTTTCCGGATCGATTCCACCGAAGCATGAGAGCGCAGGAAGCGATTCGTCAGAGCCTTGTCTTCACGTAGCAGTCCGAGCAGCAGGTGTTCGGTCTCAATGTAAGGAGATCCGAACTGGCTGGCCTCGTACCGCGCAAAGAAGATAACGCGCCTGGCTTTCTCCGTGTAGCGTTCAAACATATACCCATTCCCCCGAGTTCCCGCGGAGCGCCCGCCCTCCGCTCAACCCTGACTTTGCCACCTTCATTATGCATTCATATCGCCCATTCTCCCAAGCGATATCCACTCTCTAGTAAACCCCTTGCAGCTTTACCTTCCCCACCGATCTCTCTTTGAGGATGACTCCGTTCCGCCTCTCATTACGCCGAAAGCGATTCGGGCGCCACTTCCTCCATTTTGCCCTGTTCCAAACGCAAAACCCTATGGCACCGACGTGCGAACGCCAAGTTATGGGTGGCGATTACAGAAGTCAATCGGTGGTCACGGTGCAATCGTGCGACCAGTTCAAAAACCAATTCGCCGGTGCGCCCGTCGAGATCGCCCGTAGGCTCATCGGCCAGCAGCAGCTGCGGCCGGGTGATGAGCGCCCGTGCCAACGCCAGCCTTTGCTGCTCGCCGCCGGAAAGCTCGCCCGAACGATGGTGCCCGCGCGCTTCCAGTCCCACTTCACGTAACCATCGCGAAGCTTCCTGTTCTGCTGCAGATAGCACTTGCCCGCGCGTCAGCAGCGGCATGGCGACATTTTCCAAAGCGGTGAATTCCGGTAGCAGGTAATGGAACTGCCACACGTAGCCGATCTCGCGGTTACGAAACTCGGCGGCGTCATTTTCGGAGAGCGAATTCACGCAGAAATTCGCGCAATAAACCGCACCCGCGGAAGGACGGTCCAGAGCCCCCAGGGTATGCAACAAAGTGCTCTTTCCCGCACCCGATTGCCCTACGATGGCGAGCATCGTTCCCTTCGCGACCTCGAAAGACAGATTCTCAAAGAGCACGAGTTCGGCTTCGCCTGAGCGAAAGACCTTACTTAACCCTTCGACCCTCAACAGAGGATCTTGAGTCATTGGATGCAAGTTCCCCCTCCGAAGTATCAAGACCGCCTCCGGCTGCCACTTGAGAAGACGGTCCCTGATTCCATTAGAGCATGATCTAACAGAGCATGATCTGCCAGAGCACGCGGAGGAACAACCCGTTCCCGCAATTCCGTTTGCGGCAACGAGCTATGCAAAAGACTGTATACCTAAGGAAAACAATTGCAATGTGACCGCGGTCACAAATGGAGAAACGGAAACACCTTGCAGACCCCTATTCGTACCTCAACGCCTCCGCCGGCAAGATCCGCGCCGCTGACCACGACGGATAAATCGTAGCCACAAACGATATCCCGATGGAAACAAGGGCCACGATTGCGCCGTCGATCAAACGCGGAGCAAATGGTACGTAAT
>DATEQG010000058.1:0-117535 GCA_035272765.1 Candidatus Acidiferrum sp.
AAGATAAGTTCTCCCAAGGTTTAAGACCTAAGAAGGGCAGTCGAAGACTACGACTTTGATAGGCTGGAGGTAGAAGCGCAGCAATGCGTGAAGCTGACCAGTACTAATCGCCCGTTCGGCTTAATCATAAAACTTTCTCATTTCGTCTCTGCGGAACCCATTAAGGGTTCCTTCAGAAAGCTCCGCTAAGGGGCCAGAGATAAAAGAGAAGTGGAACTCGGTAAGAGTTCCATAAAAAGAGAAGAACGCCTTCTTTTTCGCAGTGTGTTCGACTCACCGAGTCGAACTTGTAATTGCCAGCCAAAATCTCAGAGCCTGCAATTCTTTTTTGCAGCTTGGAATTTGTTGGGGGTCGGAGCTTTAGCTCCGACATTCAGCAAACTTGCCAACAGGGGCTTTAGCCCCTGAAGACGCTCTGAACTTTCTGTTGCCGCCCTCGCGTAGCGCCGACTTTATGCTGGCGAGCCCCGAGGGAAAATTTTTGAAGTCGTGGCCGAGCCTTGAAGGTTCATTAAACCTTTAATTTTCAACCTCAGTCAGATTTAGTTGTGGTTGGATTTTGAAGCTCTTTAGACTTTCAACTGTCGACTTCTTCCAAGTTTCCTGGTGATCATACCGCGAGGGTCACACCCGTTCCCATCCCGAACACGGAAGTTAAGCCTCGCCGGGCCGATGATACTGCACGGGTAACTGTGTGGGAACGTAGGTCGTCGCCGGGATTAAAATAGAAAAGGCCGTCTTGAGCAATCAAGACGGCCTTTTTGTTTTTCTGGCCAGAGTTTCTCTAGGGTTGCTCCCAAGCTCTTAGCATGTCATCCCGACCGGAGCGTCAGCGCCTTTTGCTGACGCGCAGTGGAGGGACCTCTCTTCTCTCTGCGCTTCGTGATTCCGCCTGCTGTCATCCCGGCCGTAGTCGAGGGACCTCTCTTCATCCTTCCCTCTCTTCTCTTTTCCCTCTTCCCGTATATAATCTCTCGGCTATTCCTGTCATGGTTTACCACATCTATATCATGGCCAGCGCCTCCGGCGTCCTCTACACCGGCGTCACCAGCCATCTCGTAGCCCGCGTCGCGCAGCACAAAGAGAAACTCTTCTCCGGCTTCAGTGCGCAATACAACACGACCAAACTTGTCTACTTTGAGCCTTTCTCCGACGTTCGCAACGCCATCGCCCGCGAAAAGCAGCTCAAACGCTGGCGCCGCGAGAAAAAAGTCTTTCTGATCGAACGAGCCAACCCCACCTGGCGCGATCTAAGCGCCGGCTTCCCCCACTGATGCCCCCCAAAAAAAAGTTGTCATCCCGATCGGCATGGACGCCGCCATCGCCAATCTCTTCTCCAGCGAAATGGCCACCCGCGTCGCCCACAAAGCCGTCCAGATCCACGGCGGCAACGGCTACAGCCGCGAACACCCCGTCGAGCGCAACTGCCGCGACGCTCAAATCACCGAAATCTACGAAGGCGCCTCCGAAATCCAGCGCCTCGTCATCTCCTTCCAGGGCCTGAAATCATAGTATGACGCTCCGCGCTCCCTGCTGCATTCCTCGCCTGCACCCCGCCCGTGGATGCTGGGAGTCGCGTGACCGCTTTCTTGCTGGTTTCTAAGGCAGGTTATTGATATAAGAGTGAACCATCCCCCAGGTTTCACAGAGGAGAAGGATATGGCGCCGAAAACCTACAGGCTCAGGATTGGCGATTTCGAGGTCGAGGGGGACAAGGCATTTGTCGCCGAGATGCTGAAGCGCTATGGCCCACAGGCCCTAACCCCGGAAACCTTGGGCAGAACGGCTCTTTAGGTTCGCCAGACTACACTCCGCCAAACGTACTATATCAATCGAGAAATGGCGGTCCAGGCGGCAACGCGGCTAACGGTACATCCGGAGAGACGTTCAAAGGGCCCACGGTATATATACTCGTCGACACAATGACCCCGATAACAGTTCCCGCGCGATTCGTCGTGGACTTTAACGGCGTGAATGGTGGGAGTGGTGGTGCCGGAGGAACGGGTGGTACTGGTGGTCACGGCGACGTTGGGTTCACAGCCCAATGTGGTTTTCTCACTTGCATCTCTGGTCCAGGCAGAGGTGGTGATGGAGGACCAGGGGGGGTAGGCGGACGTGGCGGAGATGCGGTTTCTGGTGGGCCAGGGTTCGATCTTGTCCTAGGTGGCTCAGACGATTTTCTAACTATGGCTGATCAATTCACTTTGTTAAATAATGGAGCAGCTCCAGGAACCCCAGGCTCCGCTGGACCTGGAGGCCGGGGCGGAGGAAAGGGCCAAGGTGGTCAGACATGCGGTATTTGTAACTCGAGGGGGGATGGGATTGATGGAGCAAACGGGGGAAGTCTTGGGCCCGGGAGTTCTTCATCCACTAACGGTGCGGACGGCCAGATTACCTTCGCGTTTGGAATAGATGTGGAAACGCTCTTGGGAAATAGCGCTTCGGCACAATCAAAAGTATGTAGCCAACTAAAAGGCAAGTCTGCTGCGAAAAAAATGTAAATTCGAGAAACAACAAATGGATAGGCCTGATCGGACAGTGTCAGAAAGCAGCGTGCAAGTCGCACAACCGCATTAACCGGCGGGTGGAGCAGAATGCCGATGGGAAGCCGCACTCGCCGGTTTTGCGGCTGCGCGTTGTGAATTGGGCCCTTGCCTTATGCCCTTTCCCGTCTCACCAAACTACAAAATTCCCGCCAACTCCCTCCAACCACTCCGCTTCCGCGTCTCACGTTCGAATGATAAAATTACAGTACTATACCTTGACAGTAATCACGTTCCATGCTACCGATCTCTATGATTAGGCGCCGCTCCACGCCCCGGCATTCCTTCAACTCACGATTCGCTGCCCACCACGCCACTACCTCTCTCTGCGTACACGCAGGAAACGCCGCAAATCCTTTCCTCTCATGCGGTTACTTCATAACTTGCGGATACCCCGGGGTGGGGGGTCTCCGGCATTCCTCTGCGGCTTCTGTGCGCGGCGACTGCTGCGGCCTGGGCGGAGCGCTAAAACCAACCCCCGCCTTCGCCCAACCCTTATCTCTGATTCCGTCCCCGTTCTCCGAACTCTGCGCCTCTGTGCTTAGCTCTCCGAATCTTTCGCCGTTCAACTTTAAACTTCTTGCCCTGTTTACCCTGAGGAACGAAGGGAGCGTTGTCGAAGGGTCGACTTTCAACTGCTTTTCTCCTATCCCCTTTAGAATGTGCACTTACGCAAAATGCTCCCGCAACCCTTTTGGAATGAGCACTTCCAAAACAAAGAACTTAAAACTCTTTAGAATGAACACTTACAAAAAAACGGGGGAGGGGGTCTCCCTGGCTCCAGGCGCAGGATTAGCAGAATGACGCGACCATTGGAGGGGGCCGTCAGCGGCCCGCTCGGCTTTTTCCGCTCAGGCGCGGCTAGCTGGGATGACGAGGCCGTCGAGATGAAGAGCAGGCGATTCGGGCACGGGACGCAGAGTGCTGACAACGGCGCCGGACATGACGCGCTGGAAGGCCGCTTGGAATCGCTCCATTTCGGATTGCGTTCCGACGGTGATGCGAACGTGGGTCGGCCAGACGGGCCACGGGCGGCCGATAAAAACATTTTGCGCGGCCATGGCGGCGATAACCTCTTTCACTGGGCGCTTGGCGTCGAGCATGAAGCAGTTCGATTGCGACGGAACGAAAGAATATCCGTTCTTAGAGAGCCATTGGAATGTGGCCTCGCGAATCGTTGCGTTGATTTGTTTGCGTTCGGGAACCAGGCCCGGATCCTTCACGCTGGCCGTCGCCGCGGCAACCGCGGTGATGGGCATGGCGCTCCAGCCGGAAAATGCAGTCATTTTTTCGAGAAGATCAGGGCGGCCGATACCAAATCCACAGCGCAATCCAGCCATGCCGTAGATTTTCGAGAATGTGCGCAGGACGATTATGTCCTTATCGGCTTTCACAAGATCGAGTGCGGTCCTAGCGTCGGAGAAATGAATGTACGCCTCGTCGACCAATAGGACGGAATCCTTCGGCTTATTGGCGAGCAGGAACTCGATGTCGGAATGGCTGGTAAGCGTGCCGGTGGGGTTGTTTGGCGTGCAAATATAAAACATGCCCGCATCCGGAGCTGCCGCCAACATGGCCTTTACGTCATGCGCGTAGGTTGGGGTCAGCGGAACTTTCACGACGCGCGCGCCCGACGCTTGTGCAGCATGCGCACCGGCTTCATAGCCGGGATCGGCGGTGACGTAGCTCTTCGTTGGAGACGTGAAGGCCAGCACGGAGTAGTGCAGCGGGCCACTGGAGCCGGGGAACGCGCGGATATATTCGGGCTTGAGTCCTTCCGCGGCCGCAAATGCTTTTATGAGATCCGTGGTCATCCAATCCGAATAGCGACCGCCTTGAGAAGCCACGCTATTGACGGCATCGCAAGCCACGCCGCAAGGACCCAGAGGATTCTCGTTTGCATTAATGAGCACCGCATCTTTGGGATAAGGGAGCGAGCCGGCATGAGCCAGCATCGGCTCAGTGACAATGCGATATCCAACGGCCACCGCTGCGGCGGCTGCGGAAACTTGCAAAAATGAGCGACGGGAACGACAGGCGGGATTTTCTTCCATGGGCATGGTCATACCTCCAAATTGCCGCTCGCATGCCGCGAACTGGCTGCACACAAACTATCACGTTCCTCGGTTGGCGGACCGCCTTTTTGGATGCATTTTCTTGCTAGCAAGTATTTGTGCAAGTCAGCGCTGTTTCTCGCAGTTGCGCAGAAAATGGAGGGAAGAAAAAGAGAAGACACGCTTTGTGCGCTCCTGCAAGAGCGAGCTAACGTCTTTACAAACAGCCGATTGCGAGGGGTTCTGGTGGCGCGGCGGCCCCCGTTTTCCGTGCACGTACACGAATTTGCGGGCTCAAAAAAGTGGAATCAGTACTATTGACTGGAGCAGTTGAGCGCAATAACTTATCTTTTGCTGCAACCCCGGCCAAGTACGAAAACCCACACGCTGCGAGGCAGGCATGGCCACCGACACCGCTGTAAGCACTGTCACCATACCCGAAGGCAAGGCTCTTGAAGAGCGATGGGAAAAATTACGTTCCCACCGGCGTATCGTTTCTCGCGTGAAATTCCAAGTCGAATGGGAAGAAGGCTCCGAACGCCAGCAAGCCAACGGAGTCACCGTAGACATAAGCAAGTCCGGTTGCCTGGCTGTAGTAGGCGCGGGACTTCCGCTGCGCAAACGCGTGCGGCTCATAAATTCCAAGAGCGGACGCACCGCGGAAGCGCAAGTTGTATGGCGCGATCATGAGGCCTGGGACGTGGGCCTGGAGCTGATTAAACCGGACCCTTCCTTCTGGGGCGTGA
Organism: Candidatus Acidiferrum sp.; assembly: GCA_035272765.1. Lineage (GTDB taxonomy): Bacteria > Acidobacteriota > Terriglobia > Acidiferrales > UBA7541 > Acidiferrum. The sequence continues at coordinate 5,344 of DATEQG010000058.1, forward strand.
AGTTCTAATTTGCCGCTCGAGAAGGCTCGTAAGGGAAATGCGCCCAGATAAAACTGGCTGCTGTTCTCAGTCTACAAAATGACACGCCGCTCATAACGAGCGCATGCAGCGGTTCCCTGCACAAAGGTCAATTCGGCCATTTTTCCTTCGGCAAACTTTTCTGAATGGTTTCCAGGTTTTGGAAACCATCTTTGATGACCGTTTGCTTCACGTTGTCCTTGGCAACCACCACGGGGCTTAGAAAAATTGCCTGGACGGTTTTCGTTCCATTGGGAATCGAGACCGCATTTTTGATGGGCGTGCCGGCCGCCAGATTGACGGCAACTTCCGCAGCCGATCTTGCCTGCAATCCAATGGGTTTATAGACGGTCATGGTTTGCGTGCCGTCTAGTATGTGGATGATGGCGGCGAGATCCGCATCCTGACCGGAGACGAGCACCTTGCCGGCGAGCTTGTGTTCCTGCAGAGCCTGGATCGCGCCTCCCGCAGTGCCGTCGTTGGAAGCCACGACGGCCGTCACATCGCCTTTCGTGGAATCGATGGCCTTGGACATGATGGCGTAAGCTTCGGCCGGATCCCAATCCTTCGTCCAGCCATCGCCTACGATTTTTATATCGCCGCGGTCGACGAGCTCCTGCAGTGCGCGCATTTGTCCATCGCGCAAAACTTTGGCATTGCTATCTGCCGGCGAACCGCCGATCAGAACGTAGTTCCCCTTCGGGGCGAGCCGCGCGAGCGTGGAAGACTGGAGCTCGCCGATGACCTCGGCGTTGGTGCCGACAAAGAAATCGACCTCGCTGTTGCGCACCAGGCGTTCGTAGCACAGCACGGGCACATGGCGAGCCTTCGCCGCATTCACGATGCGCGCGGCCTTGTCCGCGTCGTGCGGGACCAGGACAAGAACTTTCGCGCCGGAATCCATCAGCTTTTGGGATTGCTGTAACTGGAGTTCATCGTCTCCCTCGGCCGTTTCCACCAGCACTTCGGCACCCAGCTCCTTGGCGCGCTTCTGGAAAGCGTCGAGATCCGTCTGCCAGCGCTCGACTTTGAGAGAGTCCATCAGATAACCGATTTTTAGCGGGGCGTTTTGGGCGGCAGCCGTTTGCCCTTTTGCGAGACCAGTGAGCGAGACCGAGAGCGCAATCATCCATAGGGAGACTAGGAATTGACGCCGCAAACGCTGCATATTTTTTCACCACCAAGTACTTAAAACCGTAGCACCGGCGGGGCAGCGCGACAATCGAAGAACCGCTGGGAGCGGACCAAGAGTAAAGATGCGGAGAGGCAGTAATCACTTGGCGCGAGTAATACTCTCACCGCTGCTGAGATGCCCAACGGATGACCGGATTCGCGACAACTGGCCCTGGGAGCGGCCAGAGGCCTGGCGCATGGGAAAGAGGTGGTATGAGCTAAGTGCTTGTACGACAGGCAGTTGGCTGTCTTCTGGCGATGGCCCCTCTTTTGCTGGCTTAATGGATGTAGACATTCTACATGCCGTGGGTGTAGAACATCTACAGCCTGAGGTGAATATGAGTCCACGCTACCAGAACCGCATCGAGCTGCTGCAAGGGACGCTAGACTTGCTCGTCCTGCAAACCCTCCGCTGGGGGCCGCAGCACGGTTACGGCATCAGCCAGGCCATCCGGACAAACTCGGGAGACATTTTGCAGGTGGATACCGGTTCTCTCTATCCGGCGCTCCACCGGCTGGAACGGCAGAAGTGGATTTCCGCGGATTGGAAGGTTTCTGAAAACAAGCAGCGCGTCAGGGTCTACCGGCTGACGGCCCGGGGAAAGAAACAATTGGAGTCCGAGCGCTCGCGGTGGGCGCAGGTTTCGGATGCCATCGCGGGCGTGCTGAATCCAGCAAAGAGAGGCAGCGAAGCGTGACATTTTCCTTCTGGGGTCGTCAAAAACGTGAGAAAGAACTGGACGAAGAACTGCAGAGCCATTTGAGCATGGCGGCGCAAGACCGCACGGACCGTGGCGAGTTGCCAGAGCAGGCGCGCGCCGCGGCCCGGCGGGAATTAGGCAATGTTGGTTTGATCCGAGAGGTCACGCGGGAGATGTGGGGCTGGCGGTGGCTGTATGATTTAACGGGAGACGTGCGCCACGGTGTGCGCACGCTGCGCAAATCTCCCGGCTTCGCCGTAGTCGCCGTGCTCTCACTCGCGCTCGGCATCGGCGCCACCACGGCGATGTTCTCGCTCATCTACGCCGTCCTGCTGCACCCGTTTCCCTACGCGGGCGCCGACCGCATCGTGAACCCCGTCATCATCGACGAGCAACATGCTGACGAGCCTCGCTGGTTTCCCCTTAGCAAGGCAGTGTTCGATGACCTGCGCCTGGCAGCGCCGGTTGATTCATCCTTAGGCTTTAACAACGCGCACATGGAGATCACCGGCGGTGCACTGCCGGAAGATATCTCTGGCATCTACCTGACGGAGAATGCCGGGTCTTTCTTTGGCGTGCGCCCGCTTCTCGGCCGCAACATCGAGCCATACGACGCAGAGAACGGCGGTCACTCCGTTGTGGTTCTCAACTACCGGTTCTGGCAGCGCCACTACGGCGGCGATCCCCACATCATCGGGCAAACGCTGGAAATCAATCACGCGCCCTACACTATTGTTGGGGTCATGCCCCGCAGCTTCGCATTCAATGACACCAACGGCGTCGGTGATTTCTACCTGCCGGCCAGTCTAATGCGGGGTCTTTTCAACGTTCCCTACGTGGCCTACATACCGTGGATCAAGCTCCGGCTCAACGTCACACTTGACGCCGCCAACGCGGCGATCGAGCCCATCGTGCGGCAGTTTGCGCAAGAGCATCCCGAGCGCTTTCCCGATCACTGGCATCTCGCGCTGCAGCCTATCATCGTGCCTTTCCAGCAGGAGACTGGCCGCACCCTGACACTTCTTCTTGCAGGCGTGGTGCTGTTGCTAGTCATCGGCTGCGCCAATTGCTCCATCCTTCTGCTGGCCCGTGGCCGCGCGCGCCAGCACGAGCTCGCCATCCGCAGTGCGATCGGCGCCAGTCGCTGGCGCATCGTCCGCCAGCTGCTCGTCGAAGCCGTCGTTATCTCCTGCACCGGCGCCGTCCTTGGCGTTGCTGCATCTTACTGGCTCGCAAAACTTCCCTTGTTGCTTTCTCCGGATTCCTTCCCAGCCGAATCCGTCATCCGCATCAACGCTCCCATCCTCGCGTTCTCCGTCGCGCTCGCACTGCTCTGCGGCATCTTCTTCGGTCTTGTCCCCGCATTCCGTCTCTCGCGTCACGATTCCACGCATATGCTCCCAGGCAGGCAGATTGGCGTTGTCGCTGCTCCCGCAAAGCACCGCTGGAGCGTTCTCATCACCGCCCAAGTCGCGCTTACGCTTCTTCTCATGGCCACCGCGGGCACCGCCATCCGCAGCTTTCTCGAACTCATGCAGACGCCGCTGGGCTACGATCCCGCAAATGTCATGAAGGTCGGCATCATGCTGCACGTCCAAGACCGAGGCGAGTGGAACCGCATTCAATCGCGCGAAGGGCGCACCGCTTACATCGAGCAGATCCGCGAGAAGATCGCATCCGTCCCAGGTGTCTCCACTGTCGCTGTCGGCACGGATGCGACGCCGCCTTATACTGGCGCTGAGAGCGCTGTCAGTATCGACGGAACTCGCGATGGCGAGCAGCCGCAGGCTCGTACGATGCTGGTCGGCCAGGGATATTTCGCGGCGCTGCGCATCCCTCTGCTTGAGGGTCGCGTCTGGAATACGGATGAAAACGTCCGCGGAGACTTCATCGCGGTAGTCAATCGCGCTTTCGCGACGCGCTATCTCTCGTCGTCGAATGTCTTGGGCCGACAGCTACGCATTCCCGGTCTCACAAGTCAGAATCGCTATGCGGCGACCTCTGCGCAAAGCACCGCCGCGCGTGAGATCATCGGCGTCGTCGGCGATGCGCGCAACGACGGCCTCGATCGCCCGGTGGCCCCGGCGATCTACGTTCCGTACACTGCGGTGATGCTGCCCTATGAGCAGTTCTTCGTCCGCACCCAGGGCGATCCGCTCGCCTACCTGCACTCCATCCGTGGCGCTGTCGCATCCGTCGCTTCCGATCAGCAAATCTCGAACGGCGCCTTCAACGGCACCTTCAGCCTGAAGGAGGCCATCGAGCAAGACGAACAATACGGCCGCCAGCGGCTCTTCTCCATATTGTTTGCCATCTTTTCTGCCATGGCGCTCGGGCTCGCGCTGGTTGGCATCTTCAGCGTCGTCGCTTACAGCGTCGCGCAGCGCACTACAGAGTTCGGTGTCCGCCTGGCGCTCGGCGCGCCGCGCGCGCACGTCCTGTGGATCGCCGCGCGCACCGCGCTCCTCAGCGCGGCAGCTGGCGTGGTCATCGGTCTTGCGTTTGACGGCTTTCTGGGTGCCGTCCTCGCCCACTGGATGCAAAGCGCCTTTGCGGCAGGCAGTCTGTTCGTAGCAGCCGCGCTCCTCGCTCTCAGCGCGCTCCTCGCCTGCCTGTTGCCTGCCCGCCACGCTATGGGAGTCGATCCAATGGTTGCTTTAAGGTACGAGTAAGGAGAGCGGGGCGAATGAAATTCAGTCGGCGCAGACAAGAGGAACTAAACGAAGAGCTACAGAGTCATTTGCAGATGGCGACGAATGATCGGGTGCAGCGCGGAGCGCAGCCCGAGGAGGCACAGATGGCGGCGCGACGCGAGTTCGGCAACGTGGGCTTGATCAGGGAGGTCACGAGGGAAATGTGGGGAGGGGCTTCGTTCGAGCGGCTTATACAAGACCTGCGATACGGCTTGCGCATGCTTGCCAAGTCACCGGGATTTGCGGCGGTGGCGATTCTGACGCTGGCGCTCGGAATCGGAGCGAATACGGCGCTGTTTTCCGTGGTGAACGGTGTGCTGTTCAATCCTTTGCCTTATCCGCATCCGGAGCAGCTCGTCTGGCTGGCGGAGAGCAAGCCGAACTTTGCCACAGGATCGATTTCTTTCCCAAACTTTCAGGATTGGAAAAAAAACAATCAGACGTTTACGAGCATGGGCCTCTCGCGCGGCAACTCGTACAACCTCACTGGGCTTGGTGACGCGGAACAGCTGCGCGGGAGGTTTATTTCTTCTGATTTTTTTGCGGTGCTTGGCGTCCAACCGGCGATAGGGCGCTCATTCGTTGCGGGAGAAGACGCGATCGGCGCCGCTCCCATCGTCATGATCAGCGGCGGTCTGTGGAAGCGCAAATTTGGTTCCTCGCCCGATGTTTTGGGAAAGAGCCTGACGTTGGACGGCAAGGCCTACACCGTTGTGGGCGTGCTACCGGCGAGTTTTGAGCTATCGCTAGGCGGTTTCCACGACATCGATGTTTATGTGCCTATCGGGCAATGGGGAAATCCGCTCTTACCGCAACGCGGCGCAGGATTGGGTTTTCACGGCATCGGCCGGCTCAAGCCCGGTGTCACCGTTGAACAGGCACGGGCAGACATGCAGCGCGTCACGGGCGACCTTGCGGCCGCCTTTCCCGATACTGACAAGGGCATCGGAGCCGGGGTCTTTCCGCTGAAACAGACCATGGTCAAGGACCTGCAAGTATTTCTGCTGGTTTTGCTTGCCGCAGTTGGCTTTGTGCTTTTGATCGCTTGCGTGAACGTGGCCAATTTGATGCTGGCCCGGTCGTCGGTGCGCACGCGTGAATTCGCGATACGAACGGCCATGGGAGCCAGCCGAGGAAGGCTGCTTCGCCAACTTCTGACGGAAAGCCTCCTGCTCGCTTTCACGGGTGGGGCGATTGGCCTGATGTTGGCGGGGTGGGGCACGAAAGTAGCAATCGCTCAGCTGCCCGTAAATCTTCCGCGCGCGGCGGAGATCGGGCTGGATACGCGTGTGCTGCTTTTTACGCTGCTGATAACGTTGGCATGCGGGATTTTCTTTGGACTGGGTCCGGCGCTGAAATCGGCGAGTCCGAATTTGCACGATACGCTCAAGGAAGGCGGGCGCGGCGGCAGCGGTTCGCGTCACCGCGCGCAAGGCGTTTTTGTGGTGGTAGAAATGGCGATGGCGCTGGTACTGCTGATCGCCGCGGGATTGATGATCCGCAGCCTCAGCGCACTCTGGAAAGTGAACCCGGGCTTCGATTCGCACAACGTGCTGACGTTTGGCGTTGCGCTTCCCTCGTCGATGAACATGGCGGGTGCGCCCGCGGTTCGCGCCGCTCTTCGACATGTCGATCACGAGCTGGCATCGGTTCCCGGTGTTGAGTCCGTTTCGCTCTCGTGGGGAGCGACGCCGATCATCAGCGATGACGAGGATCTGTTCTGGATCGAAGGCCAGCCAAAACCGACAAGCGATAACGAAATGAACATGGCGCTGAGCTACGTGGTGGAAGAGAGTTATTTGAATGTGATGCGAACTACGCTGGAGCGCGGGAGATTTTTCACCGCGCAGGACAATGAAAACTCCTCGCACGTCGTTGTGGTCGACGATTCCTTCGCAAAACAGTATTTCCCCGACAAAGATCCCATCGGGCAGCACATCTTCTTGACGAACAAAGGCGGACGCGCGGAGATTGTCGGCGTAGTCGCGCACGTAAAGCAGTGGGGTCTGGACTCCGATGACAAGGAGAAGCTGCACGCGCAGCTTTATTTTCCGTACATGCAGCTTCCCGATGAAGCTATGGCCCTTTCTTGGAACGGGACCGGTGTCATGGTGAGATACGATCCTAAGACGTCCGGTATCGGCGAATCGATGCGGGCGGCCATCAAGGGCATCAGCGGCGAGCACGTGATGACCAGCACACAAACCATGGACTCGGTTATCTCCGACTCGCTGGCGACGCAGCAGGTTTCCCTGATTCTGCTGGGGGCATTCGCGCTGCTGGCGCTCGGGCTTGCGACGAGCGGGATTTATGGCGTCATTTCCTATGTGGTGCAGCAGCGGACGCAGGAGATTGGCGTGCGCATGGCATTGGGAGCCAAAAAAACCGACGTCATGAAGCTCGTTCTGGGAACGGGGATGACGATGGCCGGGATTGGTGTCGCCATCGGCCTCGCGGCTGCTTTTGGATTGACGCGACTCATGGCCAGCCTGCTCTTTGGCGTCAGCGCAACCGATCCACTTACATTCGCGGTGGTCGCGAGCGTGCTGGCTATCGTGGCGCTCGCGGCCTGTTATATACCTGCGCGGCGCGCCATGCGTGTCGATCCTATGGTCGCACTGCGGTATGAATAGCGGAAAGACCGCAGTTTACGGCGAGCTTACTTAGCGGCAGAAAGCCAGGCGTCGAAGCGTGGCGAAACCACCGTGCAAAACCGCGCAACACAGAGGGCCGCGAGGATGCCAGTAAAAACGTCCATGGTGTAGTGCGCGCGCAGGATGAGCACGGTGGCAATTTCAAATAGAACGATTCCCGCGGCCACGATGGTGAGCGAGCGCCTTCCGAGACGCGACAACTCGATTCCGCCAAAAACGGCGATGGCAGTATGCCCCGAGAAGAAAAAATCGTTGCCGACATTGTAGGTGACCAGCAGCGAAGGGAATCCGGGATAGTGCCAGATCATGTTAGGAGGCGCCGGCAACGCGCAGATCGCTTGCATGATCTGGCGCAGTCCAAGCAGAATCACTAGTCCCAGGAACGGCCGTACGCTCGGCCCAAAAAGCCAGCGCCCAAGCAGAAAAAGTCCGAGCCCATCGATCAATGCGGAACTAAGAATCAGCAGCGCGTTGGCGGCAGAAGGCGATTGGTAGAAGTAAGAATTGAGACCGGCAGTCAGTGTTTGAAGCTTGTCGCCAACACCGGAAGCAGGAACGGGCCGCTGCGCAATCAGCGATTGTGTCCAGAACCAGATGCCCAGCGCAATGGCCGTGATCACGAGCCGGAAGATAACGCGATTCCACTTGCGCGGGCTTTCGGCGTTCGTCATTTGCAGGGAGCGCCCATCTCTGTACCGATTATTTGCTTCGGCGGGCTCACGCCGGTTTTGCGACTTCCAGCGCGAGTTCGCGAGCCTTCCGCAGGTCCAGCTTGCCAGTGCCGAGATAAGGCAATTTCTCCACGCGGAGGAACTGATCCGGCCTGGGCCGCCAGAGCGCCGGCAAGTCGCATTTTGCGAGGAGCTCAAGAGTTTCTTTCAGCTTATCTTCCGGAAGCGTGTGCAGCACCATCAGGCGCTCGCCTTTTCTTTCGTCGGGAACGGCAGTCACCACGAAGACTTGTTCTGTCGCCTTTGCAAGTTCGTGGAGTTTGTCCTCGACCTTGATATGCGGAACCATTTCGCCGCCGATTTTGCTGAAACGGCTCAAGCGATCCGTGACGCGCAGAAATCCGTCTTCGTCGAGCATGGCGATGTCGCCGGTGTTATACCAGCCATCGCGGAGTACGGCCGCCGTTTTTTCCGGCTGGTTTAAGTAGCCCTGCATCACATTTGGTCCACGCACGAGCAGCAAGCCGGGTTGATTGACGGCCAGTGGTTGCAGGGTTTCGGGGTCGATAATTTTCACGCTCATTCCCGGCAACGGATGTCCGATGCTGCCGCGCTTTGCGCCTACCTGGCGGAAAGATGCAGCGCGAAAATCAATCGTGTTCACCGTAACGGCGGGCGAGCATTCCGTGCAGCCGTAGCCTTCCAGTGGCCGGAGGCCGAAGCGGTCTTCAAATGCCTGGGAAATTCGATCTGGCAGCTTTTCCGCGCCAGCCATCACGAAGCGCAAGCTGCCAAACTGTTCAGGTTCACAGCGGCGAGTGTAGGCATTGAGAAAGGTCGGCGTGGCGAGAAGCATCGTGACCGCATATTTGTTGACGAGCGCGCCAATGACGCGAGAATCGAGCGGGTTCGGATGAAAGACGACACCAATACCCGTCGCGGCTGGGAGGCAGAGTGTGCCGGTGAAACCGAAGGAGTGAAAGAAGGGCAGAATGCCCATGATGCGATCGTTGGAGTGCAGCAAAAAGACTTGGTTGAGCTGCTCCACATTCGACGCCACGTTGTAATGCGTCAGCACAACGCCCTTGGGCTCGCCCGTCGAGCCGCTGGAGAAAATAATCGTGGCGATGTCTTCGAGCTGGGTCTTGCGCCCGGCGCCAGCGTACTTTTCGATGAGCCGCGCCGGAAGGAAAAACGCCAAAGCGGCGCCGAGACGCTCGCTGAAGCGCGGCTTCTGCGCAAGGTCTTCTAGAAACACCGTCTCCGCCGGCGGCTGAACGTGGACGCGTTCGAGAAAGGCGCGAGCCGTGATTACCGTCTTCAGGTTGCACTGTTTCGCACAAGACTCCAGCGTTTCGTTCGATGCCGTATAGTTCAGGTTGACAGGCACTTTGCCCATTAGCATCGCTGCGAAATTCACCAGCGCACCGGGAATCGAAGGCGGCAACAGCACACCCACCATCTCCTGCCCTTGCCACGTTTTCCGCAAGCGCCGCGCCAGAAAAAGTGTTCTCGCAAGGACGGCGAAAAAAGTCAGTTTCGGCGTTTGCCCATCGGCCATAGAGAAGCGAAACGGATGGCGCCGAGCTGTGTAGAGGAAGGTCCGCGGCAGCGGCCGCATTTGAGGCTTGCGCCGCTCGAACGCTTCCGCGCCGAGATCCTGGACGGCCTGCCTGGCCTCTTGCGCCGATGACGTTGAAGGCAGCGGTGCCCCAAACGTCACGCGCACGGGATACGGCAAATGGCGCGGCAATTTCCAGAGGAAGCGTCCGCCAGAAAAACTAAAAATCGAGCCCCACACGCCGTCAAGATTCACGGGGATGATCGGTACATCGACGCCTTTGATGATGCGTTCCATGCCACGGCGGAACGGCATCATCTGGCCAATGCGCGTCATCTGCCCTTCGGGAAAAATACAAACCAGTTCGCCGTCTTGCAGCGCCTGGGTTGCGCGTCGCAAGGAATGAATCATTTCGCGAGGGCCTTGATCCGACGAAATCGGAATGACGCCTAATATTTTCGCGAATGGCTTGACCAGCGGATGATCGTACGAGCCTTTGAACATCAGGAAGCGCACGGGGCGATCCACTGCGGCGAGGAGCAATACGGCGTCGGCCATGGAAACGTGATTGGGCACGAGGAGTGCGCCGCCACGCGCCGGGACGCGCTCGCGCCCGGCGACGTCGAGCCGGTAAAGCGTGTGCGTCAGCATCCACAGCAGAAGGCGAAGCAGCGAGTCTGGCAAGAGCCACAACACGTAGGCCGTCGCCGCGAGAGACATGACCGCTGTCCAGATGAAGAAGGATTCCAATCCGACGTGCAGGTAATGCGTAAATCCGGAATAGATCGCCGACGCGGCAATGACTCCCACGAAGGACAGGAAATTTGCGAACGCAATGACGCTTCCTTTTTTGTCTTCCGCAGGCCGATGCTGGATTAACGCATTGATGGGAACGATGAAAAATCCACCGGAAAATCCCAGAGCTGCCAGTAGCACAACCACCTGAAGAAAGGTCAATCCATGGATGGATATCGCGAAAGCAAACAACGACATGCCGATGGCTCCCAGGGGGATGAGGCCATATTCGATCTTCCCCGCGGAGAGCAGGCCCGCCGCATAGCTGCCGATGCCGATACCGATCGCAAGCGCTGCTTGCAAGTAGCCGCCGTGCGTCTCATCGATATGCAAGACCTCGCGGCCGTAGAAGACAATCACGAACTGGAGTAGCGCGCCGAGGAACCAGAAGTAGGTATTACCTACGACAGCGAGATGTAGTGTGCGATCGGGGCGGACAATTTGAACTTGCTTGATCAGATCGCCGAAAATATTAAAACGGAATTTCCTGGAAGGATCGGCGGCAGGAACGCGCGAAATCGTGAAACTCGCCGTCAGGCCGATCAGGGTGCAGGCGCCAAAGATGAGACCTGCATAGAGCTCTCGTCCATGGAACCGCTGCGCCAGTAACGGGCCGGCCACTGCACCAGCGATAATCGCTACAAAAGTCGTGAGTTCGAGAATCCCGTTACCCCAGGACAGTAGTTCGTCCGGAAGCACTTCAGGGAGCAGCCCATATTTCGCGGGGCCAAAGAAGGCAGCTTGCGTGCTCGCGAGAAAAATCACGGCAAATGCCATGCGCGTGCTGCCGTTCGCAAAGGCGTAGAGCGCGAATAGCATCGCGAAAATTTCGAAAATCTTCGTGGCGATCGCGACGGTACGTTTGCTGAAGCGGTCCGCTAAATAGCCGCCCGCCATGGAAAATAGCAGGAACGGAACGGCAAACAGATTTCCGACATAGAAAACCAGGAGATCCTTTTGGGAGTCCGTCGGATTGGTTCCGAGGATGAGAAAAATGACAAAGAATTTCAGGCCATTATCATTAAATGCGCCCTGAAACTGCGTAGCTATCAGGCTCCAAAAGCCCAATCGCCACGTCCCGTTACCCTCTCGTTTCAAAGGACTTCCGTCGTCGGCCATGAAGGCGCACCCACGCGCTCAGGTGGAAGCTACAGTGATAGAACGATCTTAGCAGCCCTTCTTGCACGCAGGTGCGCGGCGGCACAGGGGTGTGCCGAAAGCGAGACGCTGGTTCGTCAGGTGCCCGGATTTACGGTTTCGTAGCGGCTGCAGGCTTTGCCGCTGCCGGCGCCGGCGTTTTCCGGCCCGCATTCAAGTGGTCATAGTTCATCGTGGCGTTGAGCAGCAGCATGAAGCTTCCCTGCGTCTCCTGCCGCCACATGGGGTTTGTGGCGAACAAAACAACGTGCCCGCGGCCAACCGGTACATCGACGATGGCTGGCGATTCCGCCAACTCCGAGCCGCCCGCGAGCATACCGCTGATCCACAAATCTTTCTCACCCGCGAAGCGCAGCACAACGCGCGGGTAAAGGGATGCCGGCGGAAGAAACGAGCTCAGATCGGACCTCAATTCGGGATTGACGTACAGCTCTTGCTCGGATTTACTGCGGTGCACGGGAGCTTCCGGCTCCGTCCACGCGCGGCCCTGCGGAATGTCCGGATCGGTCATCGAGCCGCGTCCGCTGGGGCGAGAGCCGCCTGCGTCGCCGCCGAAGAATCTGCCGAATCTCCCAGCAACGGATACGCTAAACACCGGCCCCTGATTAAAGTACACGCCGACGGAATCGTCGTAACCGTAGGTGATGGGGCTGGCCTTGTCCTCGACGGTGGCGCGAGCGATCATCCCCCGCGCTTGCAACTGATGCGTATCGTTGATGATCACGGTATCAGTGATTCCGAGCTCGACCGGCAGATGCGCGCTGGGGCCGATGGGAATAAAGAGCCCTCCGTCCTCAATGAATTTCTTGAGATGAGCCACGCCCTCGAATCCCAGGCCGCCGCGGATGTCCGCGGCCTCGTCGACGCCTCCGAAGTTCGGCGTCGTGGGAGAATTCTGCCAGGGAATCGGCCCACCGGCTTCCTTACCGTCCGGTCCCGTGCGCGCCGGTATACCGTTCAGAATTTGCTGCACTCCATAGAAAGTCGGAGGAAACAAAATTACATCGTACTTCTCGCGCAGATTCGCCGAATTGCGAACGGTGATGTCGGAAATATAGGCGTACGGCACGCCGGTCTCTTCGAGCGCAAGCCGGAACCAGCCTTCGTTCTGCGTGTCCGTCCAGTTGTGCATCAGGGCAATGCGGGGCACGCCGACTTCATGGCGCGCCACGTCCGGCACGGACTCTGCGCTCGTCACGCGAACGCCCAGCTCGCGCGCCGCTGCATTCAGCCGCAAATCCAGATCGGCCGGATTGCCTTCGAGCGGAAGAATGAAAGTTCCGGGAACGAATTTCTGGCCGGCGGCTTCGAAGGCATCTTCCGCGGCAAAAAACTTCACGTCCTTCAACCGAAAGCGCAGCGTGGCAAGGCTGGGCTCGCCAGTAGCGTTAATCACATAAAATTTTGCGGCCGCTGCGACCTTGCCCTTCTCCGAGTGCGGTGGAATCACGCCGCCGCCTTCGTACTTTGCAACCCTGTCCACAAGCGTCATGGGCGCTTTTAGGATCGCCGTATCCGTGATGCGCACCGTCTTTACGTTGCGCAAAGGTCCGAGCGTCCAACCGGTGTCATCGTAAGGACGCGGGTCGCTGGTCGAGTAATACTGAGTGTCGAGCAGCATGTCCACCATGCGGCTGTACGGCTGATCCATGCGGATGATGTAGCTGCCCAGCGGGAGCTTTGTGGCTTTCGCTTCTTCGTTCTTCTTTGCACCTGCTTCGTCTTTGGACTTTTCGGATTTCGCGTCAGCGCCCTTCGCGCCAGCAGATTTCGCGGCTGGGGATGTTGTTTCCTTCACTTCAAAGTCCTGCTCGAGCTTCTGCACTTCCGCGCCTTGTTTCTGCAGCAGGTTGGCCAGTTGTGCCGCGAGTGCGGGACGCCTGCCGTCATTCACGATAGCCCAAGCCGCCGGGCCTTCCGTAGTCGCTTTTGCAACGGAGCGTTTGCTCTTCTCATAGAAATCTTTCAGAAGCTCCTGCCCGTGTTGCGCCGTGTAATCCAAGGACAGTAGGACGCCGCTTTCCTCGAGGTTGGTGTTGTTGCGCAAGGACCACATCACTTTGGGCAGAGGGGGGTTAGGTCTGAACCATGCACGGCTCGTGGAACTTGGCGGTAGCTCCGCTTCTTTCGTGTCGGGCGTGCCGTTCCCATACGTTTCGTAAAAGCGCCCGATCGAGTTGTGGCCGTTCGCCACATAAAACATGTAGTTGGGCGCCCAGCCGTCATAGAAGCCGTGCGTCCACACGCCGACTACACCGCGCTCGGTCATGCCTTGCACATCGTTATAAGCAAACTTCTGCCACTCATTGATTACGATCGGATCGAGCCACGCGTTGTAAGGCCCTGTTCCCGTGGAAACGTAAAGGTAGGGAATCGATTCATGCAGATCGTGAAGCACCTGGGGATGCCAATAGAAAAAATTCTGCATCATCATCTGTGAAAGTTTTAGTCCCATGGCGATGCCGTCGCGGTTGTTATCGTGCTGCACGTAGTGACCCCAGTAGACGAGACCCGGCAAGGGCTTGTCGGGGTTGGCCTTTTGGTAGTTCCAGGAGTCCACCACGCGGTCGTGGCCGTCCACTTCAACGATCGGCGTAATCAAAAAAACTGCGTTCTTGCGAATGTTCTGAATGAACGGCGAATCTTCCACGGCCAAACGGTACGCCAGCTCCATCAGCATTTCCGGCGAGCCCGTCTCGGGCGAGTGTATCGAGCCGGACGCCCAGTAAAACGGCTTGCCGCCGGCGATCAACTGCTTCGCATCCGCATCAGTGATTTTGCGCGGATCGGCTAGCTTCGCGGTGATATCGCGCAGGTGGTCGAGCTGCGCGATGTTCGCTTCGTCGCTCACGGCTACGAGCAGAAAGTCGCGCCCCTCTTCCGATTTGCCCACGCGGTAGACTTTGACGCGAGGGCTGGCTTTCGCGAGCTCGTCGTAATACCGGTAAATGTCCTTCGAATAGGTGAGAAAGTCTGGCGCGCCCACGATGTGGCCGAGAATTTTGTCCGGCGAAGGGACCGTGGCGGAAGCTGGGAGGTGATCGACAAGATCGGTCAGGAAAAATGGCTCGGTCGTAAACTCCCGGATTTTCTTCCCGTACGCTTCATCGTTTGCCGGAGCGCTTTGCGCACCCGCAAACACAGCCATGAAGCTGGTGCAAAGAAAAGCCGCCAGTGCGAGCAGCGCGGTCCTTCGCAATAAATTTCGCCCCGCCTGAGCAAACTCACACAATTTCCCACTCGGAATTCTCATCTTCGCCTCACTTTTGTATTTTTCCTGGCACCCGACCCGGCGCTGCACCATGTGACGGACCGCGTGCAACAAACGTTTCAGCCGTTTTATAGCATGTCCGCTTCGCCGGAGAACCGGGGTAGCATAATGCTTCTTGGGCGTGGAGGGAAGAATGACCAACGGCACGGATCTTCAAAAATCGGTGCTCATCACCGGGGCGACGGACGGTTTGGGCAGAGCCACGGCGCTGTTGCTGGCGCAGCACGGTTATCGAGTTTTCGCCGCGGGACGTTCAGCGGAAAAACGCGCGCAACTCGATGCGGTAGCGGAAGAAAAAAAGCTGCCGCTGGAAACGCTCGAACTCGACGTTTGCGATGACGCTTCCGTCCAGCGAGCCGTGGCCGCCGTTCTCGCAAAGGCCGGCGCCATCGACGTCCTCTTCAACAATGCCGGCGTGAATTTCTCCGCCGCAGTGGAAGACTTGCGCATGGAGGACTGGAGACGGCAGTTCGAGACCAATTTCTTCGGCGTCCTCCGAGTAACGCAAGCGATACTACCGCACATGCGGCAGCGCAAGCGCGGCCGCATCGTGATGATGAGCTCCGTCTCTGGATTCGTCACCGCGCCGACGCAAGGTGCTTACAGCAGCAGCAAGTTTGCCCTCGAAGCCCTGAGCAACGCGCTGCGCCTCGAACTTTATCCCCACGGCGTGCAGGTGGTTCTGATCGAGCCGGGCTATATCGTGACCGGCATCCAGCAAGCCGCGATGGAACTCTCCAAGCCTTACCTGGATAAAATGAATAACGGCCCTTACGCTCCTCTATACGAGCGATTTCTCGCGAGCGTTACGGGTGCTCGCGCCAAATCGAAAACCACTCCGGAAGATTGCGCACGCATTGTTCTGCGGGCGATAGAAGTTCCGAATCCTAAAATTCGTTACCTGGTCACGGGATTGGCCGTCGTCGCGAAATGGTGCAAGCGGCTTTTGTCGGACAAAGTGGTGGACGCGGTCTTTCGTCGAAGGTTCGGGATTGTCCGCGAGAGCTAAGCCGGGGCCTCGCGCAATCCAGCGAATCCTGCCGCATGCATCAGAATCCTCAAGGATTCGAAATCTGAAACGATAGACTGTTTTCCCTCAGCTCCTGCCACTTTTTCGACCAAGCCTCGTGAACGGGGCTCTCCGAATAATCGGCAGCGGCTTCCGCGCTCGTGAACTCGATCGCGTAGATGCCACTAAAATCCTTGATTTGATTCCGTTCTGTCTTCAGCCACACATTCTTGATGCCAGGAATCTTGCCCGCCATCTCTTTGATTCCGTTGATGGCATTCTCGCGGTCGTTATTTGAAGTGGCGTCCTTGAATTTGTAAATCACGACATGCAGAACCGTTTTCGGCTGGCCGAACCGGTTTTGTCCTGCCACACTCCGGGCATGCAGCGAACCCGCCGCGATTCCCGCAATAAACAAACCGGTGCCCAAAGCGATTTGCGCAACGCGTTTCATGCTTAAAGTCACGTCATCCTCCCGTCGCTGCTACCCAGCCAGTCTATGAAAAGCGCGCGGGGCGAGGCAACCTGCCGTGATAGTCACCCGTGCCGTCGCCCTCCAAAATGTTTGACGCACCCGCGTGGCGACCGTTACGCTCCCAAAGCGCGTTTCTCGAGGATGAAATGGACGACTCGCCCGGCGAATTGCCAGCGGCACAACTCCTGCCGGGAAAACTTCCACCGCTCCCTCAGCTTTGGATCGGCTATCTCCTGGGATTTGCCACCATTGTTGCGGAGTTCGTCGCTGCCTCGTTCCACCCCGAGATGGCCCAGGCTCCATTTCCGATTCCTCCTTTGTATCTTTTCCTGCTGATGTTGGTAGGCTGGGTCTACTGGCTCGTTTGTGTATACCGGTATCACGAAATCATGAAGACCGTCCCCGGCTGGAAGCACCCAATTTCGCCAGCGCGCGCGGTTGGCTTTCACTTCCTTTTGGGCTACAACCTCTACTGGTTTTACAAATGGCCACAGGAAATTGCCCGGTTCGTGAACTGGAGATTCGGCCAGGCGGTGATGAGGCCCCGCATGGTTGGCCTCATGTTCTTTGCCGCTTATGTTTTGCACATTTTGTTTGATCCGGGCCTCGGCCTGATCATGCTTTTCCTGGCTGCCTCCTACGTCTCGGGCTGCCTTCGCCGGGCCTTTGCATTGCCACCAATGCCAACAGCAAGCACGCCGAGTTCAACAGAATGAATTCAAACAAGGAGCTACGAATGCCTCAAGGGAAACGGTGGACGGTGTTGCTCGCCATGGCTTCTGCTCTCGCGCCCCTTGGTGTCGTCCAGGCGCAGGAAGACACAAGGCAGCAATCGCGCGAAATCTTCAAGCAGATCATCGAAATCAACACGACGGATTCTGTTGGCAACGTGACAACCGCCGCGGAAGCTCTGGCCAAGCGCCTACGCGATGCCGGCTTTCCGGAGCAAGATGTCATCGTCGCGGGACCCCACGATCGCAAAAAAAATCTAGTTGCGCGCTTGCATGGAACCGGCCAGCAGAAACCAGTCCTGTTCCTCGCCCATCTGGACGTGGTGGAAGCGCGCCGCGAAGACTGGACCACCGATCCCTTTCAATTTGTCGAGAAAGACGGCTACTTCTACGGCCGCGGGACCGTAGACATCAAAGACGGCGCGGCCATCCTGGTGATGAATTTTATCCGCTTGAAAAAAGCGGGCTTCGTGCCCGAGCGCGACCTAATCCTCGCGCTCACCGCCGATGAAGAAGGCGGGAGCTTTAACGGCGTCGAATGGCTGCTCAAGCACCATCGTGATTGGATTGACGCGGAATATTGCGTGAATCTCGATGGCGGCGATTTTATGAGCGACAAGGGCAAGAAAATCTATGGCGCTGTGCAAGCCAGCGAAAAGGTCTACGTCGACTTTCAGTTCGAGGTAAAGAATCCCGGAGGCCACAGCTCTCGCCCGACGCGCGACAACGCCATTTATCATCTGTCCGAGGGGCTGACGCGACTGTCAAAATTCAACTTTCCCGTGGAGTTGAACGAGATCACCCGCTCCATGCTTGAAAAGAGCGCCGTCTTCGAAGGTGGTCCCCTGGCTGCGGATATGAAAGCCGCGGCGAAGCCTTCGCCTGACGTCGCAGTTCTGGTGCGGCTCTCGGAAAACGAATTTTACAATGCGATTCTCCGCACCACTTGCGTCGCTACCATGCTTTCTGGCGGGCACGCTCCGAACGCATTGCCCCAAACTGCTCGCGCCAACGTAAATTGCCGCATCCTGCCGGGCGATGATCCAAACAAAATCAAAGAGACTTTGATCAAGGTCGTGGACGACCCACAGATCAGGGTGAGCTTCGTCGAGCAGCGCGACGCCGACGGAAACGTTAGCCCGCCGGTACTTGTGCCGCCCTCCCCGCTTCGCCCGGACCTGTTGAAAGCGGTCGAAACGTCGTCCGGTAGTATTTGGGGCCCGCTTCCCATCATGCCCGTAATGGACACAGGAGCATCGGACGGCCGTTTCTTGCGCAAGGCGGGGATTCCCACTTACGGCATCGCAGGGGTGTTCCTAGACATCGACAACCGCAGGGCGCACGGCCAGGACGAACGCGTGCGAGTGCAGGATTTTTACGATGGAGTGGAGTTCAACTACAAGCTGATGCAAACCCTGTCGGTTGTGAAGTAAGCCCACACACCCCCAAAAAGAAAACGGCCCGGTGAAGAAGTCTTCACCGGGCCAAGTTTTTCCAGTTTCAGGATTTACTGGTTTGGTTTGTTTGGCGGATCGCCGGCTTTCGGATCACCTTGCGTGACGGCGCTCGCCGCGATGGGCTTGCCCGAATCAGTGCCGTAGCGCGTTAGGTAAGGCATAAATGGTGTCACCTCGAACGGCATCTTCTCGCGCTCGGCGACGGTGCCCACGGGCTTGCTCTTGATCAACGAGAGATTGTCGTTCCAGGGATCCAACTTAACCCGGCCGCCGATCGGCAGCGCCGCGATCATCTGCGGATTCTGCTTCTGATCCACCGGAGTGGTCGATTTCAAATCGCCGATCACAGGCACGCGGTTGCCCAGGTGCGGGCTTACGAGGTTTGGAATTTCCTTTTCGCGCGCAGTGAGGGCGGAAAGGAAAAGGCCCGCGTTCCCAAGCTGCCCCTTATACGGCGAGTTGTTCAGCAGCTTGATAGCTTCTGCGTTGGCGGCATTCTCTTCATCCGGAGTCCGCGCAAAACCAAAGTGGCGGAATGTTTCCTTGTCGTCGACCAGCAACTGGTCGAAGAAGGCATACGTGGAATCCAGACGATGGCCGAGAACGATGTGGCTCAGTTCATGCGCCATCATGGTTGCCAGGCTGGCTTCATCCGGCAGCACGTCGATTAATCCGCGGCTCATTACGATGGTGTGACCGACGGTGTAGGACTCGAGAGTCGAGGTCATCATCACGCGGCAGCGAACGTCCGGCTCGACATCGATGTTGTTTGTCACTTCTAGGTTGTTCACGACAGTGTCGAGAACTTTGTCGACATCACCCTTTGGCGCAATCAATCCAATGCGCTCGAGGCGGTCGATCACGTTGTCCTCGGCTTGGCGGTCCCAAGAACGCTGCGCCTGAATCGGCGACAAGTCGTTGGCCGTCTTCGTATCATCCTGAACAGGCGTCTCAACCAAAATCTTGCTCAACTCCTGCTCCTGCTGCGAATGGCCGAGGTTGTATCCCCAGAGCCGCGTCTGCGCCTTGAAGTCCAGCTTCTTGCTCATGGCATAGTGCAGGTCTTTTTCTTCACTATAGACAAAGGACGGCATCCACAATCCCGGCTGAACGTTAGTTCGCCAGCTGTCGAAGTGGAAGTACCAGCTCGAGTGTCCTCCGCCGCTATAAGCGCCGTTGAAGCGCACAATGTTGTAGTCCTGGTCCTCAACCCAGATGCGCCCGAGGAAGCGGCCCTTGCCCGATTTTTCCTGGGGAGAGACGTCGAACACCAGGCAGCGGACTTCGCCAAGGAATTCGCGCCGCACATAATCAAACTTATAGTGCTGCTTGTCGAATCCGTTTGTGTCGATGAAAATCATCTGCAGGAAACCGTCCGGAAGAAACTGCATCGCGAACGAAAAGAAATTTCCTACCGACCCAAAAATCTTCTTGCCCTTGCTCTCCGCATCGCTCAGAGACACCAGCGCCACACCCTTCGAGAAATCGGCGCGGCCCAGGAAATACTTGTCTCCTGCGGGGACGTAGCCGAGATCCTTGTCGGGCTTCAGGTTTTGAATATACGTCTCCACCAGCGGCGAATACTGACGGATCTGCTGGTCGAGACGGTTTTCGTTCGTGATCACGCGGTCGATCACTTGATCCATCGTCCGGGCTTGCTGCGGTTCTGCCGCTGCCGCGCTGGCGATGGTCCCGGACCCGGCCAAGACGAATCCGAGGACAACTGTAGCTAGCTTACGCATTTCTCTCTCCCCTCAATAGGCCAGGCGGAACTCAATCCGCACGCGTGCCGGAAAATCGACCGGCTGGCCGTCGCGTTTTGCAGGTTTAAATTTAATTGTTTGGGCCGCACGGACCGCAGCCTCATCGAGGCCGTGGCCCAATCCGCTTACGACGTGATTCACTTGCATGGTGCCGTTTGAGAGGAACACCACGTCGATGACCACGTCGCCTTCTAACTTAAGACTACGCCCTTCGGCCGTGTACTCCGGCTTCGGCTTTTCCAATATGTCAACAGGTGTATCCGCCGGTCCTCCGGCTGCCACCTTTTTCTTGGGCGCATCCGTTGCCGCTTGGTCTCCGAATCCCGATGCCTGTACTTTTCCTTGCTTGCCACCGCTCGGCGGCGGGTTTGCAATGCCATTCCCAAATCCCGTGCTCGCCACGGTTCCTTTAATCCCTTTGTCGCCCCCGGTGCCGTTGCCATAGCCAGGCCCGCCGGGCAGCGCAGGTGAACCCTGCCGGTTCACATTTGTAGCGTGATTCGGGTCGCCCTTGCCAGCCATCCCGTTCGGATCGCCAAAGCCGCCGGTTTGTACTTTATCCACGGGCGCCTTCACCGTCGCAGGTGCTGCGCTTCCTGAATCCATATTGTTCAGCTTCACGTCTTCTTTGGGCTTCTTCGGTCCATTGTTCGTTGTATCGATCTTTGCCGCTTCCAGGTGCGCCTGCATCTCCGGCGCCAGCGCTTCCACTTTTTGAACCTTGGGCACCACGGCCTTCGGAATTTCGAAGATGTGCGGCTTCTTGGGATCCAGTTTCACGGGCTCAACTACTGCCGGTTTCGGTGTAGGGGGCGGTGTTTTTGCTTTTACCACTTTCGGAGGGGGTGGAGGTGGCGGTGCCACGGGAATCTCCGTCAACGGTGTAGCCAGCTCCACATTTTGAAAATGCAAAGCAGTCTTCAACTGGTCAGGATATATCAGCGGAATCAGCACGCAAAAAATCAGTAAGCTAAGCTGTACTCCAGCGCTGACGCCTATCCGGCTCCAGCGAGGCTTCGAGTCTGGCAGTAACGCGAGCCGAGCGGCAATGGGTTTCGTTCCAATGGCCGTCTTCCATGCGTCTGCGTTGGGTGAACGACGCCGGTCGGCGTCCAAACCGACGCCCAGCCGCGTCGAACTCCTTGGTGTACCTGCAATCATGGTTGTCATCCGCTTGCCGCCTCGAGAAATTTCATTCTTGGGAACTTCGGACATCCAGAAAGGCCCAGCATTCCCAAGTTCGCCAGTTTTTTCAGATCGTGCGCTTCACAAGTACTAGGGTACTTACGGGGCTGAGGGTGGCCTAATAGGACTTTCGTACTAGCGTCGCGAAGTCGCTAATGGTCCCGCGAGCGCACGGTTTGCACCCAATCTGCTAACCCGGCGAGGCGGTTCTTGTTGCGGGGTTGGACGCGCAACCCGTATAGGATACCGCAATCCAGCCTCTCAGGGACCGTACTTTTGCGAGCAGACCCTCCCAGGCTGGATTAAGCTCCTAGGATGCGGAGGATACCCCCGGCGTTGGATGCTCTGCGATACTGTAAATACCTGAGTTCTCGATGAAGAAAGACGTCCCAGCCCGCACAGAAGGCATAGAGCCGAGGCGGCCCCTCGGGAAGGCGCAAGCTCTGGTGCCTTCCCCGGCCAAGCTGGAGTGGCTCTACGCACAGTCTAAAGGGGGCCGCTGGGGCCTTTCCCCCGAGCGATTCGCCGCTTCCCTCAAGCGCAGCGCGGAGAAACGACTCGCCAGCGGATCCCTGACAACTGAGGAGCACGAGCAATACCTCGCCGCCCTGCATCTCGAAGACCTGGCTCTCGCCGCCGCGTGTATGGAAAATTGCGAACCAGCCTGGGAGCATTTCGTCCGCGAGTTTCGCGGTTACTTGCGTGCCGCCGCCGCCGCCGTGCTCCGTTGCAGCTCCGCTTCCCCGGAGGCCTGCGAACTCGCCGATTCTCTCTTCGCAGAACTTTACGGGCTGTCGGATGGTGCCCGCCGCGAGCGCTCTCTTTTCCGCTATTTCCACGGGCGCAGCTCGCTCAAAACCTGGCTCCGCGCCGTTCTCGCTCAGCGCCACATTGACATCATCCGCGCTGGCCGACGTTTTGAATCCCTCGAAGATGACGACGGAAAACCAAGTGACCATAAAATCCTAGCTGCCGTTTCCGTGCAAACGAGCGACCCTCATCGCGAACAGTACATCGCTCTTTTCGTGCGCGCGCTGCAAGCGGCTCTGAGTACTCTGGACGCGCGCGATGAACAGCGGCTCCGCCTTTACTACGCCAAGGAGCAAACTCTAGCCGAAATCGGCAAGCAAATCGGCGAGCACGAGTCCAGCGTTTCGCGCAATCTGGACCGCATTCGCCTCGCTCTCCGCCGGACCATTGAAGAAACTCTCCGCAACGGGTGTCCAGCAGCCAACGGTTTCACCGCTGAAGCAGGCCTCAGCGATGCCCAAATCTCTCTCTGTTTTGAGTACGCCTCCGCGGACGCTTCCTTCGATCTCGAAAAACTTTTACCACGCCGCATGGGTTCGACCCCCGCGCCCGGGAGGCCCGACCCATGAAACTCCGCTCCATCCATTCTCAATGCAAGAACCCAGTCAACCCTCGTTCTAAGAAAGGAGAAGACCATGGCGCCTGACGACCGCGACCGGACCTTTGAAAAAGCGCTCGCCCGCCATCTGCGTTCCTCCGCGCCCTCCGGCCCAGATGCCAATGTTGCTGCCGGAGGACCCACGGAACGACCGGTAGAACTTTGTCCCGACCCCGAAATACTCGCGGCCTATCACGATGGGTCGCTCTCATCCGAAGAGCGCCATCATTGGAAGCAGCACGTCTTAAGCTGCGAGAGTTGCCAGCTTGTCCTTGCGCATCTCGAAACGCCTCTCGATATTCCAGTCCATTTGGAATCCAACGAAAGTGTTGCGGTTCAGAAGCAAACCATTTCTTCCGGTAAAGACGCCGCGCCTGCGCGCATCGCTCGTCCAAGCTCTCCGCACAGTTTGCGATGGCTGTGGCTCGTTCCTGCCGGCGCCATCGCCGCAACTCTGATTGTTTGGGTGTCCCTGAATACACCGAAACCAAGCCCGCTCGCTCCGCCTCTATCCGTCGAAATAGCGGAAAATCGGCAATCCCCGAGCGTCGTGCCTTCTGCAAAACCCACACTCACTGTTCCCAGCGAAAGTAAAGATCGGAAGGAAAAGGACCAACTCGCCGCTCCATCCGCGAGGGGAGTCGCCGGGATCGCCTCTGCAACTGGCGATCTAGCCGCCAACGAGTCCCAAAACCATCTTCAGATCCCGCAACGAATTCAATCTCAGAATGCGGCGACCCCCAATCACGGACCTTCCTTGAGCCAGCAAAAACAAGAACAACAACAAAGAATGCCCCCCGCTACGAGCATCGCTGGAGCCCTCGTGCAGAAGAAGCTCGACACGCAAGTTCCGGCGACCGCAGGAGACGGAGTGGCTGGGATGGTCCCGCGTTTGAAAGTACCCGCATCCCCGCCGCCTCCTCCACCTGCCGAACCCAGCTTTATCGCGGATGACAGTGTACCGCGGCCCTCTGCGGGCCAAACGGCTTCGAGCGGAGCCGCGGCAGCGGGCGCCCCTGCGCCCACGCCCGCTCCCGCAGCAAGGGCTGCCGCGCCCAAAGTAGAGGTTACGAACGCGGACACAATTTCAGCAGTGACGGAATCCGTCGAAGTTTCTTCCGTTCCACAATCCGCCGTCAATGGACGCGCCATGATGCGTGCCGCCGCCCTTCAGAACCCGCATGTTCTCTGGTCTCCAGACGGAAAGCAGGCTTGGCGCGTCGGCCCAGCCGGCTCTCTCGAACATTCCAAGGACAAAGGTGTGAAGTGGACGCCTCAGACCAGCGGTGTCTACACCGATCTCCTTGCCGGCTCCGCTCCTTCCGGAAAAGTCTGTTGGATCGTGGGCGCTTCCGGGACGATTCTGCGCACCACCGATGGCGGAACACACTGGAGCAAGCTGGATTCGCCTGTCACAAACGACATCGCCGGAATTCGCGCCACCGATGCCATGCACGCGCAGATATGGTTTGTACTCGACCAGCAGACAGGCACCTTCAAGACCTATCAAACAGCCGATGGCGGAGTGACCTGGTCTCCGGTTTCGAACCAGTAGTAACTGGCAAGCATTTGCTAGTGCCGCTCGCAAGGAATTCTCGCCCCACCGTTCTAAGCTGGAAGCGAAATCTTGGATGAGGTGAACATCATGGAACTCCGCAAATCAAAAGCTCGGCGCCGCCTGGTTTGGATTCTATCCAGCGCAACAGCATTGGTGGCTTCTGCCGCGCTTTTTTACCCCGCGAGCCGCAGGCAGCAAGTCTTTGCAGCGCAAGAAAAGGAAGCGCCGCACGCTACCGCCTCCGATCAATCCACCAGCCTCAACGATCAAACGGATCTCAACATTACCGTCTACAATTCCAACATCGCGCTCGTACGCGATGTCCGCAATCTCACGCTGCCTGGCGGAGCGTTCCGCCTAAAATTTATGGACATCGCTGCTACCGTCAATCCGGCCACCGTCCATTTCCGCTCTCTCACCGATCCGGATAAGCTCGGCGTCATCGAGCAAAACTACGAATACGATCTCCTCGAACCAGCCAAGCTTCTGCACAAATACGTTGGCAAGGAGGTTACGCTCGTTCGTTCCTACCAAGACAACGGCACCACGAAACACGAGGAAATCAAAGCCACGCTACTGTCCGACAATAACGGCCAGGTCTGGAAAATCGGCAACGACATCGTTACCGGAGGCTATGCCGAGAGCTACCGATTCCCGGACATTCCTGCGAATCTCTACGACCGTCCCACACTCCTCATGTCGCTGGAGAATTCCGGTGCGCGCAAACAGCAGATCGAAGCCTCTTACCTTGCCAACAGCTTGTCCTGGAATTCCGACTATGTTTTGACCGTGGGGCGCGACGACAGGGCCGCCGACCTCGATGGCTGGGTCACTCTCATCAACAACAGCGGTACCGCCTTCCACAACGCCCGCCTCCAGCTCGTTGCAGGCGACCTCAACCGTCTCCCTCAAAGCACGGGAGGAGTCGCTCGAGAAATGATGGCAATGAAATCAGCGGTTGCCGCCGCCCCACAATTCCAGCAAGAGAATTTCAGCGAATACCATCTCTATACGCTCGGCCGTCGCACCTCCGTCGAGGACAAAGAAACCAAGCAAATCAGCCTTCTCGAAGGTACGGGTGTTCCCGTCGAGAAAATCTTTGTCGTCAACGGCCAGAACTTCTACTACCGCAGCGCGCAAGCCCCCGGCCAGCCGCAAAAAGATCCGGTCATGGTCTATTACAAATTTAAGAATGAAGAAAAAGCCGGACTAGGCATGCCGCTGCCAGCCGGCAATGTCCGCGTCTATCAAAAAGACTCTAAGGGCGGAATCTTGTTCGTTGGTGAAGACCGCATCGGCCACACTCCGAAGGACGAAAACGTAACCATCCACATCGGCAACGCCTTCGACGTAGTCGCCGAGCGCAAGCAAACCGACTACAAGAAAATCGACACCCACACCTGGGAGATGGAATACGAAATCACTTTGCGCAACCACAAGGACAGCCCCATCACCGTTCAGGTCAACGAGCCAATCGGCGGCGACTGGGAGATGCTGGATTCCAGCTTTAAGTACACCAAAACCGCCGCCTTCGCTGCCCAGTTTCTCGTTCCCGTGGACAAAAACGGCACGTCAGTGCTGAAGTACCGCATCCGCGCCCACTGGTGATTTCTCGAGATTTCGGTACTCGGCACGGCATGTCACGCCCAGTCACAATTCCCGCAGGGGCAGGGCATGCCGTGCCCATCTTCTCTCTCACACCGCCTCGGCCACAAAAATCATCTCGGGCGACGTATCCACCAGCCGTGACCTGTCAAAATCTCCATGAACCGCAGTAACCCGAAACCCACACCGCTCCAAAAGATGCTCCACCTCATACCGAAAAAAATATCGCAGCGTCCAGGCAAACACGAGCCGCTCTTCCTTCCCCTGCGCATCGGTCACATAAAAAATCATCTCCACATCATTCCTCTGCACGGCGCGGTGAAACGCCGTGACGCGCTCCATAATCCTCACGCGACGCCCGTCTGGCATCGAATATTCCGACACCAACCCTTCCTCCTGATACGCCGGATCATGCATGCGCTCCGCGTCGGTCTGAAAAACATCCAAAATCAAGCGGCCTCTCCGCTCTCCCGTTCGTCTTCCATCGGCCCAAAGGTGTTTCCGCACGGATTCGAGGCACGACATTTGATCTTTTACTTCGAGGAGATGCTGCATCGGCCTGAACGGAATAATCACCAACCGGAATTTTTCTCCAAGATCGAACTCTGTCATGTCACCCTGTACCAAGTGGACTCGTTCGCGCGCTTCCGTCCGCAGCCCGGCCCTCTTCTGGTTGCACCGTTCCAACATCCGCTCGGAAATATCAAGCCCGGTAACCCTGTGCCCAGCTTCCGCCAAGGCCAAAGTAATCCGCCCCGTCCCGCAACCCAATTCGAGCACCGGATCGCCATGCTCGCGCACCGCATTACGGTAAAACGCAACATCCCCCACTCGACCCCGGACAATCGGGGACTCGTCGTAATAATCCGCAATAAACCCGTCATAAAGCGCGTTGCTCATTAAGTCTTCCTAACCGCGCCAGAAGTCATCCCCAGCAATCATGCACGAATCAGAACGTTATCGCGCGGACGAAACCTCCGACGACACTCTCAACACTTGTGAACCACTATGCAGTGGGTATCGCTTGGCCTGCCATACCAGTTCCCCCGGCAAGTTTGCCGGGAGGTCCACGCGAATCGTCCAAGTTTTGAGTTCCAGTTTGTAATCGACCTGAATCTCCCCTTCCTTCCAGGGAAAGCTAGCGGTCACGTTTTGCAATTTCCCGAGATGTGGCTCGATCACAACTTTTTCAAACCCCGCCGCTGCCGGACGAATTCCAGCTACGATGGTCAACAGATCATAGTTGGGGTGCGCACTCCAAGCGTGCGCATCGGACCGCGTGGGTTCTGGAGTCTCCGCCCAAGTCGTGAGGCCCAGAGCCAGCATTTCTTTCCACGGATTTAGTAGCTCCAGATAATGGTCACCCATACCGGCGTGATCCAAGGCACGCGCGAGATAGAAGCGGTAGTAGTACGAGGCTTTTTCCATTGGCGGAAGGCTTCCGCTTGCTTGGAAGCTGGCGTCACTGACCGACAACACTCTCATCATGACCTCTCGTTGCTGCTCCTTTGGGACGACGTCCAGAAGCACCGCCATCAGGTTTGTATGCTGGCTGTATTTCGTCTGCTCCGGCGTGTCCGCAAACAGACCGAATCCTTTGTTCCAGCAAAGTTTTTGCACACCTTGCACCGCTCTTGCAGCGGCATCGAGGTATCTCTCCGACCGGTGCTTGTCCCCGTACAGAGACTCCAGTTCTGCGGCCTCCCTCAGCGCCATCACATAGTGCAGCGTAATCACCGTGGAATCTCCGTGCTCGTCCAGCGGAGGATCGCCTCCTTGAAATCCATTGGCCCAATCAATGAAGTTCCACCACGGCAGCCGTCCAACCAAACCGTTCTCGTTCTGATGCCGGACGTACCAATCCAAAACGGCTCGCGTCCCGCTTAGATGTTCGCGCACAAAGGCCCGGTCAGATCGGTACATCGCAAAGTCATGCAACATCCCCACCCATAACAACGAAAATGTGGGAATGGCCTGGAAGTGGTTGGTGGGATACCGGCTCAGCGTGATGCCATCTGGAATACGAGAGTCGTCAAACGCTTCGACAGCCTGCCGCGCCAGCCGATCATCGCCCGCCACTGCGAAGGAAACAAGCGCTTGTATCCGCGTGTCGCCGATGTATTGCAACTGCTCCCAGTAGGGCGTGTCCATGTACGTCTCATGCGCGTCTAGCCGAGCTGTCCGCCATCCAACATCCCAAATCGAGGACAACACAGGATCGTTCGAATGGAAGCGAGCGCGTTGCTGAAACGGAAATGCCGTAAACCACGAGCGCAGCCGCCGAAGCTGCAAAGTCTCGTCGTGCGTTTCAATGTCGAGTTGAAGATATCGCCACGTCCTCCATACGAGCGATTTCAGCGTTCTGTTGGCCGCGCCATCCGCAACGTATTCGTCATAAACTCCGACAATCTTCTTTCCGGCGATTTCATTTCTGTTGCCTTTTTCTCCCTTGGCATCCTTGAGTGCTTCAGCGTAAGTCACTCGAATGCTCGCGTCTTTCCCGCCGCTGATGGCGAGCTCCGAGAAAGCAGTTGTCAACTCTCCGTTATCGAGAAGAATGCTAACCTTTTGATTTGCACCAATCTCAACCGGCCCGTCGGGAAATTTCCCCGCTGTTGTTAGACCTGAGGATCTTACGACTCGGCCTCCCGGCGTATCCTGCCATTCCGTTGCTGGTAGTGGATCGCGAACCAACTGCCAGTTGTTCGGAGTATCTCCCATTCCCCGCTCGGCTGCCGGCCCGAGGGGTTCGGCCTTCTTCCAGTGCGTTGACGTGCTCGTCTCCGCATCCCAAGTCCAATCAAAGAGCCGTGCGTCGATCTTCTCGATGGGGTCAGCCGCGTAGTATCCCTGCAATTCGCTCATCGAGACGGCCGCAGCTTGAAAGCCAGGTTCTTCTTCGGACCACCACGAATCATTGGTATCCGCGCTTTGTTCAATCTCGCCTTCTCCGCGCAGCAAAAAGCCAGTCCGGTTGCTGATCTGCGCGACCGGCGCCAGCGTTCCCAGATTCCAAACCGTCGCCGCCAGCACATTTTTCCCGGGATGAAGATGGGGCGCGAGATCGTAGACTTCATATCTCCAATGAGGCAAATCTCCCCGGGCAGGCCCTGAGCCGACGCGTTCTTGATTGACCTCCAGCAGAAAACGGTTGTCTGCCGAAACATCCACAAGGAAATGCTCCGGCACTTTTTCCAGCTCCAGTTCCTTTCGGAAATGAAGCATCGTCAAATCCCTAATAGGCGCTCCGGGCGAGGTAATCCACTCGGCGGGAATGCGTCTCGCTTGTGCTTTTGGCGAGGCGTCTTGCGCGGCCGTTTCAAATTGTGGACCTGCGAACAGCTGCCAGGCCGTTAGCAAAATGAGGAGCGAGAGGCACCGTGCGGTCTTGGCGCGCATTGTTAAGAGAACCTTCCGTGAGTTAGTGTTTGAAGCGGGCAGGATTCCGTCATTTCGGCAACATCTTAGACGGAATCTCGCTTCACTCTATAACCACATCCGCTTCAATCTCCACCAGCATCTCGGGTGAAATCAATTTGCTCACTTCCACCATGCTTGTCGCTGGACGTATCGCCCCGAAAAATTCGCCATGCGCCCGCCCGACCTTTTCCCACTCGGCAATGTTTGTGACGAAAATGCGCGTCCGCACCACATCTTTCAATCCAGCCCCGGCCTTTACCAGCGCCGCTTCAATATTCCGAATCGTTTGCACCGTCTGCGCGTACGGATCTCCCACTCCCACGATTTTTCCGTCAGGCCCCGTCGCCGTCGTCCCCGAAACTGCGATTACATTTCCGATGCGCACTGCCCTCGAATAACCGACAATCGGCTCCCAAGCCGTCCCGCTCGAAATATTCTCCCGTGCCAAATGCGCCTCCTTCGCCTCACCTTGCTGTGTCGCCGCGAGGCTGCATGCTAAACTGAAAGAATTATGGCACAGCCCAAGAGCGATGTTCTCGCCGGGCCTCGCCTCGGAAAACTTCATGCTCTGTAACAACATCCTCGACGCCATTGGCCGCACGCCACTCGTGCGCCTCAATCGCATCAATCAGGGCCTTAAGCCGCAGATCTACGTCAAAGCCGATTACACCAATCCCGGCGGCTCGGTAAAAGACCGCATCGGCATCGCCATGATTGATGACGCGGAAAAGCGCGGCCTGCTCAAGCCTGGCGGCACCATCATTGAAGGCACAAGTGGCAATACCGGCATGGGACTCGCGCTCGTCGCCGCCGTTCGCGGATACAAAATGGTCTTCACCATCACGGACAAGCAGTCTAAGGAAAAAGTCGATCTTCTCAAGGCGCTTGGCGCCGAAGTCATTGTCTGCCCCACCGCCGTCGAACCCGATGATCCTCGCAGCTACTATTCCGTAGCTAAAAAGCTCGCGCGCGAAGTCCCCAATTCGTTTTATCCGAATCAGTATGACAACCCCATGAACCCGGAAGCTCATTACCTCACGACGGGGCCGGAAATCTGGGAAGACAGCGAGGGCAAAATCACGCACTTTGTGTGCGGCATGGGCACCGGCGGCACCGTCAGCGGCGTCGGAAAATATCTCAAGGAAAAGAATCCCGCCGTTAAGATTATCGGCGTCGATCCCATCGGCTCGCTCTACTACGATTTTTTCAAAAGCGGCGAGACCGTGAAGGCCAAGACTTACGTCGTCGAAGGCATCGGCGAAGACTTTTTTCCCAGCACGATGAATCTCAAGATTCTAGACGACGTCCTCCAGGTCAACGATGAGGAGTGCTTCGTTTTCGCGCGACGCCTCGTCAAGCTCGAAGGCATTTTCACCGGCGGCTCCGGGGGCGGCTGCATTTCCGGAACTCTTCGCCTCGCCAAGGACCTCGGCCCTGAAGCCTTCGTCGTCGCTTTTCTGCCGGACACCGGCATGCGCTATCTCAGCAAGGTCTACAACGACGAATGGATGCGCGAGCGTGGCTACGTCGAAGCCGCCGTTCGCATCACCGCCGCCGAGGTCGTCAACGCCAAGCACCAGGCCGGCAAAGTCCGTGAGCTAGTCATCGCGCGCCCTTATCAAACCGTTTTCCACGCATTGAAAACCATGCAGGAACAGGACATCTCGCAAATCCCAGTGTTCGAAGAAAATCTGCCGATCGGCACCATCTACGAAGACCAAATCCTAACGATGGCGCTTCAGGGCAAGGATTTGCGCAAACTCGTCGTCCGCGAGGTCATGAGCAAGCCACTGCCGCGCATTCCGGGTAACTCGCCCGTCGAGCGCGTCACCTACATTCTCAGCCACGAAAATCCAGCCGTCTTCGTCGAAATGGACGGCGCCAAATTCGAAATCCTCACTAAGTACGATTTGATGAGCACCGTCGCCAGCCTCATGGAACAAAAACGCTAAGGAGAAGCTGTGCCGGGAACTCTTCCAGGATTTCTAGGTGTGGCCGCATTCGCCGGCGCCAAATTTGTTGGCTACTCCCTCGCCGTCTCCGGGGTCAAACATTTCGAACCAACGATCGTTGCCTCCGCAACGAAAATCGCCGCGGTTCGGACCGGGATTGGGTTTGTCTTGGGACCGCCCGCGACTTTTCTCGGCGCTTGCCTTACCGGATATCTCTTCTTTCGCTCGGGATACTCGCCATTTCAGAACGTCGCTGTTTACGGAGCATTGTTTATTGCTCGTATTTTCATTTGGGCGCTCGTACTCTATCTATTCACTAAGAAGGCGCCGCTTCCGAGATCCAGCTTTTGGCTCTACGCGCTTCTTGGCGCAACCGTGTCCAGCTTGCTTGATTGGCCCGGCTACGCTTTGGCGATCGCGGCCCCAGGAAAATTTGTCTTCTGCTGATTTGAACAGAGACTAGAACACCCAATGAAAATTCTCGACTTCAATGAACGGTTAAAGGACTCCATACTCATCGCGGATGGCGCGATGGGCTCGATGCTGCACGAAGCTGTTGGCACGCAGCGTTGTTTCGACGAACTTAACGCCACCGAGCCCGAAGCCGTTTTCCGCGTGCATCAGGCGTACATCGAAGCGGGCGCGCAAATTATCGAGACCAACACGTTCGGCGCGAACCGATTCAAGCTCGCGCCGCTCGGCCTCGCTGATGAAGTACAGCGCCTCAATTCGCGAGGCGTAAAAATCGCTCGCGAAGCTCGCGAGTCTGCTTCCCGCGAAGTTTTGATTGCCGGTTCCATCGGACCGCTCGGACTCGGCGTGCAATCCCGCCATCCTGCTCCCGAAGAGATTCAGGACGTGTTTCACGAGCAGGCGCTCGCTCTTGAAGAGCGCGGCGTCGATTTCTACATTCTCGAAACCTTTTCGTACATTGAAGAAATTCTTCTCGCTGTCGATGCCATTCGCTCCTTCTCGGGCTTGCCTATCGTCGCGCAGCTCACTTACTCGGAAGAAGGCACCACCTACGGCGATCTCCGCCCCGCCGATGCCGCTGCCCAACTCAAAGCGAAGAATGTTCAGGTCATTGGCGCGAACTGCACGCTCGGCCCGCAGCCCTTACTCAAAATCTTGAGGGAGCTCACCGAAATCGACGACCTGCGCGTCAGCGGCATGCCCAACGCCGGCCTCCCAAAGCGCGAAGGCGATCGCATCGTCTATCCGAAATCGTCGCCGGAATATTTCGCGCTGTTCGCGCGCGAAGCGGCCGCTCTCGGCGTGCGGATTCTCGGTGGCTGCTGCGGCACAACGCCTGCGCACATTCGCGCGATGGCTGAAGCTGTCAAATCTTTGCGTCCAGCAAAGTCCGCGACCGCACATCATTCTGTCGAAGTTGTGGCGAAACCGGCGGCGGTTTTGCAGCGCGAGCCCGAAAGCAAATTCTGGAAAAAGCTTCAAGCCAATGAATTCACCGTCTGCGTCGAGATCGATCCGCCGAAAGGCCTTTCGCTCGACCGCATTTTCGAGCAAGTCGATAAAATCATGGCCTCGAAAAAAGTCGACGCCATTGACATCAATAGCGGCGCGATGGCTCGCGTGGGCATGGACGCGCTCATCACCGCTGGTGCCCTCGAAGCGCGCGGCGTGGAAACCGTTCCGCATCTCACCACGCGCGACTTCAATATCATCGGCTTGCAAGCCGTGCTGCTCGGCGCGTGGACCGTCGGCGGCGTTCGCAATGTGCTCGCCATCACCGGCGATCCGCCTGCCGTTGGCGACTATCCCGAGACTAGCGGCGTCTACGAGGTCGATTCCGTTGGCCTTGTAAAAGTTCTCAGCCGCCTCAACCAAGGCACGGACTGGGCCGGAAAAACTCTCGGTGGCGCCACCAATTTCGCGATCGGCGTCGCCGTCAATCCCGTCGCCGACGATCTCGACAACGAAATCGAGCGCTTCCACGCCAAGATCGAAGCGGGCGCGCACTTCGCGATGACCCAGCCGATTTTCGACCCCGAACACTGGCACGCCTTCGTCAAAAAACTCGGCGGCAAGCCGTCTATTCCTGTGCTCGTTGGCATCTGGCCGCTCAACAGTTACAAGCAAGCGCTGCGGCTAAACAACGAAGTTCCCGGCATAGTCATCCCGCAGCAGGTCCTCGCGTGGCTCGAATCCGCCGGATCCGCCGCCCGCGACCGCGGCTTCGACGTTGCCCGTCAAATGCTCGCTTGGTCTCGCACCGAGCTGGCCGGCGCGTACCTAATTCCTCCGTTCAAACGCTACGAAGAAGTCCTCGACATTCTCTAGCGGATTTTCTTGGTGGACAGACTTCAGTCTGTCGCCTTTTCTTTTGAAATTGTTCTCACCACGCGCCCCAGAGACGGCGCGAGAACTAAATACGCCAATCCCACAAACACTGGCGCGATCAAACACCACACGACAACTGCGTGCCACGTCGTCGTCCACAAGAATCGGGTGGCGCCCCAGAAGTTCGCACGCACTGTGGCCACAATCTGGGCGGCGGACAGAGGCAAATGCGGCGCGCCGAATAATAGTTCTCCCGCGCGAAAAAAGGGAATAAGCAGGACAATCTGTAACGGATACACGAAAAAATTCACAATTTGAATTGCCGGCAGATTGAGTCGCAAGATAAACGCAACCAGCGCGCAAAGCGCCGTCGTCGTCCCGAGCACGGGAAACACTCCAAGGGCCACGCCGAGTGCGATACTCAGTGCCATCTTTTCCGGCGTGACGCCCTGGTGTAGCAGTTCCACGACAGGCCGTGCAATCCGCTGGCGAAAGAATCCTCGCTCTTTGCCGCCATCCAGCTCCACGCAAAGCAACCTCGCCAACATCATATTCGGCAACATGTTTTTCAGCCATCCTCGTTGCCGCGTCCACTCTCGCGTCATCCTGAGGGACCCGCTTTTCTTTTAGTCTTCCACTGATGCCTGTGAAGGACTTGCAGAGTGTAGAAGTCCAACTTATGCTCCGTGTTTCTGTGAGGGAGAGAAACGATGGCGAAGAGCATTCGATTGGTTGCGGCGGGCGGGGCGCTGATCGTGTTGTTTGTGCTCGGCGTGCGAGCGGGGAGGCAGACTAAGGCGGCAGACGCGCGTGGGGCGGATAAGGCTGCGATTAGTGCGGTGTTGAACGCGCAGCAAGCAGCATGGAACCGCGGAGATGTGGACGCGTTTCTGGTTGGCTACTGGCATTCGCCGGATCTGACGTTCTCCGGAAGCAGCGGGATCTCGCGCGGCTGGGATGGAGTGATGGCGCGGTACAAAAAAAACTATCCGGACCGGGCGTCGATGGGACAGCTCGACTTTTCAGAGTTGGAGTTTCGATTCCTGGGGCCAGACGCGGCGCTCGTGCTGGGGCGCTGGCATCTGAAGAGAGACAAAGGAGATGTTGGCGGGGTGTTCTCGCTGGTGTGGCAGCGGTTTCCGGATGGGTGGAAAATTATTCATGACCATACCAGTGCCATAGCGCCATGAAACAGGCGAGTTTCTTTCGCTCCCAGCAAGTCACAGATAATAAATGCTTTAGATGCACGCACGCAGTCCTAGCTCGCTGGTACTTAGGTGCTATTGGCGCGGGAGGATGGCGCAGGCAGAATGCGCGTAGAGGCAAACCTGAGGGATGTTCGCCGCCATGCTACTTGCGATCTCCATAGTTGCGCTCTCGCAATTCGCCCTGTACTACTGGCGGGCGATTTTGGCGGGAGTGGCAGCCCAGCCGGTTTCTGACCGGGTTTTGGCAGCGGCCAATCTGGATGCCGCGCGCATGAAGGGCCAGGACTTTGAGAAGCTTGCCGGTCTGCACGAATTGACTCCCGAGTTGGGCCCTGGTGGCGGCGGGTTGAGCCTTGTACGGGCTTATTACCGGATTGTTGAAGGTCTGGGTGCTCTCTCTGCTATGCGCTTGCCCGCGCTCACGGAATGGTGCGAGCACGAGCGCGTGATTTGCGCGCGGTATGCGGCCGTGCAGATTGACCGCCGGTTGCAGGCGAATTTGGCCCTAGCGGCCGCCTTGCGGTCTTGCTAAAGCAGCGGATAAGATTCTCCGAATAGTTTCTTTCGTTCTCCCCTTTCAGCTAATTTCCTCGCTTGCCTTCAGGCATTCGCCTGCGTTTCTCCCACTTAGTCCAAAAAATCTGGAAATCCAGCACCCAGTAACACGAATCAACCTAATGGATTAATTGCAGAGAAAAGAGCAGCCAGGTCCGTATGCCCGGGCAAGCTAGGGTACTGCGTGCTGTGCCCCTACAAGGGCGGTTCAACGATACGAGGCGGGTGTAACCTTTTTGGGGTTTGGCGGTAATCACCTATGAAAGAGCAAGAACGGGCCCAAACGGAAAATGACCAGGCGATGAAGTTGGCTCCGGACGAGGATTTGATGCTCGAAGTGCGCAATGGCGCGGGCGAAACGCTAGGGGTGTTGTTCGACCGGTATCACGCGCCGCTTTACAACTTCTATTCGAAGCTGACGGGCGACCGGACGCTGAGCGAGGACCTGGTACAGGAAGTTTTTTTGCGGATTTTGAAGTACCGGCAAAGCTATGAGCCGGGGACGCCATTTCGGGCTTGGATCTACCAGATTGCGAGGAATGCGCGAGTGGATCATTACCGGAAAACGCCGCGGCACATCACGTTTGAACCGGAAATGGTCGCGCCGGTGATGCCGAAGGATACGGCGCAGAAATCGGAAGAAGTGGAGCTGTTGCATCGCGCCTTGATGCAGATGCCGGAAGAGAAAAGAGAGATTTTGGTTCTGAGCCGGTTTCAGGAATTGAAGTATGACGAGATTGCGCGCTTGCTGGGATGCGAGCTTGGGACAGTGAAAACGCGGATTCATCGGGCGATTCAGGAGCTGCGGCAGAATTTCAAACAGTTGGAGCGCGGGCTTGCGCCACGGGAAGCGGGCCCAGCAGTGGTGAAAACGATTCCTCCCCGGAGGTTCGGAAATGAAATGTGAAGAGATAGGAGAACTCCTGCCGGATTATTTGCAGGGGAGTTTGAGGGCCGAGCAGGACAGCTTGGTGGAGCGGCACCTCGTGGAGTGCGCGGATTGCCGCGAGGAAGTGGCGATCTGGAAAAAGCTGTCGCTTCTGCCTGTGGAGAAGCCGAGCGCCGAGTCGGGCGATCGGTTTGAAGCGATGCTGCAGGCTTACCAGACAGGACGCAACGATAAAGCGCCGGGGGGACTGGAGCGCCCGAAGCGCGGTTCCGTGTGGAACTGGCTGCGTTCGCCTGTGGGCGCGGTGGCATGGAGCGCTGCTCTGCTGGTTATCGGAGTTTTCGCGGGCAATTATTTCAGCAGCAGACCAATCCGCTCGAACGCTAACCAGGACGAAATCGCTGCGATGCACATCGAGCTTTCGAACATGAAGCAGATGGTGGTGCTCTCGATGCTACAGCAGCAGTCTGCGAGCGAGCGGCTGCAGGGAGTGAGCTACAGCAGGCGGGAAGATCAGCTCGATCCGCAAGTGATGTCGGCGCTGGTGCACACGCTGCGGTATGACGGCAGCGTGGATGTGCGGCTGGCGGCGCTCGATGCTCTGAGCAGGCACGGGGCGCAGCCGCAGGTTCACAAGGGAGTCGTGGATGCGCTGCAGGAGCAGCAGTCGCCTTTGGTGCAGGTGGCTTTAATCGACTTGATGCTGGAATGGCGCGATCCGGATGCGGCGCAGCGCCTGCGCAATTTTGTGCAGACACCGAATTTGAATCCCACGGTGAAGCAGCGGGCGGAGTGGGCCGTAAGCAAATTGAATTGAGGGAGAGCGCCATGCACAGCGAAAGGAAACGTTTCGGAGTGATTCTGGCGGCGTATGCCGTGGGTGGAATTTTATTGATGAGTTTTTGCGCGAAGCGGATCGTGGGACAGCAACCGGAAGTGAGGGTGGCCCCGGCTCCGCCGGCCGTGCACCCGGTCATAGACCCCACTCCGATGCCGCAAATCGCAATTCATGTGCCGCAGATCGGTCCAGTTCAGTTGCCCGAGTTGAACTTTGAACTGAACTCGCAACTCAACTCGGGCCTTAATTCCGATCTTAATTTCGACCTTAATTCGGGGCTAAACCTCGATATCACGCCTACGATCAACCTCGCTGTGCCGGAAGCAATTGCCGTGGTTTCGAGAGATGGCGACGACTTCGGGACGCACGACGAGGAGACGATTCAGAAGAGCTTTGCCATGCCCGCGGGGCAGAAGTCGCTGGAGATTGACAACGTGTGGGGATCGATAGAAGTCGTCGCGGATACGGCCGACAAGGTGGAGCTGTCGGTGACGAGAACGAATCAGGCTGAATCGAAAGAGAAACTCGAGAAGGCGAAGAAAGAAGTGACGCTCGATGTCACGCAGGAAGAAGGCGTGTTGAAGTTGTATGTGAATGGGCCATTCCGCTGCCAGTGCGACGATTGCCGGCATTCGCGGGATGACGATGGGTATCGGGTCAAGATGGATTTTAAGGTACACGTGCCGCGCGACATCGATATCAAAGTGAAGACCGTGAACGAGGGACGCGTGGTCGTGAAGAATACCAACGGCAGCTTCGCGGTTCGCAACGTCAATGGGGACATTGAGATGGATAACGTGGCGGGGTCGGGGACAGCGCGGACGGTGAACGGACCCGTGATCGTTTCGTTCCGGCAAAACCCTCGCGAGAATTCCGATTTCAAGACCGTGAACGGGAATGTGGAGCTGCGTTTCGCGCACGAATTGTCCGCGGATTTCCGGTTCAAGACGCTCAACGGGGGGATTTACAGCGATTTTCCGGTTACGGCTTTGCCGGTGCACGCGATTCAGGAAGAGCGGCGCGGCGGGAAGGTGGTTTACCGGGCGGACCGTTACACGGGAGCACGGGTGAATTCGGGCGGTCCAGAGATTCAGATTGAAAATCTAAATGGAGACATTCGCATTCTTGAAAATCATGAATAACCATATGCATCGGATGGGGCACGTTTTGGCAGTTGTGGGAATGTTCGGCGCGGCGTTGATTGCGCCATGCGCTGGGGCGCAGACCAACCCCGACCGTGTGTCGGTGAATCTGAGTGACCCGACGCGACCAGCGTTCGTGAAAGCAAGCTCGGTAAACGGCAGCATCACCGTGAAGGCCTACGAAGGCAAGGAAGTGATTGTCGAAGCGCGGCAGCGAAATGAGGAGAGCGAAAGACCGTCCGGCGGGCCGAAGCGGCTGAACATTTCGACGACAGGATTGACGGTTGAGGAAGAGAACAATGAGGTGCGCATTAGCACGGAATCTTATGCGCGGACGATTGACTTGACGATTTCAGTTCCGGTGCACGCCTCGGTGAAACTGCGGGCAGTGAATGATGGAGACATCGTGGTGACCGGGGTGGACGGCGAATTGGATGTGGATGATATCAACGGGGCGGTGACGCTGAATAATGTTTCCGGAAGCGCGGTGGCACATGCGCTGAACGGGCACGTCCACGCCACGTTTGTGGGAGTGAACCCACAGAAGCCAATGGCGTTCAGTTCGTTGAACGGAGATATTGACGTGACGTTTCCGGCGGACGTGAAGGCCAATGTGAGCATTCGGTCGGACCGGGGAGACGTGTTCAGCGACTTCGACGTGCAACTGCAGGCCTCCGCGCCGAAACAGGAAATAGAAGATGGCCGCGGGAAGGGCGGCAAGTACCGCGTGAAGATCGACAAGACGGTTCACGGGACGATTAACGGCGGCGGGCCGGAATTTCAATTCACAAATTTTCAAGGGCAGATCTATATCCGCAAGGCAGGCAGCCCGAAGTAAGACGCTCTGCCGTTTTTGAGAGCCAGATCGTGCGCTATGCTGGAAGAATTCACCACCCTATCCCCTACGTGTTCCTTGTGGTCCGTGATAGCCCCTCCGCTCATCCGTAGTTGCGCCACAAGATAGGGCGGAGTATCGTCTCCCCTCCGCGGCCGGAATCCGGCGTGGACAATTGCCGAGGGGGCGTCTCATGCGAATTGCGCGGTTCGGCGTTGCGATTTTTGTGGTGCTAGTGTGCGGCAGCGCTACAGCACCGCCCGTCTTAACGTGGCAAGCAGTTAGCGGGACCAAGACCACACCACTCATTCTGGAGAAGTACGAGGGAGAGCGGCGAGTTGTGAGAGGCTGGCCGGGACATCCTGAGCCTGGCGAGACGTTCATTCTGAAGGTTGACCCGAAAAATGGCGGATCCCCTAATTTGGTGCTTTTTACGGCAGACATCGCGCCTGGAGGGGCAATCGATCCTCATCGGCATCCCGGCGCAGACGAGATTTTATACTTGCAGACGGGCACCGTGCGTGTGCATTTAGGAGACGCTACTAGGGATGTGCATGCCGGCGCCACCATTTTCATTCCTGCGAACACGTGGATTTCTGCTTCCAACATTGGAAGCGACGCCGTCAGTTTTGTTTGTGTTTTTTCGGCGCCAGGTTTCGAGCAGTTTATGCGCGAAGGCTCCGTTCGCGAGGGAGAGAAAAACGTTCCGTTGACGCAAGCCGAAAACGATGCGATGGAAAAGCAGCACGCCCACGACGTGATTTACAAGGAGCCGTAATTTCCTTCCTGGCTGCGCGGAAACGGGATCGTGGCGTGAGTGCGTGATTAATAGGCCCAGCGGAGGAGAACTCCGCCGGTGGTGTAGCCCGCGCCGACGGCGACCAGCAGGACGAGATCGCCTTTGTGCAAGCGGCCTTGCGCGAGGGCGTCGCAGAGGCCCAGGGGAATCGTGCCTGCTGTCGTGTTCCCGTATTTGTCGATGTTGACCATCACCTTGCCATCGTCGATGCCGAGGCGTTCCTGCATGGCGCGAATAATGCGGAGATTGGCCTGGTGGGGAACGACGAGAGCCAAATCCTTGCTGGTAAACCCATTGCGTTCGAGGAGGCCTGTCGCGACTTCCGCCATCCGCCGCACAGCGTACTTGAACACCTGCGATCCTTCCTGATGGACGTAGTGCATCCGCTTTTCGACGGTTTCGGCAGTTGCGGGATTCAGGGAGCCACCTCCGGGCATGTACAGGAACTGGCCGCCGGAGCCATCGATATCGTGAGAGAAATCTAAGATGCCTTCGCCTGCCTCAGACGGCTCAAGGAGGACGGCTCCCGCCCCATCGCCGAAGAGGACACAGGTGGCTCGATCGGTGTAATCGAGGATGGAGGTCATCGTGTCGCTGCCGATGACCAAAACTTTTTTGTGGGCACCCGAGCCGACAAACTGAGCTCCAACGGTAAGCGCATAAGCAAAACCGGAGCACGCCGCCGAAAGATCGAAGCCCCACGCTTTTTTTGCCCCGATGCGGTCCTGGACGAGGCAGGCAGTCGCGGGAAAGAGCATGTCTGGCGTGACGCTGGCGAGAACAATCAGGTCAATGTCAGCGGGGTCGGTTTTGGTTTTGGCGAGGAGCGCTTTGGCGGCTTCCGTGGCGAGGTGGGATGTGGCAGTGCCATGTTCAACGGCATGTCGCTCGCGGATGCCCGTGCGCGTCCGAATCCATTCGTCGTTGGTCGCCACCATTTTCTCGAGGTCCGCATTGGTGAGCACTTTGGGGGGAACATAGCCTGCGACGCCCGTGATTTTTGCCGCGATGCGGTGGGACATGTCTCTCCTTGGGAGTTAGCGCAAACCAAGCGAATCCGAAATTCTATGCGATGCGCATGCGAAGTGACAAGGCGAGAGAGTAAGCAAGATGGATGCGCGATCGCTCCGCGGCGGGCCGGGAGGCCGGTAGGCAAATTGCGCCCGATGGATCATGCGGCGGGAGGAAGGATTTCATGGCGCCAGGTGAGCGTCGCCGTTTTCTGAAGCATGGCAGAGACGGAACAATATTTTTGTTCGCTCAGCTCGATGGCGTGCTTCACGGCGGCTTCGTCAAGCGAGCCGCGGAGTCGATAGAGAATTTCGAGTTTTTTCCAGACGGTAGGAGGCTCGGAAGCACGCTCGCCCGAGCAGATTACTTCCAGTGATTCGAGTTTTTGGCGCTTTTTCTTCAGGATGCTGACGACGTCGGTGGCCGTGCACGCGCCGAGCGCCATCAGGACAAGTTCCATCGGGCCGGGGGCTTTGTTGGAAACGCGGTCGGAATCGATGGCAATGGCATGGCCGGAAGGACTGGTGGCCACAAATTTTTCTTCCCCAATCCACTTTACAGATGCTGTTTGCATTTTCCCTCCAGAGAACAGTGTGTCGGTGACGAATTACAAGAATAGCAGGAGGCCATTCGATTTGGTTTTGTATGCCGCCCGACAGACTGTATCCAAGTTCGCTCTCATGGAAATGAGGTTAGGATAGGTGGCTTAGCAAGAACACCGGACGGAGGAGACTTATGTTGACAAACAAAGAGCGGGTGACGAGGTGGGCAGGAACTGCGGTACTTGTGTTGATGGCGGTTCTCTGTGTGGGACACGGCCGGGCGAAGGCATCGCAGAGCGGTGCGGGGAGCGAAGGAAGCGGCCAGCCGTTCGTAATTGAATACTACTACAAGGCAAAATGGGGACATGCCGACGAGTTCCTTGCGCTCTTCAAGAAGAATCATTACCCGGTGCTGAGGAAAGAAGTGGAGCTGGGACGCATGTTGAAAGTGAGCATGGTGGCGCCCCGCTATCACACAACGGAAGATGGACGCTGGGATTTCCGCGTGACGATCGTCTATAAGAACGCGGCGATCGCTAATGACAATTTCGACAGCGCGGCGTTAATCAAACAGCTCTATCCGGACCAGGAAACTTACAAGAAAGAAGAGCAGAGGCGATTCGAGATCCTCGACGCGCATTGGGATTTGCCAATCAAGGATGTGGATCTCGACGGGCGGTAGGAAGTGCGCGGTTTTTGGACGCCACCTACAAACAAACATGAGCCAACAGATGGTACAAGGAATCCCAAATTGGAACGGCAGGTGATAAACGGGACAGTGTTAAATCCTCAGCTTTGGACTGGCCCGGGTAGTTTATTCACCAGCTTTTTTTCAAGTTCGGGCGCCAGGGCGCCAGGTTTCTTCACAGGCGCTCTACCACCAGGCGAGTGCGGCGTCGGAGCTTTTGCATCGGGACTGCGAGGAGTCCAATCGGCTGGCGGAAAGGCGATTCGCCAGAATCGCGGAGAAGGCAGTTCAAACTCGACGCCCACCTCTCGCTTGCCAGGTTGATCGGGACCGAGATTGACTACGCGGCAGACCAGCTCTTCCAGCGTCTGCATGTTCTTGATTCCGAGCAATTGACCAATCTCAACCGTCAAAGCCAGCTGAATGAGCGCTCCGTGCGCATTTACGATGAGGGTAAAAGTCTCTTCCGAGGCCACGTTGGTTCCGGGTCCTTCTCTAAGCACCACGATGGGGAGCCTGAGACAGACACGCTGGCTTCGGCGTAATTGCAACATTTTGCTGTTAGCTTGAGGCTCAGTGGGATTCATGGTCGCAGCTTCACACCATTTCTATCGGCACTTCTGGTGCCAAACTTGGGTGAGCTATGCGTTCCCGAAATGGGAAGGTTTGCTTTGACGAAGTGGGAAGAAGAACCGACAGCAGCCCGCGAGTAGGCCAATTGCGAGACTAGGAGTTGCGCGGGGAGGTGGTCGCTACCTCAATGATTGGATTCGGGAGCTGGCGCATGGTACGGACAAAAACTTGCACTATGGCGCCGTCAAACTGCGCGTTGGCGCAGCGTTCGAGCTCGGCGAGGGCTTCGAGAGAGCTGCGGCCTTTTTTGTACGTGCGGTCGCTGGTGATGGTGTCGTAGGCATCGGCTACGGCGATGATGCGCGCGCCGAGAGGAATGCTTTCGCCCGAAAGAGCGTCAGGATAGCCGGAGCCATCGAAGAATTCATGATGATGGAGAACCATCTCGCGAATCCGGGCTAGCGGAGTGAGAGGGTCCAGAATCTTGGCTCCGAACTTTACGTGAGACTTCATGGTTTCCCATTCTTCGGGATTGAGCGGGCCGCTCTTATTTAGAATATTTTCGGGGATGGCTACCTTTCCGATGTCGTGAAGGACGCCTCCGAGACGAATCTCTTCGATCTCCGCGTCGCTCATATTCAGTGACTCGGCGATCAGTGCAGCATACGCGGAGACTTTCTGGGAATGTCCCTGGGTGTAGTGGTCCTTGGCATCGATGGCGAAAGCAAGAGAGGTAACGGTGTCGAGGACGGCTTGAGGGAGACCTTCTAGGCCGCGGGAGGATGCTGGCACCGTGGGCTTGGTGTTGGGAACCTCGGTGGTGGCGAGCGACTCAGTAAACTGTTTCAGCCGCGAATAAATTTCTTCAAAGGCTTCCGGACCGGTGGCAAAGAGGCGCTTCAGAGTTACACCGAGATAGGCTTCGAGGACATCGCGCTTCCACTTTT
The DNA here is from genome assembly GCA_035272765.1 of Candidatus Acidiferrum sp. Lineage (GTDB taxonomy): Bacteria > Acidobacteriota > Terriglobia > Acidiferrales > UBA7541 > Acidiferrum. The sequence goes on from DATEQG010000058.1 coordinate 48,930, forward strand.
TTGCTTCGTTGGGGTCGAAATGGTCTGCGGTGGAAACGGCATTTCCACCTTGATGCTTGGACAAATACATAGAAGCGTCGGCCACTTGAATGAGCTCTTGCGGCGAAGAACCGTGGAGGGGGTAGCAGGCGATACCAAAGCTGGCACTGATGTTTTTCTCGCGTAGGAGGGGATCCGCGGAAACCCAGCCGCGAAGCTTGGTGGCAAGCTGACGGGCATGCTCCATGTTGGTTTCCGGCATGAGAATGACGAATTCGTCGCCGCCATAGCGAGCGACGACATCGGAGCGGCGGCAATTCGTTTCAAGAATATGGCCGACGCGCTGGAGAACGAGATCGCCTTCGAGGTGGCCGTAGAAATCGTTGACGAACTTAAAGCGGTCGAGGTCCATAAGGACGAGGGCGAACGCGCGGCCTGCGCGGGTGGATCGTTTCCACTCGGCAGAAAGGGCTTCCATAAAAAAGCGATGGGTCTTGACACCGGTGAGGCCGTCCGTGATGGCCTGCTCCTGGGCTTTCTGGAACGAGAGGGCGTTGTGCAGTGCGCCGGCAATGAGGTCGGCAAGAGTACGTAGAAGGAGAATCTCTTCTTCGGAGAACTCGACGGCGAACGAAGATTCGACATACAACACGCCGTGGAGCTGTTCGGCATAGAACACCGGCAGAGCGATTGCAGTAGTGGAATCCGGCAATAGCGGCTTGTGGGGGGATTCCATGGAGGAGGAAGACTGGTAGTCCGCCAATTGGCCGCTACGGGCGACGTGGCCTATCAGGCCGCTGCCAAGAGGAATGCGGCGGCCGAGCGCCCCGCGGCGAGCGCCGGATTCGGCTTGGACGACGAGTTCGCGCGTCGAGTATTCGAGGACGCTGATGCCGATGTGATCGTAAGTTAGTCCGGCTTCGAGCTGCTCGGCAATTTTAGCGAGCATTTCGTCGGGATTGAGAGTCGCGATGGCGTTGCGAGAGATGGTGTTGAGCAGCGAGAGATGACGCGCCTTGGTGCGCTCTTCGTGGAAGAGCCGCGCGTTTTCGATGGCGATGCTAGCTTCGCTGGCGAGCACACGCATGAGCTCGAGGTGTCCTTCATCAAAGACGCGTTCGTTCTCGGAAAAAACGGCCATGGCTCCAATGGCGTGGTCGTATGCCACGAGCGGAACGCCGCAGAAGCAGCCACTCTGGATAATAGGCTCGACGCCGAGCTTCTTGACCTCGGCAACATAGTTTTCGCGGATGAGGACAGGCTGGCGCGTGCGGATAATGTATTCAGTGAGATAGTTGCCGGCAGGTCGGCTGCGCGGAGTTTTCAAAGTACTATCAGTCACTTCTATGTCGAACTGCATTTCATCGCGCAGAGGGTTGAGTGCGCCGATGTAAAAATTCTCGACATCAAAAAGGCGGCGGAGCTCTTCCCAAACTTTGAGCAGGAGGTCTTCCTTGTTGAGGGTGGAGCTGAGGGCGCGGCCAATCTCGTTGAGAACGTGAAGCTCCTCGGAGCGGCGCGAAGTTTGCTGAATGAGGTAACTATTTTCAACGGCCATTCCGATTTGGTGGCCGAGCGCGAGAAGGAGGCGGTATTCGGCGGGAGTAAAGCGACGGCTGTCCGGCGTCCCGAGAAGAAGGACGCCAAAAGCATGCTCCTTGGCTTGGAGACTGATGGCCACGATGCTGCGAAGACCTTGCGCGAGAGCAAGCTGGCGGAAGCGGCGAATGGGTTCTTCACGCTCCAGAGCCGCGACGGTGTCGTCGTTTCGCAAATCACGGAAGCCTAGGAGGCCACCGAGGCGGGAGACGAGTCCAACGAGATAGTCATCGAGCCCTTGTTCTTGGGCGGTGCGGCAGAAATTATCGCTCAGGCCGACGGCGACGACCGAGGTGGGGCCTTGAGGATCGCCGTGATGGAGGAAAAGCGCGCCTGCGGGGAGGCGCACAACTCCCAGCACGCGATCGAGGGCCTGAGAAAGCATGCGCTGAATTTCTCCGCCGACGAAACTGGAAGTCGCGAGATTGAGGTTGGAGAGTGCGAGCATGTTGCGCTCGACGCGGCGTTTTTCTTCTTCATAGAGGGCCATGACCATGAGCATGGCGACGAACGCGGAGGGAACGGCGGCGGCGGTTTGGAAACTGATGTCGCGGAAGAAAGGAGCGGTGCGGAAGAAGGAGAAAGTTACTCCAACGGCGGCCCATACGACAAAAGAGACGGCGAGAAGCCAATCGGCGAGCGTTTCCTGGCGGCGGCTCTCTTGCCAGAAGATGTAGGCAACGGCTAGAAAAATCGCGGCTGCTGGAAGAATCAGCGGAAAGTAGAACCAAGAGAGAGAATCGGCACCCGCCCAAAACACGAGGACGCCGCCGGCGGCAGCGGCGGGAATAGTCCACAAGGGCCGCCCCGCGTAAAGTTGGGCGCCAAGAAAGAAAAAGATTCCTGCGGCGGCATAAAGAAATTGATCGAGTGCGGTCTGGAGCGGCAAAGAATGGTCGCCCTGGGAGATGGCTGGCCCGATGTAACTGAGAGCGACCATCGCCCATCCGGCTGTCCAGTAAAGCAGATAGGGCCGGCGCTTGAGCTGGTAAATGTAGGCGAAGAAGCCGGCCACCAAAGAGGTAGCCGCCAGCAATGCCAGTGCTATGAAGCTCTGGTTGGTCAAGGCCTCGGTCAATTCTCCGTCCCTAACGCGGACGGCTCCGCTGTGCCGTACAAAAACGGTGAAGCGACTTGTGCGCCAAGATGAAACTGAATCCTCGACGGTCGCACACGGAGACAACAGTGCGTCCGCGCGAGAGGGCACCTCGATGCACAAAGCAAAGTGCTTTTGATTATGAATGATGGAATTTTCAGGAAGCAAGCGTACCGGGGTACCGGTTGCGAAAGAGGCAGCAGGGAGGGGGGTAACGGTTTCCATACAAAGCGCGGAGACCGGGGCTTGGGCTGGGGGTGGTCAAGGATATTGGGAGCCAGTGGAGTGCAGATTGGACGCAATAGAGGGGGTTTCGCTAAACTGGAAGTTTGAAATTAGAGCGCGGGATGCGCCAGAAGCATGAGCGAAATGACGGACAAAACACAGCCTGGCATACGGGTGCGGTTTGCGCCCTCCCCAACGGGATATTTGCACGTCGGCGGAGCGCGAACGGCGCTGTTCAACTGGCTGTTTGCGCGGCGGCAGCACGGCAAAATGATTCTGCGGATTGAAGATACAGACGCAGAGCGAAACAAACCCGAGCTGGTAACAGGAATCCTGGATGGGTTGAAATGGCTCGGAGTCCAGTGGGACGAAGGACCGTTTTACCAGTCCCAGAGGACGGAGCTCTATCGCGAAGCTGCAAAAAAGTGCCTCGCGAATGGTAGCGCGTTTTTGTGCTACTGCCCGGCGGAAAAGTACGCCGGCGGAGACCACGCGGAACCTGGCCAGGACGAAGAGCCGAAAGGCGGCGGTGCGCGGCGTGTGACACGGTGCAGCTGCCGCGACGGCAAGCCATCGACTCCCGGTGCGAAACCTGCGGTGCGCTTCAGAGTGCCTCTCGGCGGAACCACGAAATTTACCGACGTTGTTTTTGGAGAGACGGAATTTTCGAATGACGAGATCGAGGATTTCGTGTTGCTGCGTTCAGGGAAGGGCGACGAAGAATTCGGGCAGTCGATGTATCAACTGGGCGTAGTAGTGGACGACATCGACATGCGCATCACCCACGTGATTCGCGGCGCGGACCATATTTCCAACACGCCGAAGCAAGTTCTGTTGTACCGCGCGCTGGGGGCCGAGCTCCCGTTGTTCGCGCACTTGCCGCTGATTCTCGGAGCGGACAAGAAGCGCCTTTCGAAACGCCACGGCGCAACGGACGTCAACATGTACCGCACGGAAGGATTTTTGCCAGAGGCCTTTCGCAATTTTCTGGCACTGCTGGGCTGGTCGCCGGGGAACGATGACGAGTATCTGCGCACAAACGAATTGATTGAAAGATTTTCGCTCGAGGGCGTAAGCCGGGCCAACGGAGTTTTTGACAAGCCCAAACTCGAGTGGTTCAACACCCAGTATTTACAGAAACTTCCGATCGAGGATTTGCTGCCGGAAGTGGAAGCCGAATTGAAGCGCAGCGGATTGTGGAAAGAGGAATGGGCCGCGGGTGCCGCTCCAGGCCCTGACAGACGAGACCATTCGTGGTTTTCGCGCACGGTGGATTTGTTGCGCCCAAGAATTCGACTGCTGCCGGATTTCTCGTCCTGGTCGCGCGCATTTTTCAGCGACCAGTTTCCCATCGATCCTGCGGCGAAAGAGAAGTTCTGGAAGGATCCAAAAGTTCCGGAGCTGCTCGCAAAGCTGGCGGACGCGCTTGCAGTACTACCTGAGTGGAGTCACGATCCCTGCGATCACGCTTCGCGCGCGGTCGCCGAAGCTGCCGGCGTGAAAGCCGGGCTACTGATCAACGCCTGCCGCGTGGCGATTGTAGGGCAAGCCGTCGCTCCCCCGCTCTTCGATACTATGGTCGTGCTCGGCCAACAGCGCGTCGTGAACCGTCTCCGCAACGCCTTCGCGTGATTCCCGGCGAAATTGTTTGAAAATGGCGCCGGGCATTTTTCTCAGCGGTTCTTTTTGCGAATTATTCGTTGCGCAGGGCCACGACTGGATCCACACGCGCGGCACGTTGCGCAGGAATCACGCACGCTGCAAGCGCCACCACAATCAGCGAAGCTGCTGTACCCGCATAAACAAGTGGTGCAGCCGCGGTCACGCCAAAGAGCAAAGTCCGCAGCAATATTCCCAGCATTCCGGCCAGCGCTACGCCTGCGATTAATCCGAAAGCGCTCAATTTCAATCCGCGCCCCAAGATCATCCTCGTAACATCGCCCGGCTTGGCGCCCAAGGCCATACGTACGCCGATTTCGCGGGTCCGCTGCGCCACGGAGTAAGCCAGCACGCCGTAAACTCCAATGCACGCCAAAACCAGCGCCAGCCCTGCAAAAATCCCCAGAAGCATCATCGGCCTCGACCGGTCTGCCACGCTCTCTTCCATCATCTGATCCATCGTACGAATCGCTGCCGTCGGTCGCTCGCTGTCCACTGCCCAGACCGCGCTCTGGACGTCGTGCGTCAAGCTTGCCGGATCCTGCGATGTCCTCACCGTCAAAAAATCCGCGCCCGGCTGCTCCACTTGGTTCACGGGCACGTACACCCCCGGCTTCATGTCTAGCAGCAGGCCGCGCTCGCGTATATCCTTTACCACGCCGACAATCGTCCTCCATTGCTCCTTCGACCCGCTCAGCTTGATCCTCTTCCCAATCGCGTCCTGCCCCGGCCACTCCCGTTTCGCCAGAAACTCATTGATGACCACCACTTGCTGGCTGGATTCCAGGTCGCGATCTTCCAGCAGCCGGCCGGCCCGCAACGTCCCGCCGATCGTCTCCAAATAGCCCGCGGTCACTTCGCGATACAGCGCGTCATTGTCTTGTCCCGGCAGCAGCGGCGGCGCGCCCTCCACCAAGTAGCCCGTTGTGTCGCCCACCGACGTGAACGGAACATCCGAGCCAAATCCAACCGCTTTCACTCCTGGCAGCGCGCGCACGCGATCCAGCACATCGCGGTAAAACGCGCGCAGCTTTTCATTCGTGTTGTATTTTGCGCCCGGCAGCGGCACTTCCATCGTCAGCAAATGATCGGGCCGGAAGCCCAGATCCATGCGCCGCAAGTTCCAGAGTGTCTCAATCATCAGGCTCGCGCCCACCAGCAGCGCAAACGCCATCGCGAACTGCGCCACGACCAAGCCGTCTCTCAGCCGCAATCCTCCGCGCGATTCGCCCGCGCGCGCTCCCTCTTTCAGCGATTCGCTCAGCGCGACGTCCGTCGCTCGCAAAGATGGCACTATCCCGAAGAACGCGCCTGCCAGGATGGAAACGGCCGCCGTGAATAGCAGCACTGGCGCATTCAGCGCAAATCTATTGCCGGCCATTTGCGAAGGAACGAGATTCTTGAAAACGCTCCAACAAAGGCGGCCGACCAGAAGTCCTGCTGCTCCTCCTCCAATCGAGAGCAGCAAATTTTCCGTGGCGAGCTGCGCTGCAATTTGTCCGCGGCTCGCTCCCAGCGCTATCCGGATGGCGACTTCGCGCTTTCGTCCGGTGGTTCGCGCCAGCAGAAGATTCGCCAAGTTCGAGCATGCAATCAACAGTACGAGCACTGCTGCAATCTGCAGCACCCACAATCCCGTTGCTGTGTCTCCGGCAAATTGCTCGCGCAGCGGAACGACCACGGCTCCAACCTTTGTATTCGTGTCTGGATACTGCTTCTCCAAGCGCGTCGCGATCACGTCCATGTCGTGTTGCGCTCGCACAAGCGTCACGCCCGGCTTCATTCGCGCCACGACTTCCAGGTTGTGCCGGTCGCGCCAAGCCAACTGTTCCGGCGTGAACGATGCCGGTATCCAATATTCCGCCTGCATGTCTGGAAAAAAGAATCCCCGCGGCATCACACCCACGATGGTTACCGGTTCGTCGTCCAGCAAGACCGTTCGCCCGACGACCGAAGCATCTCCGTTGTACCGCCGCTGCCACAGCACATAGCTCAACACTACAACCTTGGCTCTGGCGGCATCCTCCTCCGCGGTAAACGGTCGGCCAATGACGGGCTGCACGCCAAGCAGGTCGAAAAAGTTCGGTGTCACTCGCCGTCCAAGTGACTGCTCCGGCGCATGGCCGTCGCCCGTGAACGCGGCATCGCTGTATCGCAACGCCACCATGTCCGTGAAAACCTGGTTTTGCGCGCGCCAATCAATGTAGTTCGCGATGGCAGGCGTGTTGCGAGCAAAGCCCAGGTACGACGCGTTTTCCCAGACCATCACCAGCCGGCCTGGCTCGGCGTACGGCAGCGGACGGAGCAGCACTCCCTCTACCGCGCTGAAAATAGCCGTGTTGGCGCCGATTCCCAGAGCCAGAGCGGCGAGCGCTATGGCGAAGAAACCGGGATTGCGCTTGAATTGGCGAAATGCGGAGCGGAGATAGGCGTAGAGGTTCATGCCGTAGAAGACGCTCGAGCGGCGAAAAGGTTCCTCAAATTCCGGCAGTGGCTCAGTTCCTGGTATCGGCTGCCTGCTCAACCGGACAAGCCCTGTTGGGGAGGATTCCGGTTGTTCGTTAAGTGCGACTCGCCATTGAGTTTGCCTCGCTATTCAGGGCTTGCCACTTCTTCGCGAGTACCACGAACCAATGACCACAGGAAACTGCGCAGCATCATGGCCCCTGGAGAAATACTTCATTCTGCTTGAATGACCTTATACAACGCACCGTGTCTTGTGGGTCCTGCGAAGAGGGGGCGTTCAAGTTTCTGAGAAGCCGCATAGTTCGAACAACGTAGCAATGGCACGCTAACTTTTATGGATCAAGGAGAAAATGTTTCACGGCCTCGTTTGATTGCGATGCGGCTGGGTATTAGTGGCGAGTGTCCCGTTTTTACAACTCGGACCGGCGGTGCTAAAACGAACTACACCTGGTTGGTCGGCACAAAATTGTCGCTGACCTAGAGTTCTAACTTCGAAAGGCGATCGTTGGGGTGCGTAACCAATCGAGACTTTGGCTTCCTCGCCGGTGCCTTTAAAGGTTTCTCCGCCGGTCGCATCTGCCGCAACATATCCACGGCTCAGAGCCGCCTGCGAGGCTGGGAACCCATGGTTCCAACTCGTATAAGGAATCGGAATTGCGATCATCACTAGAATTAGAAGGATCGCAACAAAGCTCAAAACCTCAATGAATGAGAAACTTCCTTGTCTTCTGGCTCCATCTTGGTCAGTCATCTGTTTTCCCCTGAACATGCGCACAAAACAGCAATCTGGGGCCAAGTTTGGGAGCAACGATTGGATGATTGACCCGGAGATATTAGAACGATAGTGACATTCGATCTGCGAAGCTGCGACGAAGATTACGGGAGTTCGTGTCTGGCAGAATACTGACCGAGAGGACAGGTTTGCGCGTCAGCGCCCGATAAGCCGGAAATCGGAAGCCAACCCATTAGCCAAGTTTTGAGTGCGCCCCCAGGGCATGGGAAGAGGCATGTCAGCGTCAAGGAAGTGCAGCTCCGTCCCACGATTACTTCGGCGAGGATTTGGGATTGCCGATTTGTTTCTCAATTTTCTTGTGCAAGATGGAAACGCCCACCGTCGGATTTTCGCGAGTGCCGGAGATGGAAATAGGAATGACCGCACCGGCCCCATTTTTCTCGAAGAATGGATCAAGGGCCTTCAAAAAGAAAGATTTGGTTCCCGTGACCGTTTGAGACAGCTTGGCCTGAAGACGTAGATGCCCGCTGAGATCGATCTCCCCGCCAACAAGCGTGTAGGTGCCTGCCAAGTCGATGGCCGCGCCAGGAATGCTGAAGCTCAGAGTTGAAAAGTTGACGACACCTTTTTCCACGTGGAAGTTGCCGCGTAGATCGGAGACGGCGCTGCCGGCATCGTCGTCTCCGGGCTTGCCTTCAGCGTGACGGCTGAGAGACTCCAACGCTTTGCGGACTTCCGGATTGGACCAGCGCGCGTCGTCGATGCCGATTTGCCCGTCGAGAATCATTTTATCCAGCACTTTTTCTTTGCCGGGGGGCAGAAGTAATTTCGCTTTAATCTTTGCCGGGCCAGTCAAGATGGGCCTATCGGATTTCATCGCGAGGCTCAGAATGTCTTGAATGCGCGCGTTGGGAGCGCCGATATCGAGAACAATTCTGTGCCCGATATGATTGGGTTCGTTGATGACGCTGCCTTCCGCGATGATAAGTGAGCGAACCAGCGTGGCGCGCACAGGGTGGAGGATAGTATCTCCGTTTGTGCCGTTGACCGTGGCGGAGTACTCAGTGTGAAGCGGCACCGGCTTGCCGATTTTATCGAGAGAGAAATCGGGCGTGTCCGTTTCGCCTTCGACCTCGAGTTCAGAAAGTTCGCCCCTGTACTTTCCCGTCGACGACAATATCCCGGCGATGCCCGGAAAGGGCCCAAGGTCGGCGTCGGTGAATTTGTAGGAACCGGAAACCGGAGAGGCCCCCGGATCGTCGACGTCCCAGGGGCCGAACTCGCCGCTAGTATCGATTTCTCCTTTTGGTTTTGCGTTTGTCAGTATTCCGTGGAAGCGGAAAGGCTTGTCCACGCTGGCGGAACGCAAGTCGAGGTCATGGATGTCCCATTCGAGCGGCTCTTTTACGGGTTTTCCCGGATCAGGTTTTCGGGGGAGTGTAACAAGAACGGTGTTCTTGCAGACGACTTCATCAACGATCAGGGAAGTCAGAACGGTTTTCGCATTTCCGGAGTCACTGGTTTTCGGAGTCTTTTTATCGCCGCGGGGCGGAATCGTGACGGTCATGTTTTCGATAAGCGCGGTGGAGACATGGCGCGGCAGACGAAGGATCGCGAGCAATCCGAGGTCAAAGGAGAATTTATCGACATGCACGATCGGAGGAACGTCCGTGCGATCGTGAAAATAAATCGTCAGATCTTCGCCGACCACACCCAAGTTGGGGAATCCAGTGACCCGGAGTGTCGCGAGTTCGACGTGGCTTTGGAAATGATCGCTAAGCGAGCGAATGACCCAGAGGCGGATCGAGTTATCCAAGTGGCGTCCACGCCAGGCGAGAATTCCGCCAGCTGCAACAAGCACCAGCAAAAAAACTCCGAGAACGACCAACCACTTTCGCGCGGCGCTTCGAGTCTCCGTCATTAGAGCATTGTCACAGAGATGCCCCGCACGCGCACTCAGGGAAAGACTGTACGAAGTTCAGGCTGGACGTCTCCATGAAACCCGGCTACGAAGTGACGGCGGACAATCAGCTATGCGTTAGCGGTGCCGGGAAAAACTATTTCGGAGAAAAAATTTCAGGATGGACAGGCTTGCCCGCAGATGCGGCGACGTTGAACGAGGCGTCGAGTGTAAGGGTCACAGGAGGCAGGCAAATTTCCGTGCTGCAAGCTTGATAGCGCAATTTGAGCGGGATATGTTGCGCTCCAAGGGGAGCGGTTGGGAGCACTGTGACGGGAAGAAGGAGAGTAGTGGTGTCCTCATAGACGTTCAGCGGCTTTTTGGAAAATGTGAAGGAGTGCAGCGCGCCCTTGGGATAAGAAACATCTCCTAATTGAAAGCCAGCTGGAGCATCGGCGCGGAGGTCGGTGGCGATCAGATAATCTTCGGATTTTTCACGGGCGTTGATGTGGAAGCCAGGGCGGATTTTCAGAACCGCCGCAATCTGAAACGCGCTGCCGCGGCCAACGGGATCAAGCGAAACATAAATTGTGGGAGCTACGACGTCCCTGGGTGATGGAACCTGCTGCGGCGCGGAAGGCAATGCAGCCACGGCTACCAATAGCAGGATGCCGACGCAGATGCCGGCGGCGAATTTCATACTTTGACCTGGGTGCCGAGCTGTTGCGAAACAACTCGGCCAATAACTTGGAAAAGATCGTCGCCCGTTTTTTCGAGCACGAACGCGTTCTTTGCATCCGACCAGCCGAGCTTGAAGGAAGTCGAAAGCGCGGAAATCCAAATTTCGCGTATCGGCGTGTTTGGCGAAATGACGAACTTCACTTCCTCCGGCTCCTCGAAAATCACTTCGAGCTTTCCACTCTCGCCTTCGACGTCGAAGCCGTGTTCGTCGGCAACGACGAGCAGCCGTTTCTTTAGCTCTTCAAATGCGGCGTCAGCTTTTCTCTGAAAATCTTTTTCTTCCAGCATGGGTTCAGCGTATCAGAGTTGCGATTCGATGGCTTTGTTCATTTCGTCTTCGCTGATAATGCCGGTGACGCGTTTGACCTGCTTGCCATCGCGAGAGATGAGGATGCTGGTGGGGTAACCGAAAAGGCCGCCGAATTTATCCGCAGCGTCATCGTTGCCGAACAGGATCTGATAGCTCATGGGCAGCTTTTGGCCGTTGACGTCGAAGCGCTCTTTGGCAACAAAAGGTGCGACGGCGCTTTTACCTTCTTCGTCCAACGCGATCCCCAGAAGAACGAACCCCTTGGGACCGTATTTCCGCTGCATTTCGATGAGCCAGGGGATTTCGACACGGCAAGGTTCGCACCAGGTGGCCCAGAAATTCACCAGGACGACTTTGCCTTTGTATTGACTGAGGGAAACGTCTTTGCCGTCGAGGTCTTTGAGCGTGAGTTCTGGCTCGGGCAAATCGGCTTTCGGAGGGTCGGCGTTCGGGTTATCGCCCTTCATGACCGTATCGCCGGGAACCGCGGTTTTTGGCTTGATACGGGTCGCCTTATCCGCAAAATAAGTGCCAGCAACCAAAGCCAGCACAGTAGCAACGACCAACAGCGTTTTCATCTTCTATGCCTCAACTTCAATTATACCTGAACGCGGATTTTTCTCGCCTGGACCGGGAAATGCGCGGGCCTCTTACTTCACGCCCGTCAAAGATTTCTCCAGCCACAGGACAGCGTCGTTCAAAAAGCTCAGCTTGCCTGCCAGCCATGTCAGCTTATTGACAAAGACAAGACCGCCCACGAAGAGGAGCAGGACTCCGCTAAGTAGTTCGACGGCGTGGAGATACTTTCGGAAGCGCTGATAAAACTTAAGAAATTGTCCGATGCCAAGAGCCGTTAGCAAGAACGGCACGGCCAGGCCCGCGGAGTAAACAGCAAGAAGCAGAATTCCGCGAGCGATGGTATCGCTGGCCGCAGCGAGGGCAAGCACTGTGGCAAGAATCGGCCCAATGCAAGGTGTCCAGCCGAATGCGAACGCGAAGCCAAGGAAGAAGCCGCTAAAGAGGCCGGGTTTCGTGCTGGTGCTGCGCAGGTGTACATCGCGATTCAGCCATTTTGCGAGAGCCGGACCAAAAAAACCAATGAGCGAAAGCGAAAAAAAGTGGACCCATCCGAGGCCGAGGAAGAGCGGACCGTGGTGAAGAATGGAAGCGACGCCTAAGACCACGAGAAGAGTGCCAATGATCAAGCCTGTACGGAAACTGAGTCTCACCAGCGCGCCAACCAGGTGCAAGCCAAATAACAAAATCAGCGCGCCTGCAATAGGTGCCAGCATTCCACGATTCTTCAGGAGAAACGTGCCGACAGCGCTCGCCGACGCGCCAAATGAAATGAAAACGACGGAGAAGCCGACGACAAACGAAAGCGCGGAAGCGAAAAGACCCCCGCGCGGCTGCTGGCCCTGGCGCAATTGCTCCATGCCGATGCCGGAGAGCATCGAGATGTACCCCGGAACCAGAGGAAGCACGCAGGGCGATAGAAACGAAACCAACCCGGCGATAAACGCTGCTGCTAGAGAAACGTCAGTCATCTTTTTTTGAACCTAATTTTTGTGAAGTCGAGCTGATCGTAACTTCCGATCTTGAATCGTGTTACTGGCACTAGACCCACCGCGCGGTGCGATTATTCCGGTTTGAGCAGCTGATTCGTTTCTTGCTTGGACTTTTCTAATTCTCCCACAAAGACGGGAAAAGAGTGTCACGCGTTAGCGCGAGAACAGCCTCCGGCAACTCCGTTAGACGCGGTTGCGCCGCATTCGATACTTACGGGAGGGTACGGACGACAGATGATGGGTTTGGCCGACGTGCTGGGGAGTCTCGATCCGAGGCGGCGCCCGTAAGTGACAGGTAGCCAAGGCTTTGCATGGTGCACGGTTGGCATGACGGGTGCCATGTCACAAGTGGGGCGCATTCAGGCGCCCGGCTGGTTAGAGCAGGTGGCTATGCAGTGGACACCAAACAAAGTGACTGCACTGCGGGTGGCGGTGGGATTTGCCGCGGTGAGTCTGTTTGGGCGCGGGCCGTGGGCGAATCTTGCGGCGGTTGCGTTGACGGTGACGACGATTGCTTTGGATGCCCTCGATGGGCACATCGCGCGGCGGAAGAATCTTGCGACACCCGTTGGAGCGCAACTCGATATTCTCGGCGACCGCATGATCGAAAACGTGTACTTCACATATTTCGCGGTCGTGGGAATGGTCTCGCTGTGGCTGCCCGTTTTTTTCTTCGCGCGGGGTGCGGCGACGGATTTTCTGCGCGGGCTGGCCATGCGCGCAGGACACTCCGGTTGGGGCGCGAACGCGATGCTGCAGACGTGGTGGGGACGGGCGCTGGTGGCGTCGCGTTGGAGCCGCGGCTTGTATGCGGCGATGAAATGCCTGTGTTTTTGCTACCTGGGACTGGAGTTGGCGCTGACACGCGGGCCTGTGGCACTGCTGGGAGGAATGACGGCGGATTCGCACGCGCTTGTGCGCGTTGGCGCGCACGTTCTGACGTGGATGACGGCGGCGTTTTGTCTGTTGCGCGGATTACCAGTGCTGGCGGAGGGATGGCGTTTTGTTTCCGGCGTGGGGCAGGTACGCAGGGCGAAGAGAGTTGCGCAGGAGGCAATGTGATAGTGCATAGGGAGGCCAAGGAAGAATGTGAAGGAAAGAAAGTAGATGAAGTAAAGGGGAAGAACGCAGGTGTCGCTGCGTTTTTTGATTTAGATGGAACGTTGATGCCGAGGCCGTCACTGGAAAAGAGATTTTTTTTGTTGCTGCGCTATCGAAAACTAATTCGGATTCGAAATTATTTTTTGTGGTTGAGAGAAGCCGCGCGGCTCGTGCCGCGAGGGCTCAACCAGGTCATCTACGGGAACAAGATGTATCTGTGTGGGATTTCCGTTGGCGAAAAAGATTCGCTGAAGGCTTGGCCGTTTTATCCGGAGGCGATTGAGCGCGTGGCTTGGCATGTGAAACGGGGGCATTCGATTGTAATTGTCAGCGGCACTTTGGAGTTCTTGGCGGAACGAGCAGCTTGCGAGTTGGAAGCCGAGCTTGGCGCGCGAAGGTTGGCTTGCAAGATTCGGGTTTGCGCTACGCACCTAGAAGAAAAAAACGGACGATGCACTGGACGGATCGTGGGTGAGGCTATGTTTGGCGAGGCGAAGGCGAGGGCCATCCGGCGAATCGCGGCGGAGGCGGATTTGGATTTGCGGCGATGCTTCGCGTATGGAGACAGTTCGAGTGACCGGTGGATGCTCGAGGCGGTGGGAAGGCCTGCGGCGGTGAATCCATCGAACGATTTGGCACGCATCGCTCGGAGGAATGAATGGCCGGTTTTGCGGTGGGGAAAGGAAGGGAGTTTTACACAGAGGACACCAAGAGCGCAGAGGGCACAGAGAACAGGTGAGAGTGCCCACGAGTTGCAAGCAGCGCGGGTTAAGGCGGGATTCCGGGCATGAGAAACGTTGAGAGTAACGAATACAAAGGGCGTGAGTACGCGATAGCGTGGCGTGACGCAGCGCTTGGGAACGGGGAGAGCGCCGCGGCCGTTGAATTGGCGACACAGACTCTCGGTGGCCTAGTTGCGGGGGAACTTGCGGAGGCTTGGGCTGCTTGCGGGGTGTTTGAGTTTGTCGCGTTGGGATACTTGGGGTTTTCGAGTGCGCTGATAATGGTTTTTGCCGAGAGCCTTCTGCATCCGGTGAGGTTGATCGGGATGCAGGCGTTGGTGGCTACGGTGATTTTGGTTTTGTGCAGAACCGAGGCGTATGTTTCCGATCGTGCGCCGAATATCGCGGAAGAGGTCAAGGCAACAGACAAGAATGTCTGTCCTAGCGTGGTTCAGAAGTTCTGGCATTTTTGGCGGCACTGGTACCCGCATTTGTATTTTTTATTTTGCTTTGAGGAGTTGGGGCGGCTGGTGCATTTGGTTCAGCCGGGGTGGCAGGACGCGAAGCTGATTGCTTTCGATCATTGGCTGACGGGGGTGCACCCGACCGTGTGGCTCGAACAATTTGCAACGCCGGCGCGGAATGACTTCATGCAGTTTGTCTATTTGACGTACTTCACTTACCTGCTGGTGGTCGGCGGGGTTTTGTACTACCGGCGCGATTGGCGCGGGTACTGGTCGGTGATGACCTACTCGGCCGTAGGTTACGCGCTCGGCTATGTGATTGCGATTTCTTTTCCGATCGAGAGCCCGTGGTTTTCGATGGCTGGAGCGTGGCATGGGGAATTGCGCGGCGGCGCGGCGACTTCGGTGATCAATTTCATAGAGCACTACGGGCGCGTGCGCGGGGCGGCGTTTCCTTCGGAGCATGTGGCGGGAGCGGTGGCGGCGACCTGGGGAGCGTGGCGGCACAGGAGATGGCTGTTCTGGGTGATGCTGCCGCTCGTGGCTTGCATGTGTGTGTCAACGATTTGGGGACGGTATCATTATGTGGCCGACGTTTTCGCAGGGATGATTACCGGGACGCTTGGGTACGCGATTGGTAGGTGGTTAGTCCAGCGGCGGCTGCCAGTTGAGGAGGCAAAGACTGAAGTCTGTGCCACCCCGACGTTTGGTTAACCACATCGACCCCACCCCTAGGTTTTGCGTAAACGTTGATTCCAAAAACGGATAAAGTCCTTTGTTTTGAAACACTTTTGTAAGTGTTCATTCTAAAGGCGTTTGAAATTGCACTGAAATTGTGCAAATTCAAAGATAGGAATGGGGCGAGGCAGCCTGAGGGCCGAAATTGCGGTGCAGAGCCTAGGGATTTTAACACTGAGCCCATAGAGATCACGGAGAGCACAAAGAACCTAGGCCAACGGCGAGAGATATCCACACCCCCAAAAGGAAAGAGCGGCAGGATAGGTGCCGCTCTTGGAAAGAATATGGACTTACCCAACCGCCACAATAGCGAATGTTATCTCAAATGTTAAAACAATCTGCAAGTATCATTTAGCCGTTTAACTGGAACTAGTTAGCGTGGGGCGGCGGTGGTCGGGGTGGGCGCGCTCGAAGAGGCGGGCGATTTGCAGGAGGAGCTGTTCATCGACGGCGGCACCGATGAGTTGGAGGCCGACGGGAAGACCGGCGAGAGTGAAACCACAGGGGATGGAGATGGCGGGAACGCCCGCGAGATTGGCGGGGCGATTGGCGCGGAGCAGGAGTGCCCGGGTCGCGTAATCTTGGCCGTTGAGTTGGATGATCTCCTGGCCGATGAGTGGGGCGGTGATGGGAGTTGTCGGGACGACCAGAGCATCGACTTTTGCGTCTTCCAAGGCCAGATGGAACTGCTGGATGAATTTTTCGCGGAGCTCGAGTGCGGACAGATAGTCTGTGGCGCTTACCTTCGTTCCCATTTCGAGGCGAGACCTAACATCGCCGCCGTAATCGGCGGAGCGAGCGGGAAACCATCCGACCTGCTGGTGATAGTGAGTGGCCTCGGCCCAGGCAATTTGATTTCCGGCGTCTTCCGTTTCCTTTAGAAGCGACACAGAGATTTCCCTCAACGTGACGGGTTGCTTTTTCAGGATACGAAGAGCTTCTTCGAAGACGGCGTGGACATCATGTGAAACAACGTCCAGAAAAAATTCCTTGGGAATGCCGAGAGCGAATTTGCGGGACTGAGCGGAAGATCTCTCGAGAGCGCGCGGATTGGGTTCGCCTTTGACGCGATGGAGAATGGGCTCGAGGAGGAGAGCTATGTCGTGCACCGTGCGAGCCAGCGGGCCAACGCAATCGAGGCGCGGGGAAAGCGGAATCACGCCATCCACACTCACGCGGCCGAGGGTGGGTTTGAGGCCGACGATGCCGCAGAGTGAAGCGGGAATGCGGATGGACCCGCCAGTGTCCGTGCCGATGCTGCCATAACAGAAACCGGCTGCGACGGCGGCAGCGGAGCCACCGCTGGAACCTCCTGGAATGCGCGAAAGATCCCAGGGATTATGGACCGGGCCATAGTGTGGGTTGTTGCTGGTGACGCCGTAGGCGAACTCATGCATGTTGGTTTTGCCAAGAATAACTGCTCCCGCTTTCTTGAGCTGCGTGACAACAGCGGCATCGTGTTGCGGAATAAACTTCCCTAGAATCCTTGAGCCGGCTGTGGTTCGGATGTCTCCCGTGTAGATGTTGTCTTTCAGCGAGATGGGGATGCCGTGAAGAGGGCCGCGCTCGCGATGGCGCCCACGCGGAGCGAAGAGCTCCGCTTCGGCTTGTTTGGCTTGCTCCAGAGCGATATCCGAGGTGACGGTGATAAAAGAACTCAGCTTAGGGTCGAGTTGTACAATGCGGGAGAGCATGAGTCGCGTTAGTTCGACGGGCGAGAGTTTGCGTTTGCGGAAGAGGTGGGCGATTTCTTCGATGGAGGCAAAGGCCAGGCCGGTGTCGGTCGTTGGGGGCATGGGAAATGGAGTGAAGTGGGGAATTTAGCACAGAGTTCGTGGAGGGCACAGAGAAGAGGGGAGAAGCGTTGATGTAATGGAATAGAGAAGTAATGAGGTAAGGAAACGGAAAGGAAGAGCTAGAAGATTTTTTCCTGGCGGCGGAGATTACCGAAGGAGCCGATGTTGGCGATGATGAAGGTGGCGGTGAAGCGATTCTCGGTGCGTACCTGGCCGAGGTTAATGCGGCGATACTCGAGAGCGAGGCCGCAGCAGTCCCCGTTGTAGCTGACTTGCACGAGTTGGCTCTGCAGGATTTGGTTGGTGAAATCGTAGCTGATTCCTGTAGTGAAATTGAATCCCTTGCGCGTGAGGTTGCCGTAGCCCATAAGGGCGCGGACCTGGTTGGAGAGTGGCTGCACAAAGGGCACAAAGTCCGGCGGGGGTATGGCAGGAAGATCGGCTTGCACGGGATTGTCGTTCAAGCGGAAGTAGGCGACGGTAGCGAAGAATTCACTGTAGGGCTTTATTTTCAGGAGCGTCCCGACGGTGACCAGCCGTTGGATTTGAGGATCGTATTGGAGGATTTGCTCGACGTCATACGGACCGCTTGGGGTGATCTTTATATCGCTAATAATGGGAGACCAATTGCGCGGACCGAAAGCGAAGGCAAACGGCGAGATTGAGTCCATCGCTGCGAACACGTTGCGCTGGCCGTCCAAGATGGCGCCGCCGAACGTGGGATCGAAATAATGGTCCTGGAGGATGCTCCAGGTGATCAGTTCCTTAGGCTGGTCGTCGCCCGTTTTGACGAAGAGCCGCTGGGTGACGCCGTATTCGACTTGGTTGGTGTTGGTCAGGGTCGCGTCGGAGTCAAAGCGAATAAAATCCGCGAAGTTGGTTACGCCTCCAACGTAGTGGTACACGATCGTAGGCTCGATAGTGTGTTTGTACCTTTTGCGCGGCTTGTTTTTGTCGAGAGAAGCGCGATCGAAAAAGCGTTCAAGGGTGGGCAGGCGCAGATCGACGGTGAGTTCGCCCGTGTTCCGAGTGATGGATTGCGTGCTCAATTGTGCCGCTGAATTTAAGGAATCGCCGTAGTAGGTCGTGCGAAAGGTTGCAGAAGTAGTGACGCCAAGCCAGGAACCGAGGTGCAGCGGAAGCGTCACGGTGGGGGCAAATTCGATGCGCGGAACGAAGGACGGTGTGTTCAGAGGAGTGTCATCCTGGCGGTGTAGCGCGTCGGCAAAAGCATCGAAGGAAAAATAGACGGGAAGATTCTCCCAGGGCGCTTGTTCGACGGAGCCGAAGCGAACTTCCGGAGCGTCACGCAGCGAAACACTGACAGCGGGAGTGGTTACTCCCGTCGTGGTACTTGTGATGGGAATGCTGAGGAAGGTTTTATCGGCCAGCGAAGCGAAGTTCAAGCTGAAACCGCGGAAATTGTTGGTGAGAAAGGTGGCGCTGCGTACTTCGGAAGTGATCGCATCGCCAAAGGTGTCGGCAAAGGCCAGCCGGAATGTCAGGGAAGAGAGTTCGTTAAGGTCGGTGACCGCGCGCCAGCCGTCAGGGAGGAGAGACTGAGCTTCGAGCTGCTGCTGGTGGCCGCCTTGTTTTTCGAGGACGGTGGTGTCGTTCGGCCCAGGCTCATTGATGCCACGGTCGATCACGCCATAGTACGTGTATCGGATGGAAGTGTTCTCGAAAGGACGTGCGCGGAACTCGCCACGCTCGGCGGAGCCGCGCTTGGTGAGCAGTTCGGCGCCGGCTGTAGCATCAAACCAAGGCCGGGGCGCTAAATAAAGGGCATCTCCCAGAACAAACCCCTTGCTGCTGCTCTGAGCAATGACAGGAAGCAAGAATCCGGACTGCCGAATCTTTTCTCCGGCCGGTGCGGTAGCGTAAGGCAACCAGCCGAGAGGCACGCGGAAGAGACGGAAGTTAGCGCTTACGAGGGCGACGGTTTTATTGAGACGAATACGCGCGTGTTGGGAGTAAAACTGCCACGTGGGATGTTGGGGATCGCAAATCGTAATCCATCCGTGGTTGACCAGGTAGATGTCCTCGGCCAAGCGTTCGACTTCGGGGGCCTCGAAATGGAGAGGATTCTGAGAAACCAGGATCAGAGGGTTAGCACGGCGCTCCATTTTCACAGTGCCGCGAACATTGGTGAACGTGCCATGGCCGGTGCTTACGTTGTAGTGCGCTTCATCGGCTTCGAGATGTTCATTGTTGTAATCAAAGCGAACATGGCCTCGAGCATAAGATTCGGAAGTTGTTTGGTTGTATTCGACGTGATCGGCCTGAAGGCGCTGGTCTCCATAGTGAATGTCCACGTCATCGTCAGCGATGAAGAGATCGCCGCGTTTTTGTTGCGGCCCGCGAGACCAGATCTCGACATTACCGGCTTTCCCGGAGTGTAGGGGAGCTTGCTGCGCGAAGCATGAGGGCAGCGCTGGTCCAAAGAAAGAAAAAAGGAGCGGCGTGAACAAGAGAAGGTACCGGAGCGCGGACATAGTCCGGGCATGGAAGTGACCATTCACGCGGAACATTTGTGCGATGAAAACAGTTGGATAGCCTAGCATGCGGCTGGAGGGATGTGTAGCCGAGCTGAGAAGTGCGGCGGGTGGCAAAGCGCCCATGGGCGATTTGCCGCTGAAATCGGGGGGACGAAACGCGAGGTTGATGTAGCGCGTCTGTCTGAGCACGGGTCTGTTTGCCATTCCAGAAACAATTGATGCACGCCGAGGCGTTGGGGAGGTATGATGCCCGGCTTTGATTACTAGGGGGGATAGTATGCGTCGTGCTTCGTGTGCGTTGAGGATTATTTTGGCTCCGGGTATATTTTGTCTCGTCCTGGCGTTCGTATGGCCCGTTGGATCAGCGGGCCAATCCAGTGTGACTGACAAGCTGAAGAATCTGGAATTTCGAGAGATCGGGCCTGCCGTGATGGGCGGGCGCATCGACGATTTCGGAGTCGTCGAGAGCAATCCAAACATTGTGTATGTGGGAACAGCGTCGGGCGGAGTGTGGAAGACGACGAACAACGGCACGACGTGGGAACCCGTGTTTGACAAGGAAGGCGTTTCGACGATTGGCGACATCGCTATCGCGCCTTCTGATCCCGCCGTGGTGTGGGTCGGCACGGGAGAGCCGAACAACAGGCAAAGCTCTTCGTGGGGAGATGGAATATACAAGTCGCTGGATGCCGGGAAGACCTGGCAAAAGATGGGACTTGCCGCGACGCACCATATCGGCCGCATCGTGATTCATCCTAAGAATCCGGAAATCGTGTACGCGGCGGCGCTCGGACATTTGTGGGGGCCGAACCCGGAGCGCGGAGTTTACAAGACGACAGATGGCGGTAAGACGTGGAATCAAACGTTGAAAATTAATGATGACACGGGCGTCAGCGATATCGCGATGGACCCGGAGAGCCCGGACACGCTGTATGCCGCGGCGTATGAGCGGCGGCGGACCCCATTTGGATTCAACGGCGGAGGGCCGGATAGTGCGATTTACAAGACGGTGGACGGCGGGGCCACCTGGAAAAAATTGACGAAAGGGCTGCCTTACGAGAACGGCGGCGAAACCGGACGAATCGGGCTGGATATTTATCGGAAGGATTCGAACATCGTCTACGCCATCGTGCAGCACGAAAAAGGTGGGACCTATCGCAGCGAGGACAAAGGCGAAACGTGGAAGAAAATGGGCGATACGAACCCACGTCCTTCTTATTACAGCCAGATCCGGATCGACCCCAACAATGATCTGCGAATCTGGGAGCTTGGCGCGCAGATGTTTTATTCGGAAGACGGGGGAAAGACGTTTTCGACGCAGCGGGTTCGCGGCATTCACGGAGATTTTCACGCAATGTGGATCGATCCAGCGGACTCGAACCACGTCATAACGGGTTCTGACGGGGGAATTCACTGGAGCTACGACAACGGACGCACCTGGGACTTTATCAACACAATTGCGATTGGACAGTTTTATGAGGTCGGGTTGGACAACGAGAAACCTTACAAGATTTGCGGCGGCTTGCAGGATAACGGAAGTTGGTGCGGGCCGAGCATGTCTCTGGCGCGCGACGGCATCATCAACTCAGACTGGACGCTGATGCCTGGCGGCGACGGATTCTACGCGCGAATCGATTATGCGGAGCCGTGGATCGTCTACACGGAGTCGCAAGATGGACATCTTTCTCGGCGCGATGAGCACACCTCGCAGCAGCGGGAGATCATGCCGGAGGCGAAAGCCGGAGAGCCACATTACCGTTTTCAGTGGAACTCTCCCGTCGAGGTTTCGGTGCACGATCACAAGACGATTTATTACGGCGGAAACTACTTGTTCAAGTCGACGGACCGTGGGGATTCGTGGACGCGGCTGGGCGGGGATCTGACCACGGGCGTGGACCGCAACAAGCTGCAAATTTTTGGCAAGACGCCAGACAAAAATACGTTGTCGCGCCATGACGGCGTCGAAGAATACCCGACGATCACGACTCTGAGCGAATCGCCGTTGACACCGAACGTGCTGTGGGTGGGAACGGACGACGGGAATGTTCAAGTGTCGCGCGACGGAGGAACGACTTGGAAGAATGTTGCGGCGCGCGTGCCGGGTGTGCCCAAGGGAACCTACGTAACGCGCGTTGTGGCATCGAAGTATGCGGAGGGCGCGGCGTTCGTGACGTTTGATGGCCACCGCACAGACGACTACAACGTATATCTGTTCCAAACGTCGGATTATGGGGAGACCTGGAAGGCGATTCGGAACGGGATTCCGGATTCGGCGGGGACCCTGCACGTGGTGCGGGAGCATCCCCGGAACGCGAACTTGCTTTTTGCGGGGACGGAGTTTGGGCTGTGGGTTTCCTGGGACCACGGCGCCAATTGGACGTCGCTGAAGAATAATTTTCCAACTGTGCCGGTGGATGACATTGAAATCCAAGCGCAGCAGAACGATTTGGTGCTGGCGACGCACGGCCGATCGATCTGGATCTTCGATGACATTACGCCGATCGAGAAGTTCGATGCCGCTGTGGCAAGCTCCGATTTGACGTTTTTCAGCCCCCGGCCCGCAACGCTGTGGGACCTGCGTAACCGCCGTTGGAGTGCTGGGCAGAAGATGTTTACGGCCAAGAATCCTCCGTACGGCGCGATCTTGAATTACTACCTCAAGGAAGCTTTGCGGCCTGAACCGCCGAAGACGGCTAAAGACGACAAAGTCACAGACAAAGAAAAACAAAAAGAAGTCGATACAAACAAACAGAAGGATCAGGAAAAGAAGGAAACCGCGGCCGCTGATCAAAAACCGAAAGCTCCTAACCCTACTGACAAAGAGGGCAAGACAAAGATCAGCGTGTACGACAAGGACGGCAAGTTGGTCCGGGAACTCGATGGACCTGGCAAGGCTGGAGTAAACCGCACAAATTGGGATTTGCGGTGGAGTTCGCCGGCGGTGCCGACACCGGAACAACTCGAGGCCGCCGCGGCTGGATTTGATTTTGGACCGCGTGGACCGCTTGTGGAGCCCGGCGAGTACACCATCAAAATAAAGGCGGGCAGCAAGGAAGAGTCGCAGAAGGTCGTGGTGGAAGACGATCCGCGGCTGCAAATTTCACCTGCTGATCGCGCGGCGCGAAGCGAAGCCATCCAGCAGCTCTATGCCATGGCCAAGACAGGAGATAAAGACCGCAAAACAATCGAAGGGATCAAGGAAGGGCTGAAGGCCGCAAGAGAGCAATGGAAGAAGGATGCTGACAAGCCGGATGCGCCAAAGATTCCCGCGGATATACAAAAGGCCGCCGATGAGCTGCAGAAGAAAGTTGACGCAGTCGCAGAGAAGTACGTGCGCGAGCAACAAGGACTAGGAAATGCGGGGCCGCCATTCGAATGGAAGCCCGAGCCGTTGCCGCAGCAGATCCAGACTCTGCTGCGAGAGCTGGATGGGTTCTGGGAAGCGCCGGGCGGGCAACAAAAGGAAAAAC
This sequence comes from Candidatus Acidiferrum sp., assembly GCA_035272765.1. Taxonomy (GTDB): domain Bacteria; phylum Acidobacteriota; class Terriglobia; order Acidiferrales; family UBA7541; genus Acidiferrum. The sequence goes on from DATEQG010000058.1 coordinate 71,995, forward strand.
TGGCGGAACTTACGCCACTGGTCAGCGACGCCTCGGCGCAGGTGAAGAAAATTGCGGAAGAGGACCTGCCAGCATTGAATAAAAAAATGAATGACGCAGGAATACCGCACATCGTACCTGCTACGGTGCAGGGGCCTGGCAGGGGAGGAAATGAAGAAGAGGACGAACCGTAAGGCTGGAACGAAGCCAATCATCTGAAGAAAAGACGGAGGAAAGAGCATGAATGCGAAGCAGCTCAGCTCGCGCGGTCTGGCCGCGTGGTTAGTGGCGTTGTCAGTGATACTCACCGGAATTGGAGGGCTCGCTCAGGCAAAGCTTCAGGCCGCCACGGCCCAGGATAGCCAGGAAAAGAAAGACGAAAAGAAAGGCGAGAAAAAGGACGAGAAGAAGGGCTTGCCGCTGAAGCCTGCTCGAAAAATCGAGTTCACGACCGACGAAGGAACTTGGCTTTCCTTGGATGTTTCGCCGGACGGCAAGACGATTGTATTCGAGTTGCTTGGCGATATTTACACACTGCCGATCGAAGGGGGAGCTGCGAAACTGATCGATGGGGGGATGGCGTTCGACAGCCAGCCCAGATTCTCACCTGATGGAAAATGGATCGCGGTTATTTCTGACCGCGAGGGGAGCGAAAACGTCTGGATCATGCATCCGGACGGCAGCGGCGTGAAGCAGGTTTCGAAGGATCCCAACAACGAGTTTGTTTCGCCGAGTTGGTCGCCGGATGGGAACTATATTTTTGTTTCAAAGGCAGGATTTGGAATCGGGTCGAGTGAAATCTGGATGTACCACGTTGACGGCGGCTCCGGCGTGCAAATTACGAAGTCCAAGCCGACACCTACCACGAAAAGATCTGAGCGGCCCAACGCAATGGGCGTCGTGGCCTCGCCCGACGGAAAATATCTCTATTATGCGACGAAGCTCGGATCATTGAACTACAACGCACAATTCCCCCTGTGGCATATCGCCCGGCGCGACAGGAAGACAGGGGACGAAGACGACGTCATTAGTCAGCCTGAGAGCGCGTTCCGCCCAGTACTCTCGCCGGATGGGAAGGAGATCGTGTATGTGACCCGTTATGAAACTGAAACGGGCCTGCGTTTACGAAATCTTGAGACCGGGGAAGACCGCTGGGTTAGGTATCCCGTGACGCGCGACGACCAGGAATCGCTTTTCACTCGCGACGTTTTTCCTGGGTACGCATTTCTTCCGGACGGCAAGGAAATTGTCTACAACCAAGACGGAAAAATACGCCGGCTCAACCTCGCGACAGGGGCGGAAAGCGTAATTCCGTTTACTGCGCAGGTGTCGCAAGAGCTGGGACCAAAGTTGGATTTTCCACAAATCGTTGAGCAGGGCCCCGTGAAAGTGCGCTTAATCCAGGACCCGGCGGAATCGCCTGACGGCAAGAAAATGGTTTTTTCCGGAATGACACACCTTTACACCATGGATATTTCCGGCGGCAAGCCGCAACGATTGACAAGCGGGAATGCCCGCGAATTCCAACCAGCCTGGTCGCCGGACGGAAGATCCATTGCCTACGTGACGTGGTCGAGCGCGGGAGGCCAACTCTGGAAGATACCGGCCGTGGGAGGAACGCCGCAACAGTTGTCCAAGTCGGCTGCGTTGTATAGCAACCCTGTCTGGTCGCCGGATGGGACGCGGATCGTGGCGCTGCGCGGGAATGCTTATGATCGCGAAATGAGTGAATTTGACAGCGGGCAGACACGGAATGCTGATCTCATCTGGATCCCGGCGCAAGGCGGCGATGCGAATCTGATTTTGCCGGCGCGCGGCGCGGGCTCGCCGCACTTTACCCACGATAAGGAGAGGATTTATATCTACACGCCGCAGGGGCTTGTTTCGCTGCGTTTTGACGGCACGGACCGCCGCACGCATATCGTGGTTAAGGGGAAGGGTATCTATTATGCTGAGGAGCCGGTACCCGCGGAGAACGTGAAGGCAAGCCCGGACGGACAATGGGTGCTGGCGCAGGTGATGAATCAGCTCTATGTACTAGCAATGCCGGTGGTCGGCGGCGAGGCACCCACGGTGGATGTTTCGACACCGTCCGTGCCGGTGAAGCGCCTGACGGATATCGGAGCGGATTATTTCAATTGGGCCGATGACGGAAAAACAATCACTTGGGCAGTGGGAGCCAGCCTGTTTCGCGAGCCGCTGAGCGCCATTTCCTTCGAGCCACCGAAGGAAGAGGAAAAGAAGGACGGCGACAAGAAAGACGCCGGGGCGCAATCAGCGGATGCCAGCAAGGACGAAAAGAAGGACGAGAAAAAAGAAGTCAAGAAGTTGAAGGAGGAAGACAAGAACGTTCAGGAGATCGCCGTCGACCTGGAGGTTCCACGGAAAACGCCGATGGGCACGATTGTGTTGCGGGGCGCGACCGTGGTGACGATGAAGGGCGACGAGGTTTTGAAGAACGCAGACATTGTGGTCGAAGATAATCGCATCAAGAGCGTCGGACCGAAGGGCACAGTTCCTGCCGGCGCCAAAGTGTTCGATGTAGGGGGAAAGACGATAGTGCCCGGCTTTATCGACACGCATGCGCACTGGACTGAAATTCGCCGCGGCATTCTGGACACACAGAACTGGGCCTTCCTGGCCAACCTTGCCTACGGTGTGACGGCTGGACTTGACGTGCAGACCAGCACGAACGACATGTTTGCCTATCAAGACCTGGTAGACAGCGGCGACATTCTCGGGTTGCGCGCGTTTTCCACTGGGCCTGGGGTGTTCTCGGATAACAACTTCCAGTCGGTGGAAGAAGTGAAAGGCGTGCTGACAAAGTACAGAAAATATTACGGCACGCACAACATTAAGAGCTACATCGTGGGCAACCGCAAACAGCGGCAATTCATGGTTATGGCGTCGAAAGAATTGGAAATGATGCCGACGACCGAGGGCGGATTGGACCTGAAGCTCAACCTGACTCACGTCATCGACGGCTTCCACGGGAACGAGCACACCCTTCCGATCACTCCACTTTTTAAGGATGTGCTGCAAATGTTTGCTCAATCGGGAATTTCGGAAACGCCGACGCTTATCGTGAACTATGGCGGCCCGTTCGGCCAGGAATACTGGTTCGAGAACACCGACGTGCACGACAACGCGAAGCTCAATCATTTCACGCCGCACAATCTGATAGATGAAAAGACCAACCGGCGGCCGGATTGGTTTCGCAAGGATGAATACGCCTTCCCGAAACTTGCCGCTCAGATGGCCAAGCTTTCGAGAGCGGGCGGACTAGTCGGAGTGGGCAGCCACGGGCAACTGCAGGGGTTGGGCTACCACTGGGAGATGTGGATGCTTGCGAGCGGAGGAATGACGCCGCTCGAGGTGCTGCGATGCGCGACGTTGAACGGGTCGAAAATCGTTGGGCGGCCGCAGGACCTCGGTTCGATTGAAGCGGGCAAGCTGGCGGATCTAATCATCATGGACAAAAATCCGCTGGACGACATTCACAATACAAACACAATTCACTGGGTTATGAAAAACGGCGAACTGTTTGAGGGCGATACGCTGGATCAAGTTTGGCCTGAACAGAAGAAGCTCGAGCCGCTTTATTTTTGGAATTTCGACAAGCCAAAAGCAGGGGAGCCTTTGAGCTATGGGAAGACGGTGACGCCGTAGAGGAGTGGTGGGCATTTTTTTCGCAGAGGGCGGGGCAAGCCCCGCCCCTACGAGAGGATGCGGAGAAAAAGAAAGTGGGCACGGCATGCCGTGCCCCTACGGGGATTACTCTTTTGGTTTTGCTTCTGGTTTGGTTTGTGTCGAACGATACCAGGCGAAGGTGCGGTCCAGACCTTCTTCGAAAGTAACTTGCGGATCGTAGCCGAGATATTCGCGCGCCTGCGTGATGTCGGCTTGCGAGTCGCGAATGTCGCCGTCGCGCGCCGGCTCGTACTTCGCTTCGAGTTTCTTGCCGGAAATCTTTGCAAGCAACTGAACTGTCTGGTTTAAGGTGAAACGGCCGCCAGTCCCGACGTTGAACGTCTTGCCGGAAACGTTGGGCGCTTCGCAGGCGAGAAGATTGGCCTGCACGGCGTTTTCGACGTAAGTAAAGTCGCGGGATTGCTCGCCGTCGCCGAATATTACGGGTTGCGTCTCTTCCAGAAAGCACAAACAGAATTTCGCCAACACTCCGGAATACGGCGAGCCGGGATCCTGGCGCGGGCCGAAAATGTTGAAGTAGCGGAGTGAAACATTTTCCAGACCATAGCAGCGGCCAAACGTTTGCGCATAAAGCTCGCCGACGAATTTGGTGACGCCGTAGGGTGAAATAGGCGCCGGCTGCATGGTTTCTACTTTGGGCAGTGTAGGCGTCTCACCGTAAGCGGAAGAAGAGGCGGCGAACACCACGCGCTTCACTTTGGCGTCGCGCGCGGCGACGAGGACATTGAGAGATCCATCGATGTTGATTTTGTTTGTTTCGATGGGATCTTTGACGGAGCGCGGCACCGAAGTACGGGCAGCGAGATGCAGCACGTATTCGGCTTCGTGCATGGCCTTGCGGACCACTTCGATGTCCGTGATGCTACCCTTCATAAAAGTAATTTTGTTGCGGATTTCGGCGAGGTTATCTTCTTTGCCGGACGAAAGGTCATCGAGCACAACCACGCTGTGGCCGCGCCGCACGAGTTCATCTACAGTGTTCGAGCCGATAAATCCGGCGCCGCCCGTGACGAGGTAGCGCATTCAGGAATTCCTCCTCGGTTGAGGTCCGGGAGCGGCGGAGTGCCGTCTCGGCAAATGACGCGGCGCCGGCAAAGACGCGGGCCTCGCGTTTTGGTAACCTCAGAGTTCGCGGTTAACGTCCGGCGGACTGTGCCGGGCTATCGCGGACGAATTCGTATTGTACGACGGAAGAACAAAAGGCAAAGGAATGTTTCCCATGCAGGTCACACAAAGAGCATGAGCTACCGAAAAGTCATTGGGATCGCCGGTCTGTTGGCGCTTGGATGTGCTGCGGGCGGCTATTATTGGCTGAAGGAACGAAACGCGGGATTGGCGCGGGCCTGGGCTTCCGCCCGCGCCTCAGATGCAACGAGTACCCCGGCGACGGACCTCCCCGTCATCGCGCCTAGTAGCTCCTCATCGAATTCGAATCCTAGCGCTGCTTCGACACCTGCCAAGGGTGGCGAGCCCGCAGCGGAACCCGGGCTACCATTGCGAAGGGGAGAAGCGCTGGAATACACGGCGAACGTCTCGAGCCTAAACAATGTGGCCACTCTTAAATTGCAGGTGGGCGAACACAAGGATTTTTTCGGCAAGAACGCGTGGCATCTTCAAGCGTTTGCGCATACGGAAAGCCCCCTGCGCATGGTATTCGAGCTCGACGACCAATTTGATTCCTACAGCGATGCTTCGACGATGACAAGCCTGCAGTACGAAATGCACCTCAACGAACGGGGACAAAAAGTGGACTCCGTCCAGCGTATGACCGCCACCGGAAAAGAGCCGGCGCCTCCGGATGCCACTGAAGCGCGCATCCTCCCTGGCACGCGGGATCCGCTGGGGATGCTGCAATTTTTGCGGAACGTGGATTGGACGAAGACAGCGGAAGTTCGATGCCCGGTCTACGATGGGCACAAATTGTACGACGTCAGGGCAAAGCTCGTGAGCGCGGGCGAGGCGGTCACCGTTCCTGCAGGAAGCTACAAAACCTCGAAGATTGAGATTCGTGTATTTGAGAACGGCCAAGAGATGAAGGACGCTCATTTCACGATCTACTTCGCGAACAACGTGGCGCGCACTCCTGTGCTGCTGGAAGCGATTATGCCGTTCGCGACAGCTCAGGTGCAGTTGGTGCACGCAAAGTAGAAGCGCGCTCTTCGATTGCAGGTAGCGGATAATTTCTAAAATCAAGGCAGGGAAGAAGCAGCCTATGGGCCAACCGCAGCCAGATGCTACGTTGCGGTCAACTTTTCTATCAACGCACAGGCGATATGGCCCATCGTGACGTGCGCTTCCTGGATTCGCTGAGGATCTTGCGAGGGTACATTCAGCAGAAGATCGACTTTTCCAGCGAGCGCGCCGCCTGTTTGTCCCGTGAATGCGACAAGATAAGCGCCGCGGACCCGGCCAGCCTCCACACCACGCAAAATGTTTGGGCTCGCACCGCTTGTTGAGAGGGCCGCAAGGATGTCCTGCGGAGCTACGAGCGATTCGATTTGCCGGGAGAAAATGTGCTCGAAGCCGTAGTCATTACCGGCCGCTGTGAGCACGGACGGATTGGCCGTTAACGCCAGCGCCGCGAGGCCGGCCCGGTCAGTGCGCAGCCGCACGACAAGCTCGGCCGCAAGGTGTAACGCATCGGCCGCGCTTCCACCATTCCCGAAGAAGACAATTTTTCCGCCGCCGCGCAGCGCCGCCGCGCTTCTTTCAGCAAATTGTCCGATGCGGCCGATAAGCTCGGTGGAAAAACTCTGCTTCACGCGAGCGCTTTCCTCGAGTTGCCGTCGTATCTCTTCGGCGGATGAGCCCATGGGCGCCTAGCAGAGAACTATCTTGTTGCGGTGACGCATGACCCGGCGCGTGGCGTTGCGAGTGTCCACAACAAGCTTAGCGGCGTCCACAATTGCAACGTAATCGTAGCTCGAGTGATCCGTTGCAATGATGACCCCGTCATAGCTTCCCAGGGTTTGCGCATTTAGCGGAACGGACTTCATGTTTTCGTAGTTGTAGTGCCGCATTTTGTGAAGCTGCGGGAAATAGGGATCGTTATATTCGAGGGTCGCGCCGCGCTGCTGGAGCAATTGCATAATCTTCAGAGTGGGAGACTCGCGAAGGTCATCGACATCCTTCTTGTATGCCACGCCAAGGATTAGCAGCTTCGATCCCTTGAGGCTCTTTTTGTTGTCGTTGAGCGCCGCGCCAACCGCGTCCACCACGTGATAAGGCATTGCGGTATTGACTTCGCCGGCCAGTTCGATGAAACGCGTCGAAAAGTCGAACTCGCGCGCCTTCCAGGAAAGATAATATGGATCCACCGGAATGCAGTGTCCGCCGAGCCCCGGGCCGGGGTAAAATGGCATAAAACCGAACGGCTTGGTCGCAGCCGCGTCGATCACTTCCCAGATGTCAATTCCCATCCGCAGGCTCAGCATTTTCAGTTCATTGACTAGCGCGATGTTGACGCAACGAAAAATATTTTCAAGGAGCTTGGCCATTTCCGCGGCCCGCGTCGAGCTGACCGGCACCACGCGCGCGACAACCTGCGCATAGATCGATTGTGCAGCGCGCCCGCTCGGCGGATTCACGCCTCCGACAACTTTGGGAATCTGCGCCAGCCCAAACTGTTTGTTGCCGGGATCTTCGCGTTCGGGTGAAAACGCAAGGAAGAAATCGCACGCGATATTTTCATTTTCCGAGCCGGCAGCAATCGGGCAGTGCAGGCCGCTCTTTTCGAGGATGGGAAGCACAAGTTCCTCGGTGGTGCCTGGATAGGTCGTCGATTCAAGAACGACCAGCTGACCCCTTTGCAGATGCGGGTAAATGGAAATAGCAGTCTGCTCCACGTAGCTCAGGTCGGGTTCTCGGCGTTCATCCAAGGGCGTCGGCACGCAAATAATGACGGCGTCAGCTTCTTTGATACGCGCGAAATCGGTTGTCGCGCTGAAGTGCTTGGAGTTGACGAATTGTTGGATCTTGGTTTGCGGGATATGCTCGATGTAGGACCTGCCGGCGTTGAGCATCGTCACTTTGTTCGGATCAGTGTCGAATCCCGTGACTTTGTGGCCCGCTTCCGCAAAACGCAGGGCCAGCGGAAGCCCAACGTATCCGCAGCCAACGATGGCGACTTTCAATTGAGCGCCTTTAAAGAATTCGGGTTTCCGGTCTATTGGCATGAGTTACGTCGCTCTCCTAATCATTTTTGGGAATCAAGCAGGCCATTCGGCCGATTGGGCAAAGACATCCCAATATAGCAGGTTCCACAAGAACACAAAATCACAGGCGTGCGGAGTGTTACCGTCGGTTCAAGAGTGGTTGCGGGTCGCGTAGAGACGCGGGAAGATAGAAGCGATGCATTCGGCAGAGAGAGAGAACCGGCAAAGCACAGCTCCAATTCACCTATGACTCTCATCGTCCTGCTGCTTGGGCTCGCTGTCGGCGTGCTCGTGGGTTTGCTGGGCATTGGCGGTGGCGTGGTGCTTGTACCAGCTTTGGTTTATCTGCTGCACATGGACCAGCATCTGGCTCAGGGCACATCCCTTTTCATCCTGTTGCCTCCCGTGGGGCTTGGTGCCCTGCGCGAATACTGGAAACAAGGCCAAGTAGATTTGCGCGCTGGAATACTGTGTGCGTTGGGAATGCTCGTCGGGGGCTACCTCGGCGGATTGATTGCTGTCCCACTCGCCTCACGCGATCTCAAGGGACTGTTTGGCTGTTTTCTGATCTTGGCTGCAGTACTGCTTTGGCATAAGCCGCAGCCGCAAAATTTAAAGATTGCCTCCGCCGGGGAGGAGCCAGCGAGTGGTTGACGGTACAATACGTAATGTCGGTATTTTTGGGGCGGCGTGCCTCTGCGGTCTAGCTTCCGGACTATTCGGCATTGGAGGCGGCACTCTTTTAGTCCCGTTCCTTGCGTTGTTTTTTGCTTTTGGGCAGCATCGCGCGCAGGGCACCAGCTTGATTGCGCTGATACCGCCGACGGGCGCGCTGGCGTTTTTCGCGTATGCCAACGCAGGGTATGTTTCCTGGCAAACTGGACTACTTTTGATTCCGGGGGTCTTTGTCGGCGGGATACTCGGCGGGTGGCTGGCTAAGCGCCTGCAGCCGCGACGCATGCGGCAAGTTTTTGCCGGGCTGATGTTTGCGCTGGGTGTGTGGCAAGCTGTTTCCGCTTGGGCGCGCTAGGGAGTTTGCGAAAACCATGATTGATTTGCATTGCCACATTCTTCCGGGGCTCGACGACGGCCCGGAAAACATGGAGATTTCGCTGGCGATGGCTGAGTCAGCGATTGCGGACGGAATTACTCATGTTGTGGCGACACCCCACTCGAGCAACCAATATTTCTTCGACTACCCGCGGATACGAGTACTGCGAGAGGAACTGCAAGAAAAAATAGGCGACCGCTTAATCCTGGCTACTGGATGCGATTTTCATTTAAACCCCGAAAATCTGGACGCGCTGCGCGAGGATGCGCCCCGCTTCTGCATAAACCAGCGCGACTATTTGCTCGTCGAATTCAACGAATATTCGATTCCGCCTGCCATGGACCAGACGCTCCATGAGATTCAGCTTTTGGGACTGAGACCGGTCATAACGCATCCAGAGCGCAACGCCATCCTGCGCTTACAGACGGAACGGCTTGCGAAATGGGTCCGGCTCGGTTGCTTCATACAAGTGACGGCAGGATCTCTCACAGGAGTCTTTGGCCCTGGAGCGCAAAAAGACGCTTGGCGCTGGACGGCCGACGGATTGGTGCACCTCGTGGCCAGCGACGCTCACAACACGCGTGGCCGGCCGCTTAAGCTTCAGCCCGCATTCGACGTTGTCCGTGAACAATTTGGAGAAAAGAAGGCCCGCGCCCTGTTTGTCGAGAATCCGATGGCCGCCTTTGAGGGCCGCGACCTGCCGTATGTTCCTCAGCTGCCGGATGAATTCGTTCTGCCGCGCCGCAAACGGTTTTTCTTCTTCTAAGCTTCTAGTTCGCGGGGCGTAGCGGCATTCCGGCCCATGCATTCAATATTCCCAGAAATTCGCGAACAACATCGAGCGCATCGCCTGTTGTGCGCCACCAGCGCCGCGGTTCGAAGGGATCGTCCGAAGCAGCCCGTATCACCGCTCGTCCGCGGCCTGCGGCGAGTCGCTGCCAGAGGATTCGCACGCGGCGCGTATGCGCCTTTGTTGTCACGATGATCACACTCTTGCCCTTTTCTTCTTCAAGTGTCGCGGAAACGGCAGCGATTTCGTCAGCCGTGTTGATGATGGCAGGCTGGAGCAAGCGGATGGATCGCTCGGGCACTCCTTCGTGCATCAGCACTTGCGTATTGTAAGAATCTTCGCCTGCGTACGAGATTCCCATCGCGCCGAGTGTGGCGCCAGGCTCCGCAGAATGCGTGAGCCAGACTTCAGGTGCGTACCTTTCGCGATACAATTTCGCGGCTTCCATGGCCCGCATGGGCATACGCCCGCTAAGGACTACGATGGCCTGGGCTTTCTCGAGAGGGTCTTCCACGACGAGCCAGCGGCCGACGCGGAGAAAAAAGAGCAACGCGCTGAGAAGTACCATCCCCAGAAGAACAAGGACTATGCGCCGTGTTCGCCGCCGCTTCGGCGGAGCGGCCCCTGATTCGTTCTCGACCGGCATAGCGGCGCGATTCCCAATCGCGTGCGCGCATCGTATCGCTCGCGGGACGGGTGGTCAATCCAGCGGCCGCAAGCTAAACTAACTGCTGGCTTTTGGGGAGGGCGCATGAAGGCGGTGGTGACCGGAGGAGCTGGATTTTTGGGGTCGCATCTTTGTGACCGCCTGATTGCCGAAGGCTGGGATGTATTGGTGCTCGACAATCTCGTTACCGGAGTCGATTCCAACGTCGGACATTTGCTCGCGCATCCCAAGTTTCGCATCGCGCGGTGCGACGTTTCGAAGTACATCGATGTTCCTGGGCCGGTGGACTACGTTTTGCACTTTGCCTCGCCGGCGAGTCCTGTGGATTACCTCAAACTCCCTATTCAAACTCTCAAGGTTGGTTCTCTCGGCACGCATAACGCGCTCGGGCTGGCGCTCGCGAAGAAAGCCAAGTTTTTTCTAAGTTCGACAAGCGAATGCTACGGTGATCCGGAAATTTCCCCTCAGCATGAAGACTATTGGGGCCATGTGAATCCGATTGGGCCGCGCGGCGTTTACGATGAAGCGAAGCGTTTTTCGGAAGCTTTGACAATGGCTTATCACCGCTATCATGGTGTAGACACCCATATCGTACGGATTTTTAACACCTATGGCCCGCGCATGCGCCTCAACGACGGCCGCGCCCTGCCGAATTTCGTGCATCAGGCGCTCACCGGAAAACCCATCACCGTTTATGGAGACGGCAAGCAGACGCGCAGCTTTTGCTATGTTTCCGACCTCATTGAAGGAATCTACCGCTTGATGTTGTCAAGCGAACACTTGCCGACGAACATCGGAAATCCGCAGGAGATCACTATCCTCGAATTTGCCGAGCGGGTTCGTGCGCTCTTTGAAAATGCTCCTGCAATTGTCCTCGAACCTTTACCCCAGGATGATCCGAAACAGCGGTGCCCGGATATTAGCAAGGCGAAGCGAATTCTGAAGTGGGAGCCCAAGGTGGGGCTGGATGAGGGATTGCGGCAGACGATTGATTATTTCAAGAAGGATTTCGGGGCCAAGAAATCTTCCTAATGCCTAACGCTGAACGAGTCTCGCTTCTGCCATAAGAAGCAGGACTCCTTCTGTTTCCAGTACGCGGTGTTGCAGATCCCCTACGCCCGTCCGAATGAGTAATACTCAAATCCAAGTTCGCGCATGTGCTTGGGAGAGTAGAGATTTCTGCCGTCCACGACGAGGCCGCGCGCCATAAGCAGCTTGGCGCGTTTCCAGTCCAGATTGCGGAAAGCGTCCCACTCCGTACAAACCAGCGCTGCATCCGCCCCGCGCAAAGCCTCGTAGGGGTCTTCGTGATAGGTCGCCTTCGGCAAAAGAGCTTTCGTCCTTGATATCGCTTCCGGATCGCTTGCATGGATATTCGCGCCTTCCTCCAGCAATCTCCGGATGACTTCGAGCGCGGGCGCAAAACGCACGTCGTCCGTATTCGCTTTGAAAGCCAGGCCAAGCACGGCGATGTGCTTCCCTTTGACCACCCACAGCGCTTTGTGTACTTTTTCCAAGAAGCGATCAATGCGCTGTTTGTTGACGCGTTCCGTGGCTTTCAGAAGTTCGAAATCGACCCCAACGGAGGCTGCGAGATGAATGAAAGCCTGAACATCCTTGGGAAAGCAAAATCCGCCGAACCCCAGTCCCGCGCTGAGGAACTGCCCGCCAATTCTTGGATCCAGTCCCATCGCATGAGTCACCTCTTTGACGTCCGCGCCGATTCTTTCGCAAAGATCGGCGATGACGTTTGCGTAGCTGATTTTGAGCGCCAGAAAAGAGTTGGAAGCGTGCTTGATGAGTTCGGCGCTGTTGATGGTCGTCACGAGGAATGGCGGTTCCGGGCCCGGAGGGCAATTGCCCTCGTGCACCGGGCAGAGAAATTTGCGCTCCAGGATCGGACGGTAGATTTCTCGCAAATCAGCTGCGGCGGATTCGTCCTCGACGCCGATCACGATGCGGTCCGGATGAAAGAAATCTCCAACCGCGGTGCCCTCGCGGAGAAATTCTGGGTTCGAAGCCACGCGAAAGGTGTTTTTTCCGCCGCTGCTATAAGCAGCCAGCGCTCTCTGCAGTTCGAGCCCAGTGCGCGCCGGTACGGTACTCTTTTCGATCACCAACTTAGGCGAGTGGGCCTGCTCAGCTATCTGCCGCGCAACCTGATCAATCGCCGAAAGATCAGCCTCGCCGCTTTCTTTGGGCGGGGTGCCCACGCAAATAAAAATGGCCTCGCCTGCACGAATCGCTTCACCGGCATCAGCGGTGTACGAAATGCGCCCTGCCTTGCGAGCGCTCGTCAGGATTTCTGCCAGGTGGTGCTCATAAATAGGCACCTCGCCAGCTTGCAGCCGCTTAATGCGATCCGCATCGATATCCGTGCAGGTCACTTCATGTCCGGCCGCAGCGAGGCATGCCCCTGTCACCAATCCTACGTAACCACAACCAATCACCGAGAGACGCAAGTCAGAATCTCCTTGGGAGCGAATCAGACAACTACCCAACGCTTCCCGAAATTCACAACAAACAATTTATCTTGACCGAGCCGCCATGCGGAAGAAAGCACCTCTTCGCGAGGCGTTGCGCCGCCCGCACGATCCGTTGCGATCAGTTCAGAGACGCCACACGCTCTCCTGCGCCTCCGATGGGCTTGTTCTAGCCTTTCAATCCTCGCCCCATCAGTAGTCCGCGCAAACCGAGCAGAACCAGCCGCGGCTGACGCCGCACAACGTTCCATAATAGGCGCGTCGATTCATCGCGGTTGATCTCGCCGAGAGACTCGCGCGTGGAAGCATCAAGCAGGTCGACAAGCTGCGAATAATCCTTCTGCTGGAAATGATGCAGCGCGCGACGAATCAACCAATGCGTCCCCAGTTCGCGCCTCAGAGCGGTCAGCTCCTTGCTTCCGCCTTTCCGCAAGATGGATTGCCCGACTCCGAGAGCCCCGCGCAGCCCCGTTACGATTCCGCCAACGGTAGACACTTTCACCTGCGCAGCTGCATCGCCTACGAGAAAGACCTCGCCGTTTCCGATACGCCGCCGCACCGGCACCCAGCCTCGATACACGGGAATGCGCGCCCCTTGCCATTCGAGCGGCTCCATGTGTTTTTTCTCAAGGAACCGCGATAGACACTTCTTGGTGTCGCGCCCGTCCTCGCCGATGATTCCGAGCGCGCCTCGCTCTGAGGATTCGGGTATCAGCCAGTAGAAGTAAGGCGTATCGTCGGGGACAAACCAGACGCGCGTCGTGTCCGGCGGATGATCCTTCGGCAAGCGCACGATGGCCTGCACCAATGGGACTGTCTCCACGGGCGGCCAACCCGCGCTGCGAGCGACTCGGCTGGAAGCGCCGTCCGCTCCCACTACGCTCTCCGCATGCAATTCCTCGCGATGCCCCGCCGAATCGACTTGCACGCGCAATCCCCGGCCATTCGCAGCGAGTCCAAGAAAACGCGTATCGAAGGAAAGTTTGGCGCCGGCCTCCTGCGCACTTCGAGCCAGCGCGGGGATTAAACGAGAGCGTTCGATGATGAGATCAGCCCGTGCCAGGGCGACCTGTGCCGAGCGTCCATCCGTAAATAGCTCGAAGCGCCGGATTTCGTTGACGATGCTCTCGGACGCCGCTGCGCCAAGCTGGCTCCTGAATTGGTCTGTAACGATCAGCGAGCGCGGCGTGGGTTCGAATCCTGGCCTCGATTCCAACACGCGCACCCGACGCCCTCCGGCAGCCACTGTCGCTGCCGCAAATAGGCCCGCTGCGGATCCTCCCACAACAATGATTTCGCCACTCGCCCCTTCTGGCCGGGGCCACTGTTCAGTGCTTGGCACGATTCTGCTTTCCCAAGTCGCGCGGACACCCTGGACGTTTAAACGTCCATAGATTCGCGCTCAAGATTCTCAAGAGTATGGACTGCTTTCCGCCCGGCCCGAAGGGGTATGCACTGAAAATCGGTGAGACGGCAACCCGCTAAGTATAGCGAATCCATATCTGCGGGCAAACACGCAGGCTCCCTTCCCAAGTTTCGCGAGGAGCACAACATGAATGGGGATGGCTTCAGGAGAAAACGGCTGGTTTCTCTGCTTGGCGTTCATAGGGAGCACGTTCGAGAAATACCACTCCACACAGCACGACGACAAACGCAACCACTGCTACCAGAACTGCGGCAATCGGCTGAACGTAGCTCACGAGCACGGCAGCTCCACCGCTCAGTAGTCCCAAAACATACATGCTGACAACAGCGCCCCGATGCCCGAGTCCTAGATTCGCCAGGCGATGAGCTGCGTGGTCTTTGCCGGGCGTGGCAAATGGCAGGAGCCCGCGCCGTGCACGCGAAATCGTGACAAGTGTCGTGTCGAAAATCGTTACCCCGAGAATCAGCAGCGGCGCCAGCCAACCGGAAATGTGGTTGGCCTGCTCGAGCCTTAGTTTCAGCCCCAGTGTAGCCATCAGGAATCCTAGAAACATCGCTCCACCGTCGCCCATGAAAATCTTGGCCGGCTTAAAATTCCATCGCAGAAAACCCGTTGCAGCTCCGAGAACGGCGGCAGCGAGCGTGGTGACAAGAGTCTGGCCGTTTAGGTAAGCAAGCAGAGCGAAGAAGATGGACGCGGTGGCAGCCACGCCGGCGCAAAGGCCGTCCATGTGGTCCAGGATGCTGAAGGATGCAGTAATTCCCACGACAAAAAAGACCGTCAGGATCGCGTCTAAAACATAGCCAGTTCGTCCACCCAAGAGTATTTCAAAGACCTGCGCATGGATGCCGGTAACCAGCAAAATGCATGCGGCAAGCGGCATCGCGAGGAACAACTTCACCTGGTGGTGCAGCCAGCCTCGATCATCGAGAATGCCCACGGCCGCGACGAGCGTCGCGCCCGTCAAGATTCCAACAATCTGGGCTTGCGCTGGCCCACTAAATGTAAACAGGACCGCCAAAACCACGGCGCCGTACATGGCCAAGCCCCCCAACAGAGGTATCGGGCTCAGGTGGACTTTGCGCGGGCCGGGAAGATCCACCATGCCTACGCGCAATGCCAATGCGCGCACTGGTACCGTCAGCGTCAGAGACGCGAATAGCGCTATCAAAAACGCCAGCAGACCCGCGGGCATGTTCCCTCGTTTTGTCTGTAGGTCCTGGTCGGGACGGCGCGGCCAGTGCCTCAATCGTGTTGTGCCGGGTTGGGGGCCCGGCTCCCAAGGATAAATGGCTGCCCCACGCAGCCTTAACACGATACTTCTAAAATTGTTTCGCTTCAATCAGGATTGTTTGCGGCGCAATTAGAATGGCAGTTGACTGGGCTTGCTAGTACCGACTGTATAGAAACGCACAATCGTCTGTTTGTTTCGATTCGATTGCCTATTGCTACCTTTCGGTGAGCATCCGGCCAAACGTGCGTTTCACTTCCTCGCGATCTTTGGTCGCATAGTACCAGTCAATGGTGCGCTTCAGTCCATCGCGAAAGGCCACTTTCGGCTCCCATCCGAGCAGCTTCTTGGCCAACGAGTTGTCTGCAACGCGATTCAGCGGGCCCGTGGGCATGTCGAGCCGCAGCTTGATCTCGGCCTTATGTCCGGTGAAATCACAGACCATCTTCACTGCATCGATAACCTTTATGCGCTCCATGGTTCCCAGATTGATGGCCGTGCCGTCGTCAATTTTTTCGCCGGCAAGAATTGTCCCTTCGACGATGTCCTCAATGTACGTCCAATTGCGGATTTGCGTTCCGTCACCCCACACTTCAAATGGATTCTGCCCGAGAAAAGCCCGCGCAATCATCGCGATCACGGCATGATTCTCGACGCCCCTCGGCCCGTAAACCGTGAAGTAGCGGCAGGAAGCTGCGCCCATGCCGTGTTCCTTGGCGTAGGCGCTGAGCGTAAACTCGCCCATCAATTTCGCCCAGCCATAGGTGTTGTCGGCGTCGTTAGGACCTTTTGTGAGGTCTTCCGTGAGGTAGATTTCTTTCTTGACGTCCGACTGCAGAAAGTTTGGATACACGCAGCCCGAGGAAGCGAAAACCACCTTTCTTACTTTCGCCCGCAGGGCTTCGGCGAAGACAAGGCCATCCAGGAAAAAATTGGAAGCCGGTCCCGCCTGATGGAGGTCGACATAACCGCGGCCGCCATGATCGGCGGCCAAGTGAAATACCGTATCCACGCCCTGCATCGCCGAGCGGGTAACGCCGGGTTCGCGCAGGTCCGCTTGCGTAAATTCGATTTTCCGGCTGGCGAGATGTTCCTTGATATTGTCACGATGCCCGCTCGTCAAATCATCGACAATGCGAATTTTCGCGCCGCGGGCTAGAAGATGATCCGTCAGCGTCGAGCCGATGAAAGAAGCCCCTCCGGTCACCAGCACGAGCTTTCCGTTCCAAAAAGTCTCCGAAGACGTCACGCTTTCACGGCCTCCTCGATGATTTTCACGAATTTCTGCAATTCTTTGACTCTATCATAATCGGGCGCGGCGGCCCGGGCCGAGCGTCCCATGTTTTGTACTTTGTCAACGTCCATCGCAAGTAATCGAATTGCTTTGGCAACCTTCTCCGGGTCGTCCGGATCGGCGGAAACCGCAAACCCGAATTTCGCTCCAAGAGAAGCCGCGTCTGTCTCCGCGGGTGTAACCGCCAGGATTGGCTTTCCAGCGGCTAGAATTCCATACATCTTACTCGGTACGACGACCCCTTCGAGGCCGCGCTTCACTGTGATGACGTGCACATCGGGAGCAGCTAGCACAGAAGGAATTTTGCTTGCCGGGAAAAAAGAAAGAAATCGTACGTTCTTCGCTTCCGCGGCCAGCACCTCGAGGTGTGCGCGCTGCGCTCCTTCGCCAACGAACACGAGACCCACTCCATCCGCCTCCATATTTCGTGCCGCCGTGATCAAGCTCCCCCACGCGCCGTAGAAACCAAGATTTCCCGCGTGAAGCAGCACGAATTTATAGTCCCCGCGAATTGTCCGAATGACTTCAGTATCCAACGGAGGCTGCGGTGCCTCGGGCGCGAGAATCTCCGCACCGTCGCGGACGATTTCAATGCCTGTCGGATTAACGCCTTTCGAGACAATCCGCGCGCGCATATCCTCGCCGAGCACGATCACGCGCTTGGCGCGGCGCAGTGCCCAGCGATGCAATCTTTCCCAAATGCGCGCGAGAAGACCGGGCTTGACAATCGCACCGCCCACGGCCATATCCGGATACATGTCGCGGATGTTGTAAATATACGGCTTGCCCTTCAGCATCGTGACGATGGCTCCAACGATTCCTTCGAACGGAGGGTCGGTCATTGCCAGAACGACATCGCACCTCAGGAAAAGCGCCCGCGGAATGGCGAGCGCAACGTAGCTCAAATAATTCAGCACCCTCTTCTTCATTGCGAAACGCGGGTAGTCCGTCGAACCCACGCGTGTGATTTTCACCCTTCCCGCGAGTTCGCTTTGCCAAAGACGCCAGGGCCGTCGTTCGGTTGGGTCGTAGGAAGGGCGGCCGCAAAGCACGGTCACGTCATGCCGCGCAGAGAGGGCTTCTGCCACCGTCGCGGCCATTTTCGCCGTCGCCGAAGTGTCCGGCGGATAGTAAAGATTCATGAGCAGGATTCTCATTCGAACGGCGCTCGTGGCATGTGATTCACGATCTTGTGATCAAGAAGTCGCCGAGAACGAGAGCATCCATTTGCGTGCGTTGGAAGCAATCCAGTGCTTCGGCAGGGCGGCAGACAATCGGCTCGTTGTCGTTGAAAGAAGTGTTCAGCACTACGGGCACGCCCGTGAGCCGGTCAAACGCTTTGATCAGGCTCCAGTAGCGAAGATTCGCCTCGCGCGTCACTGTTTGCAGCCGGCCCGTTCCGTCAACGTGCGTCGGTGCAGGAATTTTCTCGCGCTTTTCGGGCCGCACAGAATATGCCAACGTCATGAACGGCGAAGGGTGCGATTTTTCGAACCACTCTCCCGTGGATTCCGCAAGTATGGAAGGCGCGAACGGCCGAAAGATTTCGCGATGTTTGATTCGCTGGTTCAGGATCTCTTTCATCTCCGGCCGCCGTGGGTCGGCCACTATGCTTCGATTGCCAAGCGCGCGCGGTCCCCATTCGGCGCGGCCTTGAAACCATCCAAGAATTTTCCCATCGGCCACAATCGCGGCTGTGCGTTGCAATAGGCTCTCGTCTGCCAGTTCCTCGACGCGGCAACCGTTCTGCGTCAATCCGTTCGCTTCGATCGCGCGTCGAATCTCGTCCCGCGTATATCCTGGCCCCCAGTAAGCATGATCCATCACGAACGTGCGCGGCTTTCCAAGAATCTGATGCCAAACATAGTAGGCTGCGCCAACAGCGAGCCCCGCATCTCCGGCCGCCGGATGAACGTAAACTTGTTCGAATCCCGTGGTGTCGAAGATCTTCCCGTTAGCTACACAATTAAACGCGACTCCACCCGCGAGGCACACCGCTTTCAATCCGGTTCGCTCTGCAAGCTTTTTCAGCATGCCCAGATAGACTTCCTCAAGCCTTGCTTGCAGCGCCGTCGCCAGATTCTTGTGCCGTTGCTCGAGCGGCTCCTCGGGATTGCGTTTGGGACCCAGTAGCTTTTCCATTTCTTCCGAAAACATCTTGCCAAGCGTGGGCGTTTTGTCCGCTTCCGCCCAGCTCATTTCCGGGCCAGAGCGGTGATGCGTAAAGTAATCGAGCTCCAGCCGGAATCCGTCCCCATGTGTGAGAACGATTTTTCGAAAAGCGTCGAGTTGGTCCGGCGCACCGTAGGCTCCCAAGCCCATGACTTTGTACTCGTCGCCGAATTTCAGAAAGCCGAGGTATTGCGTGACGGCGCTGTAAAAGAGCCCCAGTGAATGAGGAAACGCGATCGCGCCATCTATCTTCATGCGGCTGCCGTTGCCGCTTCCCCACATCGTGCTCGCGAAATCCCCAAGGCCGTCCGCGGAAAGCAGCGCTGCTCGTTCAAATGGAGAAACAAAAAACGCGCTCGCGAGATGTGCCTGGTGGTGTTCCACGCGGTGAAACCTTGCAGCGATACTGGCGGGGTCCATATCGAAGGCCTGCGCAAGCGCCTCAGGTATTCCCGTGAACTTTGCCAACACTTTCATTCGCTCTCGCGCGAACGACGGCATTCGTATCGCGTAGAAAAGCTTCGTCCCCAGCCTCGCATAGGGGTTCCGTGGTACGGCCACGTGGTCGATATCCTTGAGTTCCAGCCCCGCTTCTTTCAAGCAATAGCGAATCGCCTGGGCCGGGAAGCCCGCGGCGTATTTCACGCGGTTGAAGCGCTCCTCTTCCACCGCAGCCACAAGCCGGCCTTCGCAGACGACGGCGGCCGATGCGTTGCCGTGATAGGCATTGATCCCAAGAATGTTCATAGCGAAGGAATTCAGTCTACCTCAGGAGCGCGGATCATGCCCCGAGGTGGCGCCTGCACCACTCGTTGAGGACATACAACGCCCACGGGCGCGACCACGAGGTCCTGCCCTCGAGAAATGCAGCCCAAACGCCGCGCACGCCGGCCGCGCGAAGGTGCGGCACAAGCGATGGCGCGATGTCAGCGAAGCTTGCTTCCAACCGCGGGCGCAATGCCCCGCGAAGCCACTCTTCCCACGGCAATGTGAATGTTTTTTTGCGCTGGCCGAGAATTTCCGCTGGCAAGAGCCCCTCCAGAGCTTCCACCAACAATGCCTTCGGCGTGCCCGCGCGCTGCCGAACTGCATCAGGCAGGGAGCTGACAAATTCCACCAGCGGCGTATCCAGCAGCGGAACGCGCACCTCCAGTGAACGCGCCATGCTCACCGAATCCGTATCGCGCAAGAGTGTGCTTGCCATGTAGCAGCGCATTTCCATCCAGGCGGTCGCACTTATGGGCTCCAGTTTTCCCGCTTCACTGGCTGCGCGATCCAGCCATCCCAGCCAGGTCGGTTCGAGGGTCACGCCGTCCGCGCCCACAGTGCTCGGACGGAAACGCGGTTCGATCAGCCGTTTGAGCTGCTCGGGTGGAAAAAGCGCGCGCGCATAGAAGTAGGGATGGGGAAGTGTGTCAGGGTCGGTCCACGCAGCCAGAGCTTTGTCAGCGGCGTCCCGGGACATGCGCGCTCCGAGAGCGCTCGCGATCAGCGGCGCCACGGCGCGGCGCAACGGCCGTGGTACGAACCATGCCAGTCGAGTGAGCCGCTGAAGCAGCGCGGTATTCGCGAAGGTTGCATAGCCTGTGAACAGTTCGTCGCCTCCGAGACCGGAGAGTGCCACCTTGAGCCCGACTTCACGCGCGGCCCAGGAAACGAAGTAAGTATTGATGCCATCCATCGTCGGCTGATCGAGGGCCGCCACGGCTTCGTCAATGCGCGCAAGCATAGCCGAGCCATCAAGGGGAACTTCCGTGTGCTGCGTCCCGCATCGTTCAGCGACTTTGCTGGCCAGCGGGGCCTCGTCATACGAAGTCCCAGGGAACGACAGAGTGAAGCTGCGGATTCCCGCTTGTGTGCGCGCCGCAAGTGCGGCGATGGCGCCGGAATCGAGCCCGCTCGAAAGAAAAAGTCCCACGGGCACATCCGCGATCAGATGCACATGCACAGCATCTTCGAGAAGAGGGCGCAGCCTCTCAGCCGCTGAATCCAAATCCTTGGGTTTGCGCGAGTCGCGCGCCGCAGGGCTCGTCTGCGGATCCCACCACGGACGTGCTCGCGGCACGCGCCGCCGCTCCGGAACGTACAGCAACATGCGATGTCCGGGCGGAAGGGAAAATACTCCCTCGACGAGGCTTACCGGCTCCGATGCGCTGCCGAAAAGCAGGTAAGAAGTAAGAGCATCCTGGGAAATCTGCCTCGGCACGATCCCGCTCGCCAGCAGAGCTCGCACTTCCGATGCAAACGCAAAGCCTTCAGCAGTCTGCGCGTAATAGAGGGGCTTGATGCCTAGCGGATCACGCGCTAAAAAAAGCAAAGGCGCCGCAGCAAATCGTCCGCGCAAATCCAGCAACGCAAACGCAAACATGCCTCGGAGCTCCGACAGGCTCTCCTCGCCCCACTCCTCCCAGGCATGCACCAGAATTTCCGTATCGGATTGCGTTGCGAAGCGGTGTCCCAGCAGCGTCAAGCGCTCACGAAGTTCACGATAGTTATAAAGCTCGCCGTTATAGATGACCGCGACATCCCGCGACTCATTCCAGATGGGCTGCTGGCCCCCCCCTAGATCGATGATGCTTAAGCGCCGCATCCCAAGCGCCAGCCCCGGGGCACGCGCATCTCCGATCAGGAATCCTTCTTCATCGGGACCGCGATGCTGCATCGCGGCAGCCATCGCGCGCACACACGATTCAGCCTCTTTGCCGCTCGAAACAAAGGCGACCCCGCAAATACCACACACGCTACTGCTTGATCTCCGGAGTTGAAAAGAAGGCCACGCCAGCGCGCAATGCGTGCTCGCGCAGGTGGAAGCGGGGAATTCTCAGACGGCTGTCGGCATACCACGCCAGGATCGCGCGCAACAGCAAGAAGAAAAGCATCGCCGTCACGCTCAGCACCAGATAAAAAAAGGACTCTCGCTCGAGGAGCAGGCTCCAATCTATTGCCTCTTCCCATCCTGGAGCGATGGTGCCCAACATCTTCCTCAGCCCAAATCCTACGTACGGCAACCGCGCCAGCCGCACATGGGCAAAATGATCGTAGGTATATTCACGCGGATAATTCGGGACTTCGCTGATCGCCTCGCCAAAGACCACGGGATTCTGCAGATCTCTGCGCGTCAGATAGTGGCCCTGCGCGTCCTTCATGATCATGCGATACGTGGGATCGACAATGATCCACCGCCCACCTATCAGGACCTCGGCTACAACGTGTTTCGTATTGTTATCGGCAGTCAGCAGAAGAAGCCGGCGCGCTCGCAAATCGGAGCTTCGCACCAGATTCAAGAAGGCATTGGTCGCCGTGCCACAGACGTTCAAAAGTTGGCTGTACGTGAGAGTCATCTCCGGGTCGCGCTTCGCAAGTGCCTCCGGATCCGCAGCGGTGGCGCGCGAAGGCTCGGCGCGCATCCAGTCCAAAATCGCCTGGAGCTTTTGCTCCTCGGGCATGGAATTGGGGACTATCGCGTCCGAAAAACCGTCGAGATACCGGCGCACCGAATACTCTCGAACCCCGGCATACAGCGAGGACACTACCACGGCCACGAGCAGCAGATTTACGCCTCGCCACACTACTCGAAAGATGAGGTGCCTCGTCGTCCGCAATCCATTCACTCCGGTGTCCCGAATTTTGCACTGGGCGCCGTCTTAATTGCAAGCTTGTTATAAAGCGCTTCCATCTCGCGGACCGGCTCTTCCCAACCGAGCCGCGCGGTTACCGAACTGCACCCTGCAACCAGACTAGTGTGCAGTTTGGGATCACTAATCACAGCTTTGATGGCGCGGGCCAGCGCTCCTACTTCATGCGGCACCACCAGCCCGGCCACGTTCGCCAATAGCGGGGCAATCCCACACTGTTCCGTTACCACGACCGGCGTGCCCGCTGCTACGGCCTCCGCTGCAGTATTTCCGAAGTTCTCATTTTGCGACGGTAGCACAAACACATCGGCGTCACGGTACGCTGCCCACTTCGCTTCGCCGAAAATCGCTCCAGCAAAGTGCACTTGCCGAGCCACTCCTAGCTGTGCCGCCATTTGCGTGAGCCGCCCCTCCATTCCGCGTTCGTCTGGTCCCGCAAATATCAGATAGAGAATCTCCTCCGTCCTCTCTTTCGATAGCGAAGCAAAGGCTTCCAACAACATGTCCGGACTCTTTTTATCCGATAGCCGTCCGAGAAAGAGGATTACCTTCGCCTCCTTAGCAATTCCCAAACCCTTGCGAAAAGTTCCCTTATCCGGCCAGGACAAGGGAGCTTCCACCCCGTTCCGGCGCACCACTATTTTCTCGCGTTCCACGCCTCCGCCCGCCAGCTCTTCGACCTCTTGCTCGGAGGTGGCGACGATCGCGCTCGCTCCTGCAAAGAGCCGCTGCCCAAACAACGCGTGGTAAATCCTCTTCAACCTCAGGCTTCGCACGATCGGCACAAACATTCCAATTGGCTCTAAGACGTACGGGATTTTTCTTCTTACGCAAGCGTTCGCGACCGCTGGCCCAAGAAAGTCGTACAGCCCGTAAATGTGCGCCAGGTCAAAATTCTGCAGTCGGGCCCGGCAGAATCGTTTCACCGCGGGATTCCAGCTCACCGATCGGTACCTCAACCACGTCGGCAGGTAAATCGCTGTGACGCCGTTCTCCACCCGCCTCCATCCAAAGGGACTTCGTTCCGCAGTCCCCGCCTCTCCCTCGCTGCTTCGCGCTTCGAAGCCCCAGTCCGCCGTCAACACCGTCACTTCATTCCCGCGCTCAGCGAGGCCCTGTGCCAGCGCGCGCACCTTCACGGGCGGTCCGCCGAATTCCAGGAAAGGGGCGTAACTTTCTGTAACGCTCAGGATTCGCATTGTTCGCGAAGGATTTTCTTTAGCGACTTGGCAAAAACGCTGAACCGGAATTCCCGCTCTACCCGCTGCCGGCCGCGCCCGCCCATTTTTTGTGCCAGGGCCGGGTCCGAGAGCAGTGTCTCGATAGAGGTAGCCAGTTGCGCCGCATCTCCATGCGGCACCAGATAACCCGTCACGCCATCCTCAATCACTTCCGGGGCTCCGCCGTGCGCTCCGCCGATCACCGGTTTCCCGTGCGCCATCGCCTCAAGATATACAAGCCCGAAACCCTCGCCACGGCTCGGCAACGCAAACATCTCACATGCTTCATAGCACGCCGCAAGTTCCTCGAAACTCAAACCGCTCAGAAAGTGTACATGGCGATTCACGCCGTTTTTTTCCGCCAGTTCCTCCAGCCAGACTCGGTCATCGCCATCTCCCACGGCCACGAGCTGCAGCTCCGGCCAGCGCGTCAGAAGCCGCGGCAGCGCCGTGATCAGAGTGTCCATCCCCTTGTACCTTTCCTTCGCCAGCCACCGGCCCACGGTGAGGATCACGCGCCCCTCAGGATATCCGTGAGGCAGCTTTCCTTTCGGCGCGTTCGCCGGAATCGCTTCAAACTCCGGATCTAGCGCCCACGGCAGCACGCGGATCCGCTCTCGCTTCACATGCTGCTCGGCCACGTGATTCGCCGTATCTTTGCTAGGAGCAAGCACCACATTCGCCCGGCGCAGCGCGAGCCCTCGCATCGCTGGAAGCGGCTCCCACACTTCCACGCCGTGCGTACAAATGATGGTCCTGAGCCGCGGCGCAGCAATCTTCATCGCCTGCGCGACTGGCCCCAGGTTTGGATGCCCAGCCAAAACTACCTTTCCATGACGTCTTGCCGCCCGTATGGCCGTCGCCGCAAACCGCGCTTTGCTTCTCTCGCAGCCCGTAAAAACGAACTCCTTGTCGCCCACGGTCGTCCGGTGCAGTTCCCTCGTATCGTTCAGGCTCAGCAACCGGCAGTCCAGGTGCCTGCTCGCCGCGAATTCGCTGAGCGCGGCCGCGAGATGCCTGCTCGCCCGCTGCACCCCGCCCGTCCCATTCAATTCAGTAAACAGTCCAATCAGCACGCGCAGAGTCTGCCAAGTGCCGCGCAGGAACGCAAGAAAAAGGGACCTACAAATATCGGTTGGTTGCACTCTTGCCCCGCCCCACCGCAGGTGTTTGTATCCAGGCTAAGTTCTTCAAGAGTGAAAACCATGACGGGGCGCTCCCTGTCAGCTCGGACGCTCGGTAGGGCCGGCCTTTTGCGGCCGGGCGTTATTTCTTTCAGCAGCGAGTAATTCCTGCGTCTTATGCTTTTGAACTATCTCCCCGTCTCGCCAGTTTCCAGCGCAAGACAAGGTCCCGCGGCCAGTGCTAGGATACGGCCAAATGAAAATCTCTTCGAAAATCCGTCTTGCTTCCATTTTGTGCACGATTCTTTTGCTGACCGTGTCCGCCGTTTCTACGGCCGCCCAGACCGCTCAGGTCTTCCGTCTCGATGGCGGCAACTCCACGTACGCTTTCGGTGTCAACGAGCACGGTGAATTGCAGCCGCTCTATTGGGGCGGCCGCCTCGGTCCGCGCGATAGCTTTCCTTCCGCGCATTCGTTCCCAGAAATGGCTTCCTTTGATTCGCCATACACGACAACGCCGCAGGAGTATGCAGGCTGGGGCGCGGGTTTGTTTACCGAGCCTGCTCTCAAAGTCACCTTCACCGATGGCAATCGCGATTTGGTGCTTCATTTCGTCCGGGCCACGCAAAGCAGTGCGCAAGCCGTCGACTTGCAACTGAAGGACATTTCTCGCGAGATTTATGTGACGTTGCGTTACTCCATTGATCCGGAGACGGGCATCCTCGCGCGCTCCGCCGACATTGAAAATCGCGAAAAGCAGCCAGTCGTTATCGAACAAGCTGCTGCCGCCCAATGGACCCTCCCTCCCGCACGCTACACCTTGAGCTATCTGACGGGCCGCTGGGCCGGAGAGTGGACGCTGAATCAGGAGCCGATTCTTGGCGGAGCCCGCGTCATCGAAAGCCACCGCGGAACCACCGGCCATCAAGCCAATCCGTGGTTTGCCATTTCCCGCGACGATAGCCAAGCGTCGGTAGGACCAATTGTCGCGGGCGAGGAACATGGCGAAGTCTGGTTTGGCGCGCTGGCGTGGTCTGGTTCCTGGCGAATTACCGTGGAACACACCCAACTGGATGCGGTGCGCGTTACCGGCGGTTTCAATCCATTCGATTTTGGCTACAAACTCAAACCCGGCGAGCATCTCGAGACGCCTATTTTTTACGGCGGCTATACCGATCATGGTCTGGGCGGCGCCTCCCGCTCAATGCATCGTTTTGAAATCGCTCACATCCTGCCGCAAGCTCCGGACCCCAAGCCCCGCCCCGTAATTTACAACTCGTGGGAAGCCACGGAATTCCGCGTCGATGAAGCCGGGCAGGTAGCGATAGCGGAGAAGGCCGCCTCCATCGGCGTCGACCGTTTCGTGATGGATGATGGCTGGTTCGGCCAGCGCAAGGACGATCACGCGGGACTCGGCGACTGGTACGTGAACTCCGAGAAATTTCCTCACGGCCTGAAGCCGCTGATCGACAAGGTCCATTCCCTGGGCATGGATTTCGGTTTGTGGGTCGAGCCCGAGATGGTCAATCCGAATTCCGACCTCTATCGAAAACACCCTGACTGGGTCTTGAATTTTCCCGGGCGCCCACGCTCCGAATCGCGCAATCAGCTTGTGCTTAATCTCGCTCGCCCCGATGTGCGCGACTACGTCGAAGGATTCCTCGACAAGCTGCTCACCGAAAACGATATCGCCTTTCTCAAGTGGGATTACAACCGCAACTGGTCCGAGCCGGGCTGGGATCAAGTTCCCGTCGACGAGCAGAAGCGCGTCTACGTTGAATTCATCCGCAATCTCTATTCGATCCTCGCGGAGCTGCGCAAGAAGCATCCCAAGATCGAAATCGAGAGTTGTTCCGGCGGCGGCGGGCGCGTCGATCTGGGCATCTTGCGTTACACCGATGAAGTCTGGCCTTCGGACAACACGGATCCTTTCGATCGCCTGTCGATGCAGGATGGTTTCACCTACGCCTATACACCCCAGATCATGATGGCTTGGGTCACGGACTCGCCGCATTGGCTCAACAACAAGCGATCGACTTCGCTCGCCTACCGCATGCTCAGTTCGATGCAGGGCAGCTTGGGCATCGGCGCCAATCTCAATAATTGGACAGCCGAAGATTTCGCGACCGCCAAGCGGCTGATCGCCGCGTATCATTCCGTGCAGCGAACGATCGTGCATGGCGATCTTTACCGCCTCATCAGCCCGCGCGACGGGAGCGAATTCTCCGCCACACAAACGGTTTCGGCTGACAAAAGTCAGTCCGTGATTTTTGCGTTCGCCAACGCCACGCAGGAAGGCCGCGGCTTCCCTTTGCTACAACTCCAAGGCCTCGATCCAAACGCTGAATACAAGCTCAGCTGGATCGAAGGCAAAGCCCAGCCTGGCACTCCGGAAAGCGCCTCAGGTGCGTGGTGGATGCGCCACGGCCTCCAGCTGGACCTGCGCGGCGATTTCCAGGCCGCCGCATTCCGGCTCGATCGCCAACACTAATCCTGCAACACGCACGTAGTATTTTTCTGGAAATCTTCAAAGCGAAGCAAAGAGCGCAACTCTCTTCCTTCAACAGTTCTTCACACTCGTAATAACCGCCCGAGCTGCGATTTTATTCTAGATGGCGCCATTCTTTTTGCGCACAAGCAAAAAAATTTAAGTACCCGAATGTACTTGGAATAATCCGCGTGCCGCTCCAGTCAAAATAAATGCAAGCACGTCCCATGGAGACGCGAAGAAGTTCGCTACAAAATGCGCCGCCGATCAACGGCCCGCAAAGATAGTCAAGAGACAAAGGAGACTTACAATGAAAGCATTGAGTGGATTGTTGGCCCTGGCCTGCGTGCCAGCGGCTCTAGCAGGAAATAATGCACCTCTTCCCAAAGAGAACGTGGCTGAATTTGTCGCCGAAAAACTAGATGTCACAACGCTTCCCTCTTCCATCCGCCCAAAACCCCAGAAGAGCAAGAAGACTTTCGGTGAATACGGCTACATCATGCGGCAACTTGACGACAAGCAAGTCCTCATCGAAGCCACACCCTCGGGCTCGCAGATCAACATCCGCGTCCTCGAGCAAAAAGCATCTGCAATTTACGTTTGCGTTCAGGCACCTGGACAAGATGCGAACAGCGGCCCCATCCAGCATGTCCTCCTGCTGAAGCTCAAAAATGGGGACGGTCTTCTGAAGGGCAGAGAGTCCTGGAAAGAATTCAGCGGCTGCCCGGTTCTAGGTGCCGACCCCGCCGCCGCAGACTCCTACGGCGGATAACCAGCCATTCGCCCAAAACGCGTCCCGCGGATCAAGCTCTCATCGATGGCTGTCGGAACGGTGAGGAATGGTCCGCGGGGCTTTTTAAAATGGATCAGTGCCCAGCAGTAAGTTTCTCCGCCAGTTGCCATCGACGTTGTCCGTGCTCGCGACTAATGCTTTTGCACTATTCCCTCGCCTCCACCGCCCATATAGCCTCCACGCAATTTATTAAGTCCGCCATCTTTTCTGGCGCCAGGGGTAACTCATGTCTGTTCAAGCTTCCACTCTCGAACTTCAGCCGCCCTTTGCCGCCACAAATGCCTGGCGAAGCCGTATGCTCGCCGTGATTCTCATGGTTGCTATCGCCGGTATCTTCTGGGTAGATTCGCGCTATCCCGCTCTACTCAAGCGCTACCACGCCGGGACACAAGTCAAAGCCTCCGGCGCTCTCACGTTCGGCACCGTTTATTCAGTGGATCGCACCATGCCGCTTTCCATCCGCGTGTGGCGCACCACCGTCAACTGGCTCGATGCCAACCGCATCGGCATGACCTTCTCTTTCCTCTTCGGCCCCGCGGCACTCACTTTTCTCGCAACGCTCCGCCGCCGCCGCACCAACTCTATTTATCTGAATACTCTTTTCGGAGCCGCCGCCGGCATGCCCCTGGCTGTTTGCACTAACTGCGTCGCCCCCATCGCGCGCGGCTTTTACGCCTCGGGCATGAGCACCGAATCCGTTCTCGCCGCGATGTTTGCTTCTCCCGCGCTTAACGTCGTTGTCCTCGCCATGACGTTCGCCCTCTTTCCCGTTCCGATCGCGCTACTCAAGCTGGCCACTGTTCTCCTGCTAATCTTCGTCTTTGCGCCAGCCGTGGCATCTCGCCAAGCTAACTCCGCCGCCTTTGTCTGTCCCATCGAAATCCCCGTCTCTGAGACTTGGAGGCAAGCGCTCGTTTCCACCATTGGCTCTTTCCTGAAAAGCTTCTGGTACGTTTTTCGCGTAGCCTTTCCGCTGATGATCCTCGCTGCCATCCTCGGCGCGCTCGTCATTGAACTTCTTCCTGCTCAAGCGCTAATCGCCCAAGCCACCATCGGCGGCATTATCCTCGTCGCTCCGGTCGGCGCGTTCCTTCCCGTTCCTATGGCCTTCGATGTCGCTATCGCCTACATCGCCATGACCAAAGGCGTCCCCCTCCCCTACGTCGTAACGATTCTCTGTACCTTGGGCATCGTCAGCGTCTTCTCTCTCTCCGTAGTCGGCAAAACCATCTCGTGGAGGATAGCCGCCGGAGCCTACGCTACGGTCGCCGCCCTCGGCGCCTCTGCCGGGCTTCTCACGCGCACGCTCTTCTGATTTCAGTCTTCCTCGTACTGGTACAATTTGGAGTCGCAACCCACCGAAACCTTCCGCTACTTCCCGTGTTGTAGCCCTCAGGTGCAAAGGAAACGCGAGTGCGCACCCCGCCCGTCCCGGCTTCGACCGCCTGCCTGACCAATCTCCGACTGGCACGGCGTCGTCCCCACGAGCGAATCAGCCGTTCAACACGGAGATCCGAATATGTCCACCTCGGTCCAGCAAGTCCCGCTCTCAACTACCATCGTCGAACGCCGGTTCTATCCTCGCATCGTCCCGCAAGCACCTCTCTTCGTTGCCTTCAACGAATGTGAAGAGAGCCTCCTACTCAATGTCAGCGAGAATGGTCTCCTCGTCTCCACGCCCACCGGCTTGACACCCAATTTTGTCGCTCGCCTCTCTCTATTGCTCAAGGACCTTCCCAAGCCTGTGCAAGTCACGGTTCGCGTCCTTTGGACCAGCGAAGCCGGAAATTTAGCCGGCATTCAGTTGCTCGATCTTAGCGAGCACGATCGCCAGCAAATCCGCAAGTGGGGTGCGCGCGAGGCCGCGCGATCATCGTATTCGAACTCGTCTGATCCTTTGCTGATCGTTCCATCTTCCCCCGCGCCAGACGAATCGGCCCGCGCCGCGCGCGCCTTAGCGGAGGACGCGCCTCACTGCGCGCCTCCTGACTTTGTGCCGCTCGCGCCCCCTCTTATCGTCCGCCAGCAATCAACCTCAATCGTTGAGCGCTGCGTGATATGGGGCTTGTACCTAGCTGCGGCTTGCTTGGTGATTGTCTTCTTACTGAGAAAGGAAGCGCTAGGAAGACTCTTGTCGCATTCCAGAAATGATCTCACTCAAACCAGCGCCGCTTTACCAATACCTCAGAAAGCTCTGCTCCCTATTCAAAGTCCGAACACGTCGCAACAGGGTGCTGCCATAGCACCTGCATCGCCTGCGCCAACCGTGGACGCCGCTACCTTCAAGAGCGCCCCCAGCAAAGCCGTTTCTGCTCACCACGATTTCGCAATGAGAGTGGAGGCACTCGGCGAAGCCACTAGTGAAGGCAATCCCGCGGACGCCCAAAGTGATCTGTCCCAGACTGCCGCGCTTCCAGCCCCAAGCGAAGCCGCCCTCGGAAGCAGCAGCGATTCACCCCAATCGTCCGCTCAAACCGAAATTCCAAAAGAAGCTGTGCCTGAACCGCAAACTCCTGCTTCTCTCGATTCGCCAACTCCGACGCAGCCTCTTCCGAATCCGGCGCGCGCCAGCGACGCTTCCTCCCCCGCTTCCGCGACGATTCCACCAAATACGTCTACAAGTTCAATCGTCGCGTCCGCGCGTCCGTCGCTCTCCTCCAATTCTGACGCCACCGTCATTCGGCCCATTATTCAAATGGACCCGCCGCGAAACCAAACCCTCGAAGTCCATCTCCCCAGCGGACACCAAGCCTCGTTTCTTAGTCTCCCCGGCGAACGCGTCATCGAATCGCCCACGGCGACCATGCACATCCAGCGTTCCGTTCTCGTACCCGCGTCAGGCGGCGGATGGTTCGCCAATCGAAATAAAAAAGTAGTCATCGGCGAGCTGATTTCCCGCGTCGATCCACAAGCCGCCCAAACTCCAACCGCCTCCGCCGCTTCCGTCCGCGTGAAAGCCACCGTCACCAAAGACGGTCGCATCGAAAACGTAAGACTAATCCTCGGCCCCGCCAACCTGGCTCCCTCCGTCGCCAATGCTCTCCGCGAATGGCGCTACCAACCCACACTGGTTGACAACAAGCCAGTCGAAACCCAATGTTATGTAGTCTTCCAATTTCACGCCCCGTCCTACCACGCCGCGAAACGGTAGCCTCTCGCTCGGTGGTTCTGGACTCGAGGAAGTAGCCAGGTTGACGGGCCATCGCCCGTAGGTTATAAACAGTTTTCCTCACTTGGCTGGACGCTCATGCTCATCCGCTGCAATCGAGGCTTCACTTGACGCTACGTCCTCGACACCGGTCGGTCGTTTCGCTAATTCCTTTTTCAACCCTTACTCACGCTCAACGTCGGTGCAGCCTCTCTGCACCAAAAAGGAAGCCATGTATTCTAAGCAAATTCGCATCAAGCCTATCTTTCTTAGCTTCCTGACTGCTATCGTAGCCGCAGGAATCTCCGCTCGCATGTTTGGTGGCGCTGCCTCCAAGCCGGTGCAGCCAAAGCAGGCGTCGTTCCAGGTAAAGAATGAATTCATAGTGAAAGTACCCAAGGGCACAAAGACGGTGCGCATGTGGTTCAGCGTTCCACAAGAAGACACCGCGTCTGTGATTCGGGAATTCAGCGTCACCGCCGATTTTCCTGTCCATTACTACAGGGACGATTGGGGAAACCGCGTAGGCTACGCCGAAGTCAATGCTCCTGCCGAAGGCCCCATCACGCTCCGCGAAGAGTTTGGCCTCACACGCACCGAGTCTCGGAACGAAATCGACCCAGCCAAGACCCGTCCGCTGACCGATCAGGAACGCGCCGCCCTCTTCGCGTATCTGCAACCTTCCAGCCACGTCATCATCAACGACAAAATAAAGTCACTGTCCGCATCTATCGTCGGGGGCGAAACAAATCCGATTCTTGCAGCTCGTAAGATTTACAACTGGACTCTCGAAAACGTCGATTACTGGGTGAAAGACCCGGATCATCTGAAGGCTTCTCCGGTGGGCAGCACGGAGTATTGCCTAACGACAAAAACCGGGAACTGTACGGATTTTCATTCACTTTTTGCGTCCCTTTCCATGGCCGCCGGCATTCCTACGCGCATGGTATACGGTTCGCTTCTAAAGCCCACCTTGAATGGCGTGCAAATCGACGGCAGCTATCACTGCTGGATCCAGTTCTTCGCGCCCAACTATGGCTGGCTCCCGCTCGACGTTTCCCTTGCGAATATCTACGGCAAAGAGTTCCCTGTCACCGACAAAAATAAAAAGCTCGTCGAGCTGACGACGGCGACCGGTTACAAAGGTCTCGATCCAAGCAAAGTAGATTATTACTTCGGAAACCTCGATGAGAGACGCGTCACCTGGTCGATGGGGCGCGACCTGATCATGCAGCCTCCTCAGAATGACGGGCCGGTCAATGCCCTCGTGAAAATCTATGTGGAAGTCGATGGGAAACAATCTACGGACTGGACGCGCGAATTCACTTACACCGAGGTGACGAAGTAGGCCGCGTTCGAGCCTTTCACATTCAGCCCCGAGTAAACCCGGCCGCGACCGGAAAGATTTTGCGGTAAGGATTCATACAGGAGAGGAGAACGAACTTGGAACTTTGGAGACCTGACCCAACTTTTTACCCTTCACCGAAAATGGCAATGAAAGCGCCGCCGGAAAAGCTCGCATTCGTGGCCATGCTTAACGCCCAAAATAATGGGCGTCCCGATGCACTGGGCGTCGTGGATGTGGACCCCGCGTCCAAGTCCTATGCCGAAATCGTCGGCCGCGTGGACATGCCCACCCCCGGCGACGAATTGCACCACTTTGGCTGGAACGCTTGCAGCGCTTGCCTCTGCCCATACATGCCTCACCCGCATACCGAGCGCCGCTACCTGATCGTTCCGGGTATCAAGTCTTCCCGCATCCACATCATCGACACCAAACCGGATGCGCGTAAACCGAAGATCATCAAGGTGATTGAGCCCGAAGTCCTCGCGGAACGCACCGGTTACAGCCGTCCTCACACGATTCACTGCGGACCCGAGGGCATTTTCTGCAGCGCGCTTGGTTCAACGACGGGCGATGGACCGGGCGGCATCTTCATCATGGATCCGGACAGCTTCGAGATTTTAGGGAAGTGGGAAATTGACCGCGGCCCCCAATATCTCGCCTATGATTTCTGGTGGCATCTAGGCCAAGACACTCTAATCAGCAGCGAGTGGGGAACACCGAACATGGTCGAGACAGGCGTCAACCCCGACATCCTTCTCAAAGGCGGCTACGGCCATTCGCTTCATATCTGGGATCTGCAAAAGCGTCGCCACATCCAAGCGCTGGATTTGGGTGCCGAGCACCAAATGGCCCTCGAGCTTCGCCCCGCTCACGATCCAAGCCGCGCCTACGGATTTCTCGGTGTAGTCGTATCGCTGAAAGACCTGTCGGCCTCCATCTGGCTCTGGCATCGAGACAATGGCAAATGGGCCATTCAGAAAGTCATCGAAATCCCCGCCGAGCCAGCGGATCCCGAAAAGCTGCCGCCATTGCTCAAAGGATTCAAGGCCGTGCCTCCGCTCATCACGGATATCAATCTCTCACTCGACGACCGCTTCCTTTACATCTCCTGCTGGGGGACTGGCGAATTTCTCCAGTACGATGTTTCCGATCCTTTTCATCCGAAGAAAACCGGTTCGCTGCATCTAGGCGGTATCGTACGGCGCGCCGCTCATCCGAAGAATCCCGGCGCCCCGTTGAATGGCGGCCCACAAATGGTGGAAGTGAGCCGCGATGGACGTCGGGTCTATTTCACGAATTCCCTTTATTCTCCATGGGACGCGCAATTCTATCCAGATGGCATTCGCAGCTGGATGGTAAAAATCGACGCCCAGCCCGATGGCGGCATGGCGCTCGACCCGAGATTTTTTCTCGAGTTCGGAGATCTCCGCGGCCATCAAGTCCATCTGGAAGGGGGCGACGCCTCTTCAGATTCCTACTGTTATTCATGACCCATTTTTCGCTATGGCCCTGGGCCGCGCTGTTTCTCCTCGGGGCTTACCATGGCATCAATCCCGGAATGGGATGGCTCTTTGCCGTCGCTCTTGGCTTTCAGAAGAAGAGTGCCGCGGCGGTATGGCAATCGCTCGTGCCGATTGCGGTGGGACATTTCATAGCCATAGGGCTCGTATTGGCCGCAGCTGTGCTCGCCGGCGCTGTGCTGCCTTTGCGTTACGTCAAGATAGCCGCCGCTTGCGTTCTTCTGGCTTTTGGCGTTCACCGGTTAATACGCAAGAGTCATCCACGTTGGGGCGGAATGCAAATCGGTTTTCGCGATTTGTGCATTTGGTCTTTCCTGATGGCCTCCGCTCATGGCGCTGGCTTCATGTTGCTTCCCATCTTGCTGAAAATGTCCACGCTCCGTGCTTCGGCTGACTCTGGTGATTCCGCTCACCATCTCCACACGCTGGGTTTCGCCGGTCCGTGGACGGCGACAGCCGCCTTGTTTGTCCATACGCTCGGATATCTTCTTGTCACCGGCCTGATTGCCTTCGTGGTCTACGAGAAGTTTGGCCTCGAAGTTTTGCGGAGAGCCTGGGTTAATTTGGACCTAATCTGGGCAGTGGCACTCATCGCTACCGCTGGCTTTACACTGCTCATTCCCACATAGAATTTGAACCTCATCGCATTCGCCGGAGAGTTGCGGATTTCTCACCAACAATTCCCGGAACATGCTGATTCCCTTGTAGGGGCGCAGTACGCTGCGCCCCAGCTCGCCCAGGCGTGCTGCTCAAAGTGTCTTTTTCTATGCATCTCCTCCATCCGCCTTCTGCCCTTTCGCTCCGGCCTTTTTTTCGATCTCGCCTAGAGTCGGCGAGAAAGTCAGGCTAAAACCCGCTAATGGAAAACCGGCTCGCTACCCAAGAGGGTCGCCAGTTCGTCAAAGCGATCCAGATAGACATCCGCCGGATATGCCTCGCGATCATGCACGCCAAATCCGTAGTTCACCGCTGCGGCCAGCGTACCCGCGTTGCGCGCCGTCTGCACGTCCACTTCAGAATCGCCCACCAGCAGCGTTTCCTGGGCTGCGGCGCCCAATTCCTTCAAAATCGTCCTTGCGCCGAGCGGATCGGGCTTCTTCGTTTCAAAACTGTTTCCCCCGTAGATCGCTCGAAAATATTTCGAAAGTCCCATCGCGTCCAGAATCCGCACGCTGATGCGCATCGGCTTATTCGTCAAAACCGCCATCGGCACTTTTGCCAGTTTTTCCAGCGTCTCCGCAACTCCCGGGTACGCGCACGTCGTATCCATTTTGTGCGCTTCGTAGTAGCGAAGGAAAAAGTCCAGCGCCCGTTGCCGTTCCTCTTCCGTGCACCCATCCCCCAGAGCGCGCGCCACGAGTTTCGGTGCACCGTGCCCGATATAGCCGGAAATTGTTTCCTCCGCCAGCTCCGCGCGTCCCAATTCGCGCAGCATCGCGTTGACGGAATGGATCAAATCCACCTTGGAATCGATCAGCGTGCCATCCAAATCGAAAATCAGCGCGCGCACCGAGCTAAGTTTTGGGTCTCCCATGAATCATTCATCTTAGTATGTCTGGCGCCAGTTTCTTCGCCCGCGTTGCGATTTTTAATGCACCATGAAAACTGCATTAAAGAAAGCGCTCTATCGTTTATCAGAATCCACATCATTTCGCGTAAACTGTAAGGCTTCTCGCTCGGCACAATTCACGACCGGAGACCCACTCGACATGGCCCAGGTTCACCCCTTCCAGGCGTTCCGCTATAACCCCCAGCGCGTGCCTTTCGAACGCGTCCTCACTCAACCCTACGACAAAATCTCTCCGGCAATGCAAGACAACTATTATGCCGCCGATCCGCATAACCTCATCTCAGTCGAAAAAGGCCGCGCCTACCCAGACGATTCTCCCCAGAACAATGTATACACCCGCGCGGCCGCCGCGCTCGATAGCTGGATCAGCGAAAGCGTTGTCACTCAAGATCCCGTCCCATCTTTTTACGCCTACACGCAGGAATACACCGTTCCTGGAACCGGCGAACAACGCACGCGCCGCGGTTTTATCGGCGCCGGAAAACTTGAGGACTATTCAGCCGGTATTGTCTTCCGCCACGAGCACACCCTCTCAGGCCCGAAGGCGGATCGCCTCGAGCTTCTCCGCCACACGCGCACACACACCGGCCAGCTCTTTATGCTCTACTCGGATCCCCAGCAGCGCATCGACGCGATCTTGAAAGACGCCGAGTCCGACCCACCCGCAACCATGCTGCGCGATGAATACGGTGTTGTGCATCGCTTGCGCGTCATCGCCGACTCCGATCGCACCGCCGTGATCAAGTGTGCGATGGAGGATCACAAGCTCGTCATCGCCGACGGCCATCATCGTTACGAAACCGCATTGAACTATCGCAAAGAGCGCCGGCTCACCGCTGGCGGTCTTCATCCCTCCGCTCCGTACGCTGAAGCTCCGTACGATTTTGCTATGATGACGTTCGTCAATACGTGCAGCGAAGGCCTGACGATTCTTCCCACCCATCGTCTGGCCGCCAACATGCACGATTTTTCTTGGAGCGAAGCGCGACGCTATCTCGAGCCGTGGTTTGAAGCACTGGCTTTCCCGTTTACGGATGACGGACAGAAAGCGGAAGCGCAGAACAATTTTCTCGCGCATCTCCACCAAGTGCGCGGCCAAAGAGCCATCGGCGTCTACCCCGCGGCCGAACACGCAAAGCGCGCCTATTACGTTTTAACGCTGCGGCGCGGCGCTGACCTTTCGCAGCTTCTTCATAGCGTTTCCCCGTTGCAACGCGAACTGGATGTGGTCTTGCTGCACGACGGGATTCTCGAGCCCGCGTTTGGAATTACCCTGCAGGCCGTTACCGCCGAAAGAAATCTCAGCTACGAGCGCGAAGCCTCGGCCGCTCTTGAGGCCGTCGATCGCGGTGCCGCCCAGATCGCGTTTCTGCTGAATCCAGTGGACGTCGATCAGGTCATGCGCATCGCCACCGCCGGAGAAGTGATGCCGCAAAAGTCCACCGACTTTTATCCCAAGCTGCTGAGCGGCATCGCCATGTACCGCATAGACTGACACAAAAGAGTGCCCGCCCCACTTCATGCTCACCAGACGAGCGGGATCAGCCGATAGCGCGTGTGTTGAGAGTATTCGGAATAGCCTGCCAACTCCTGGCGAAGAATTTTTTCCTCGTTCAAAAGTCGCAGAACAATAACGGGAATGATCAGCGCAAATACTGGCACCGCCCAATACGACCCAAGTGCCAGCGGCGTGAACAAAATCGAAATCACGCCGCCGAGATACATCGGATGTCGAACGATCCGGTAAGGCCCAATCGAAATGACGCGCTGATCCTTTTCCACTTGTATGATCCGCGAAGCGTAGCTGTTCGCGCTCATGACCCAATACGTCATCAGGTATCCCGCGAGCGCTATCGTTCCTGAGCAAATCATGAGCCAGACCGGCACCGCACCGAAAGTCCTGCGCGACCATCCAAACCGGAAATCAAATCCCGGTAGCAGGAAAGCGACG
Organism: Candidatus Acidiferrum sp.; assembly: GCA_035272765.1. Lineage (GTDB taxonomy): Bacteria > Acidobacteriota > Terriglobia > Acidiferrales > UBA7541 > Acidiferrum. The sequence continues at coordinate 109,750 of DATEQG010000058.1, forward strand.
ATGAAAATCAGCTTCGCGAATTTCATGATCAGTTTCTGCTCGCCGATCTTTTCTTTGGCCTGCAGCCTGCGTTCGACTAACTGGGGATCGTGCTCGGAGAAATAGATGGACGCCGCCACCATCGGAATCATCAGGAGTATCAGAAAGATCCAACCCTGCCAAAATTTCCAAGTGCCCGCGGGAAGAAACAACATCCCGCCAGCCACGACGGCTGTGATCATGCATTGGACGATGACTTTGGCTTTGAGGCTCATGCGATCCCAAAGCAAAAGGGCACGCGCTCGCGTGCCCTTTCGCAAAAATCATTCTTCGTGCTACCCGTTTGGTCGGGTCCGCGAAGCATGCGACCGCCTGCTTCGCAAGTCTACGAACGCTTACTTCGCGAAGCTGGCTACGGCTTCGGCTTCGGTATTGTAGACATCGAAGACCGTGAGCAGCTTGGTAATTTGCAGCACTTCCTGGAACTTGCTGCCGAGGTGCGCCAGCTTCAAGGCGGCGCCCTGCGACTTCGCGCTGTGATGCGCGGCGACGAGAGTACCCAAGCCCGCGCTGTCGATGAACGTGATGTTGGCCATGTTCAGCACGACTTTCGTTTTTCCATCTGCAATCAAGCTCTTCACTTTTTCGCGCAGCGCGTTGCTCTCTTCGCCGAGTACGATGCGGCCGTCCAGCGCCACCACGGACACGCCGTCCACTTCCCGGTTGGTCATCTTCAAAGCCACTGTGTTTTCCTCCTCATCGGATAGCAGTTCCGGCGGCAACCCGGGCCGGGACCACAAAGCTTATCAATAATAGTCCGCGCACGACATGTAATATCCGCAGACCGGGCAAATCAATTTGCAACGCCGCGATTCCAGCCGCTGCGAGCACACCGGACAATAGCGCGAAGCATCTTCCCCCGAGACCCCTACCGACCCTTCAACTTTGGCTGGCGAGGATTCTTCCATCGAAACCTCGGCACGCTCCCGTTGAACCGGGGCAAGTTCTTGTTTCGCAGTACTATTCACGGCCCGACGTTTATAGCACATCCCCCGCCAACTGGGTAGCGCCGGGCTTTAGCCCGCCATCCGCCTATCTCTCTCACCCGTCCCCCGTAGGGGCGCGACACGGCTACCCTGAGCTTCGAAGGGTCGTGCCATCCGTTACGCTATACCCTCCGCCAACGTCGTGCCCTCCTTCGCACCGCGACCCCGGCTCCCATTTCGTCCCCGGCCTCGGTTCCCCCCACCTCAAAGGCGTGTCATCTCGAGCCCAGCGAGGGATCTGCTCTTCTCTTTCTTTCTCATCCTGTGTCTGGGATTCTCCGTGCTCCTCAGCGTACTCTGCGTCTCTGCGCTATCTTTTTTCTTTTCTCTCTTCTGCTATTCTTCTCTCTCGATCCTCATCAATACCATGCCCGCACTCGACCCCGAAATCCGCGGCCTAAGTCTCGATCCTCAAACCCGCTGCCTGCACTATCACGGACCGAACGACATCATCGCCATCAAAATGAAATGCTGCGCCACCTACTACGCCTGCAAGGATTGCCACGAAGCCCTCGCCGGACACCCCATTGAGCCTTGGTCCCAATCCGAATGGCACCACCAAGCCATCCTTTGCGGAGCCTGCCGCGTCGAATTGACGATCTCCGACTACCTCCGATGCAACTCGGTCTGCCCCGCGTGCCGGGCCGCGTTCAACCCGGCCTGCCGGAATCATTATCATTTCTATTTCGCGGTCTCACCTGGCGTTGGTTGATGAGGCACGGCGGCGATTTGTGCCGTCGAAGAAGCGTTCCCGCCTTAGTCTCTCTCTCGCCGGCCCAAATTCCGGCTGCCAGCCGAAGCAGCAGAACCGGAGTCGGCATTGGCGGTGTCCCAGGTTTTGCGGTCGATGGGCTGGATCGGTTCCAGTTTTTTCTGCGAAAGTGACTTGTTCACTGACGGCAGTTCCTTGGTAACAAACGCGTCAAACTCTCCGGCCACATCCTCCAACTCTTTCTTCAGCGAGTCGATGCGCGCGGTCTGATAATCCGTTGGGCGCCCTTCATAGTTCAAGATTTCTCCGTAAAGCTCGGTAGTTTTTTCACGGATGCGTTCTTCGCCGGTGATGGCGCCGCCTTCCGTCGTGGCCACAATCTTCTTTCGCAACGCCTCTAGATTCCCTGCGAGGTCCTCCAGATGCTTGGCGAGAGCGGCGTCTCCCTTCAATCTTGTGCTCCGCTCGAGCAGTGCATCGTGCACCCCATTGATGCGGTCGACATCGAAGCTCATATCCCCCAGCACGCGATGGAGCCGCATCGCCGCGTCGAACTCCATTTTGCGGTCTTCCAGTGTGAATTTCGCACGCGGATCGAGCACTACCGTGAGCTGCGTTGTGTAGGTCTCCTTACCGCGTGTCATCTTTACGGTGTACGTGCCTGGCAAAACTCTCGGGCCTTCCGCTGCCTCGAAAGCGGCGCTGGCAGCGGGCGGAACGTGCGGTGCCTTAAGCCTCATCGCCCATTCCACGCGGCTTATGCCGCGGCGGCTGTTCGGAGGGAGCGTATCCACGAGCCTGCCCTCAGAATCCAGTATCTCCAGTTTCATTTTTCCAAAAATGTGCCGCTTGCTCTGATAGTAGGTAATCAGAGCCGCGTCTGGAGGATTGGGCCCGGTGAACACCGCGCTTCCTTCCATCCAGCCGCCATTCGCTTGCAGCCGCTGCTGCGCAGGCTTGGCCTGGAGGAAAACTGCCTCCTGCGCCATGACGTCCGGAGTGAGCTTGCGTAACGGGCTGATGTCGTCCACGATCCAGATTCCGCGCCCGTGCGTGGCCACCACGAGATCCGATTCTCGCCGCTGGACGACGATGTCCCGGACAGCCACATCTGGGAAATCGTGTCCCTTGTACTGAGCCCAGTGTTTGCCTCCATCCAGTGAAATCCACAGACCGAATTCCGTTCCCAGGAATAACAGACTGGAACGCTCGGTATCTTCTTTGATGACGTGCGCGTAACCGCGCACACCGCTGTCTGCGGCCACGATGGGCGTCCAAGTCTTTCCGTAATCGGTTGTTTTGAAGACATGAGGCTCCATATCTCCAAACGTATGCCGATCGAACGCTGCATAAGCCGTTCCGGCGTCATATAGACTCGCTTCCACCCACGATACCCACGACGCTTTCGGCAGATTGGGAACGTTTGCCACGACGTTGGTCCAGGACTTCGCGCCGTCGCGCGTCACTTGCAGGTTTCCGTCGTCGGTCCCAACCCAAATGGTTTGGCCGTCGCGCGGCGATTCGCTGATCGAATAAATCGTCGTGTGCGTTTCCGCATAGGAATTGTCCACCGTGACCCCGCCGGATTCTTCCTGCTTCTGCTTTTCCGGATCATTGGTGGTTAGATCAGGAGAGATGCGCTCCCACGACTGGCCATGGTCGCGCGAGCGGAACAGGAATTGCGCCCCGATATAAATGGTGCCCTTCTCATTCGGGCTCATGTGGATCGGAGTGTTCCAATTGAAGCGCAGCTTTCCTTCTCCATAATTGGGCTGCGGCTTGATGAAGCGGCCCTCCAGCGTGAAGCGATTGACGCGCGCGATAAAGCCGCCCTGCGATTCGGCGTAAACGTAGCTCGCGTCGGCTGGATCGGGAAACGCCCAAAACCCATCTCCGCCACCAAGGTTTTCCCACCGGCCATTGCTGATCCCGCCTGGATACTGCGAATCGCCCATCCACACGCTGTTGTCCTGCAACCCGCCAAACACGTGATAAGGATCAGCGTTGTCCGTGCTTACGTGATAGAACTGCGAGATCGGAAGGTTGTTGCCTTTCCACCAGGTGTTCCCGCTGTCGTAGGAATACCAGATGCCTCCATCGTCGCCGGCGATAAGGTGATTGGTATTGTCGGGATTCACCCACACGTCGTGGAAATCGCCGTGTGCGCCGTTGGCGATTGCGCTGAAACTCCTACCGCCATCTTCGCTCAGGATCAAAACCAGGTCGGGTTTGTAGACCTTGTTCTCGTTTTTCGGATCGACGATTAGATTGGCGAAGTAAAAGGGCCGCCAGACCATCCAATTGCTGCGGTCCCGCTCTTCCCACGTCTTGCCGCCGTCTTCGGAGCGGAATAGAGCGCTGCGCGTGGATTCGATCAAGGCATACACAACATTTGGTTTCGATGGCGCGATCGTCACCGCTATGCGGCCCCAGGGTTTTGCAGGCAGTCCTTTCGCGCTCTTTTCATCCAGCTCCGTCCAGGTCGCTCCGCCGTCTGCGGTTTGAAAAAAGCCGCTGTCGCTGGCCGCCGTCGGATTCTCGCCGCCAGAGCGGAATGTCCATCCCTTCCGTCGGAAATCCCACATGCCCGCGAATAGTACTTTCGGATCCTGCGGATTCATCGAAATCATCGAGCAGCCGGTCGAGAGGTTGGCCCCCTTCAGAATCTTGCTCCACGTTTTTCCGCCGTCTGCCGTTTTGTAAACGCCGCGGTCCTCGCTGTCGCTCCAAAGTTTTCCCGGCACGCATGCGTAAACCGTGTTGCCATCCTTGGGATCAACCATAATTTTCGAAATGCGCTCCGAATTCGGCAGACCCATGTTGGTCCAGCTGTCTCCCCCGTCCGTCGACTTGTAGATGCCGTTCCCGATCGACACGCTGTTGCGCGTCCAGGATTCGCCCGTCCCGGCCCAAATTGTTTTCGGCGCTTGCGGATCGATGGCCAGCGCGCCGATGGATTGCACCGCCTCTTTGTCGAAAACAGGCTTGAACGTCGTGCCGCCATTCGACGATTTCCACACGCCGCCGCTGGCTGATCCCACATAAACGGTCAGCCGCCCGCCTTCTTTTATGGCGGCAATCGCCGACACCCGCCCGCTCATGGTCGCCGAGCCGATGTTTCGCGCGCCGAGCCCCGAGATGGAATCCGAATCGAATTTCGTTTCCTGCGCCGGCGCGGACCCGGCAAGAATCGTCAGAATAAAAACCGTCATCGCGGTAACACGGAACCAACGCATCATTTTGCTCATATCGAGGCATTCCTCAGAACTATAGTAAAAGCCACGGCTATCTCGGGTAAGGCTCATCATGGAGATTCAGACGCGGGCAGACATTCTTGCTTGTCCTCTCGCCAAAATTCACTTTCCGGCCGGCGGTGCCTTGCTCCCCGGTTTCGAGGCTGGCATGGAGAAAATCGCGTCCTCTAACGGTATGTTTTGCTCGATCTTTTCCACCGAGATCTGTGCGCGCGACGAGCTGCCCTTTTGTGCCTGCTCAATCGTAAAGGGATAAAAAATTCCATTCACCTGCTCGTAGTCCCCGTAATACAGCTCGGATTCCTGTAGTGCTCCGCGAATTGTGGTTTGAATCTCTATCTTCAATTGCAGAAACGAATCGGCATCGAGATAGTAATAGCGGACGTCTCCGTTCTTCATGCTCAGCTTGATCTTGTAACAATCCGTTCCTTCCATCGAGTCGTGCCCGACGAGTTCCGCTTTGTGCCCCTTTTCTTTGTACTCGATCAACGGCCCATCCATATCGGCGTCCACGGCGAGGCTTTTCAAGTCGTCCTGCGACAGCAATTCCGGGTCTTTGCGCCCGCCGAAAGGAGAAATCTGCCACCCCGTCTTGCCATCGTAGGCCTGCACTTGCGCCAGTCCCTGGATGATGAATTCTTCGCGCACCTTGTCAGCGCGTTTGTTTTCTTGCCGGAATTCCGCGCGAAACGATCCTTGCGTCAATTTTGAGGTAGCACGCAAGCTGTGCACCGATTTCAGCTTTTCGAGTCCCCCGCGCGCCTGAATATTCTTGGCGATCACTTCATCCACGGTTTGTGCGCGAACGCTAAGAGAAAAGAATGTGACGACTGCCACGGCGACAAGTGAGAAACGGAAAATGCAGGGCAAAGCCATCCACGGCTTCGCTTTCAAATGTACTTTCATGAGATTCACCCCAAACGCTGCCACATCTGACCATACACCAAATGGAAGCGACCAAACTGCCGAATCATCAGAATACCCAGAATCGACGTTTTACCGTCCGCCCCGCCGGACACCTTCACTTCGTCTTCCGGGGCAGCTGCTTATCTCTTGAGGCCTTCTCTCGCGCTAATCCTTAGGCCGGCCGTTTCCCCGGCCACGCGATCTGGCCATTCCCGCGGTACGCCAGATTGGCGATTTGCCCCGCGCGAGCCGCGGCAACTCCGGTCTCCACTGGCGCGTTGGGTTCTTTGCGGCTCTTGATGCACTCGAAAAAATTCTGCATGTGATCGATGGTCCCGTCGCGGAAGCTGTCTGCCCGTAGAACCGGATTTTCTCTGCCCAGCACGCCTTCGCGATAAACGCCAAAGCCGTTCCGGTTGAGCTTCATCGTCGCGTCCGTCCCTCGGAACTCCAGCCCCCCATCGTCGATCGACGAAGCCATCATCCCCTCGTACACGACATCGAACCCCGGATACCGGAGCGCCGCCTGCACCGTGTCGGGGCAATCCCACTGCTCAAAAATATATTTGTCTCCAAGCATCTGCGCGTCGCGCGGCTGGTCCGATTTCATGGCCCAGTGCACCACGTCGATCCAGTGCGTAAACAGATCGGTCATCGCCCCGCCGCCAAAGTTCCAGAACCAGCGCCAGCGGTAGAACTTTTCTTCGCTGAACGCCTGCTCGGGTGCGCCGCCGAGCCACTGCTTCCAATCCAGAGCCTGCGTGTCGATCGCCTTGGGCGCCCCGCCAGCCCGATAGTTCTGCCACCAATACGTCCTGACCTGCGGCACGCGCCCCAGGCTTCCACCCTGGATCAACTCAACAGCATCGCGAAAGTGGGTCCAGCTCCGCTGCTGCATCCCGCACTGCAAAATCTGCTTGCTCGCGCGCACCGCATGCGTCAGCGCAGCGCCTTCCTCCAAAGTGTGCGTCACTGGCTTCTCAAGATAGACGTCTTTTCCCGCCGCCAAAGCATCCACCGCCATACGCACATGCCAGTGATCCGGCGATGCGATAAAGACCGCGTCGATCTCCTTCTGCAGCACTTCGCGATAATCCGCGTGCGTCGTCGCGATGCCTTTCGAGCGCTCCTTGATCGCGTCGCGCCGCGGCCCATAGACGTCGCTCACGGCCACGATTTGGTACTGCCCAGCCCTGTCGGCCGCATTCAGCAGGTCGCCCATGCGCCCGCCCGCTCCAAGCACTCCAATGCGCAATGTGTCGTTCGCGCCAAGCACGCGCGTTGACGCCAACGCGGTAAGTCCGCCAGCAATCAAAAAGCTTCGACGATTCGGAGGATATTCCATGCCGCCCATCTTATCGAGTTGCGCTCAACGAAGAAAGTAGGCGGTTCTAGCTAAGAGGCGGAATGGAACTCGGCGCTGACTACGGTTTTGTACTCGCATCCGGTGTGGCAGACGCGGTGCCAACAACCTCTGTGGAGGAAGAGTCCCCTTGGCGAGTGAGAAAGAGGACGAATGGAGTGATCTCGAACGGCATTTTCTCGTTCTCAGCCAGCCCGCTGACCGGCTTGGACTTTAGCATCTGCAAGCGCCCACTCCACGGGTCGATCTTCACTCGACCACCGAGCGGCAGCGCAGCAATCGCGTTCGCCGCCGTCTTTTCAGCCGGGGCCTGTTTGGAGGCCTCGGAGGCGACGGCCCAATTTGTCGGCACCCGGTCGCCGAGGTGAGGGCTGATCAGGTTAGGAATATCCTTAGACCGGTCCTTCAGCGCTTGCAGGAAGAGCCGGGCAGTCCCGCTCTGGTCCTTGTAGGGCGATTTGGTCAACAGTTCGGCGCCCTTCTGGTTCGCTGCCTGCTCTTCTTCATGTGTGCGCCCAAAGCCAAA
>DATEQG010000059.1:0-2869 GCA_035272765.1 Candidatus Acidiferrum sp.
TCGGCGCGCAAGGCCACCAGGAAGGAGATGCGATTCTATGAAAAGGGAATACGACTTCTCTAAGCTCGAAGAACTGAAGAACCCTTACCCTGGCAGGAAAAAAGCCGTGGGCATTAACTTGAGCCCCAAGGTCCTCGACTATTTCAAGCGGCTCGCGCACCAGACCGGTCTGCCGTATCAGAAGCTGATTGACCTCTATTTGCTGGACTGTGCAAAGAAACGCAAGAAACTGTCCATGCGCTGGGTGGCTTAACCTCATGCGCGCTCTCGGCCTCGGAACGTCCGTCGCGAAGGTTTCCGTTGACCATTCGCCCGCTCGTCGGCCGAATGGTGGGTTCGATCCCCACCGCCCCTACCATCCATCTTTCTGATGGATGGACACTTAACAAGAACACGCGGGGGCAAAAAGGGGCAGATGAGGCCAATGATCCGGTTCTGTGTTTCTTTTCAGCGGCACGGGTGACAACCGGATGCGCGGGTTTTAGACGTTCAACAGAGATTTCCCAGAACGCCGTCTCCGAAGAATTTCCGAGATGCTGGCAATTCGCCCAGAACCTCATCCTTCGCTGCCCACAACCCTGTTTCCTGGGAGCGTGTGTCTGGATCAAATCCGGTCAGGCGGCGAGGTCAACGCATGCTATCTCCGTGTGGACTAGCCGACGAGCTTCTTGTCGATCCTCTTCGGCTGGCGATCACAGGGCAACGGCGTGGGCAACTCTTGCGCCTGCGCCAGCTTTGCGCCGACCAGGAGCAGAGTTGCAACTAGCGTGCAGGCCCGTTTTCTCATTTCGGTTCTCCATGTTTCCCAGCCTTTGATGTTTCGATGCCAACGTCGGGCAATTCCGCGCGGCGCATCCATGTCCTAAGCGCACGCCTAACCCCATGATCGCGTCGCGGTGAACGCCAGTCATCCGCTCAATGGCCCTGGTGCTCGAAGCCATCGGGAGGCACCACCTTTGCTTTGAGACGATCCTCAGGGAAGTCCTTCGGGTTGAGGGTGACTATGAAATCTGCGTTGCCGGATTCAGCGCAGAGGCAAAACGCATCGTCCTTGGGATCGGGAGAAAGTTCGCTCGATGGCCGCAGCTTGACCTCTTCGGCTCGCTCGCGGATCAGGTTGATGACTTTTCCGATAAGACCTGGACGGACGCGGAGACGCTTTAGAACCTCTTTGTACTCGTCCAAGATATCCTCGGTTACGAGCCAGACGAAATTGCTCCGCTCGGCCCACTCGTGAAGTACGTCAGCGCTTGGATTCCGGCCAGGAACAAAGGGCTGTCTGAAGCCTGATATGCCTGCCACAAGCACACTCGTGTCAACGACCGTCCTTGGCCCACGTTTCCTAGCTTTCGGCGGCAACGGTGATCTCCGGAGCGCGCTTTTCTTTGCGATAAGTGCGGACGGTGCGCAAGATTTCCTCTTCGGAGATCTCGCCGATGTCTTTTGCCGCCTCGATTAGCGATTCCAGAAATTCCTTTTTCCAACCCCGGCGCTTTCTCCCACGCGGCAAGTCCTTGTAAAGATCGGCCCGGCCCATTCGCTCCTGAATCTGTTCCCCTAGGGCTCGAAACGGCACTCCTAGCTTGATTGGTTCTTCTTCCGCCGTAAGCCGGCACTTGAAAACGACGTACTTGGGATTCTCCGACTTGAACTCTTCTTCGGACGCCGAAAATACGTCCATGAGCTTGGCGAGCACGCTCGTGCGCGTACCTAGGGACTCTTTTAGGTAAGACGCAACCTTGGCTACCAGGAGGGTATTCGTGTCGAAGAAGTACGTTCCCTCTGACCGCCTGGGCTTCACGATGCCGAATTGGACGAGGTTCTGCAGTTCTTTTGGCTGCATCTGTAGCACCGCACTCGCCTGCTTTAGCTTTAGCTCCTGCCTTGGCATAGCGCCTCCAATTAGCATCTAAATATTAGTCCATTTAAGTCTGATTGTCAAGAACTCGATTACATCAGGCATTTGTGCAAACCCTAGTTTTATCGTGCAACAAGTGCCGCGCGCTCACGCCAAGGAAAGATGAATTTCCCGTATCACATTTCCCCGCTCTTGGGCCTCTTTATAAGTAGGGGATTCCCTCGCCGTTTTCTTGGACTGTTCTCAAGGGGGGCTTGGCGCGATTTACTCCTGCATGGAGATTCGCAGTCCGGCGGATATGAATCGACGTGCAGTTTGCGGCCCATTTGTCGGGATGAAGTTCGGGTACAGTTTTTCTCTGCCATCTCACGGGCTTGCCCTCCCTTGCGGCCCCGTTTCAGGATTCCGCGAAAGCCGGGCCTTGCTGTCGCGACCCAGCGGCGTTGGATTATCGCGACGGATGAGACAAAAGACCGGAGGCTCAGTCGGGAAATCGCCGCAAAGGGGATAAAGGTGATTAATACACCGGGCATTTTGCTCAAGGCGATTCGTAGCGAAATGTTGTCTGTCCGGTCCGAGGTGGACAGCGAGCATTCGGAAAGGCGAGCTGGATGTTCCCAAGCACCTGGCCCGCCGCGTCCACGACCTGTATTTCAACCCCCGGATCGAGGAATTCGCTCCGCGCACGACTTGGAGTCTGTCCAACGCGTTCACGAGCGCGTTCAAGGAACTCGACCCCATCCCGCAGTTCAAGGCAACCGCCAAGCTGGGAGCATTTCTTGCAGGCGGTCACGCGGCGTGAGCGTGTCCATAGACCTACCTCAGCGGCAGGGAAATGCGAACCACAAACTCATTTCCCTCCCTGTCGTCCGCCAAATCTCTGTCCGCCTCTGGTTTCAACAACATAGGCGGTTGCGATTCACAACCGACCTGCGATAGCACCCAGCAATGTTATACGCCATCGGACTTTTGCTGGCTTCGATTCCTCGGCTCTTCCGCACCCACCGGAGC
>DATEQG010000060.1:0-4957 GCA_035272765.1 Candidatus Acidiferrum sp.
GCGTCCCGCTTGTCCGTCTTCTGCTTGCGCACGTAACTGGCCCGGATCTGCGCCGCATCTCCGATCCAGATCTCATGCCCCAGATCCTCGACCAGCTCGATGAACCACTGGCTGTTGCCTGTGGCCTCCATGCCGATCAGCACCGGTGCTGCCAGTTGCTGATAAAACTGCTGGGCGTCGCCGCTGGCATGTACCAGCTTCCGCTCCCCACAGTCCCCGGTCTCCGTATCCAGCCAACTCACTTGTTGCCAGCTGGGATGGAAATCACACCCTATAATCATCATTGCGAAGGCTCCTTTCTTTCCCAGCGTCTTTGGTCCTCAAATCAAGACTACCGGGTTTCGAATCGAGCCTTCGTTCTTATCCAATCAATCCTTGGCGCTGTTTGCGAAGGGTGGAATTCCACGGTCGCGTCCCGCCAGAGCTCTTTTGATGATATTGCTAAATCATGCTTTACAATACTTAGTATGAGAAGCACTCGTACCCTGTCCGTAACCTTGCCACCGGAGATGCTGAAGCGGGCCCAGTCCATTGCCAAGCGGGAGAGCCGCACCATGAGCGAACTGGTTCGGGAGGCGCTCCGCCACTACGACCGGCGGGCGTGGTGGGATGAGGTCAACACCTACGGCCGTCAGCGCGCCGAGGAGCGCGGTCTTCGCGAAGAGGACGTGGAGCGGTTGGTGCACGAATCCCGCCGGGGCCCCCGGAAAGCCAGTAAGAAATAAATGCGCATTGTGGTGGACACGAACGTGATCGTGTCTGCGCTGGTCTTCGGCGGGTTGCCTCGCCGCGTGTTCGAGGTAGTGGAAAGTGGCCGTTGCGAGTTCTATTACTCGGCTGAGATCGAGAGTGAAACTGGCAGAGTACTACGCGACAAGTTCGGATGGGACGAGCAGCGGCTGGATCGTTACCTGGCGGTATTGTGGGGCCTAGGTGAGCGGGTGACGCCACGTCGTCGGGTAAAAGCGGTAAAGGAAGATCCGGATGACAATCGGATTCTCGAATGTGCGCTCGCTGCCGGCGCGGATGCGATTGTTTCCGGCGATGGCCACCTGTTAAGGCTGGCCTCGTACGACGGCATCGCGATCCTCACGCCACGCGAGTTTTTGAGCACTCTCCCCTGAACGGATCCCTCCACTGCGCCGTCGCTGGCGCTCCGGCTCCGGTCGGGATGACAGTTTTAAGAAGCGCATACCTCAGCGGCTGAAGCCGCGTTTCCTAACTGACGATGATTTGGCACGAGTGAAACTCGTGCCCTTCCCGATCTTCTCGCCGACCTCTGCGGCGTCTCTCCCGAAATGGAAATCCGGTAGGACATTTCCGCTTTATTAGACCTTCTCTTTATCTCCTCCGGATGTGAAAGTGGGATAGGTTCCAAGAATTGCGCGGCCACAGGCGGCCGCATTTATTATTCGACGAATTAGCGGCAAAGGAAACTGTCGACAAATCGGTAAGGGCGTGGGAAATGAGGGACGGTGCGTGAACAAATCTCGTTGGGCAAGAATAAAGAACAGGAAAGATCTCGGGGTATGGGGGGAACTACGCTTCGCGGCCCGGGCCATGGAGGAGGGACTCCGGGCCGCTCGACCGTTTGGCGATCCACCAGGGTTCGACTTCCTCGTTCATAACAACGGCAAGCATATCGCGCGTGTGCAGGTGAAGACGACGACACACGGATACAACGGTTGGTACAACTGCACGCTGAAGACGTACCGCAAGCCTTACAAGAAAGACTCGTTTGATTTTGTCGCCGCCTTCGTGGCCCCCGAAGACACCTGGTACATCCTGCCGGAAAAACTTATTCGTGACATGGTGGGCCTGGGGCTAAATCCAAAGAGCACTGGATCAAAATACGACCGGTTCAAAGAAGCATGGCACCTGCTACGCAGAGAAAAGTCCGGGGTGATCGACATCCACGGATGCGCCGAGCATCCGGCTCCCAGAATCCATTTTCCCCTCTTGAACCACGCTCGATGGGTCGCTCCCTTCGTGCTTGCAGCACGCTTCTTGAGCTGGAGATTTCGCGGATGATCAAGAATTGCAAGAAGCGCGGGGAGTGGGTGGAGTTGGTGTTCGCAGCGCGGGCGATTGAGTTGGGGCTGGGACTGGCGCGGCCTTGGGGAGAGTCTTCGGGATATGACTTTACGGTGGATCAGGGGGAGCGGATTGTGCGGGTGCAGGTGAAGTCCACGACTTTCAAGGAAGGGGTATCGGGATATTCGTGCACGCTGAAAGACAGCCGCGGACCTTACAGAAAGAATTCGTTTGATTTCGTGGCGGCGTATGTGATTCCGGAGGATGTGTGGTTCATCCTGCCGGAGAAAAAAGTGCGGGGAATGTGGAGCGTGGAGCTGTATCCGAAGCTGGAAACGGCGAAGTATCGTGAGTATCAGGAAGCGTGGCATTTGCTCGGGGGAGGGAGGCCGGGCATAGTTGCGCAGATTCAGGCTTGTGTGGAGCGAGATTCTCCGGCTGGGTGACAGCGGGTGCGGATTCCTAACGTGAATCCGCATCCTCGGCTCGGAACGACAGGGCTCGAAATCCCGACTTCTCGCAAAAGACGGGAGAAATGGGGCGCCCCATCGGGCCTGGCATGATTCAGGTTTCCGGGGCGGCTTGCGCCGCCCCGAAAACCGCGACGGGGGAGGCCCGCGCATCCGGATCGTGTTGACTCCGGAATTCCTTTTGGGTGATGGTCGAGGTTAGTAGCGGCCCTGTTCGACCCAGAGACGAACGTGATCTTCGACGCTAAAACTGGCCGTGGGAGTGCCGGCAAACTTTGCCTCGAGCGAAAAGGCCTGAGCTTCGAGCGGCACGGAAAAATGCAGTTTGGTATTGACGAAGCCACGCACGAAGAGGTCGGCGTAGCGTTCGAGTCCGAGAACTTCAAACTGGACTGCATGGACGAGCCCGTGAAACAGCGCCCTCTCACTGAGTTTCTCGTTGAAGACGATTACGTCGAGAAAAGTCAGAGAGTGCATGTGAGCGACTTCGGGAAGATTTACGAATCCGAGGGCGCGATACCGCTCGTAAAACGGTGGGTTCAGAACGCGTTGTCCATCGAGTTCGACAACGCGCACGCGATCGAGCAGCGCCGCAGAAAAGTACGGCCACATCAAGGCCTTCTTCTGATTACTCAAGGGCGTTGCCGATTGCAGGTAGTATTCGCGCTGCTCGCGGAGGTAGGAGGCAACCCGTCCAACGGCCTCGAGGATAAGATTTTCCGTTACCGGTACGGGCTCGGACACGGTTTCGCCGCTGGGAATTTTGCTTTCGATCGAGGAATAGTACTCACTCAAGGCATGGGCCGTCTGCACCGACTTGCGGACGATATCGCGATGGGCGAAGCGTGCCAGGTCGTCGGCGGAGAAGCGCAGCCGCAACTGGTGCGCGGCGCAATGGGCGCTGAGCAGCTCCAGATGGGCATGCTGCAATTCTGAATTCATCTGGGCGATCAAAATTCCATTGCTGGAGTTTTCCCGCGAGAACATCTTCCAACACTCCTTTGAGATGGGTTGGGGCCCTTCGGATACCGCGGAGGATACCGATTCAAACGATTTAATAAATTATACTGCGTTATATTTACGCCGTCAACACAATAATCGAACAAAAGCATTCGAAGCCAGCCGAAACAGTGGTAGTGGGTCAGTTTGACAAACACATCCCCGCAGCGGCTGAAGCCGCGATAGATTTGAGGCATTTCACGGCGCGGCTGAAGCCGCGCCCTTTCAAAACAGATTCAAACTGACCCACTACCGGAACAGTCCGTTTCTGTACATTGTTATGTTTACGTTGTATACATTACAGCTGGACCAACTTCTGCCTGGAGGAGAGCGTGCCGCGACTGCCCGATCCTGACCTAGAAGGCAAGATTCTGAATGCAGCCCACAAACTATGGAAGAAAGGAGGGGAAAAGGCGCTGACGTTGAGGGCCGTGGCGCGGGCGGCAGGGACGAATACGCCCTCGGTTTACCGGCGTTTTCGGGATCGGGACGATATTCTGCGCGGGGTTTTACATCGCATCCGGCTCGAGATTGCGGCCGCGATTGAAAGCGCGGCCTCGGCGGAAGAAAGTTGCGAGCGGTATCTGGACTATGCGCTGCGCCATCCCCACGAGTACGAACTGTTTTACCGGCACAACTACGATCTCCATTATTCACCGCGCTCGAGCCGCGCGGGGGTAAGACCAGTGCCGCAGCCCGCGCGGGACGCGATGCGCCGGAAGCTAACGGAAAAGCTGGGGGAATCGCAAGCCGATCTCGAGTGCCTGCTGATGGCGCTGTGGATGGTTGCGCATGGAGCAGCGATGTTGCTGATCGGAAAATTGATTCTGCCCAGACAAGAGAAGGAGGCGCGCGCGGTGTTTACAAAAGCCGTGGCGGCGGTGCTGCAAACGAGCTCTCCTAAATAGCTCCCCTTCCCCGGCGATTCAGTGAGAACTCCCTTGCGCGACAGGGCACGAGCAGAAGCGCAGAGGTCCTTCGAGCGCGCTTAAGATGACAGCAGGTTGGCGGCGGCAACGGCTGTCGCAGCAATGGCGGCGGTTTCGGCGCGGAGGATCGTGCTGCCTAGCGAAGATGAAATCCATCCAGCTTTTCGAAACGACTGCAATTCATCTTCGGTCCAGCCGCCTTCGGGACCGATTGCCAGAGCGATTTTGGCGTCGGCGGCATCGTGTTTTGTAAGTGGCTTCACGACGTCGCGAAGTAAGACTTGCTCTTCCGATTCGGCAAGCACGATCCTCAAGGGCGCTTGAAACTTCAGGGCATCAGAAAACTTAAGAGGCGCGGCGATCTCCGGCGGTGTGGCGCGACGCGACTGTTCGGCGGCTTGCAGAGCGATGCGCTGCCAGCGTTCAACTCGCTTCGTTGCGGCGGCAGCCAAATGTTTGTCTGTGCGCTGCGCGATCATCGGGAGGATGCGCGCGACCCCGAGCTCCGTACACTTCTCGATCGCC
>DATEQG010000061.1:0-19607 GCA_035272765.1 Candidatus Acidiferrum sp.
CGCTTAAATCAGCGCCCACGACAAACCTTAGGTTTTCAGACTCCTGCGAGTAGACTTCAAGAAAGTGTTGCGTCGACCTATTGAGACCACCGCGTTAATCAGGCATTGAGACGTACCTTGCGGTCGCAATTGATTTATATAGCGTTAATCAGGCATCACACGCGCTCCCAGCCGCGCCGAACCACCCGTCGCGTCGTAGCCTCAGTAGGCAGCCCGAATTTACACGCCTTGCATGGCTGAGCCAACGGAAGATGCGTGCTTACGCGACCAAGGCCACTAAGGGTCACTAATGCGGACTGTCCTTCTTCTGTACCAATGATCAGTAGTCTCTCTCTACGCGGACCGATAGCGTGCAGACAGTCTCAGGCCCCTAGCCCTCGTTGTTCTCATGAATGACGATCGCGGAACCGGCGCATCCTGGGCAGCCGGTGCAAAACAGCCAATGGGGGCAAGGTGCATTCTACTTCTACCGAACTAATTAAAGCACGAGTTGCGCAGTCGGCGATTTTGGGTGTTCTGTTGGGCGTCTCAGCTACGGTGGCACACTCAGCGCCTCAAAGGGAGGCGCATCATAATCATCGTGGGACGCCTTCGATCACCGCGGAGCCGGCGAGCTGCACGGTTACCGCTGGACAGACCGCCACCTTCAGTGTGGTCGCGACGGGCACAGCGCCGCTGAGCTATCAGTGGCAACAGAACGGTGCAAATATCGCGGGAGCGACGGGAGCGAGCTACACGACGCCGGCGACCACGACGGCGCAGAGCGGGACGACATTTGACGTGGTGGTGAGCAGCACGGCGGGAAGCGTGACGAGCACTTCGGCGACGCTAACGGTGAATGCTGCTCCCGTACCCGCAATTCAGGTCAGCTCAACTAGCATCAACTTTGGGAACGAGGTGGAGGGCGCCAGCGGTTCTCAATCATTGACGATCAGCAATACGGGTACGGCAACGCTAAGCATCACGGCGGTCACTCCGACGGGTGCGGCATTTAGCGTCAGCGGATTCTTGCTGCCTGTCACAGTGAACGCCGGGTCACAGATCACGATTAGCGTCGGGTTCCTGCCGACCGCGGTTGGGGCGACTTCGGGCAGCATCTCGATTGTGAGCAACGCGCCGACGTCGCCGACGACGGTGACGCTTGCCGGAGAGGGTGTGGCGTCGACTCAATACTCGGTCGCTCTGTCATGGGCCGAGAGTACGTCTACCGTGGCCGGATACAATGTATACCGAGCCACAGTTAGCGGCGGACCGTATACGCTGGTTAATCCCGCGTTGATCGCAACTGTCAGCTACACGGACACAACGGTACAAGACGGAACGACCTATTATTACGTGGCGACAGCAGTCGATTCGAGCGGAGACGAGAGCGCGTACTCGAATCAGGTGGCGGCGAACATCCCGTAGACTAATTCTAGACGGGTGCAAAGCATGTTGTGCCTGATTTGTCGGGCTGCCAGACAACTGAAAATGGAGCTTCAAATTGACCTTCACACGCGCTGCGCGTAGAGGAACGGCCGGACTTTGCTGGTTCTCCAGAAGTAGGCGAGGATGATCACACTTGCGATCGCCGCGTACGCACACCAAAG
The DNA here is from genome assembly GCA_035272765.1 of Candidatus Acidiferrum sp. Taxonomy (GTDB): domain Bacteria; phylum Acidobacteriota; class Terriglobia; order Acidiferrales; family UBA7541; genus Acidiferrum. The sequence continues at coordinate 1,590 of DATEQG010000061.1, forward strand.
TGAGGTGAACGCGTACCGCTTGAATGCCATGACCACCAGGAGAATCGTCAGGTTTGCCGCGCCAAAGATTATCATGGCCCTGACTTTCGAAAAAAACAGCGAACCACACGTTGCAATCACATACAGCAATCCAACCGCAGTGTTGTTTGTCGCTTGGTTGATGTAGACGATACTATTTCCCCTCACGTGGAGCTGCAATGGGTAGGCCGTCAACGCCCACAATATATAAAGCGTAGTTGCTATGCCGAGCGCGACGAACGGCAGCATGCGCCTGCGGCTCTTCACGTCCGGCTCGAACAGCAGAACGCTTAGCGGCAACAGGAAAGGGAGGAGTCCCTGTGCATACAGCATGAACGCAGCTCCCATGTTGTGCGCCACGGTAGGCGAGAGAATCCCATCCAATCCCAGCCAAACGAATCCTTCGATGAACTGATGAACGGCAAAGAGCGCGGGCAGAGCCGCGAAAAGCAGTTCGCGCCTGTGCTTCACCTTTGTCAATGTGACGACGCCAACGGCGCCTAGAATTGTGCTGCCAACAAAGTTCGCTGCTGCTGAAAAGCACACGACTCACCTTCTCCCCTGCGAGATTTGGGCCCGCGAATCGCAGTTAAACTGCGCTGACCGGGTGTCGATACGTTGGCGCTTAACTCTTTGGTTTTGGAACAATTCCGCTGACGCGAGCGGTGATCTCGTCGCAATAGTCAGGGTGCTTCACGAGAAGCGATGAGATCACCCGTCCGCGACAACTCATGGTTTACCACAAAGGGTGGTCGTCGGACAGATAGGAATTACACCACCCGGCAGCGTTAATCGGGACTTAGGATTCCTTAGGTGTGAACGAACCTGCGTTGAAAGGCTGGCTAGAGTTTTGACAGTCGAAACCTGCGTGAAGTAAATCGTAATGAACCGTCTGATTTCGTGAGGGCGCGCTGTCCCCATAAGGAATAGCGCGCCTTCAAATCACCCGCGAAGCCTATTCCACGGGTATCGTGAACTTGAAGCCCTCATTCTGCAGCTGCTCCTTAAAGCTCATCAGCAGCTGATACTGCCCAAGGCTGATATACGGTATATTCAGCCCCTGCACCTTACGAGGTGGATACTTCAAGTATGTCGCCATGACCGTCTTAAAGGCATCGATCATCGTTACGGCGGCCCACGTGGTCTCCGTGTAGTTGTTCATGAAGATATCGTAGCGTTCCTGCGGATCCTGCCAGAGATCGAAGATTTGTGGCGTCGTCGCAATCGGAAACTGATCCACCACCGAAAACCGCTACGAGTTGACACGATGTTACCGGGCGACTATCGTTCGAAGTGAAATTTCTGCGAGGTTTTTTGAATGAAGATTTTGGTGATTGGCGGTGGCGGGCGAGAGCATGCGCTGGTTTGGAAGCTGAAGCAGAGCGCACGCGTGGAAAAAATTTGGTGCGCGCCGGGGAACGGCGGAATCGCTCAGGACGCTGAATGTGTTGCCGTGGACGCGGGTGACGTCGCGGCGCTTGTAGCGCTGGCGGAAAAAATTGCGCCGGATTTGACGGTGGTTGGGCCGGAGCTGCCGTTGGTGAACGGGATTTCAGACGCGTTTAGGCAGCGAAATTGGGCCATTGTGGGCCCTTCGCAGCAGGCAGCGCAGCTCGAAGGCAGCAAGATTTTCTCGAAAGAATTTCTGCTTCGCCACAACATTCCAACCGCAAAGACGTATGGCGCGTATGACTCGCCGCAGAAAGTGTATGCCGCGCTGAACGGCGTGGATTGGCCGCTGGTGATCAAGGCGGATGGATTGTGTGCCGGCAAGGGAGTCGTCCTAGCGCCCGATGCGGAGGCAGCCAGGCAATTCCTCGAATCCGCGATGGAGAAGAACGAGCTTGGACCTGGCGGACATTGGGTCTTGCTTGAGGAAACGCTCGAAGGCGACGAGCTGTCTTTCATCATTTTGGCCGACGGCGAACGCTACGCGCCCATGGTGCCGACGCGGGATCACAAGCGCGTCTTCGACGGCAATCACGGCCCGAACACCGGCGGCATGGGCGCCTATTCTTCCGACGAGTTGTTGCCCGCTGGCTTACGCGATACCGTGGTCTCAACGATTGTAGAACCCACGCTCAAGGGCCTAGAGGCTGACGGCATCCCTTACCAGGGCTTCCTGTATATCGGGCTGATGCTGACCAAGGATGGACCTAAGGTGCTGGAGTTTAACTGCAGATTAGGCGATCCCGAGGCGCAAGCAATAGTGGCGCGGATGGATTTCGACCTCGCGGAGATTTTACAGGACGTGGCTGAGAGGCGGCTCGATCCGGCGAAACTGCGCTGGAAGGCGGGAGCAAGCGTGTGTGTAGTGCTGACGTCCGGCGGCTATCCGGGGAGATTTGAGACTGGAAAGAGGATTGAAGGACTAACCTCTATTGATAGAAAAACTGGTGTGGAGGTCTTTCAAGCCGGAACGAGGATCGATCGCGATTCTGTGGTTGCCAGCGGGGGACGAGTGCTGGGCGTGACAGCTGCTGCGGATTCTCTGGATACTGCCTTGGCGTTAGCCTATCAGGCGGCGAAGAAAATTCATTTTGATGGCATGCATTATCGCAAGGACATAGGCGCCCAAGCCGGCCGTGTAAGAGCTGCCGGAGACTAGGAGCCATCCCATAAATGCTCGGACATTGCGAAATGTGCCGCGCATCGAGCTCGCCTCCCCCGCCTTGCTCGGACTTGCCACACTACGCCGTTCTTTTCTCCTCGTCAGAACCGTAGGCGCGGCACAAATCTCCCGCCTTCAGGGCATTTCTGAGACCGGTACCAGGAATTTAGGGATTCGGTTTGCGGCGCAACGAAGGCGCGTCTGGCGGCTGGTTTTTATCTTGTTTGGCCTTTTCAACTGGCTCGTCCGGCGGAACGATCCAGTCAAATCCTCTCTCGGTCATGGTGCCGAGAATAAACTTGGACTTCTCTGAAATGAGCGGCAAGGCGGCCCGGAGAAAATCCGTGGCATCCTCGGGAAGCGCCTTGTTCGCCTGACCTTGTTCGATGCTTTCCAAGACTTTTGAGAATTTGGGTTCGCCGCGCGACAAACTATCGAGCTCCGGATCGTTTCCCTGAATGAGTTGCTGCAACGTCGGTCCCGGAATAGTGTCAGGGTACCGGATTTCAACGAGAGTCTTCGGAGCGTGCTTTTCAGGAGGGTAGAGCTGCGTGAAGCGCGGCCGAAGCAGACGGGTCTGCCAGTAGTCGCCTCGGGCTGCGATTTCTTCCTGCTGAATGCGGTACTCGAGCGTCCAGACTTCAGGGCCATAATCATCGGGCGCGAAGCCAATGATGACAACCTCTAAGATAGCCTCATTGGGTTTGAATTCGATCTTGTGGTGCAGCTGGGAGACGAGCGGGCGCAGGCGTTCAAGAAAAGCGACTCCAATCACATCCAGATCTGGTGCGACTTCGTCGGGATTGACGGCATAACTCGGGTTCTTGCCCGAGACGTGGGGAAAATCCCGATCCAGACGTACGGGTTTGGGATCGGCGGGGATGCGCCATTCAGAAGCACCCAGAAGCACGCCGATGTGGCTGCGGTCAATACTCAAGACACGCGGCGGAATGGAGCTTGGCTCGACAGGTTGATCGATGGCCGCGAAGACGATTTTATCGCGAGCCACATGCACGATGACGCGGCCACCAGCAAGATCGGCGACGATCTCGTCTGCGTGTTCACTGTCTTGGGCGCGCGAGAATTGAGCCGAGGCAAAGCAGGCCACGAAGACCAGACACAACGAAATCGCAGTGAACCGTCGGTAGCTGTACGTGGTCAAAACCTTCATAGATTCCTAGCGCGATTCAGGCGTCCCCCGGGTAGTTAGCCATATTGCTACGCCTCTAAGGATTCTCCTCCGAAACGGCGGCGGCAGCATCCTTCGCCCGCGCAAGTAGTGTATCGAGAGAGGCGCGGTCATAGTAGCTGCCATTGCGGATTATCGCCGAAACCTTTCGCGTGTTTGCGATGTTATCGACCGGGTTTGCGCTTAACAAAACGAGATCGGCGGCGCGGCCAGTTTCGACCGTGCCGAAGTCTTTCTCGCGGCCAAGAAAAACCGCCGCTCCACGAGTCGCTGCCTGCAAAGCTTCCATAGGTGAAAATCCCGCGCGGACCATCTCAGCGAGTTCGTGGTGGAAGCTATCGCCGGGAAATACAAAAGGATCGAGCGAATCCGAACCAACCAGAAGGGGCACACCGGCTCGGTGCAGTTCACCGGTTAGCTTCCAATCGTTGGCCGCTTGGCGGCCCAGCCACGCTGCGCGCTGCTTCATTTCCACGTCGTCGAAGGAGTCGCGCCACTGCTTGGCCATCGCCGGCGGGACGAAGGCGAGTAAGGGGTCATCGGTTTTCCAGTTCCCCGGATGAGAGGTGATATCCAGCGAAGCGAGAGTGGGGGTGACCCAGGTGCCGTTTTTCTTCAGCGTTTGGATGAGGATGGCGGCTTTTTCCGGGCTGTAGGTGGCGTCGGCTTCGTGTGCGATTTGTTCCCAAGAGGCAGAGTCACCATCTTTTTCGGCTTGCACGAGACGAGGACGGAGTTCGGTCTCCTTCGAGGAAAAGGAGAGCGCAAAGGCGCTGTAAAGAAGGTGTTCGATGCTGTGCATGCCAGCATCGCTGGCTTCGATAACGCCGATTTCGAAGGGCAAATGGCCGACAAAAGGAATGTTTTGCTTTTTGGATTCGTCGGCAACGGCGAAAAAGGCGTCCCGCGACGGCAGGGTAATAATCTTTATGAAATTGGCGCCGCGCTTTTTAAGGTCATCGACGGCGGCTCGGGCTTCTTCGGCGTTGTAAACAGGATACTGCTCGGGAGTCCTTTTGCCACTCGCCGCGAGGAAAGGTCCGGCGGCTACGATATGAGGAGCGAGCAGCGCGCCAGACTCGATGTCGCGCTGCCAGGCAAGGAGTGCGTCGAGATCGCCACCCATATCGCGTACACCGGTGATGCCATTGGCGAGAAGCAGCGGGAGAAGGACCTGTTTGCTCCAGGGAGGATCGGCGTTAACGCCGGCGAGATGGACGTGCATATCCCAGAAGCCGGGGAGCAGAAATTTTCCGGAGGCATCGATGGTGCGCGCGGCTTTTGGGACTTTGATTGTTGCTGTTGCTCCGACAGCCGTTATGCGGCCGCCTTCGATGAGAACAGTCTGCTCGGTTTGAGGCGGGCGGCCAGTGGAATCAATGACGGTGACGTGCGTGATTGCGAGTTGGGAAGAGGGCTCCGCCAAGGAGAAAAACGGCACGAAGAGGAAGGTCAGCAGCAGGGAAAGGAGTATCTTTCTAGACCTCAATGGAGCGCTCACCTTCCGGGCAACCGGGCATTTCTAGAAAGCTATCACAAACGGCGGCGGGCGGCGGAGTTCTTGTGGAGCGTCGCTGGCACGGGGGAGAATTGGGGAAGCGCTCGTCAGGGTGGCGCGGAGTGGGTAAAATGAGATGTTGGACGAAGGAGTGGAAAGCACACCATGGGATTGCGAAAAGCGAAAAGCATCAAACACAACGGCAAGCGGTTGATGGACATTATTGAGGCGCACGCGCTGTTCTTCCGTGGGAAAGAAGGCGGAACGCGCGCGGACTTGGCTGGCGCCGATCTTTCCCGCGCTGATCTGCAAGGCATTAATTTGAGCGGAGCGATTTTGCGCGGAGCTAATTTTGAAGGATCGGACTTGCGCAAGGCGAAGTTGCCGGGTGCGGATTTGACCGGCGCGAATCTTCGCAAGGCTGACCTCCGGAACACGGACATGACGGAATCGATTTTGCCCGGCGCGGATTTGACGGAAGCGGAAGCGAGCGGAGTGGAATTTTTTCGATGTGATCTTTCGAACGCAATTTTCCATCGCGCGCGTTTGCGAAACGTGAATTTGAGACTCGCGATTGTGAATGGTGCGAAATTTACTGGCGCGGACATGGGAGTGGCGATTCTCCGAGAGACGGATTTAACCGGAGCGGATCTTTCTGGCGTGGACCTCACGACTACTCTCATGCCACGCGGTTACGCTGCAGCGCAGGCCAAACAGAAAAGCGCGTAGCTTTGACGCGTAATTCTTGTTGCCGACCGCATTTGAGTTCCTCCGGTAAGAGCAATCTGGTGATTCCACTGAAACTTCGGGGCTGAAGGACCGTGGACGATCGACTTGCGATTTTTATCGGATAGACGCCGCTGAGGAGAAGAAATGGCCGCTTACGTCGTCATCACGCGCGAAAGGACCCGCAACCAATCCCAAATGGAGCAGTACAAAAAGCTCGCTCCGGCGAGTTTTCAGCAGCACCCAGTCATTTTTCGCGCCCTTCACGGGCGTCATGAAGTTTTGGAAGGACCCGCCGTCGAGGAGATCATCATTCTCGAGTTTCCTACTTACGATGCAGCCAAGGCCTGGTATCACAGTCCGGAATATCAAGCGGCGAGCGAGCACCGCTTCAAGGCGGGAGACTACCGTTTTATCATCACCGAGGGCAAAGAGTAATGCGCCGTGGCTCGTCCTCCAAAGACGAGTCTTGGGCCGTAATCCATCGAGCAGAAAGCCGCTCGCGTTGATGGCAAACGGCATGCCGGCGTGGTAGCCTCTGGCGGAAGCGAAATCGTCCTTCGCGTGTTTCGTGTGATCTGTGGCCACTCCTGCAATACAACTCGACGCCTCCGAAGTTCGTGAACGCGTCCTCGAACTCATTCGCAGCCTGCTTGAAGAGCTAGGCAGCCGCGGGGCTTTGCCGATGCTGAATGGGGCGTCGCGGCTCGACCGCGACCTGGGACTCGGCAGCTTGGAGCGCGTGGAATTGCTGGCGCGGCTCGAGACTGCATTTGGCGTGCGGCTGCCGGATCGAGTTGTGGCGGAAGCAAATACACCGGAAGATTTGGCGAAAGCCCTCCTAGTGGCGCCGGGAGCAGAAGCGCTGGAAGAGGAAGCGGCCTCGGCTCTGCGCGCGTCCATCACAACTCAAAAATTGCACCGCGAAGCGGCGGATGCTGGCATTTTTTCCGCGGAGACTCTGGTGGATGTGCTGCGCTATCGCGCGATGCACGATGCCGAGCGGTCTCACCTGTTGATCACCGAAGAGACGGAAGGCAGAGAACGCAGCGTGACACTGACGTTTGGCGAACTTTACGCCGCAGCGCAGCGTTGCGCGGCGGAGTTGGCGAGGCGCGGCGTGCCTGCAGGCGGCCGCGTGGCGCTAATGCTGCCGACTTCGCCGGCGTTTTTTGTTTCGTACGCGGGAATTCTGCTGGCAGGCGCGATTCCTGTGCCAATTTATCCGCCGTTCCGCGCCGACCGAATCGAAGAATATGCATCGCGGCAATCGGCGATTTTGAGGAATGCGGGCGTGTGTCTGCTGCTGACGTTTCGGCAGGCGGAAGCCGTGGCACGGCTACTGAAGCCGCGCGTGCATTCGCTCGCGGAAGTAGCTGATGCGGAGAAACTGATCGACGCCGCGGATAAAGCGCCGCCGCCTTCGCCCGGCGCGTTGCCGTTGCACCTGACGGGCAGCCGAGCCCGGAAGGGGAGCGATATTGCGCTGTTGCAATACACGTCCGGGTCGACCGGTGATCCCAAGGGTGTTGTGCTCACGCACGCGAATTTGCTGGCGAACATACGGGCGATCGGCGACGTGTTGGAACTCGGACCTGGCGATGTGGGCGTGAGCTGGCTCCCTCTTTATCACGACATGGGACTGATCGGCGCTTGGCTTACGTTGCTGCACTTCGGAGTGCCGCTGGCGGTGATGTCGCCACTGGCGTTTCTCACGCGGCCAGAGCGCTGGCTGCGCGCGTTTCAAAAATACGGAGGAACCATTTCCGCGGCGCCGAACTTTGCGTATGAGTTGTGCGTGAGGAAGATTGCCGACAAGGACATCGAAGGAGTGGACTTGAGCCGGTGGCGCGCGGCGCTGAATGGCGCGGAGCCGGTGAATCCCGATACCCTGAACCGATTTGCGGAGCGATTTGCGAGCCACGGCTTCCGGCGCGAGGCCCAATTGCCAGTGTATGGGCTTGCGGAAGCTTCTCTGGCGGTGACGGTGCCGCGGCTGAATCGCGAGCCGCTAATAGAACGCGTTGAGCGCGAGACTTTCACGGCGCAGGGCCGCGCCGTGACGGCACGAACGAACGATACCACGGCGATTGCGTTCGTTTCTTCGGGCAAGCCGATTCCGCTGCATGAAGTGCGAATCGTGGATGCGGCTGGCCAGGAAGTGAGCGACCGGACCGAGGGGTTTTTGTGGTTTCGAGGACCTTCGGCTACGAGCGGTTATTACCAAAATGCGGAAGCAACAGAAAAACTGTTGCCGTTGGGTCCTGCCACGGGAGACGGCGAGTTCGCGTGGGTGAATTCCGGCGATCGCGCGTATCGTGCGGAAGGAGAAATCTACGTCACTGGGCGCGTGAAGGACATCATCATCAAAGGCGGAAGAAATCTTTATCCGCACGAAGTCGAGGAGCTGGCGGCGCGAGCGGAGGGAATTCGCAAAGGCTGCATCGTGGCATTCGGGCAAAAAGACGAAGCGTCGGGAACCGAGAAACTGATCGTGGTGGCGGAGTCGCGAGAGCGCGAGGCATCGCGTCGCGCGGCGATTGCGGCAGCGGTGACGGAACAGGTCTCGCAAGGGCTGGGGCTGCCACCGGATCGCGTAGAGCTCATACCGCCGGGGAGCATTCCGAAAACATCGAGCGGAAAATTGCGCCGCGAAGAAACCAAGCAACTTTATCTTGCTGGGAAATTGCCCGCGGGCAAGGCGCCGGCTTGGGTGCAGATCGCGCGGCTGGCCACGGCCGGCGTGGCGCGCACGGCGGGGGCTGAAATTTGGTCCGGCGTGCGGCGAGGCTTGGAGATGTTGTACGGCTTGTATTTTGGCGTCGTGCTTTTGCTGTGGATCGTTCCGGCCTGGACGATCGTGAACTTTATCGGCGACTACCGCAAAGCGGGCCGGTTTACTTCCGCAGCGCTAAAGATTCTGTTCGCGCTGATTGGGTGCCGCGTGCGCGTTGTCGGCAAGGAATACGTAGATGCGCCTGGGGCAAAAGTTTATGCGGCGAATCACACGAGTTATTTTGACGTGCTGCCGCTGATGCTCGGCCTCGGGGTACCGTATCACTTCGTGGCCAAAATGGAAGTCGGGAGAATGCCATTCATAGGAACGTTCTTGCGGCAGATGCGACATACGAAGTTTGACCGCAGCGATCCGGAATCGCGGTTGCGGCAATCGGAAGAGATGGAAAAGCTGCTGCGCGAGGGGGAATCCGTTTTTGTTTTTCCCGAAGGAACGTTTACGAGCGAAGACGGCGTGCGGCCGTTCCAACTCGGCGCGTTCAAAGCTGCTGTGGATGCGGGCGTGCCCGTTGTACCGGTCTCGCTAGCGGGCACACGAAGATTTTTGCGTGACGGAACTTATTTGCCGCGGCCGACGAGCGTGACCATCACTGTGTCTCCGCCGATTTATCCGCGAGCTACGAGCAACGCAGAGAAAGCCGAGGAGACTTCGGCTTGGCACGAACTGATCCGCCTCCGCGACACCACGCGCGAAACGATTGCGCGCCACTCCGGCGAACCGCTGCTTTAAGCGAACAAAATCAGTCCAGTCGGTGGGCCGACGACGCTCACGGAACAGCCTAGATTCTTTACTGAGCACATCACTAACTTGGTTTTCGGATTTTTGCTACCGAGGTAGCGCGTGCTAACAGGGATGTGATGAACTTCTCGAAAGTGAGTTCTGGATCTGGCTCACGATAGTCACCTTTCATGCCGCCCTTCGAGCTGGAAAGCAAAAAGCACGCTGAATCGTATAAGCGCTCGCGGACTAGTTTTGTGAGAAGGATTTCGTAGCGCTTCCGGTAGGAGGCGTCCTTGAATTCTGGGAAGACTTCGAAATGCGGTTCACGCGCTTTGACGGGTCGCATCGATTCCGGCGCTTCCTCGAGTAGCATCATGTAGCCTAGCCAGGGGCGGGCAGACGGTTTAAAAGCGCCTTCGCGATAGGCGGCCCAAATGTCGGTTGCGCTGCCGATCGCTTCTTCAGTGCGATTGTTGTAGTTGTTTCCGAAAGAGCCAACTTGCGATTTGAATTCGATGCCCGCAAGCAGCTCGCCGTCCGCTATGATTAGCAAATCCCATTGTTTCTCGGGGCGATACCAGCCTGGTATCTCTACCGCTTTTCCACAGCGGACGTGGGCTTCGGGCAGTCCATTCGAGCATAGGTAGTCTCGAACCAGGTTGACGAAACCGTCCATTTGGCGGCCTCCGGTGACAGCCGTTCTCGCGCCGGCATCTCGGGAACCTGTTCTGGTACCCTGGTTTGTCGCTTGTTTCTCACGAGTTTTCCAGAAATGCTTGATTGCCCGGCGCAGATCCTTTTCGATTTCGAGATGAAGTGCCATGTCCGCGGTTAATCGAGACGGATCGAATGGACGGCCGCCTTGGTGAAAAGGGAGGAAGTATCTTCGGAAATGCGCTTTTGGGCTAGATTGTAGTAGTGACGGTCGATTTCGAATCCAATGCTGTTTCTTCCCCACTTCGCGGCGGCCACTGTGGTCGTGCCGGTGCCCATGAAGGGATCGAGAACCGTGTCGCCAACGAAACTGAACATGCGGACGAGCCTTTCGGCGAGTTCGATCGGGTAGGGCGCGGGATGCTGCTTGGTCGAAGCGCCTGTGACGCCGCTCCAGATCTGCTGGAACCACTTTTTGTGATTCTCCCCCGAGATGACACTTAAAACTTTCGTGGAAATGTCGGGAGCACGATATCCACCCGGCTTCCGCTCCATCAAAATGAATTCGATGTCGTTTTTTATGACGGAATTGGGTTCGTAGGGCTTCCCAAGGAAGGAAGAGCCGCCCTCGACCTCGTATGCGGCGTTAGAAATTTTGTGCCAGATGATCGGCGCGAGGTTGTCGAAGCCCAACTTCCGGCAGTGCTCCTGGATTGACGAATGGAGAGGCACAACGGTGTGCCGTCCACCATTTTCTCTTCGCGAGAGGCAGACGTCACCGACGACGCAAATCAGTCGGCCGCCAGGGACTAACGCCTGGAAGCATTGTTTCCAGACCTTGTCTAGTTCCTGGAGAAACTGGTCGTAGTCCTCGACGTGACCCAGTTGGCCTTCCGAATCCCGATATTCTTTGAGCGTCCAGTAGGGAGGGGAGGTCAAAACCAAATGAACGCTATTGGGATCGAGTCCGGGCATTTCGCGTGCGTCCCCGCAATGAAGTGAATGCGAAGTCGGAAGTTGATGGACTGCCCGCTCAATGAGACGGATTAACTGAGGGTCTTTGGCGATTCGCGGGATAGCGGTTTGGGGATCGCCAAGATGGGCAAGTTCCTCTGGGACATAGTGAGAAAGATCAGTACTCTCGCTCTCCGGCGCAGCTTGATGCATCTTGCTTTTGGCGGCTACGTGCATTGGCTCGGACTATTATCCACGATTCCTCCCTCGCTTAGAAGGGTTGCAGATTTCTTCCAGTAAAGAGGAGCCCCGGGCTAGCCCAGAGAATGGAAATCTTTTTTCCACGGTGGTGGAGTCCTGATCGCTGGTGACGAGGGAGGCTTTGCGCTTGGTGGTGGGGAGAGATTAGCGGGACCTTTCTGGTGCGGGAGTTGGCGGCTCTCCGGAGGCGGGGAGTTGCACTTGTCCCTTTCGTGGGTTCGGTAGGTCACGTCGAATTGCGTAAGGTGGCAATCGAGTCAGGGTCCTTCGCTTCGCTCAGGATGACAGCCGGGCACCGGAGGGTGCCCCAGGTTCAGGTTTTTCGAACTTGGGTCTTGCTGCTTTCTTTCCTGAAGGCGCAATGCTCGATTCTAATTCGCTCACGCGTATTCGTATTCGAGTTTCTCCGGATCCACTTCGACGCGCACGCGTTTCTGCTGGTCGGCAATCTCTTCGAAGGCTCGAATGTGGTCGGCGGCACGCTTCTCCAGCCGTTTGTCGCGGGAAATCACGATAGCTCTGGCCAAGAGGTCACTCTGCAGTCCAATAGGGTCCTCGTTGTTTTCCCACTTCGAGAGAGTTGTTTTGTTCACGCGAAGCAGTCTGGCAAATTCCTCTTGGCGCAGATCCATATGCTTTCGAGAAAACGGAGCGCGGCGCTGCATGGAACTGGTCCGATTGCTGGACAATCGAAGGCGGGCACGATGTATCGTGCCCCTACAAGAGGCGGGAATCGCACAGGCTGAAGCCTGTGCGACTGTTGCTCGGGACTGGAGGCGGAGCGACGAGATCGCTGCGCCGCACATTCCGCAATGTCCGAGGATTTACGGGATGATACCTAGAATTTGTTTCATAAATAGATCAAGCGCGAAGCGGGGAGTTTCCTCAGGGGCTGAAGCCCCTCCGTTCTCGGGATTTTTTGGCACGGCTAAAGCCGTGCCCTCCCAGGAGGCATTTATGAGACGGCTTCTAGTAAGAATTTGCTGTTTTTTGTCAGCGACACGGTAACTTTTTTTCCCCGAATTATTTCTCTTGTGTTGCAACTTGCCGCCGCGGAGACGCATCTTTATGAACAACACAAAAGAGAAAACGCGGATCGCTGCCTTCCTGCCTTAGGCACACCGCTAGACGCGAAGCCGTGCGTACGACAAGCCGGCTCGCGCAGACAATTCAAACTAATGGAGGGAGTATGAGAATGCGGATAGTGGTGTCTCTAGTGGCTTTTCTTACTTTATGCGGAGGAGTTACCCACGCGCAGGATACGTCCAAGGTGGATATTTTCGCGGGCTATTCCTACGTGCGTGAAAATCCCGACACAGCCGGCGTGGGGAGCTTTAGCTTAAACGGCGGAAGCGCGTCGTTCGCGTATCACATCAAGGACTGGTTGAGCGCGGTGGGAGATTTCGGCGGATATCACAACGGAAATATTCTGGGGACTGGCGTGGATGGAACACTCTCCACGTATGTCTTTGGTCCCCGGATTTCTTACCACAGCGACCGACGTATTACGCCGTTCGTCGAAGCTCTTTTCGGCGGGGCGCATGCGGGGGAGAGTATTGCCGGAGGCACGGCTGGTTCGCAGAACGCTTTTGCGATGACGATCGGCGGAGGCGTGGATTATCGAATCAACCATCGACTCTCTTTGCGGCCGCTTCAGGTCGACTATTTACTGACGCGGTTTCAGGAGGGGACAACCAGCAATCAAACGCAGAACAATCTGCGTGCGTCGACGGGAATCGTTGTCCACTTCTGACATCTTCGAGAACAAATAAAATCCGCAATTGGCTTGGATGGTGAAAAGCCAATTCACGGAATCGGTGGCCCGGTGCAGGCAGGGGGCCGCGCAGTAGTAAAGGCAGGCGCGGCCCTACGCACCTTTTCGATGTGAAAAGCACGGCTGACAGTTCGGAAGGCTGGATTTGTTTGAGGGGCCGGCGTGGCGAGAAATGCGGCAGCAGAGCTGCCGCACTCCATAGAAACTGAGGGCCGCCATTTTTCGTGGCGGCCCTTTTGCTTTCTGCGGAAGCGATTGCATGCGGCGCGGCTGCGCGTGCGTTTAGTGCTGGAGCGTATAAATCACCGTGATATAAGTTTCGATCTCGACTGGCTGGCCATTGAGAATGGTTGGCCGGTAGCGCCACTGGCGCACGGCATCTTCGGCGGATTGAAGGAAGAGCGTGTCGCGGCTGACGACCTGCAAGGATTGAATTGTACCGTCCGTGGAAATGATCGCGTGCAGTTCCACCTGGCCGTCGCGATGAATCTGTCTCGCAAGCGGAGGATAGATCGGCTCGACGCGGCGGAGCAGCATCGCCGGCTCGAGGTGCGCCACGAGAAGACGGTGTGGCGTTTGAGGACGCACATCCGAAGGCGGTGGCGGCTGACGCCGATCGTCGTTCATTGGAAGGCATCCGACGCATGGAGTGCCTGGTCCAGGCCCTGAGGGAATTCCAGGCGGTTCGGAAGACGGAGGTTCAGGGCTGTCATCGATACGGCTAGGAATGCGCCTCGGCTGAGAAAAGACGTTGCTGAACGGGCTGTGCTCGCGTTGAGGGGTTTGCTGAGTTGTCGTGTTCGTATGCTCGGGTGCGCTGCTGTGGTAGTAGGGCGGAATCGGGGTCATGTTGGCTAATGCGATGCGCTCTGGTTTTCCAAACAGCGGAACCAGAATGATGGCGGCGAGAATGGCGCACTGCGCGGCGACGGAAATAATCAGCGCGCGACGGCGAATGCGGCGCTCGCGGGCGCGTTGTTCGGGGCTGCCTTCCACGAAACAGCCTTGCAGGGAACCAAAATCATTTTGCGGACTGGGGCCGGGTTCGATAGACATCACACACCTCCACAAAAAAGTTCTGCGAGCGAGAACTGAAATTTTTGCGACGCCGGCTTCCTGAGGGTTGCTCAACTACCGCAGGAGACCGGCGCCGCGCTCGCAGGGATGTGAGGTTGCGCGCGTCCTCACAACATTGGACACCAGGATGGGGGACAAGTTCCCAGGGCCCGCGGCGGTTCCTTTCTTAAGCTGCGCGACCGGCCGAGATGGGACGCAGCTTGCTCGCCCCTACAGGGGTCGGCCACGGAATGGAAGGCTTGAACCTGGTGTGCCCACGGGCCGGCACCCGTTCCGCAACCAGCCTTCAAATAACTGATTCTGCTAGACTTATTTCGATGAATCGAAAATACCCTCGCGCGCATCCCATGGTTGTGGACGTGGATCTGAAGGAGGGTTATCCCGATGGATGGGCGTAATGTCGAGACAATTGGCGTGCGCCGCACGGGTTGGGCTGCTCTAGACCGCGATCCGCAGCAGGACAAAGTCGAGTTTGTCTGTCCGTACTGCGGTGCGCGCGACCAGAAAAATGCCAGACGCGAGCGGATGCAATATCACTTTACGGACGGCTTTCTGCAGGATTTGCAGGGCGAAGTGACGCAGTGCCACTCCTGCAAGAGATCGTTGCGCGTGGTTCCGGTAGTGCTGCTGCACGACCAGGACGAAGAGCGGCGATTTGAAGCTGTCTTCTCTGATGAGCTGGCCGCTGCCGCGAAAAATTAAATTCGTTCGGCGATCTGAAATTAGAAAAAGGCTAAAAATGGAAGCGGGGCGCAATTGTTTGCGCCCCGTTTTTCTTTTTGCTTTTAGTTAAGACTTAGTAGCGGTGCCAGCAGCCGAAGCGATCGTAATAGCCGCGGACAAACACTGGGCGCCGTTCGAATCGCGGGCCATAAAACTCGCGATGGACAACGACTTCATGGCGGACGATGCGATCCCGCTCATTCGCTTGCGCGTTAGGTGCACCCACGAAACACAGAGCACCACCCAATACTGCGGCAGCCAAAGCTGCCTTGCCAAACATGGACTTCAAAATATTCGTGAACATTGCGTCCTCCCGGGCGTCTCCAGGACTGCTCTCGGGTTGCGCCCTATATTTTATGAAACACCCCTGCACCACAAATGTTGCGCGGTGCAGAAAGAGTGGCGCCGGCGGGGATGTTCGGGAAGACGTTACAAAAACAAAAAGAGCGCAGCGGAATTCCGCTGCGCTCCGAAGGAAGTCCAAAGCTAGCGGGGAGGATGATCGTGGTCGTGCTCGTCCCAATCGCGTTCCGTGTGCCATTTCTTAGTGTCTTCATCCCACCAGCGATGGCCGTGTTCCCAACACGATTCCCGCGCTACTTCTAACGCAGTGCGCTGTTCGGCTGCCTGAGGGCTATCCCAGCCGTGTTCCGCAGCGGCTCTGTGCAGATCATGGTCAATCTTAATGATGCGCTTTTGGCAGTCGTCCTCCGCCGCGCGTGACTGCGGCGCACCAAAAAGCAGGAAAGAGCCGGCGAGAGTGGCTCCTACGAGCAGCGTTTTTTTGAACAGCGAAAAATCCATGCAATGTCGCATAAGTGTTTTCCCTCCGATTCCACCCTAACGAACGCTCGGAAGAGCCGCTATCGGGCAGAAACCGTAGAACGGTCTGCGACAATGCTGTAGGCAAGAAACGGGCGGCGGTTTCGGTTAGTAAGCCTGCAAAAAGGGATCAACTTCCATGTGGTATTTTTCGAGGCCGGCACGGATGTGGTCGAAGGCTTCGTCGACACTGTCGGCAAACTGCAACATTTTGTACTCGTCTTCGTTGATGGTGCCCCAGTTCACCATGGCTTTCCAATTCAGCACTTTGTCCCAGTATTTGCGGCCGTAGATGAGGATGATGTTGTGCTTGGCGAGCTTTCCGGTTTGCAGCAGCGTGAGCATTTCCCAAAGCTCATCCATGGTGCCAAAGCCGCCGGGAAAAACGACGAGAGCTTTGGCGATTTGCGCGAACCAGAGTTTGCGCATGAAGAAATAGTGGAAATTGAAGCTAAGCTCCGGGCTGATGTAGGCATTCGCAAATTGCTCGTGGGGCAGCTCGATGGAAAGGCCGATGGACTTGCCTCCGGCTTCGCTGGCGCCGCGATTGGCGGCTTCCATGATGCCGGGACCGCCGCCGGAACAAATGACGAAGCGGCGCGGCTTGGGGCCGAGCGTCATGGACCAAGAAGTAATTCTGTGCGAGAGCTGGCGTGCTTCCTCGTAATAACGGGACATCTCGAGAAGGCTCTTGGCGTGGCGCACTTCGCTTCGGTGCCGAACTTGTGCTGCTGCAGAGAGCTTTCTGACGTTTTCTTTTTTCAGACGCGTGACACGCGCCTGCGCCGTTTCGTGAGATTCGATGCGCGCTGAGCCGAACATAACGATGGTGTCAGCGATTCCCTCTCTCTTGAGCTGCACAAGAGGATGGAGATACTCCGCCAGGATCCGGAGGGGCCGCGCCGGAGTACTTTCCAGAAACCGGTGATCCTCATGGGGCGCTTTTGGAGCGTGCTGGGGCTTGAGCTTGGGCTGACCTGCGGACATGGGCTGTTCTCTCCGAAAGATGCAAACAATCATTGTAGGAATCGCGGAGGCTCGCGGCAACGTCTTCCGCCAAGCGTGCGTCGAATTGAGTACACTGCTGGAACGGGTTGTTTCCGGCGGAGAGACGGAATGAAGCAAACCACAGGTAAATGTACATTGCTGCTCGTTGCTCTCGTTGCCGCGGCCGGTGCGGCGCAGGCGCAGGCTCCTGAAGGACCGATGACGCCCAGGCCCGGCCAACCGATCCAGCAAGCTCCGCTGGACGTGCAGGCCAAGCTGAAGGTTCAAGTAGCGCTGGTGAATATGCCGGTGACGGTACGCAATGCGAAAGGCGACATGGTGCATGACCTGGAGGCCAAGGATTTTCGCATCACCGACAACGGCTTCGAGCAGAGGATTTTGCATTTCGATCTCGGAGGCGATCCTGTTTCTGTGGTCATTTTGATCGAGACAAGTTCGCGCATTGATCCGCTGCTGCCGCAGATGCGCAAGACAGGGATACTTTTTACGCAGACGGTGATGGGGCCGGAAGGCGAGGCCGCCGTGGTGGGGTTCAACGATGCCGTCGACAAGCTGCAGGATTTTACGAGTGACGGCGATGCCATCGAAAATACTGTGGCACATCTGCAAACGGGAACTTCCGGCCTGAGGCTCTACGACGCCATGGCCGTGGGCGTGGACATGCTCAGCGGGCGGATGCCGCAGCCGACGGCGGAGCAGCCGGGACGGAGGCGATTGCTGCTGATTATGTCCGAAACTGTGGATGTGGGGAGCGAGGCGAAGTTCGGCGAGGTGCTGCGAAAGGCGCAGCTCGCGAATGTGACAATTTACAGCGTGGGGCTTTCGACTACGCGGTCGGAATTGAAAGGCAAACCGAGAGACACGCCGGCACCGATAGCGCCGCCGGGTATCATGACACTGCCGCCACCGCCGGGGACGGTGCAGACTCCGGCGGGCCAAGATGTCGCCAACGCCAGTGGGGTCGATTTGCTGGGGCTGGCGATCTGGGCGGTGGAACACGCGGATAACAAGGTGAAGGATCACGCGATGGAGGTAGCTTGCACGGCGACCGGGGGCGCACACCTCTCAACATACAAGGACCGTTCGATTGAAAAGGCGATCGACGAAATCGGGGGCGAGCTGCACTCGCAATACACGATTAGCTATGTGCCGACGGATTCGGACGCCATCGGGTATCACGAAATCA
>DATEQG010000062.1:0-27187 GCA_035272765.1 Candidatus Acidiferrum sp.
CATAAACTCTCTAATGACAATAGTAGGACTGCGCGGAGCGGTCAAGGGGATGCCTGGAGGGCGTTGCGGGACTGAGGAGGGGAGAAGAGGACCGGAGCCAGGGGTGCACCGGTCCCCGAGGTAGGACTATACGTGAAGATCAAGCGCGCTCAGTGTCGCAAGAAGGGGTCACGTCCGAATGAAGGGCGTGTGAATTCTCGGTGATGGCGGAATCGCCAGCCGAAGACGAAACGGCCGGGCGAGTTTCGCCGGCCTCATCGGGGCGAATGACGAGGCCGCGGCCGTGGCGGACGTCGAGCCCCCGTACCCAGAAGATGATGTCCTCGGCAATGTTGGTGGCATGGTCGGCGATGCGTTCCAGATGTCTGGTGGCGAGAATAAACTGCATTCCCGGACTGACAAGAGCTGCTTGCTGCGTCATGCTTTGCATGAGCTGGTCGAAGATGCGGTCACGATACTGATCGACGACGTCGTCGCTCTGAAGGACTTGGCCTGCCATTTCGACGTTGCGAAAGATCAGCGCGCCGAGACTCTTGCTGACCATGGCGCGTACGGCCGACGTCATGGGGGCGAGTTCTTCCGGCAATGGTGCGCCGGGCATTTCGCGGAGAGAAATGACGCACTCCGCGAGATTCACGGCGAGGTCGCCGATGCGCTCCAGATCATTCGTAATTTTGAGGGCGGCAACGATCAGGCGCACCTCGTCGTCAGAAAACGAGCCGCGGCGGAGCAGCCTTATGGCGTGTTCGTCGATGACAATTTCCATTTCATTGATGCGGGGCTCGAGCAGAAAAACTTCACCGGGAAGAGCCCACGTGCGCGAATCGTTGACGCCGACGATGGCGTCCAGGCCGCGGTTCATCGCGCCTTCCACGGTGCGCGCCATCGAGACCAGATAGTTGACTAGAGTTTCGTAGAGGACCGCTTCCGTCTGTCCAGCGGAACTTGCCATGATTCCCCTTCCGGAGCTGAGAGCTTAAAGTCACACCCTTGCTCGTAGTCCACACTGTGGCAAAAGAGTGGTTACAGTTTGTTCACAAACAGATGAATGTGCGGATAAATCAGAGAGATACGAGCCTGGCAGGGGGTCTGCAAGATGTCTGCGGATTGGGACAGGACTGCGCGGCAACAGCCAGAAAGCCGGCTAAAAAGGCTCGGTACTCCCGTCGCCGCCACGACCGCTCAGGCCGTTCGAGCTGGCACGCGGCGCAGAAGACTCCGAGTCAAACAAAGGCACGGAAAAATGGAATTGCGAACCCTGACCCACCTCGCTATCTACCCAGAGG
Organism: Candidatus Acidiferrum sp.; assembly: GCA_035272765.1. Taxonomy (GTDB): domain Bacteria; phylum Acidobacteriota; class Terriglobia; order Acidiferrales; family UBA7541; genus Acidiferrum. The sequence goes on from DATEQG010000062.1 coordinate 1,287, forward strand.
CGCCCGCCATGTACCTCGACAAGATGTTTGGCGATGGCCAGACCGAGGCCTGTGCCTCCGGCTTCGCGCGAGCGCGCGACATCCACGCGGTAAAAGCGCTCAAAGATGCGAGGCTGGTCGGCTTTCGGAATGCCGATCCCGGTGTCTGACACGGTGAGAACCACCTCATCTTCGGCGGTTTCTGCACTGAGCAGGATCTGTCCGCCCGGCAAGGTGTACTGAATAGCGTTGTCCAAAAGATTTTGCAGAACTTCGGCGAGCCGGCGGCGGTCTCCAGCGATGTCAGGCAAGCGCTGCGGCGCGTTGACGGAAATCCGCAAATCTTTTTCGGCGGCACGGCGCTGGGCGGTTTCGAGGCAACTCTCGATCAATTGCGAAACACTGAGGCGGCGGATCTCGAGTTCGAGGCGCTCGGCATCCATTTTGGAAAGCATGAGCAGGTCTTCCGTCAAGCGGGCCAAACGGCGGGAATGTTCGAGAATGATCTCGAGAAAGCGGGTGCGGTTCTGAGGATCGTCGATCGCGCCGGCGAGAAGAGTTTCGGCGAAGCCTTGGATGGCGGTGAGGGGAGTTCGGAATTCGTGCGAGACGTTGGCCACAAAATCGCGGCGCACGCGCTCGAGTCTGCGGAGTTCGGTGATGTCGTGCAACACCACGACGGCGCCTGTCGTGTCTCCCGCGCGAACGGCCGCAACGGTGATTGCGAAATAGTGCTGCCGCAGCGTACCGGTGACGATTTCCGACTGCACGCGCGGCTCACCCCGCAGAACCTGACGCACGGCTTCGAGCAGTTCGGTCTGCCGCACCACCTCCACGAGCGCGCTGCCGGAGGTGGGCGGCACGTCCAGCCCGAGAATTTCCGCAAAGCCGGGATTGGCAAACACCAGGCGCTCCAAACCATTCACTACAGCGACGCCTTCGACCATGCTTCCGAGAATCGCGGACGAAAGGTTGCGTTCTTCGGTCAAAATGTGGATGGTGCGGTCCAGGCGAGCGGCGGTCCGGTTAAGAGACATGCCGAGCGCTTCCAAAGCATCACCCGAACCGTCACGAGGCAAGGGGCGGAAATCCCCTTCGGCGACGCGCCGGGAAAACTCCTTCAAGTGCTCGACGCGATCGGTTAATCCGCGGGATAACAACAGAGAAATTCCGCCGGCAATCAACAGGATGAAAAGTGATGCGACCCATAGCCGGCGCCGGAAAGAACTCAGAACGTCGTCAACAGTTTCGAGTGGAAGCGCAAAGCGCAAGATCGTAGAAGGTCCCGCGGAGGTGTTCTGCCGCACCGCGTAGTAGAGAAGATCGCTGTTCATCGTGACGCTGCGGCGAATCGAGCGGCCGTCTCCCTTTGCCATGGCTTCCTGGACTTCAGGGCGGGTGGCGTGATTTTCCATGGCCTGCGGATCAGCCTGCGAATCGGCAAGCACGCGGCCATCGGCGGTGATGACAGTGACGCGAGCCCCGCTGGCGCCCAGTTGCGCGACCCAATCGCGCAGAGGTGCGAGATCCTCTGGGTGTTCGGGCGAAGCGGGTGTCCACTGGGGAAGCCGAGCTTGGGCGATGCGGGCGATCGCAACGAGCTGTTCGAAACCTTTGCGCTCGTAACCGGCGCGGAAAGATCGTTCGGCAAAGAAATCCAAGGCGAGCAGGACGCTCACCAACAGCGCAAGAAACGCGAACGCGAATTTCCAGAATAGATTAAGCCGCACGAGTTTCGAACAAATACCCCGCACCGCGCACGGTCTTCAGATGAACGGGATTCTCCGGATCGCTCTCGATTTTTTCACGCAATCGGCGGACATACACATCCACGCTGCGCGGAGTGACGAAACGATCTGTTCCCCAAACGGCATCGAGCAATTGATCCCGCGTGAAGACCCGGTTCGGACGCGAAGCCAGGTAATAGAGCAGCCGGAATTCGAGCGTGCTAAGCGGAACGGGCTTTCCTGAATGGCTCACGCGATAAGACGCCGGATCGATCGCCAGCTTGCCGATCTCGATGACGCGAGGCGAGTCAGCGGGCGGCTCCGCACGGCGGAGCAGGGCCTTGACGCGCGCAAGGAGTTCGCGCGGGCTGAAAGGCTTCGTCACGTAATCATCCGCGCCCATTTCCAAGCCTACAACGCGGTCGGCTTCATCGCCGCGTGCCGTAAGCATGAGAATCGGCAAACGATTGAGTGAGTCGTCCCGGCGAACTTCCCGGCAAATGTCGAGGCCGGAAAGTTTCGGGAGCATGAGATCGAGGAGTAGCAGATCGGGTGGTGTCTTCTTGAGCGTGTTCAGGCCTGCGCTGCCATCGAAAGCAGCGCTGACCTGAAAGCCTTCGTTGGCGAGGTTATAGCGTACGAGTTCGACGATGTCCTTGTCGTCCTCGATGATCAAGACGCGTTTCATAAAGTTGGCACGTTCCGCTCGCCGGCTTGGCTGCAGTTTACCGTACGCCGGGAAGATGCGATAGGAGGTTGAAAGATTTGGGTCACTTTGAGAAGTGCGTAGCACGATGGATTCTCGCAGTGCGGGTGTAACGCAGGGATAACATCAATGTGAATGGAGTGTTAACGCTCAGTCGCCGATAAACCGCACGTATAAGTGAGTGTCTATCTCCTCAGCCAAATCCTTTACTTGTTTCAATAGCGCTTTTTCCTCTGGTTTTTCAGCAGTTTCTATGACCGCCTTCAATTCTTCAACAAGGCGACGGGTCTGTCTCTCATTAAAGATAGTGTCGCCGTAAGGGTCCACGAATTGAAGTAGCGGAAAATCCGGGTTATCGATAGGAAGGATCCAGTTTAGCCCTCTAGATGTGTCAATAACTTGCCTCAGGATTCTCCCATTTTCCGTTTGGAGGACGACATTGATGGCCATAATTTACTAGTATGCTCAAAGTAAGAAACCGTCGGCGGCAAAAATTCTAACTCGCGCTGGAAGTCGTGAAAGCCAGGGCTAACAGCGTTTTTTGTTCAAGTTCGTGTGCTTTGGACGAACCGGTTGCGGGGCTGGCGCTTGCCGAGCGCTTCACTGAGCGCACCTGGAGGCCCTTGGCTTGGGCCAATCGCTCGAGCCGTGGCAGGACGTAGAACAGGGCTCCCATGTTGGCGGGCTCTTCCTGTACCCAGACAATTTCCCGAGCGTTGGGATGCTCGGCGAGCGCGGCTGTGATTTCTGGCCGCGGCAAAGGATAAAGCTGGTCTAGGAAGAAGATCGCCGTGCTTGTGTCTTTGCGGCGCCGGCGCTCCGCGCGGAGCTCATGGCCGACTTTGCCGCTGGCGATCAAGATGCGCTTTGCATCTTGCACCTCATGATCGGGAACGAGCGGCAGAAATCGGGGCCGCGTGAAGTCTTCGATATTTGAGCTGGCGTCCGGATGGCGCAACATGCTCTTCGGCGTAAAGACGATGAGCGGCTTGCGCCACGCGCGCAGGGTCTGGCGGCGCAGCATGTGAAAATATTGCGCGGCCGTCGAGGGCTGGCAAATTTGCAGATTGTCCTCGGCGGCCAGCTGCAGGTAGCGCTCGATGCGCGCGCTGGAATGCTCTGGGCCCTGTCCTTCGTAGCCGTGCGGGAGCAAAAGCACGAGGCCGCTGGGCAGATTCCATTTGTCCTCCGTGGCGCTCAGGAATTGATCGATGATCACCTGCGCACCGTTGGCGAAATCTCCAAACTGCGCTTCCCAAAGAACCAGCGCTTCCGGATAGTCGCGGCTAAAGCCGTATTCGAATCCGACGCAAGCCGCCTCGGAAAGCGAGGAGTTGTAAATTTCGCAAAAAGCCTGCTGCCGGGAGAGATGCGAGAGCGTCAGGTAATTGTGCTCGGTTTCCGTATCGATCAGAACAGCGTGGCGTTGATTGAAGGTGCCGCGTTGGGTGTCCTGCCCGGTCAAACGGACGGGATTGCCTTCGAGCACCAGCGAACCCAGCGCTAGAGCCTCCGCAAAGCCGTAGTCTATGGCGCGCTTGCCGTGGCCCATCTCGTTACGCTGTTCCAAAAGCTTTGCGATTTTCGGGTGGAGATGAAAGCCGGCAGGCACGCGGACGAGCCCATCCGTGAGTCCGGCAAGCTTTTCTTGAGTCAGTCCCGTATCGACTTCGTAGGCCGGATCGTACTTGCCGTGTTTGTAGGGCGACCAATAGTCCGGCAGTTTGCGCAGATGCGGGATTTTCGTAAGTTGCCCCGCCTTTTGCTGCTCCACTTCGTATTCCCTTTTTACAGCATCGACTATTAGCGATGCGTCGATGCCAGTCCGCTCCGCGTATATCTTCCACAGAGGAGCATGGTTCTTAATGCGTTCGTATAGAACCGGCTGCGTGATGGTGGGATCGTCTACTTCGCTATGGCCGTGGCGGCGATAGCCGATGATGTCCACCACGACGTCGCTGCCAAATGTCGCGCGATACTCGGCGGCGAGCTTTCCGATGCGCACGACCGCGTCGGGATCTTCCGCGTTGACGTGGAAGATCGGAATGCTTTGGCGTTTGGCAATGTCCGAAGCAAAGCGTGACGAGTGTTCTTGCGTTGGCTGCGTGGTGAACCCGATGAGATTGTTGACGACGATATGCACCGTGCCGCCGACGGTGTAGGCCTTCAAGTCCGCGAGATTCAGCGTTTCCGCCAGTATGCCCTGGCCGGCAAACGCCGCGTCACCGTGCATCACGATAGGCCAGACCTGGTTGAGCGTGGCGGGCGTACGGTCGATGATAGGACCGTCGACGCCATGGCGGGTTTGTTTTGCGCGGGCGCGGCCCATCGCAACGGGGTCGACCGCTTCGAGGTGGCTGGGATTCGAAACAAGGTGCATGTTGATGGGCTTGCCGGAAGTAGTCGTGTACGTTCCGGTCGCGCCGACGTGATACTTCACATCACCCGCGCCGAGTACGCTGCGCGGATCTACGTCTTCAAATCCAGAAACCACTTCGTGCGGCGGCTTGCAGGCGGCGTGGACCATTACATTTAATCGCCCACGATGGCTCATCGCCATCACGCAATCCACCGCGCCGAAATCGCCTGCGGTGTCCAGTATCGAATCGAGAAGCGGGATCAGCGACGTAACGCCTTCGAGCGAAAAGCGCTTCGTGCCCAAGTACCGTGCCTGAAGAACCTGTTCGAAAAGGTCGGCGCGGACCAATCGCTCGAGAATTTTTTCCTGGTTGACCTGCAACTCGGGGCCCTCGATGCGCTCCGCGATCCATCGCCGCCTCTCGGGCTCGGGGAGGTGCATAAATTCCACGCCGATGTTCCCGCTGTAGATACGCCGCGCTTCGTCGGCCGCCTCTCCTGTCAATTCCAGATCGGCGAGTTTCTGCGGCTGGAAAACGCCAAGCGGGTCCAGCGTGGCTTCGTAATAGCCCCAGCGGCGGAAAACGTCAAAAACGCGCTCGCGCTGCTCGATATTCGCGGCAGATTTCTTAGACCCCTTGGCGGTTTTTGCGGGGCGTTCCGACGCCATGATTGTACGGTCGGCCATAAACCCATCTCAGACAACACTCTATTTTGCCACAGAACCAATCGCGATGCTTTTTACCAGACCAACAGGTAGTGCGGTCAGTTTCCGACTACCGGGCAAAACAGGATTTAGACAGGACCTGTGGAGTGTGTCAGGATGAGCGAAGTGATGATGACGGCTCGTTTAACCGACGAGGCAAACGATTTTGTCGACGAGAAAACTTCTGCCAATCTTTACTCGCAAGGGCCGAAGCCCGAGAGATTTCCTCGCTGGGTATATCGACCATACGGGCAGTGTCATTGTTACACCCCAATACGATCACTCTTACCCCTTCCGCGAAGGTCTTGGCTCCGTTAAGGTCAAAAACCTTTGGGGCACCGTGAACGTCAGCGGAGAACTCGTAATCAATCCAAGCTCGCACGAGCCCCTTGTTTTCTCCGAGGGATTCGCCGTGCATCGTTTCGATGGCAAGGACGGTGTCATCGACCGCGACGGCAATTTCGTTGTGCCGCATCGCTATCGGCACATATGGTGGTACAGCTGTGGCTTGGCATGTTTCGCGGAGGGCCCGAAGTATGGATATTTGGATAAGTCAGGCAATCAGGTAATTCCACCAATTTTTGAAGACGCTCGGCCTTTTTCCGAGGGACTCGCCGCGGTCAAAACGCATGGCAAGTGGGGCTACGTCGATGCAAACGGAACCACAGTGATTCCGGCGAAATTCATGTGTGGAAAAGCTGCGGCTGGCCAATTCCGGGAAGGTCTTGCGCGTGTGGCAGAGACTACCCGTTGGGGTTACATCAACCGAGGCGGTGAGTTTGTAATTCCTCAGCAGTTCGATATGGGCCTGGAATTTTCGGAGGGCCTTGCAGCGGTGCAAGTGGGCAAAGAGAATGGATACATCAACGCGAAAGGAAAGATTGTTGTGCCGCCCTCTTTTCTATATGCGGACCCATTCTCCGAGGGCTTAGCCTGTGTTGCACCGTGTGTCTGGAATGCAGAGAAAACAACATCTGACACACTCGGCGTAGCCTTCATCGATAAATCTGGTGGTTTTGCGGTCGGTCCTCGATTCCTGGCCGCCGGGAGTTTCCGGGATGGCTATGCCCTCGTAGAAACGGAAAGCCACATTGGCTATATCAACCACTCGGGCAATTTTCTGTGGCAAGGGAAATGGGTTGTACTCGCCTCAATGGACCCCTTGCACCTATTTCCTCCTGAGAGAGTTCACGACCCCTGGTAAACGCGGTTATCGGAAAAGTGCCGGAGCGCTATCTGATAGGATTTCTTATGGCCAAGTTCAGATACGAATGGTTTCTGTTCGACTACAAGAAAGGCTATCCCGATAGGATTTCGAAACCATTCAAAACGAAAGCGGCAGCCGAAAAAGCGCGGGGCGGCATCGGTGTAGGCATCAGCCAGATTCCAATCACCACGGCCAAAAGGAAACCGAAGCGTAGGTCCTGACAAACTCTGGCGGAAACTGGCCCACTACCGAACGACAGATGACAATTGACAATAGCTGAGTTTCAGAGCGAAACAACTCGATCCTGCAACGACCGTGCAATTTCTTCCGGGGACGTGTCAGGAGGAAATACGATCGGTGCGCCGATATGCACCGTGATTTCCCCGAAGTGGGCGAGGCGGCGGCGTTCGCGCTTCATTTGCCATACGCCATCGAGTCGCATGGGAATGATGGGAAGGCGCAGGTTCTCCGCCAGCAAGCCGATGCCGCTCTGAAATGTCGCCATGCGCCCGTCTTCCGAATTGTTGACCTCGCCTTCGGGGAAAACGAGGATGCTATAGCCCCGGTCCGCGGATTCGCCGGCAAAGCGGAAACTTTCTCGAAAGCCGGAGTGTTGCGGAAGCGGAAAGACGTTGAAGAGCGCGGTGACGAGGCCGTAGCCCAACTGATACGCCCAGCGCTTGGCGAAAGACCAATCTTGTGGCGGTTGCCGCATTCGCTGCACGGATTCGCCGCCCATCGCTATGGCCAGATGGTGACGAAAACGGATTGGGAGTGCGGCAAGAATCAGGCCAATATCAGCGCGGCGAGTAATGTGGTTAGAAACGATGAGGACTGGTCCACGAACACCGCGAAGATTTTCGCGGCCAACGACTTTGGGATGCGCGAGAAATTGCGTGGCAGGCCAGACCAGGCAGTAGTAGACGGCCAGCCGCAACCAGCGTGCTGGCGCGCGCTGCGTCCAGCGCGGGTAAACGTATTCTGTCCGATGGGCCGCCGGTTGTTGCAGAAGACGCTGTACATCCGCAATAGTTTTTGCCTCGGAGAACGACGTTTCGTTTAGTTCAACTTGGTAGCGCTCTTCGAGCGCGCTCATCAACTCGACGCGATCGAGCGAACTAAGATTCAGCTCTTTTTCTAATTTCTCTGAATTTCCTTTCGCAGCCGAAAACTTCGCTAACAAGTCGTCCAGAGAACCTGCCCGCGAATTCGCCGGGGACGAAGCGTTTAACGATCCTTCGGCCCACGCCGCGATGAGGCTCAGCCGAGGCTTGCCGGTGGGCGTGCGAGGAAAATCAGGCTCAGGCCAAACCAGCCATCGATGCACACGCTGGTATTCGGCAAGCGAAGCGTTAGTGCTTTCAATTGCCGCTCGCAATGTCTGTTCCGTACTCCCCGCGCCATCGCGCGTCAGCATTATCGCGAATGGCTCGGCATTGCCCCCGCGCTGGTCGGGAATCACGACGCAATCGCGTACGCCCGCCTGTTTGCGGAGCGCCGTTTCCAAATCCTCCGGATAAACATTCAGTCCGGCGGGCGTTACAATTACGTTTTTCTTGCGGCCCTTGAACCGAAGATTGCCCTCGGCATCGAGCTCGCCGATATCCCCCGTGCGCAGCCAATTTTCGCCATCGCGCACTCCTTGCCGGAGCGTTCCGCCTTCCCAATAGCCGCTCGCGACGTTTTCGCCCCGCACCAGAATTTCCCCGTCTTCCGCGAGCCGGAATTCGCGCCCTGGGAGAACTTTTCCAATCGATCCTTGCGTGGCGCGAAAGGGATGGTTCAGGCTGATGAGCGATGCTGTTTCCGTCATGCCGTACCCTTGCACGACCGCGTAACCAACACGCTTGAAAAATCCTTCCGTTTCGGCGGAAAGGGCCGCACCACCGGAAATAAACGCCCAGAACTTCCAACCCAATTTCCGGTGAATTCTGCGAAACCGCCAGGCACGTCGCAGAAACTTCTCGCCGTTTGCCGCGTCCAGATTTTCCTTCAACCAGCCAATCTGACCGCGCGCTTCGAGTTCACGTTCAATTCCCGCATGCAGGGCATCGAGCATGCGCGGCACCGCGATGAGCGCCGTCGCGCGCTCGCGCTTAACGGTGCGAATGATCTCCGAAGGATTTGCCGACTGCTCGAAAACTATCGTCGCACCGAGCAGCGGCGCCACAAAGAGTGCCATAAACTGTCCGAAGACGTGGCTCAGCGGCACTAGCGTGGTGAAACGCAGCGGATGAAACCATCGCTCGAACTTTCGATAAGGATCAATTCCGCGTTCGAGCGGCTCGATATTTGCCAGAAAGTTTCCATGTGTCAGAACTACGCCGCGCGGCTCGGCGGTCGTGCCCGAAGTGAAGAGAATCTGTGCTATGTGATTCCGAGTGATCGCCTTGTCCGCAAGGCTCTCCGGGAGAACTTGATTCTTTTCCGTCGCTGTGTCGGACAAATCCTCCAGTGCGAGCCTCGGAATGGCGGGATCGAGGGCAGGCTTTTCGCGCGACGAGAAAATTAATTTGACGCCCGCGTCACGCGCGACTCGTCCAGCAAAATCAAGCGTCGCGCCGTCATCCATCGGCACCGCGACCGCCCCGCGCAGCAAGCAGCCCCAAAAGGCCGCCGTCCATTCCGCGCTGTTCGGGCCCCAGAGCAGAACGCGGTCACCCGTCCGAATTCCAAGTTCCTTCAGCCGCAATGCGCCAGTAGATGCCACGCGCGCGAGCTTGGCGTACGTCCAGACCTCGCGGCGATAGCCGCGCCGTTGTACGAACGCGACGTCGTTGCCATAGCGCTCGAACTCGCCGAACAGAGATATAAGATTGTCTCGGGACATGATCCCCGGTTCTCTCGCGCCTTTCAGATGTCTTGATTCTACGCCTCTGGCGTAAATGCGGGCGGCAGCCCATGCCGCACAAATGCACGCAACGTGCCAAATCTGGCTCGAGTCTTTTGCTACTTCCTCGCAGCTCTCTGGCCGCGAACGCTCAGCCGCAAAACAGCAACGCCAATAAGGCACGCATTGAGGAGGCCGAAGCGAACGCCATCACGGAGCACTTCGGCCAGTAATGAATAATCCATCAAGAAAGACCACGCAAAGAAAAAGGTGTGCAACATAGTCCTACCCCGCCTTAGTTCCCTTCCTTGGCCGTTGATCCAATGCCGCGAGGCCTCGTATCCCTCTGCCGCCACCGAATCAATTCCGTTATCCTGAAAACGATCGTCACGGCGGACAAAATTGCCGCACAGACGAAAACGTACAACAAGCACTGATTCACGATGTGAGCCACCTGGGCGTATGTACCCGCTTTGTCCGCGAACGAGTTGGCTACCGTCACCCATCTTCCAACGCTAATCGCGAACCACACCACAGCCAGCCCGCCGGCCTGCAAAATCACCCTAAATGTGGCGCGAAACAGCGTCCAGTCGGGGCGGACGAGGTTTATCATCGCGCGGACAATCTCCAGGTCCGTCAGCACCACAATCGGAAAATAAATCTGGTGCCAGATGGGTGCTAGATTCAAAAACGCCGCTGCCGGGCCAAAAATCAGGAACGGATGGCTCTGTACCGCCGTCCACCACACCAGCGCCACGGCTGATGCCACGATAATAGAAAGGGACTCGAACCGCGAAACCTCTCCCGTGTGGCTCCCTAGCCGCGCTTGTATGTTCCGTTCAATGTGCAAATCCAAACGGAACTTGCCGCTCTTTCCTTTTATCTGCCAGCGGTCCGGATGCTTCGTCAGATGTCGATCGACAAGAGAAAAAATCAGCGTTACCACACCGAACTGAATGAAAAATTGCAGCAGGCAAGTCGAGACGATATCGCCAAACGACATTCTCTGCCCGCTCAACTGGAGTCCCGTAAAGATAACGCCGACAATCAGGAACGTCAGCCCCAGATTGAACGAGAGAACTTTGACGTAGAACGGATATAGAACGGGACCGATGATCTGGCGGCCGAACGCCACCGAGCGTTGATCCTGCCGGTACCGCGCCGCCAGCAGCAATGGGTTACCACGCTGCTTCAGCAAACTTTCTTGCTCATCCTCGGTCAGTGGCCGCCCAAGCGCCTTTTGTCGGTCTTCCATTTCGGAGCGAATGTCTTCCGACAATTCGCCCATAATGTCTTCCCGCTGCTCCTGGGGCAGCGCCTTTGCCACCGCACGCACATAACTTTCAACTAAATCCATGACGCTCTCCTTGCTCTTTCACAGCATCCCGTTTAGCGAAGTGCTAATGCCCTGCCATTCCGCCATCAACTGCTTCAGCATCTCTTTCCCTTCTGCCGATAGCCGGTAAAACCGCTTGTTCCGCTTTTCTTCCTCTCGCCATTCGCTCACCAGCAGCCCGTGGCTTTCGAGCCGCCGCAAGAGCGGGTACAGCGTTCCTTCATCGATGGCCATCCCCCGGTCTGCCAGTGTCTTCCGCAGCGTGTATCCGTAATGTTCCTTGCGCAGCGCGGCCAGAACCGCCAGGACCAGGGAGCCGCGCCGCAATTCCAGCCGGAGGTTTTCAAACAGTTCGTGGCTATCAGTACCGGGTGTCATATAGTGTACGCTACACACTGTATGTCGCACAGTATAAGTTGTCAAGCTCTTTTTCCAACTTTTTTTGAATCCAGCTAAGCCTCATGTTTTCTGAGATTTTCGTCAGGTTCCGATTAGCCGTCAGTACCGGGAACAACTCCGTCAACGGACACAAGCGCGTCTATCGAGAGCAGTCCGCCAAACCGGAGGCATTACGTCCGATTTGTCCGTGACTCGGAAGGCCGCACACCAGGCGAGAGCCGCTTGATGTATATTGGGCGCGAACCGGGTTAATAAGAATTTCCATTAGTAAGGGGGTTTGCAATGGTTAGGAACACGCGGCGCTATAATCGCCTTTGGATATCTCCTGCTGTTGTGCTCTGCTTCGCGTCCGGCGCGGCGGCACAGGTCAGTCCGGATTTGTTTTCCGGCTTGCAATGGCGCAACGTGGGTCCGTATCACGGGGGACGTATCGCGTCCGTCTCTGGCGTCATCGGCGAGCCCGGCACTTTTTATGTCGGCCTGCCGCAAGGCGGAATTTGGAAAACGACCAGCGGAGGCATGACCTGGTATCCCATATTTGACCAGGTGACGGACGTTGACAGCGTCGGCGCGATCCAAGTGGCTCCCTCGGACCCCAACATCATTTACGCGGGAAGCGGCGATGCGGTCTCCAGCCTCACCACTGGCACCAACGGGAACGGCATGTACAAGTCGACAGATGCCGGCAAGACCTGGGCGCACATCGGCCTCGAAGGCACAACCAAAATCCCGAAGATCATTGTCGATCCCAAGGACCCCAACATTGTGATCGTCGTCGCCATCGGCGGCGCCACCGGCACGCAACGCGGCATTTTCCGCACGGACGACGGTGGTCAGACGTGGACTAACATGTTGCATCCTGACGACGAGACCGGCGGCCGCGATCTCTCTTCGCCTTTTGACGAGCCCAACGTGATTTTTGCGACCACACAGACGGAGCGGAGGGGACCTCCGCCAACCGCAGCCGAACCGAACCCGCGCACCCCAGGTCCCAGCCACACCAAGCTCTACAAATCTCTCGACAAAGGCAAGACTTGGACCGAAATCACTTCCAATCCCTTGAACACCGGACGCATTGGCGTCGCCGTAGCCATGCACACCCACGGGCAACGCATTTATTTGGTCGGCGCGCCCCAACAGAATGCGTCCGGACTTTTCCGTTCGGACGACCAAGGCGCCACGTGGAAACACATGGCCGGCGACGATACGCGCATCGGCGGCAGAGACTATATCTGTGGCGTCTGGGTGGATACGCAAAATCCCGATGTGCTGTACACCCTCAGCACCGCCGCCTATAAGTCGACTGACGGCGGCCAGACTTTCATCCCTTTCAAAGGTGCTCCGGGTGGCGAAGACATGCACGACATCTGGATTGATCCGAATGACAGCAAGCGCATGCTTTTTGGCGTGGATCAAGGCGCAGCCATCACGTTTGACGGCGGGCTGGCGTGGAGCAGTTACTACGCCTTGCCCGTCGCGCAGGTTTATCACATCTCTACCGACAACCGGTATCCGTATTGGGTCATGGCCACACAGCAGGACACCGGCGCCGTCATGACGCGAACGCGCGGCGACATCGGCCAAATCTCAGAAGTGGATTGGTCGCCGCTGCCCGCGTCTGAATTCGGCACACTCACCGCAGATCCCAACGATCCCAACATCATCTACGGCCTGGGCTATGGAGCTGCAGGGGGTGGCAGCAGCTTGGTGAAAATCAATCTGACCACAGGCCAATGGGAAAACGTTGCGCCGAATTTTGGTGTAGATGCAACAAAGTACCATTCTTACCGCGATTCCTGGCGAAGAATCGATCCATTCGATCCGCATGCCATCTATACCAACATGCAGTGCTTAATGGTGTCGCACGATATGGCACATTCCTGGAAGGTTTTCAGTCCCGACCTTACGGTGGAGAAAGGCAAACCGCAGGTTGCTTGTGGCGCGCCCGCAGCGGCCACTGAAGCGCCTGCTGCGGTGCCCGCAGGGACGCCTGCTCCAGCGCCTGGTGGCGGACCCAATAGTCCCCCACCGCCGCCATTCCTCAATGACTTCGCCATCTCGACCGTTCGCAAAGGCCTGTTCTGGACAATAAGTAGCAATGGACAGATCTACAACACGATGGATAACGGCGCGCAGTGGAACAATGTCAGCGATGTTCCGGAAGGAGCCGACGTTAACTTCAACACGATTGAAGCGGGGCATGGCGACGCCGACACCGCATACCTCTCGGGCCGGCAGGGACGCGACTTACGCGCCGTGTCTCAGAGCAACAGCAACTTCCCGTTGATATGGCGCACGCACGATGGCGGCAAAACTTGGACTAAGATCGTCAACGGATTGCCTAGCGGACAGGCCACCGGAAGTTGGGTGAACGTAATCCGCGAGGACCCGGAGCAGAAAGGTTTGCTCTTTGCCGGCACCGAGACCACGGTCTATGTGTCCTTCGATGACGGCGAGCATTGGCAATCGCTGCGGCAAAATCTGCCCAGCACTTCGATCCGCGATATGGTGTTTCACACCAACAACCATATGAGCGATCTGGTGATCGGAACCTACGGCCGCGGTTTTTATGTTTTGGATGACACTACACCTCTGCGCGAAATTGCCGCCAAGTCACAGGAAATCGCAGCGCCGCCCGTCTATTTCTTCAAGCCCGGAGATGCAATCCGTGCGCGTGTAAGCGATAACTGGGACCAGCCCCTCAATCCCGAGTTGCCCCACGCGCCCAATCCACCCTACGGCGCCATCCTCTACTACCACCTTAACCGTCCGCCCTCCGGCGAAGTAAAGCTGCAGGTCTTCGACGCAGAAGGCAAACTCGTGCGCACTATGTCCAGCATCCCGCCCATACTTCCCGAGCGCTGGCCTTACCCCGAATACTGGGTCGCCAAAGGCTCCGATCTGGCGTTGCCGATTAACGTCGGTACCAACCGCACTAACTGGGACTTGCGTTACGATGATCCGCCGGCCCTCAACTTGGACCTTGAGAATCAGATGAATGTGGCTCCCGGCGGATTTGTCACTCCCGGTCCGCACGGACCACAAGTGATCCCCGGCATCTACACTCTGAAGCTCATCGTTGACGGCAAGACGTACACTCAAACAGTGACCGTTCGTAATGACCCGCGCGTCGGGGAAAGTCCCAAGGTCATGACCGATTTGCGCGCTAAGAACAAACTCATGATGTTGGCGTACCAGGGAGCGAAGGATTCCTATTCTGGAAACTCAGAAGTTTTGGCTGTCCGCCAACAGGTTGCGTCTCTAAGCGACAATCAACTTCCTGACGATGTCGCCAAGGCGACAAAAGATATAAACGTAAAGCTCGCCACGTTTGGCGGCATCGTCGCCGCTCGCGGCCAAGGGCCAGGAGGCGGGGGAGGGCGCGGTCGCGACGCGCTCCCGCCGGGCGCGATCAAGCCCTTCAATACGCTGAACGGTAGCTTCAATGCGATTGTCAGCACATCGCAGGTCGGGCTGGATGAAGCGCCGACTCAGGCGCAGATTGATTCTTGGGAAGCCGGTTGCACGGACTACAACGCCGCCGTGACGGCATGGAAAAAAATGCAGTCTGAGGATCTCGTAGCCTTCAATGCGCTACTAACCAAAAGCCATGTGAGTCCGCTCCAGGTGTCTCCAAGCGCGCTGAGCGATCCGCCGTGCAAATTCGCAGGGCCGGTCGCGCCGGGAAAGGCGTCAGTCAAGAAATAGCGGACGCCTCCAATTCGTGCCGCGGATTCATTTCGACGGCCGCGCCGAGGAGCCGGGCTCTGCCTGCCGAAAATAGAACAGCTACCCACCGACTCTCGTGGCGTTCTCACGGGCCGAAGGGCCTCCAAGACAGCTTGGGGTAAGTCGCGATAACCCCCACAGTGTTGATCAATTCTCGGCTGGTCGACTATCCGGAATGTATCCCGGTTCCACGGTGCGTATTAGTCGTGACAAGTCGGCTTGTAGGAAGCGATCTCCGCGCCTGGCATCGACTCTGGACGAATTCGGAAACTGACCAATACCTCGCAAAAACCAACCGAGCATAAACGTAGAGAGTTGAGTACAATAGAACATTCGGGAGAAATCTCATGGTCTCCCGGCAGCATCGAATTTAGAATCAAGTGGGGCAAATGCCGGTACCGATTTCACAGATGTGGACGGTCGCAACGTACGTCCTCAAACAGAAGATCGCGGGGCGCAAACGCTACCCGTTTGTGCTCATGCTCGAGCCGCTTTTCCGCTGCAATTTGGCTTGCGCCGGCTGCGGCAAGATTCAGTATCCCGCCCACATTTTGAAGAAGGAATTAAGCCCCGAAGAATGCTTCCAGGCGGTCGACGAGTGTGGAACTCCGATGGTTTCCATCCCCGGCGGCGAACCGCTGATGCACCCGCAGATCGACAAAATCGTCGAGGGCTTGGTCGCCCGCAAGAAGTACATTTATCTCTGCACCAACGCGCTGCTTCTAAAGGAAAAGCTGGATCTGTTCAAGCCGAGTAAGTATTTGACGTTTTCCGTTCACATGGACGGCCAGCGCGAACACCACGACTTTTCTGTTTGTCGCGAAGGCGGCTACGATCTCGCGGTCGATGGCATCAAGGAAGCGCTCAAGCGCGGTTTCCGCGTCACCACTAACACCACGCTCTTTGACGGCGCCGATCCAAACAGCGTCCGGCAGTTTTTCGACGAGATGATGGAACTCGGCGTTGAAGGCATGATGCTTTCTCCTGGCTACTCTTACGATAAAGCCCCGGATCAAAAGCACTTCCTCGGCCGCGCGCGTACGCGCCGCACGTTCCGCGCCATCCTTTCCAACCGCAAAAAGAGCTGGCAGTTCAACCAATCCAAACTCTTCCTGGAATTTCTGATGGGCAAGCAGCAATACGCCTGCACCCCCTGGGGCATGCCCACCTACAATGTATTCGGCTGGCAAAAACCCTGCTATCTGCTGCAAGACGGATATGCCGACACGTTTCAGGAGTTGCTGGAAACGACCGCCTGGCAAAATTACGGCACGGAGTCCGGCAATCCCAAGTGCGCCAATTGCATGGTGCACAGCGGTTACGAAGCCTCGGCCATGGACCATACTTTCAGCGGTTTGCGTGGCCTTTGGTCAGCTATGAAGGCAACGTTTGCCGTGAGATATGAAGATCCCGATGCTTTGGCGTTGCTGAACGAACCTGCGAAGCCGGTTCATTCTTACAATCCGCTCATTCAAATCGACAAAGGCAAATCTCAGCTTGAGGAGACGCGCGCTTGACCGGTCCGCGACACCCCGACTCTCCGAACCAAACCGAGAATGCCCAGCTGAATCCTGACGATTTGGAAGTCGCCCCTGGAACCGTTCACGAAGCTGTTCAAGGCTGGATCCCCGAGCTAGCCACCGAGGACGAACTGCGCATTGCTTTGGAAAAAGCCTTCGATTACCGCGGCGATGTGACCTTAACCACCAAGGATGGCAAGAAGATAGAAGGATACATCTTCGATCGCGTGTCGGGTCCCGCGCTCGCCACTTCCTTCGTGCGAGTGTTGCCGAAGGATTCTAATCAGCGCCAAAAGATTGCTTATGCCGATATCGCGGCACTCGCATTCACAGGCCGCGATCCCGCTGCCGGAAAAAGCTGGGAAGCCTGGGTACGCAAGTACTGGGAAAAGAAGGCCTCCGGAGAGAGCGGTTTGAGCCTGCAACCCGACTCCCTCGAATAGCCGGAAATTGCCCTTCTGGAAGCTTTCTCTCACTCGCGTCATTCAGTTAAGTCTATATTTATCAATATCTTGAGAAGCGAAGCGTGCCGCTTTCCTGCTAGCTTACAGCGTAGACAAACCGTCTATTTTGTGGTACTCTTTGGCTAGCGTTTGTTGCTATTGTAATACTTTCTGTAGCGTTTCGAGTGGCCGCTTTGGCAATGTTTGTAGCCGCTTTTTGGCAAGTTTGGGGCAGTACAAAGCTCAGGAAATAGCGAGCACTCTCGGGCCCACCAAGCATCAGGCTTCTTCGCTCAGCTTTAGGGTGCCGCGCCCAAAGAGATTCCAATCGAGTCTTATCGACGCAAAGTCGCAAAGTGTGGTCAAGGAGGATGATGTGCAAGTGATGGCAGAGGGACAGACAGTGAAGCACGAGACATACGGCTTGGGGATTGTTACCGCGTCCGACCAGGAGCGCACCGCGATTGATTTTGACGATCACGGTCCCAAGTTGTTCGTTACTAGCATCATGGTGGCAGAACTCATCGGTGAAGCACCCGCCACGCCGCCAAAGACCAAGCGCCGCCGCAAAGCTTCCACCGCCGCGAAAGCCGCCAAAAAAGCCGCTGCTGCAGCTGCCGCAGGCCGTTCGTAGTTCTTTTCTTTCCCCGTTCTTGAAGTTCACTCTTCCCCTTCGCCCATCTGGCGAAGGGGTGTGTCCAAGAATTCCAACTTCCAGTTTGTTCTCCCTGTGGTAGTGTCTGCCCTATGAAGCGCTTCATCATGGCACTTGGGCTTATTTTCGTCGTCCTCGCGTTGGTGGCGTTCGTGCATCCGCAGTTCGACTACCACAGGCGCGAAGAAGTCGCGAAAATTGGCCCGGTTACTGCGACCGTCGACAAGCCGCATCGTGTAACGGTCACGCCGCTGCTCGCGGTCGCCTTGCTGATCGCGGGCGCTGTACTAATCGTCCTAGCCCCGAGAACAACACGGTAACTCACGGCTGCACATTCTGAGTGCAAGCCTGTCTTACTTGTGGGCGGATTCGGTTTGCTCGAAGGCGTGATACGAAGAGCGCACCAGCGGGCCGGCTTCTACGTGTTTGAAACCCATCGCCTCTCCCAGCACCTTGAACTCGGCGAACTCGTCTGGGTGAACGTAGCGAACGATGGGCAGATGATCGCGCGTGGGTTGCAGGTATTGGCCCAGCGTAAGAATGTCCGTACCTTGCGCGGCGAGATCCTGCAGCGTGGCAAGCACTTCGTCCTTTTCTTCGCCAAGTCCCAGCATCAAGCCTGTCTTCGTCGGTACATCCGGATGAGTTTGTTTCGCGCGGCGGAGCAATTCTAGCGACCGCTCGTAAACCGCGCCCTTGCGTACCTGCCGGTAGAGCCGCGGGACGGTTTCCGTATTGTGATTCAGCACGTCGGGCTTGGTGGCGAGGACGAGGTTTAGCGCGTCCCAATTGCCACGAAAATCAGGAATCAGAACTTCGACCTTGCATCCCGGCACGCGCGCACGAATCTCTTCGATCGTACGTGCAAAGATCTTCGCGCCGCCATCAGGCTGGTCGTCGCGATTGACGCTTGTGACGACGGCGTAACGCAAGCCCATTCGTGCGACGGCTTCGGCTACACGCCCGGGCTCGTCTTCGTCCGGCGGGCCAGCCGGTTTGCCGCTTGGCACGGCGCAGAATCCGCAGGCGCGCGTGCAGATGTCTCCCAGAATCATGAACGTAGCCGTGCCGTGATCCCAGCACTCGCCCATGTTGGGGCAGCGCGCGCTCTCGCAAACGGTGTGCAGGTCAAGCGTGCGCATAATGCGCTTGAGGTCCTGGTAGCGCTCGCCGCCAAAAAACTTCACGCGCAGCCAGTCCGGGCGCGGGTGAGCATTCGGCTGGGGCACCGGAACCGGCGGCGGATTCGAGATGATGTTAAACGGTGTGGCCATGAGGGCTGCTCGAGTGGTTCATTTTAGCCGCATTCCGGCGGTGGCACAAACGAGACGTGTTCCGTGGCCGGTGACCCGTGAAACTGCGAAGGAATGAGATAACGAGGTAATGAGGTAAGGATGTGAGGAGCGGGACGTAAGCGGGAGAAGAAGAAGCAGATCCCTCGGCTTCGCTCGGGATGACAAATTTGGGTAATGCGCAACCAAGAGTAAGGATAACGCCCCGAGCGGCTCGGGTAAACGCCGGCGCCCCGACGCGGTCGGGGTAAACAGAGTGCGCTGAGGTTGCGCAGGGAAGACTGGCGGATGCACCCCCCCACCCCCGGGGGTGTCCGCAAGTTATGAAGTAAACCCATGAGCGGAAAGGGATTGCACGAATTCCTGCGTGTTGCGCAGACACGCGCGGTAAATGAGCGGGGAGCACAGACTGAAGTCTGTGCCACGGGGACCCCCTCCCCGGTTTCTTCGGAAGTGCGGATGGTAAAGCACTTAGTGACTTGTGACTGGTAACTCGCGACTGGTGGAAGAGAGTCGGCCGAGGGAGTGGCTGGTGATTTGTGACTTGTGGCTCGAGTGGCGAGAGGGGAAAGAAAAGCAAATCCTTTCCGACAGGGTCGGAGCCTTCGGCTGCGCTCGGGGCAGTCAGGATGACGTGGATTGGAATGGGACGGGCCCTTCGCGAACGCTCAGGGTAAAGCAGAAGGCAGCGTGGGCGGAACCCTTCGATACTCAGGGCAAGCATAGGAGAGGGTACCATGGGATTGGCGAGGGAGTAAAGTACTTTGCAGGGAATGGTCAAAATTGGGGGTTCAATGGTCATTCTTGGAAGTTGAACGGCGAGGGTGGTTGGGGGGATTAGAGCCGGGGTGTTGGAAAACGTCCCGTCTGTCCCCGGCTGCCAAGTAATAAGATCTCTTTGCACTTCGGTTGGAGAATATACTGACGGCGGAAATCGTCGAAAGAAATATTAAGGAGGATGATCATGGCAAGGGAGGCCCAGCTTTTTGACACTTGTTCCGGCTCAGCTGTGAAAGGATTTTTGAAGCTCCACGGAAATATACCCCCTCGTTGGATTGACAACGCCCGCGCATCGCGAAAGACAATTGAGCCTTCCATCGAGAAACATCTGCGGAAACTCGAGGGTCTTCAAAAGAACCATCCCCGAGCAAAGAGCGCTATAAAGAGCGCTACTAAAGATCTGCGAGATATTCTGAATCAATGGGAGCTTAGGTATCGGAAGGAAGCTTTTTATCGCGGTATCCGAACCCTCCTCGATATAAATCGAGACGGCTCCTCCAAGCTGTAGTCTCATTTCTCTGAGGGTAATCCCTGTCCTGCGTACAACTGGTTGGGCGGGCATAGCAGGGAATCTTTTTCAAAGAATCAGGTGCCACTTACATTGAGGAGCGGTCTTCATTCGGGCACTCACACTACCAGGCAGCCGTCGACGTGCGCCTTGGGCTTTGTTGGGTTCTACGTGTGGAGGCGTTGCGAAGCTGCGATTCGCCGCCCGCCCGTCTATTGCTTTGTGCGGAAAATATTTCTTGGTTTTGCTGGCGCTCCCTGCTGGAGAGCTTTGACGCCGGCAGTGCACATGCCGCGGTAGTCGCAGGTCTTGCATTTGATCGCCGAAGGGAGTGTTGGGAGATCCCCTTGGCGCAGAGCCTTAGCTGCGCTCGCCATCTTGCCCTTAACGTCCTCGATGAAATCGTCGTCAACCGATCTCGGCTTACGTTTACCTTCATCTAGTTCATATATCTCAACGAAGTCCGCCCGCCTCCCGGTTAGCTCTTCGTACCCAAGGGCGTATATGTGAAGCTGGGTTTCCGTTACGTCCTCAGGCTGAGCCCGGTCACTGGACTTTAGGTCTACGATTGTTGTTTCGCCAGTATCTATCCTGCGGACGAGGTCGATTCGACCTACCACACTCACTCCGTCTTTTAGTCCAATTTCAATCTGTTTTTCGGAGAATTCGATGTTCTTGAAGTCGGCTTTGTTGTCATGAATGTATGCGTGGATGACATTCCTTGCGGCTGCCTCGAGATTCTGTCTTAGAGCCGGATACGCGTAGGGAGTATGTAAGTGCGTGTCGACAAGAGTGCCTACTTCTTTCTCTTCGACGAAGTCTTTATGTAGCGCACGTGAGTGGACTTCTGCGAGGACATTGTGAAGTGATCGTCCGTAACCGAGGGCCTCATGTATTGGAGCATTGAACCCGTAAAGTACTCTGAGTTTGAACTGGTACGGGCATTCGAAAAAATATTTCAGATCGGAGAACGAAAAAACGACGTTCTCGATGCCCTTGCGCGATGTCGGTGGGAGCCGTTTGCGGGTGGAATAATCTGGTAATCTGCGCTTTACGTGGCTTGAAACAAGGATGTCATCCCAAAACTCTGACGGTCGTCGATACCGATTGTTTTTTCCGGGGATGGGCGCCCAAGTCATATGCAGGAACTTCTGGCTTCTTGTCATTGCAACGTAGAAAAGCCGTCTTTCGTCCTCGATGCTCCCGTCATATCGGGACTGGCGCTTGATCCCAGATTTTGGGATTAGGTGCCACACATTCCGCCCTCCGTGTCCCGCAGAAGGGAATCGATTTCTAAGGAGTGCGGGAATGAACACCACGGGCCACTGCATGCCCTTGGCTTGGTGGATGGTCATGATTCTTACGGCGTCCGGATTTGCATACTGGTTATCTTGCCAACCCTCGGAGTAAGCTGCTTGTGCGCTGTATTGCAGAAAATTTGCGAAGGACTCATATTTCTCTTTGGGTTGCGAGTGGTAATGGATGGTCTCGAAGTCGGAAATGAGTTGGCTGAACTTGCCAAGATTGTAGAATACGACTTCGCCTCGCTCGCCCGGCACCCGTTCTTCGCGCATTCCTACTTCGTCTAGAAAAGTCTGAAATGTTCGCTGGATGGAGTAGAACCCGAATCGTTCGGTAGGCTTATCGAAGGAATCGCGGAACTTCTGTAGGTTAGCAATGGCGCGCCGCACGTCTGCACCTGATATCCCCAGGTTAGCCTCGGCCCATAATGCTTCTAGTGCAGAGGAATCCGACCAACCGGCCATGAAGTAAAAAAGGCCGCGGGCAGCCTGAGCCTCAGGCGTTCCGAACAAGTTGTTCATGCCCACGACCAGATAGGGTATTTTTGCTTTTTCCAGGGCGCGTGTAATAGGCTCTCCATTTGCGCCGACACTTCGCAGCAGGACGGCCATATCGGACCATGATATGCCTCGCTCCCTGTCGTCTTCCCGGATGGAAACCCCGCGGAGTTTCTGCATGGTGTTGGCGATATGTGTGGCCTCAGAGTCAGGACTATCGAACGCCAGAGCGGCGATGTCACCTTGCTCAAATTTCTGTGCAGGTGTAGGCTGCATCTGTTTTGGAAGCCGTTGCTGGTTCTGTTCAATAAAGGCCCGTGCGGTCTCGACGATGCCTGGACTAGAACGGAAATTTTCCTCCAGTCGGATCTGAGCAACGTGAGGGTACCTCTTGCTGAATGTCAGGATGTTGTCCACATCGCCCCCACGCCATTGGTAGACTGTCTGGTCGTCGTCACCAACGACACAGACGGTCGCCCCAAGATCATGCAGACACCGGACAATGGCCTCCTGAATCGGATTCACGTCCTGGTACTCATCGACTGTGACGTGCTTTATCCTTTCTGACAGGCGCTCTCTAGTTGCCTTGTCTTTTCTAAGCACCTCCGCTGCATCGGCCATGATGGCGGAATAGTCGAAGTAACTTGCTTCCCTTCGAGGCTCGGGGCAGGCGGGATGACAGACAAGGAACGGCTGGTGCCGTTTAGGGAGATGCGGCTTTTTTGCGCGGGAGCTTGGCGGAGGCTTGGGCTTCGACGGATTTGCGGACGCCTTCGGCGTGGAGTTCGCCGCGTTCGAGAAGATCGAGGATCTGGTTCGCGGTCAGCGTATCTTTGCCGACTGAGAAGATGATCTGGCCGTCGGCGGTTTGCATGGGGAAACCGACAGCTAGCCCGTGTTGCCGCAGTTGGTGGACGGCCTTCACGATGTCTTCGGTGAGTTTTGCGAAGTTGCTCAGGGGAAGCTCTCTGCGCCGACATCATTGCGGAAACGGGGGAGCCCGTCTAGGGGCAAGAATGGCCTGCCCACAGGATTTGCACAACTTCTCCACTTCCTCTATCCGAAGACGGGCCCACCCTCAAAAAACGAGGGTGGGGCACCCGCAGGAGAAAAAAGGGAAGAATAAAGTCGGCCTGCTCCGTTCGGAATGACAGTGTGGGGTGGGGCCGAGTGGCGGAGAAGAGGGCACGATGAATCGTGCCCCTACAAGGGAAAAGGCAGGAAGGACAGACCCACCCTCAAAAAACGAGGGTGGGGCCCCCGCGCCTCGCCGAGTGCACGACTGAAGTCGTGCGCTACGAAAAACAAACGGCGCTACCGCGAGCGGCATTCTGGGCAGATCGGCGCATCCTAGTGTGGCAAGCCGGGTATCATAGACTCTTGCCGCTGGAGAATGGGATGAAGCCAGCTCTCATCGCATTGCTTGGACTTCTCGCCGCCTCATCGTCCGCCGCACAAGTTCGCAATAGTTCGACCGATCCAGCAAAATCGGCCGTTTGCAGCGTCTCGGGCCTCGTTGTGAAGCTGGAAGGGAGCGCGCCCCTCCCGTCCTCTACCGTCTACTTGCAAAGCGTTGACGACCACACGCGCACGTTTTCCGGCGTAACCGATCTTGGCGGCCGCTTCGAAATTAAAGGCGTCGACCCCGGCCGCTATCACTTGCGGGTGATTCGCAACGGCTACGCTACCCAGGAATATGGCCAGAGAACTCCGAATGATCCTGGCGCCATCCTCGCTCTCAGCCCCGGACAGGATTTGAAGGACTTGTTGTTCCGCCTGGTGCCTTCGGCTGTCATCAGCGGGCGCATCCAGAATGAAAACGGCGATCCTCTGCCGTGGGTGCGAGTCAGTGCGCTTCGTGCCACTTATACGAGGGGAAGGCGAACGCTTTCCAGCGAAGTGACCGTGACCACCAATGATCTCGGCGAGTACCGCCTGTTCGGGCTGCGCCCGGGCCGCTATTTCATCAGCGCCACCTATAAGCCCGGGCAACGCCTGGAACCTGGCGAAGACGACGAGTACGCTGCGGACGCCGGCAAATCCGGCTACGTGCCAACGTACTACCCCAATAGCACCGATCCAGCCAAAGGCGTCGCCATCACGATAAAAACGGGCGACGAGATTTCGTCCACGGATATTTTGCTGGAGCCCACCACGGTGTACAGCATTCGCGGCCGCGTCAATAATTCTGCCGCGCGGCACAACGCTACGCCCGTCATCCTGTTGCTCGAGGCACGCTCCAGCGGCCTGGGCTGGAGCGTGCCGGCCCGCCAAACGTTGGTTGACAAGCCGGACGGTGCGTTCGAGATATCAGATGTTTTGCCGGGTTCTTACACACTGTCCGCAATCTGGTTCGACGAGGGCCGGAGGTATCAGGCCCGGCAAAGTATCGACATTGCAAGCACGGACGCCGACGGCCTTCAACTCTCGCTCTTGCCGGGAATGGACATTCGCGGCCAAATCAATTGGGATCCGAGACCGGCCCTAGATGGACAGCCCTTGACGGTGTCCGTGAGACCGGTCGACTCCACTTTTCAATACGGCGCCCAGGCTCGTGTTCCCTCGAGCGGCACATTTTTACTTCGCGATCTCTCGGAAGGTCTCTTCCGGCTGTCCACCGCGGGGCAGAGTCAGGACTGCTATTTGAAAGGGATCCGCTACGCAGGAATGGAAGTCTCCGATGATGAGTTCAACGTGATTCGCGGCACGCAGGCCATTCTCGAAGTGAGTATCAGTTCCCGTGGCGCGCGCATTCAAGGCACGGTCGCTGATACCGACGGCCTGCCTGCTGTTGGCGTCACGGTCGTCCTCGTCCCGAATGATGCGCACCGCAACGAATTTCATCTCTACAAGCAACGAACCACAGATCAGTATGGCCGGTTCGATATGCGCGGCATTGCGCCTGGCGACTACAAACTTTTCAGCTGGGAACAAGTGGAACAAAACGCGTGGGAAGAGCCGGATTTTCTCAAGCAGTTCGAAGCGAAAGGCCAGAGCGTTACTTTGCAAGAGGGCGATGGCAAATCCATCGATCTCGTGGCGATACGCTCTGCAAGTCACGAGTAGATGAAGCTGTATCTGAAATTTGAAAAGAATTACAGCGGTTGCCGCGAGGAGCGCACGAAGTCGCGCAGCACGGTTACGTTCGGGCCATACGCACCGATGCGGCCCGCATCCACCGGCAGGCCAAGCTGCTCGGCTTGATCGAGATTTACGCCGGCGTCATCCAGCTCTGACAAACTGAAACCTTGCGCAGGCAGCACACGGTTCAGCCCCGTAGGATACACGGGTCGCGGCGGGCGGTGACGCTGCCAGGGACGGCGCGCCAGTTCATAAAATTGCTGCCAATCGCGTTTGTGCCACGTGGTCATCGTTCTCTTTGATACGTCCTCTTCTGCCGTTTGGATGCACGGGGCGGCAAGAAGGTTCGTCTCGGATTTATCAGACATCGCTTTTACCACCCGCAGCCCTCGAAACCGTGAATTCCTCCCTGGGGAGGCGGGCTGCCAGGCGCTCAACATACTTCACATTTGACGCTGTGCGTTATTTTCCTTCTCTACTGTTTCAAACACGTTACCGGGTGATTTGTTTCGCGTGCAAACTCCCGACTGCGAAGTCCGTGACTCCGAAGCTAGCGGCAGCGGGGGCGTCCGTTAGACGCGGGATACTAAACGCAATGGCAAACTTTGGCTAGCGGAGAACTCTTTCGATAGCGCAGTCGCCCGACCCTGGCCACGCGGAGATCTCGCCTTCCCAACTGGCTTTCCCGAGCGACGTCCGCGCAAGCCTCGCAGGCCTGAAATTAGCCGCTCTCCTCGCTGTCGGCGCAGACCTACTCTCTTAGACGGACTTCTGCCTCGAATGTTGCAGGAGAATGGACCCAGGACAGGCACACAACTATCTCGAAGGATTTTTGAGGAGTGTCTC
>DATEQG010000063.1:0-29164 GCA_035272765.1 Candidatus Acidiferrum sp.
CGCTGCTCACGAACGTAGCCGAGAATTCGACTTACGATAGTAACCAGGGAGATGATCGAGGCCGATTTGAGGATATGCTTTTTATCGGTCAACGGCCGGCGCTCCGGGACCTAACCCTAATGAAAACAATAGGTTGACAGGTAAAACGCGCTTAACATAACATACATCTTGATTATTCGCAAATTTCGGCTATTCCATACATTTATACAAACAGATTTCTTTGAAAAACAGAGCCCCAGCCTCTACTCACAAGAAAGTCGTCATTGTCCTTGCCGACAAGAAGCCCCTTCGTGGCTATCTAAACCCCACTCGGCTCGGGCAAGCCGATCCCATCGATCTGCTCACTCCAGATGGCGAGCATCAGGAAGTTGCTCTCGCCAAGGTGCGCTCGATTTACTTCGTTCGCGAGTTCTCGGATGAATTTGAGCCGGAGCGCAAAGCCTTTCTCAGCCGGCCCAAACTGGATGGACTGTGGGTCCGTCTGCGCTACAGCGACGGGGAGACGATTGAAGGTGTGGTCCCGAATGATTTGCTCACCATGCTCGATAACGGCATCCAGATCACCCCGCCCGATCTAAATTCCACCACCGACCGCATCTTCATCCCGCGCTCCGCCCTTACGGAGCTGACCGTGCTCGGCGTCGTCGGAATCTCTCGCCGAAAACCCGCTGCCGCCGCTGCAGCTGCAAGCCAGCCTCGGCTTTTCAACGAATAATTCCGGCCCGGCTGTACTTCCCTCTTCTCGCTGTGCGAGACTCGCAGCCAGCGGTAAGGAGCTGTCTTTATGTCCATGAACCTCTCAGAAATTGCCCAAAAACTCGGCTGCCGTCTCGACGGCCCCGGCGACACTCCGATCCACGGAATAGCCGGGATCGAGCATGCCGAACCTGGGCACATCACCTTTCTCGCCAACCGGCGCTATTTCCCCCTTCTCAAAACAACGAGGGCTTCGGCTGTGCTTGTTCAAGAAGGCATCAGCATCGAACGCGAAGCCACTTTGCCTCGGCTGGCCGCGCTACGCACCGCAAATCCTTATCTCGCGTTTGCGCACGCTATCGAGCTCTTCTATCAGGCTCCGCGCTACGCGCCTGGGTTCCATCCGACCGCCATCATCGCGAAGTCTGCCAAAATCGGCGCCGGCGCCCACATCGGCCCGTACTGCGTGGTGGGAGAGGATGCTCAAATCGGCCGCAACGCCGTTCTTCACAGTTTCGTCGCCGTCTACAAGGGCGCCCGCATCGGCGACGACTTCTTCGCCCATTCCCACGCCGTGGTCCGCGAATTCTGCCAAATTGGCGATCGCGTCATCCTCCAAAACGGCGCCATTATCGGTGGCGACGGGCTCGGCTTCGCCAAGCAATCAGACGGCACCTGGTACAAGATGCAGCAATCCGGCCCTGCCGTTCTCGAAGATGATGTGGAAGTACAGGCGAACGCCTGCGTCGATCGCGCCACGGTCGGAGAAACTCGCATCGGCCGTGGCACCAAGCTGGACGACCTCGTTATCGTTGGCCACGCCTCCCGCGTCGGAGCCAACACCATGCTCTGCGGCCAGGTAGGGCTGGCGGGCTCTACCAAAGTCGGCGATGGCTGCATTCTTGCCGGCCAGGTGGGCACTGCCGGCCATCTCTCCATCGGCGACGGTTCGGTCATCACCGCAAAAAGCGGAATTCCCAGCGATGTCCCGCCTCGTTCGATGTTCTCCGGCTATCCAGCGGTCGACAATCGCCAATGGCTGAAGACAGTCGCGGCCCTCAATCGCTTACCCGAACTGCAGAAGCGCGTGCGCGAACTGGAAGCCGAACTGGAACGCCTCGGCGGCCATCCCCGTACCACTACTTCGCGCTAGCCCGATCTGTAGGGGCGGGCTTTAGCCCGTCCCGTCTTTGTCCTATTACACGGCGCCAGGAAACCCGATGGGACGTTGCTCCGGCGGCAAACCCGCAGCCATTGCATCGTGCAAACGCTGGTTCAGATCGTCCCGTTCGTCCCAAGCATATTTTGAAGCGTCGATCGGCTCAATAAACTCGACTAGTATTTCTTCCGGATGAATCGCCATGGAATGCTTTGCCATCACGCGCTGCGCCCCCGAACAAAGCACAGGCACTATGGGAACGCCCGCCTTTATTGCCAACGCAGCGGCGCCCTTCTTAAACTCCTGCAGCCGCCCATCGGGGCTGCGTGTACCTTCCGGATAGATTAGAAACGACTGCCCAGCCCGCATGGCCTCTGCCGCTTTTTCCACACTGGCGATTGCCGAGTCTCGATCTCTGCGATTCACAGGAATAAAATGCGCCAGCGTAAACGCCTGCCCCACAATCGGCCATCTGAATAGGGACTCTTTCAGCAGAACAGCTATGCACCTAGGAATCGCTCCCACGACAGCCGGCGCGTCCGCGGAACTGGTGTGATTGGCCGCAAACAAGCACACTCCGGCCGGAATATTCTGCAGCCCCACCACGCGCACCTTCACGCCAACCGCACGCACAAAAAACATCACGCCTCGCACTCCCGCCCAATAGAGCGGATCAACGTGCCGCGTGACCAGCGTGTAAAGCAGCAGCGGCGGCCCAAGAATCAGGATGTAAAGCGAAAGAAAAACCGCGATGAAAAACGTGCGGAGCATGCAATACGCAGAACTCTCTCGAATCCCGCCCCGCAGGTCAAGCCCAACCTAATGCCGAATCCCAAATCCGCGCCACCCGTAGGGGCACGGCACGCCGTGCCCGTCTTGCTTCCTAATTCGCAATATTCTGGCCGCGCAGAATTCGCGCCGCCGTAGCCTATCGTCGCCACGCCGTTCCTGCATTCGCATCAGCTCATTTGCGGAACAAGGTCACGCCATCCGTCCGCACGCCGTCCAGCAGAGGCCCGTTCTCGAGCGCCAGGAAATCCATCGCCTCGTGCGTAGGAAGCTCACCGCGGATCGCATCGCCAACGCCTCGCATAATCTCTTGCATCCGCTGCTCATCCGGTCGAGAAGCAAAATGGAGCCCAATCACCCGGCTCGTCATCTTTCCCCGCGCGATCTGGAAAAGGTACGCACCCCGCACCTCAGGCATCGGCTGGAAATAATCGGTCACCTTCTTTAGAAACGCAGCCGGCGGCATATTCGCCGGCGTCCCAATCAACACCCGTTGCCCCGCCGCAAGTTTCATCTGCGTCGTGTTGTCCGAAATCTGCGCTTCCGGCAACAGACCCTGCGCCAAAGCCAGAAATTCGCGCCGCGTGATCACTCCTCCCGGCCTGCGTATCGCCTGCCCCGGCCGAAGCGGATTTACACGCACTTCCGCTATGTTCCC
Organism: Candidatus Acidiferrum sp.; assembly: GCA_035272765.1. GTDB lineage: Bacteria > Acidobacteriota > Terriglobia > Acidiferrales > UBA7541 > Acidiferrum. The sequence goes on from DATEQG010000063.1 coordinate 3,303, forward strand.
CGCCGCAATTGATTGGAACACCACTTGTGCGGCCGTCGCGATCCACTGCCCGCCGGGCCCCGCCCAGTCGCCCAGCGCTTCTACGCTGGTAAAAACCGGCAGTACAACATTCCCCGGAGGATGCTCCACAGTTTGCAACGCAACGCGCGTATTGCCGTCCGCGATCGTCTTCCCATCGCGCTCTTCGCCGCCCGTTACGGTGCCCTGGAAGATAAACGTACTGCTAAGAATCGCTTTGTAAAGCCTTGCCCGCGTCTCCGCATTGTCGCTTCGCGCTAGTTCGTGCATAGCGCGCTCCAACTCCGGATTCTCCGGAGCCTTCTCTCCGCCAAACATGTTCTGGAAAAAAGACATTTGCCACTTATACCCTAAATCGGCGAAGCCTCGAAACCTCCATCCTCCCTCTCCCGAACGATTTGTATTGACACGGTAATATCGCGAATGGTACTCTTTGCGTTGGAGAGTTACACGCAACCAAGTACCGCCGCCTTCCAGGCGGCTATTTTTTTGCCCGCTCGAAAACCCCCTGATTGTCATCCAGAGCAACGCGGCGGAAAAGACTCGCATTTGTCAGCCCGGCGGGCGGTCCGGACGTTAGGCGGGGCTTCTTTTGACTTCACTCCTGGTTTTTTTTGCTTTTGAATTTGCAGGGGTGCCCCACACGTCGGTTTTACGTGTGGGGCCTTTGACTCTGATTTATTCTTTGAATTTTGTTTGCCAGTTCACTAATTCCTTTGGAATCCGCACTTCCAGAAAAACTCCTGTAAACTCTCTGGAATGAACAGTTCCAAAACATTGAACTTAAAACTCTTTAGAATGAACACTTACAAAAAAATGGGGAGGGGGGCCCCGCGGCCCCAAGTGGCACAGACTTCAGTCTGTGCGCTCTTCGCTGCGAATTCTCTCTTCGTCACAACACGCACAAACACCCGCAAACCTTTTCCGTTCATGGATTTACTTCACAACTTGCGGATACCCCCGGGGTGGGGCCGCACACGCCCTACCACATTGCGTCAGCCCGGCGGGAGACACGAATCACTCTCGTAAGCCCACGCTCTTAACTCTGTCCCAATAGTCTATGGAATTTCAGTAAGCCACGTAGGGGCCGGTACCCGCTGGCGTATTCTGCCCTTCAATCGACGTATAAACCTTCCGGCCAAAGAAAAAAGGAAGGCCCCAATCGAAGGCGAACATGGAGGGCTCGGAGCTTGGTCCGGCTAGTCCGTTGACGGCAGCATCGTTTTCATTGGTCGTCAGAGTATCCGCGTTGCCCACCACGAAATCCACCGGGCCGCTCGCCCCACCGTCGAATGCTTGGTTCGTCGCAGTAAGATTCTGTGTGGTGGTCGGGCAATACCAGAAAGTGACGTCGGTACAAGTCGGTATGTTCACGGTGTTTGAGCCCAGGAAATAGATCGCATTCGATCCTGTGTCAAGAAAGGCTAGATCGGAGTAAGTCTGGCCATTGAACATCGTTGTAAAGTTTCCCAGCTCGGGATCGAGCCCATAAACCGTCGCGCTTCCGAGCCCGTTATTGGACTGGGTGCCAATGCCAAAGATGAGAGAGCCGCTTACGCTCGTCTGCGCCCCGGAAACCGAATCCAGCTGGAAGATCACGCCATTGTTGTCCGTGGGAAACAATATGATCGGATTCTGCAGCTGGCTGGAAAGGCTCTCTGTTGTCACCTCGCAATTCGCTCCTGTGCAGGCATAGTACAGGCCTGGATTACCTGCGCCGCTCTCCGTGCAACCACCTCCGCAGTCCTCCGGAAAACTGCCTATTCCCAAAATTCCGTTAGCGCCAAGGCTTGAGAGATCATTTTCGGGCGCGCCGTTGCTCGAACAACTGTTTGGTATAGTGGAAAAGCTTCCGTTGATGACCTGTATGGGCAAGGACTTCGCCTGCTCGCCCGCGATCGTCATATCCACCGTTTGCACCGGTCCCCAAGTGAAGCCATCGACAAAGGGGAGGCACTCGGCGATGAGGACCCCGTTACCCCGCGTCTGTTGCGTAGGCGAAATCGTAAGCGCCGAGGACAATATCCTGAGACCGGAAGACCCCGTATCCAGCAGGATGCCTCCAATCGTTTGGCAATTCGTCGTGCTCCCTGGAGCGCAGACGGTTACGCTTGTAAATGCGCCATTGACATAGGGAGAAGCCGCTGCCGGTCCGGTGTTCACAGTAAAGGCCTGCATGTTAGTAGTCGTGGAACCCGAGCCGCCGCCCCCGGTAGTAATGCCGCTGCTGCCGCCGCTGCATCCCGCGGTTGCCGCCAACGCGGCAGCCAAACTCAAACCGAGCAATCGTTGCAATCGTGCTGGCTTCATCGGATATCCTCGGCGCGGACTCCAGCCGGCAACATTTGAGGAACATACGCTTTCCCCAAAAATGCCCTCATGTGTCCTGCGACTTGCACCACCAATCCGGGCTGCTGGATTTGCACCGGACCGCGGCCGCGTCTCTGAGCTCGCTGCGCTTGTTCGGCCTGCGTGAACGCGTCAAAATACGTGCCCAAAAGTTGCCGCAAGTCCGGATGAAAGGGGCCCTGCCACGTCACTGCAAATACCTTTCCGGACGTTGACACATATTCCTTCACGGCCACACCGGCGGACGTCTGGATTTCGTGCAACGTGTACGAATTGTTGCTCGTCGTTCGCAGGCTGCCTTGCATCTTCACCTGATCTGCCTGAACCGTCGTTACATCTCCGCCCAACGAGGCGCACGCAGGCAACGGAAACAAAAGCAACGCAAGTAGTCCTCGTGGAATTCTTCGATTCATGGTGTGGCCCCTCTAAAGGTAATTCCCTGTTTCAGGACAGATCGTTCCTGATTTCGATTCATAAGGAATTCCCCGGATGGATTTCGCGAACCGCTAGTCTGTCTCTTTTAGTTTAGGGGGACTGGGAATCCCATCTTCTTTTCTAGCACCCATGCAGACAGCGGGGCTGGAGGTGTCCTTAGCTGGTTAAGAACCTACTACTAAAAGATGAAGAGTAACCGCCGAAGGTTGCTTAAAGCGAATTGCTTGATGCAACACATCAGGGAAATCTGGAGAGGCGACTTTGGATGCTCAGTGAACTGGGGCTGTTTGCGTGACTCCTTGGAGCAGCCCTTCCCGGATGCGACGGGCCTTCTCGCTTGCGTGTGAGTCTTCAGCGACCTGATAGAGCACTTCTTTTTCTTCCCCCAGCTTGAATTGGAAACTCTGCTCTTTATCTTCCCGGCGGACGCGTACCTTCACCATCTCTCCGGGCTGGTGCTCTCGCGCCCAGCGCCCGAGAGAACGCGGGACGTCGCCGCCGTTCCAATTCGCAATTACGTCTCCCGGCCGCAACCCGGCTTCCGCCGCGGGGCTGCCATCGTCAACCGCGCGCACGATGATGCTGCCGCCCGATTCACGGTCGGGAGTAAATCCGAGTACAGCTCGTTTGTGCTCCACGGTGCGAAGCTCGAGGCCCGCAAGCGCAAGAATTTGCTGATAGGGCAGCGGCTCCGCCGCCGCGACATAATCGTGGAAAAACTCTTCAAACGAGCCGCCCGCGACTTTCTCCGCTTCCAGACGAATATCCAGGCTGTCCCGGTACGTCTTCCCCTGCTTCGCGAAGTCGGTATTCAAGCCGCGCAGCACGTCGTCGAGACTTTTCTCGTTGTTCGTGCGATCGCGAATCAGAATATCCAGCAAGTCTCCCAGAACCTGCCCTTTCGTATAGTAGGAAACGCTGTAGTCCGGCCCGTTGTAGAGGGAATATTTTTCAAGCCAGGCATCCAGGCTGGACTCCTCCGCGCTCTGCCAATGATCCGCGGGACGCGATTCCAGTTCACTGATCTGTTGGCCGAGGTCCTCGTAGAATCTCTCTTTGTTCCAAAGGCCCGTTCGCACCAATGTGTACGCGCCATACGTGCTCGTTACGCCCTCCGCAAACCATAGCGCCCGCGTGTACTGCTCTTTCGTGTAGTCCACAGGCTCCAGTGTCGAGGGTCGTATGCGCTTTACATTCCACAAATGAAAAAATTCATGCGCCGCCACTCCGGACAAATACTCATCGGATGGAATCCCGATGGCCGTCGAATTCGCGTGCTCCATCCCGCCGCCGCCCGCTCCCTTACCAATATGCAGAATGAAGAGGTAATGATCGAACGGTGCACCGTCCATCAACTTCAGTTCGTAATTGCAAATTCGGCTCAACTCGCTTTCGATTTTTTTCTGGTTCCACTCGTCGCCATGAACTATGGCGCGAATACCCACTGGCAGTCCCGGTATGCTGAACTCCTTGAAATTGCTGACCTCGATTGGCGCATCCACCAATTCGTCGTAAGTCATATGCTGAGCAAGCCAGATTGGAAGCCGATTGCTAATGGAGCCCGCGGCCCACTTCATTGCGCTCGCCGGCCGCCATCCCTCGGGCACATAGAGGAGTTCGATGGAGACAGGCTGACCTCGACGCTCGGGGATGTTCATCAAGATCATTGCAGGATTAATGAAAGCGTGATCAGCATTTAGCTGGGTCGCAAACGGGCCAGGTTCGTCCCAGTAGGTGGCGTACGACACTTCAAGCATTCCTTCGCCCTGAACCCGCCACGTTTGCTTGTCCACCTTCTCGGCCTGCTGCGGGTGCATGCTGTTTCCAAATTGGACATCCCGAACATGGGCGCTGAAATCACGAATCTGATAGAGGGCGTTCCACGCGGGCATTTGCAGGGTCACGCTGCCGTGGACATCGGGAATGAACATTTGTATGTGGAACAAGTGTTGTTCAGGATGCGATAAAGAAATCGAGTATTGGATACTCTGAGGTCGGTCAACTTGTTGCGAACTAAGTAAGAATGGGAACAGGAAAAAGAAGGGCACACGCCAACCGAGGGATGAAAGTCTCACCGGACGTTTGCCTCATGTGGGAGCGAGCTAGCACTCTCGAGTTTTTTCAGCAGCTTATCGCAGAGCCCATCGAAGCTGCCGTTGGACATCACGAGAAGAACGTCGCCGGGTTCTGCTTCCGTCGAAACTTGCTCCGCGATGGCGTCAGCGCTCGGAAGCACTCGCGCGCTTTTTCCCAACTCGCGAACACTTTCCGCAACGGCTTCCGGCTCCATGCGATTTTCGTCGCCTAGCTGTTGCGCGCGAAACACTCCCGCCAGCACCACGCGATCTGCAAGTGCCAACGCCACTGGCAGCGTCTCCTCAAATACTTTGCGCCGCATCGAATTTGAGCGGGGCTCGAGGATTGCCCACAGCCGCCGGCTTGGCCAGCGTGCCCGCGCGGCCTCGATCGTTGCGCGCACAGCCGTTGGATGATGCGCGAAATCATCTACGACCAGCACGCCGCGCACTTCCCCTTTCACATCCATGCGCCGCTTCACGCTGCGAAACATTGCCAGCGCCTTCGCCAAATCAGCAACGCTAATACCACGTCCGTGAGCCACGGCGATCGCCGCCATAGCATTCAAAACGTTGTGACGACCGCTCGCCGCCAGAGCGAATTCTCCAAAGAGACTTCCCCGGTACAAGACGCGAAACCGCATTCCTCCGCCGTCCACAGCCAAATCGCTCGCCACCCAATCATTCCCAGCGGAGAATCCGTATGTCTCCACCGGACAGAACGCTTTTTCCGCGGCCCGTCGCAAAGCCGGCCCCGATTCTTCCGTGTCTCCCCAAATCACGATTCGTCCGCGCCGGGGCACGAGATTTACCAAACGTCGAAACGCCAGCTCGTATGTCTCAAAATCCCGGTAAATATCCGCGTGGTCGAATTCCAGAGAAGTGATGATCAAATCGTCTGGATGATAGTGAAAAAACTTTGGTCCGCGATCCCAGAAGGCTGTCTCGTACTCATCGCCCTCCAGGATGAATTCTTCGCCGCCGCCTAGCCCATAGCTCTTGCCAAAATTCTCAGCCACACCGCCCACCAGAAAATTAGGCTGCTTCCCTGCTGTGTGAAAGATCCAGGCCAGCATGGCAGTCGTCGTCGTTTTTCCGTGCGTGCCGCTCACTACGATCGAATGCCGCCCGGGCAAAAACACTTCTTCCAGAATTTCGGGCATCGACCGGTACGAAATCTTCTGGTCTAGTACTTCTTCCAGTTCGGGATTCCCGCGCGCAATGATGTTTCCAACGACCACCAAATCCGGCGCGGGCGTCAGGTGCGCCGCATCAAATGTATGAAAAAAGGAAATCCCCAACTTCTCCAATAGCGTGGAAGCCGGCGGATAAACTCCCGAATCCGATCCGGTCACGCGGTAGCCATGCTCACGCAGCATTCCCGCAAGCGGCGCCATCGCCGAGCCGCCAATCCCAATCACATGAACATGTTTGGTTTCACTCATGGGAAAACCGCCGGCTCAAGGATCTGCAGCTCCCCTTCCCCTTGTGCATTGAGACGCGCCTTCACGCCCAACGGCACCGTCAACATCGGCCGCGGCGTGTGCCCGACAGCGGCGCCGTAGACAATCGGCACGCCCAGCGGACCCAAAATCCTTGCGCACACGTCCCGCACCGTGGGGCTTCCTGACAGTGGCGGACCGGAATCTGGAAACTCGCCGAGCACGATCCCGCACACAGCTTCGAACTTTCCCGCCTGCTTCAGATGCATCAGAGCTCGGTCCACTTGCCACGGCTTCATTCCCCGGTCCTCAAGCAACAAAATCGATCCTCGCGTCTCTAATTCCCACGGGGTCCCTATCGTCGTCTCCACCAACGTCATACAGCCGCCCAAAACTCTACCCTCTGCATCACCGCCGACCAAAGCCTCGCCGCGCAACTTCAACGTCCAGCCGCTATCTGCTTTTCCAAGTGCCGCAAGCAGCGACTCCCGGTCATATCCATTTGCCGAGCCATCAGCCGCGTCGAGTCCCGCAGCCAGCATGGGCCCATAAAATCCAACCCATCCGAAACGCTCCCAAAGAAAAATCTGCAGCGACGTCAAATCGCTGTAACCCAAGATCACTTTGGGCGCGTCTACGCGTTCAATTCCAAGGTCGTCGAGAAGGTAGTTCGACCCATAACCGCCACGGATTGCCACGAGCGCATCGACATCTTGGCGCTTCAACTCGCTCAAAAGCTCATTTCGCCGCCCTGATAGCGATCCCGCAAAATATCCCTCCGGCGTCAGAGGCGTGGAATCGGCAACCTGAAACCCCAATCTGCGCAGTTCCTCAGCGCCTGCCAGAACCTTTTCGAACTCTGCGGGAGAAGCGGGCGCAAACGGCATAAACGAGCTCTTCGAATTTAATGCGCGCGGCTTTCGCACCGCCGTCTGTGACGCAGACACATGAGTTCCGGTCGTTCGCGCGCTCATCCGTTCTGCCGTTCCACTGGCACCATCTCGCAGGTCATGCCAGGTTTGCAAAGCGCCTGGAGAATTTTATCCTGCTGATGCGCGCTGACCTCTGCGTCGAACTGAATCAGGTTTTTATCTCCGGCCAGTGAAACCTGAAAATTATCAATCGACACTTTAAGGTCGGTAAAAATCCGGTGCACATCCGTAACCATGTTTTCGGCACGGTCCACAAAAATGCGGAACAACATGTATCGCGGCTTTAAATTGAGCCAGTCTTCGACGTAGAACAGAAGAACCAGTGCGCACAAGACCAACGCGCAGGAAATCCCTGAAACCGCGTACAAACCGCCGCCGGCCGCCATGCCCATCGCCGCCACTGCGAAAATGGTTGCCGCGGTCGTCAGCCCAACGACGCTGCCGCGCTCGCGGAGAATCACGCCCGCACCGAGGAAGCCGATTCCCTGAACGATATTCGAAGCAATGCGTGTCGTGCTCGTATCGCCGGTGAGGCGGGCAATTTCAATCGAAACGACCGTGAAGAGCGCCGCACCCAGTGCGACGCAAAATCCGGTCCGCATCCCAGCCGGACGGCGGCGAAGATTGCGCTCGACACCGATGATTGAGCCGAGCATTGCGGCCCACGCCAGCCGCGCGATGATAGTGCCTAAAGGCAGAGCGTTCTCCTGCAATTCCAAGGCTATGGCAGGATTCTACACACTACAATTTGAATTGCGTCAATTTCGCAAAGTGGCGTGCCCTGGCGTGTATCTCGCTCCGTTTCAGCACTCGCAACCTGTCCAAGCCGAACCGCTCGACTGTAAAGCTCCCCAGCACCGAACCGTAGACCATCGCCCTGCGGAGCGTGGCGTCGCTCAAATTCTTGGCTCCCGCCAGATAGCCCATAAACCCGCCCGCGAAGCTGTCGCCCGCTCCCGTAGGGTCGTGCGGCTCTTCCAGCGGAAATGCCGGCACGCAGAACACGCCTCGCTTGTCCACCATCATTGCGCCGTACTCCCCGCGCTTTACTACCAGCGTCGACGGTCCCATTTTGAAGATGTGTTTTGCCGCGCGCAGCAAGTTGTGCTCGTTTGAAAGCTGCCTCGTCTCCGAATCGTTGATCATAAGAATATCCACGTGCCGCAAGGTCTCGCGCAGTTCGGCGGGCGTGCGCTCGATCCAGTAATTCATCGTGTCAAGCGCCGCAAGCTTCGGCTTTCCTTTCACTTGCTTCAAGACGTCCCGTTGCAAATCCGGAGCAATGTTCGCCAGAAACACGTATTTCGACGACTTGTACTTCTCCGGTAGCCGCGGCTTGAAGCCTGCAAAGACGTTCAAGTCCGTGGCCAGCGTCACCCGCTCGTTTAGATTTTCCGAGTACCGCCCCGCCCAAAAAAATGTCTTCCCCGCCGCCCGCTCTAACCCTTCTGTGTCGATATGCCTTCCGCGAAACACGGCCTCGTCTTTGGCCGTGAAATCCTCGCCCACAATAGCTACGAGACTCACCGGCGCAAAGAAGCTCGCAGCGACCGCGAAATATGTGGCCGCGCCCCCTATAGTTCGCTCGACTTTTCCGTACGGACTTTCGAGCGCGTCAAACGCTACCGACCCCACCACGAGTAAGGACACAGGCTTCTCCTAAGAAATATATTTCCCGATAATCGCTTCCAGCTTTTTCTTCGTAGCTTTAGGCACGAGCTTCATATCCGTCACCAAGGCGTGTTTCAACGCCGCTCCGCACTTGCAATTCCGCTCCTCCGGCATCGCGCGCACCGCCTCGCGCAACACACGTTGGGCGTTCTCCGCATTCTGCACCAGCGTGGCGATGATCTGCGAAGCTGTCACCGATTCGTGCTCGGGATGCCAGCAATCAAAATCAGTGATCATCGCGATGGTGGAGTAACAAATCTCCGCTTCGCGCGCCAGCTTCGCTTCCGTCACATTGGTCATCCCAATCACTTCAAACCGCAACTGCCTGTGCATGTTCGCTTCCGCCAGCGTAGAGAACTGCGGCCCCTCGATGCACACATAGGTCCCACGCCGGTGCACCATCACACCGCAGTGGACGCTCGCATCGGCCAGTATGCCTGACACTTGCCCGCAGGTCGGCTTATCAAATCCCACGTGCGCCACGAGCCCTTCCCCAAAAAACGTGGAAACGCGGTTCTTCGTCCGGTCCACGAATTGGTCCGGTACAAGAAACTCCCCAGGGCGCAAATTCTCCATCAACGATCCCACCGCGCTGACCGAAATAATCCTCTCCACACCCAGCAGCTTCATCGCGTACACATTCGCGCGAAAATTGATCTCCCCCGGCAAAATTTTGTGTCCTCGCCCATGCCGCGCAAGAAACGCCACTCGTTTTCCCTCCAGCATCCCGAGCACAATCGCATCGGACGGGTCTCCAAACGGTGTCTTCACTTGTACTTCCCGCGTCTTGGTCAGGCCGTTCATCGAATACAGCCCGCTTCCGCCGATGATTCCAATCTCGGCCTGCGCGTTCGCGCGCTTCGACTTTTCCGCTTTAACGGCTGCCATTCTCTTTTCTCCGTGTAATCAATGATTCAAAACGACAGGTTCGCAAACGGTTTTCCCGTCTTGCTCGTGTAAGGTTCCCGCGGGAAAATCAGGGTCGTGTCCAAACGCCACAATCCAGCCATTCCGCGCGATCTCCCCAATCCACTTCCGTTTCGTCTCCAGCGTCGTCAGCGGATATAGATCGTACGCAATGATCCATGGCAGCGGCAAATGGTGACGCGTGGGAATCAGATCCGCCACGAACATCAAGGTTTTTCCGCCGCCCCTAATCTGCACGGCTTGAATCTGGAGATTGTGCCCGGGGATTTTCACCACGGAAATTCCCGGCAATATCTCGCAGTCGCCATCGACGAGCTGCCATTGCCCCGCCTCTGTGATGGGCACAAAATCGTGCGCGTAATAACTCGCGCGATCCCGCTCCGTCGGTCTCATGGCGTGCTCCAACTCCGCCCGCTGCACGACGTACTTCGCATTGGGAAATGTCGGTATTGCCTTTCCATTCGCCAGCCGCGTGTTCCCGCCCGCATGATCAAAGTGCAAATGCGTATTAATCACCAGATCGATCTTTTCCGGTTTCACGCCCGCGTTTGCCAGCGCAGCTTCGTAAGGATCACCCTCCGCAAACCCATAAATGTTCCGCAGCTTCGCGTCCCACTTCGTCCCGTTTCCTGTCTCCACCAAAACATTCTTTCCGCCCGTGCGCACCAGCAACGAGTTGGCCGCCAGCGGAATCCGATTGCGCTCGTCCGCTGGCATCTTCTTTTCCCAGAGCGGCTTTGGCACCACGCCAAACATGGATCCGCCATCCAAGTAAAAAATCCCCCCGTGGATGTGACTTACCTCGATATCTCCCAGATGCATTCGCTATCGCCTCAAACCCCAACTCCGCTTTTTGCGAGCAACTCATTCACCGCCGTAAACGGATCCTTCTTCCGCTCCGCAACTTCTTTTGCCATCTCGGAAAGACGCACTTCCCCGCCCGCACCCCCCAAAACTCTTTCTACGAGCCGCGACTCGATCAAGCCTAAGAGTCGCTTCTTCCAATGCTCCACATGCTTCCGCTCGCGTTCTCCGCTGGCCTCGAAATGTTTCCGAAATCTCGCAATCGTCTCCGCCAGCGTCTCAATCCCCTTGCTCTCGCTAGCTATCGTCCGCACCACCGGCGGATGCCAGCCATCCCGCGGCATCACAAGCGAAAGCATCGCCATCAATTGCTGTTCCAGCCGGTCCGCACCCTCGCGGTCCGCCTTATTCAAGACAAAAATGTCCCCAATCTCCATCAAACCGGCCTTCATGTTCTGAATGTCGTCGCCCATGCCCGGCACTAACACCACCAGAACACAATCCGCCAGCCGGACGATATCGATCTCATCCTGCCCGACGCCGACCGTCTCGATCAAAACCTCCTGCTTCCCCGCTGCATCCAGCAACAGCGCCACTTCTGCCGTAGCACGCGCCAACCCTCCCATAAATCCGCGCGTCGCCATCGACCGGATGAACATGCCGTGATCGCCAGCATGGCTCTGCATCCGAATTCGGTCCCCCAAAATCGCCCCTCCCGTATAAGGACTGGTCGGGTCCACCGCAATTACACCAACTTGCTCCTCATGTTTTCTGTAATAAGCCGCCAACCGGTCCACCAACGTACTCTTTCCAGTGCCGGGTGCGCCCGTAACTCCCGTCAAATATGCCCGCCCTGTCTGCGCAAAAAGCCGCTGTAACAACTCCTCCGATTCCGGCTGATGATTCTCAATCGCAGTAATCGCACGCGAAATCGCCCGAACATCGCCCGTGCGCACCAATTCCGCCCACGTCTCAACAGGCAGCGTCATTTTGTCCTTGAATTGTCCGCGAATTCGCCGAAGGCTGGGTGCACCCGCCTATTATCCCGATTTTTGCAGGCAAGCCAAAATTTATAACGGCGACGTGGCGTTACTCAAGAGGTCTCCGTTTTTTCTGGCTGTATCTCGGGCTCGTCTTGAGACGCTTGTCGAATAAACTTCGCACAGATGTAAAGCGCGCCGAGAGGAATAGGCGAGAGAATTAGCAACGCGAGTAAGGGCTCCCAAATCGACGCTCCATCGGGAGGTGGAAGAGGCATAACGGCCCCAATCATCCATATGATCATGAACAAACCGGCAAATCCCGCAACGGCAGCCGTCATCAACGAACCTGCTTTGCGGTAAAGCGCTCGCTTCGATCGCCAGGCGGCAAGATAACCAACAATCAGTGCAGCTACACTCCCGCCAAAGACCGCCAGCACAAAGAAATTGTCGCGATCAAGTTCGTCCATAGATGGGACTCACTGCTCACTTCTTCCCCAGCAGTTGCCGCGCAATTACCAGCTTCTGAATCTCGCTAGTCCCCTCGCCAATCGTGCACAACTTCACATCCCGGTAAAATTTCTCCGCCGGATAATCCTTAATGAATCCATATCCCCCATGCACCTGCACGCACTCATTCGCCACCCGCACAGCCACCTCGCTGGCAAACAATTTCGCCATGCTCGATTCGCGCGTAAACCGCACATCCTTTCGGTCCGCCAGCCAAGCCGCCTGATACACCAAAAGCCGCGCGGCTTCCACCTCGGTCGCCATATCCGCCAACTTAAACTGAATCGCTTGAAACTCGCTGATCGCCTGCCCAAACTGCTTGCGCTGCTTCGCGTAACTCACCGCCGCGTCCAGCGCCCCCTGCGCCATCCCCAGCGCCAAAGCCGCAATCGAAATCCGCCCGCCGTCCAGAATCTTCAAACTCCCGGTAAACCCTTCGCCTTCCGGCCCCAAAAGGTTCTCGGCCGGCACGCGGCAATCCGAAAAAATCACTTCCGACGTGTCGCTGGCACGCATTCCCAGCTTGTTTTCTTTTTTCCCTGGCTTAAATCCCGCCATCCCCTTTTCCAAAATAAACGCGCTGATCCCATGCGAGCCCTTCGACTTGTCCGTCACCGCCATCGCCACGCAGAAATCGGCGTAATGCCCGTTCGTCGTAAACGTCTTCGCGCCATTCAAAACCCAAGAGTTTCCGTCGCGCCTCGCCGTCGTCCGCGTCCCGCCCGCATCCGACCCCGCCTCCGGCTCCGTCAACGACCACGCCCCAATCTTCTTTCCCGACGCCAATGGTGCCAGATATTTCTTCTTCTGCGCCTCCGTCCCAAACTTAAAAATGTGATTGCTGCACAGCGAGTTATGGGCAGCGAGGATCAGCCCGATGGACCCATCCACGCGCGCCAATTCCTCAATCGCGATGACATACTCGACGTACCCGAGCCCCGCCCCGCCGTACTCTTCCGGAAAAATCACGCCCATCAACCCCATTTCCCCCAACTTCGGCATGATCTCGATGGGAAAATGCGAGGCCTCGTCCCACTCCATCACATGCGGCAATATTTCGCCTTGCGCAAACTCCCGCACACTCCGCCGCAACTGCTGCTGTTCCTCTGTAAACGCAAAATCCATATACTCTCCGGCTCGTTCGATTCGCCCGCAATCTTTATCTTCTTGCCGGCGTAGTCCCGCGCTTTTGGCAGAGCGCGGCTATTTGCTCAATCTATATCCAGCAAAACCTGCACTTATGCTCCATTTTACACCATCGCGCGCCACGCCTAGCCCATCTCTCTGCACTGTTTCCCCGAGTCTCCAGCCGGATCTCGTTTGACGGAACGGCCCTCGGCGCGGTGCCAGTCGTGACTCTGGCGACGGCCCGTTTTCCCAAGAGGTCTGATCCAAAGTCTTGCCTCCGCTCGCTTGATCTTTCGCGGTATTCGCTATTTTCAGCGTCAAAGGTGAGATATGATTTGCGGTCAGCGGTGAGTCCATGCGACGGTTGACGGGATCGTTTTCAACTCAAGTGTTGTGGGTGGCTTTCGGCGCTTTCGCCCTGCTCTTTCTTCCCCAATCTTCCGCTGCGCAGTCCGTCTCCGATCCGTCAGCTCCCAACACCCGCGGGCTAAAAGATTACGCATCGAGTGGCCGGCTTACTTTGCAAATCCAGGACGCCGCGGGTGCGCCATTTTTCGAAGGCGCCACAATCACGCTTCTGGCTTCGCAAATCGAAACGAAATTGTCCATCATTTCCGATCAGAGTGGCCACGCCCTCTTCACGGCTTTGCCCGCTGGCCAGTACGTCGTAGAAATTACCGCGCCCGGCTACCACACCGTTCAGCAACAAGTTCTTATCTCCGGAACCCGAGAAAACCAAGACATCGTGGTCTCGCTGGTACCCACAGCCGCCGGCGCGAAGGTCAAGGCCGGCTCTGTCTCCGCCTCCCCCAGGGCCATTAAGGAATCTGAAAAAGCGCTCCACGCGCTGCAACTGAGCAAACTCGACGAAGCCCAGCGGCATCTTTCCCTGGCCCTTGGGTACGACCCGAACTTCGCCGACGGAAATTATCTTATGGGCTTGCTTCTTCTGCGCCAGAATGATCCCTCAAAAGCCACAGCTTACTTACAGAAGAGCCTGAGACTCTCTCCGGAACACACGGCCGCTCTGCTCGCTCTCGGCGAAGCCCAGTATCTCGACCATGACTATTCCAGTGCCTCCGCATCTTTTGAGAAATTTCTGCACGATCAGCCCAACAGCCCGCAGGCTCCCGTCGCACAAAAATATGTCGATGGTCTGCGCAAGATGAGCCTGCCGAGCGCGTCCGGCGACGCTGGGAGCGCGGCGGGGACTTCGGACTCTTCGTCCTCGGGCGTCCGCGCTTCGGGAAGCGGCACCGCGCCCTTGGATTCCGAGCTCCCACCGCTCCCCGACCTTACTCCCGTCACGGAAGCCAATTGGGCGCCTCCCGACGTGGACTCCGAGAAACTCGATCTCGACTCTGCCGCTCCCTGCCAGATGGATGAAGTTATCAAGTCCGCGTCCAGTCGCGTGCAGGAACTCATCCAAAATGTCGATCGTTTCACGGCTACCGAGGAGATCGCGCATTCCACCGTCAGCCCTTTGGGCCTAGTGACTTCCCGGGAAACCCGGAAATTCGACTATCTCGTCGAGATCCGCAAAGTTGGCAATAGCGATTTGGACGTACACGAATACCGTAATAGCAACCGTTTGGCCGGCGCAGAGGAATTTCCCGGGCACATCGCGACCGTCGGACTTCCGACGCTGGCTCTAATCTTTCACCCGTACTTGCAAGCCAGATATGAATTTCAATGCGAGGGACGAGGCTCCTGGCAGGGCCACCCTGCCTGGCTCGTGCACTTTCATCAGCGCCCCGACCACCCGAGCACTATGCTCACCTACCACGTGGGCGACCGCTACGTCGCTGTCGGACTGAAGGGCCGCGCCTGGATTGACGTTGACACCTCTCAAATTCTCGCCATGGAATCGGACATCATGCGCCCGGCCCCCGAAATCCGGCTCGTGCGCGATCATCAGCTCATCGAATACGGACCGGTGAGCTTCCGCAACAAGCCGCTGCAGCTCTGGCTACCCAAGAGCGCCGACTGGTACTGTTCTATATCCGGCCAGCGGTTTCACCGCCGTCACGCCTTCAGTCAATTCCTGCTCTTCTCCACCGACGACAAACAGAAAATCAGCGTGCCAACCGTGCCGGTTACGACTGAAAATCCCTGATCATCCATCCTCAACGCTTCATTGTTTTTCACGCCTGTGCTGTCTGCGGCCGCCCTACGATCTCCCCCAATGCCACCAGCGCTCGCTCGCATCCAGCACGATCCACATCGCAATGCGTCACAAACCGCACCGAATACGTCGCCGTATCCAACGCCCAAATTCCCTTCTCTCGCAACAAATCGCACAACTCGACCGCGTTCTTTCCGGTCCCCTCACAATCGAAAATCACAATATTCGTCTTCACCTTCGCCGGATCTATCTTCAATCCCCGCATCCCCACAATTCCCTTCGCCAACACCTGCGCATTCTCATGATCCACATGCAGCCGACCCGGAGATTCCTCCAGCGCGATCAAGCCAGCAGCGGCAATGACTCCTGCCTGACGCATTCCTCCCCCAAACATCTTCCGGTAAATTCGCGCCTTCTCGATAAACGCCGCCGCTCCCAGAATCATCGACCCCACCGGCGCCCCCAACCCCTTCGATAAACAAAACATCACTGAATCTACGTTCTTCGTCATTGCCGCAACGCTCTCGCCCAGCGCCACCGACGCGTTAAAAATCCGCGCCCCATCCAGATGGACTATCAACCCCGCCGCATGCGCATATTCGCATATCTCATTCACTGACGCAGTCGGATGCAAAGTCCCGCCCGCCATATTGTGGGAATTCTCGATACAAATCAGCGCGGTTTGCGAGTCGTAATAAATCTTCGGCCGAATCACCGCCTCGATCAGCTTCCAAGAAAGAATCCCATCGACCCCTCGCGCAATCCGCGGCATACAGCCCGCGATCGCCGACATCGACGCCAACTCATACAAATTCACATGACTTTTCTCATCGCAAATCACCTCGTCGCCATGGTGTGTCCAGGTTTTGATGGCGATCAAATTCCCCATGCATCCAGTCGGAACAAAAAGGGCCGCCTCTTTCCCAAAAATCTCCGCCGCGCGCCTTTCCAGCCGGTTGACCGTCGGGTCTTCCCCATACACATCGTCCCCGACGACAGCCTCCGCCATGGCACGCCGCATCTCCGAAGTCGGCCTCGTAACCGTATCGCTTCGCAAATCGACAATATTATCCAATGGCGTTACGTCGTCCGGATCACTTCGCATCCCACTCTTGGCAATAGCCCCAGTCACCGTGCTCGCTCCTCTTCTTCTCTGTGCACTCTGTGTAAAAAAATCTTCAACTCTGACCGCAACACATCCGCATGCCGACCTCACCTCATTAATTCTACAAACACCTCGTTCGAAACACTTAATCGAGCCGGAGCAAGTCGCACCACATCCCCGCTTCTTTCCACAAGTCCCGCCGCCTGCAATCCTTCGAATTTCGTCCCGAGCCCGACCCCATACTCCCTCTCGATCCTCCCCACATCAATGCCATCTAACTGTCGCAGCCCCAAAAACAACTCCTCATTCAACGCACCTTCCCGCGTCACCGGCTCTACCTGTTCCGCAGGCAACTTCCCCGCCGTGATCGCCTCAACATACGACCCCGCATCATGTGCATTTGCCCACCGATGCCCACCCGAAAAGGAATGAGCCCCGGCCCCAAAGCCCAAATACGCCTCTCGCCGCCAATACTTCAAGTTGTGCCGCGACTCGAATCCAGGCTTCCCCCAATTGGAAATCTCATAATGGTGATAACCCAAGTCCGCCAAAAACGCGCAAGCCGTATCATAAAAATCCGCCATCAAATCATCGCTAGGCACCGTCCCCGCTGAATACCTCGTCCCACGCTGCAAAATCTCCAACCCCAACCTGCTCCCCTCATCCACCTCCAGCAAATAAATCGAAACGTGTTCCGGCGCAAGCTTCCCCAACTCTTCGAGTGATTCCCTCCAACTCTCCTTCGTCTGATACGGCAATCCCGCGATCAAATCAAAACTAATATTGCGAATCCCCGCCTCTCGCAGAATCGGAACCGCCCGATAAATATCTTCCCGCCGATGCATCCTCCCGACAGCCACCAATTCCCTATCCGAAAATGACTGCACCCCAAAGCTCACCCGATTAATCCCCGCCGCAACCCAAGCCACAGCCTTCGTTGCGTTCACAGTCTCCGGATCTGCTTCTAACGTCACCTCAGTCAGTTCATTCGCAAACGTTTCCCGAATCGTCCCAGTCATCTGCCCTAACAACTCCGCCTCCAACAAACTAGGAGTACCTCCGCCAAAATAAACCGTATCAACGACACCGTTCTCAAATCCCGGTGGCAACGCGACCCCAGACGCCCGATACAACTCCCGGTACCGGCGAACCTCCCGACAAACCGCGTTCACATAAGGCGCAAACCGCCCTGCCGCCACCACGCCCGTATGAAAATTGCAGTACGTACACTTCGTCTGGCAAAACGGCACCTGCACATAAATCCCCAATCGCAAATCCTTCGTGCTTACGTTCGTCTTCACGGCTTCCGTCGTTTTCTTTTCCGACATCATCGCCAACACAATCGCGCCTTTCCTATACTCGCGCCGCTTCTTCCAACGTCAGCGCCGGTCCCACGAATTCCATGCCATATTCAGAAAACGACTTCGGATCAAAACCATGCCCGTTCCGAAAATACGCCTCCATTTTCCCCGCTGGCGTAAACGCAATCAGCATCCGTCCCGGTTTCTCTGCCACGTACAGGAACCCATGCGGCACCTTGCGCGGCGCGAATACCGAGTCTCCTGCCTTCAACCGGAACCTCTCTTTGCCCACTTCTGCAACCAGTTCTCCCTCAATCAGATAAAACCATTCTTCTTGCTCATAATGTAGGTGCCGCGGCGGTCCGCCGCCTTTCGTCAGGCCCACATGCTCCATGAGGAACAGCGCACCTTGGGTGTCTTGCCCGGAGACCTTGAATCCCAGTGAGCTATACCCCATTGTCACCGGCGTATGGGTACGATCCTCCCCCGCCGCAACAAATTGCGCTTTGCCCGGCGTCATCTGAACGGGCTCCGTTCCTGTACCGCCCGCCGCCTGCATCGTCAGCAAAGGAAACGCAGCAATCTTCTTGCAAAATTCGCGCCGCTCGAGCCCGTTGGCCATTTGACCTCTCTTTTCGGAAGTTCCCGCAGCCTAACACAGTTCTCCGCCTACTTCGCCTCCACTACCTTCACCCAAATCTTTCTCTCCCTCGGCCCATCGAACTCACAAAAAAACACTCCCTGCCACTGCCCGAGCTTCAGTTTTCCCTCTTCTACAAAAATAATCTGCGACGACCCCGTTAAGACCGCCTTAGCATGCGAGTCCGAATTTCCCTCCGCATGCCGGTAAGCGCCCGCCCGCGGCGCCAACCGCTCAAACACCCCCTCCAAGTCGGTCGCCACATCCGGATCAAAATGCTCGTTAATCACCACCCCCGCCGTGGTATGCGGCACATACACGTAGCAAATTCCAGACAATGCGCCACTCTTCCCGACCACACGCTCCACCAATTCCGTCACATCCAGCAATTGCGTCCGCCGCGCAGTCTTCAATCGCAAGACTTCCATGGTTATCCCCCAAAATCTGGCAAATTCTATCACCACCCCTTTCGCATCACCCGCAGGCCAACCCCCAGTTCATCTCCAGTCCATCCACAGTTCACCCTCCGTGCATTGTCTCCTCTCCTTAACTGAGCGAGAGTGCACATCGTCATCCAACGCAACCTTACTTGGCCCACCACCAAGTAGGCAGACCGGCGGCCCTGGCCTTTGTCCCAAGTCAGGGCCGCCGTTCAATAAACCAGGAGGGTATCGTGCAAGGGCTAGCCAAGAACGACGTGACAGAGACAGTCAACAGCAACAACAGCGGCCGGATCTGGTTGTGGGGTTTTCTTGCAGTCATCGCGTTGTCACAGCTTTACGTCGTCCGCGAATTGCTGGTCGTCTTCCTGCTGTTCGCCCTCGGTTTCGCAGCGATTGCCTTCGTTGTTGCCAGCCTCTACATGCTACTGAAAGCATGGGAGATGGCCGTCGAGCGGCTTGCCGTCCTACGCCACCCGGTCATGAGCATGGCGACCGTGAGCGACATTGCCTCGGTCGCCCGGGAAAATCGCAAAGCAGCCTAAGTCGAGATGAAACGATTGCATTCCTTTTTGCACTACGAGGTACGCACCTCCCTCTCCAGCCCGGGCGGGCGCGAAGGATGGCATCAGGGTTTTACTGGACATTCGTAGCCGTAAGAATAAAGAGCGCGCAAGCACCACGGTTGGACCGGCCACCCAAGCCCTGCTCCCAACTACTTGCCTCCGCGCAGGGGGCCCTCTTGCACCAGAAACCTTCGTATTCCCGCAGGGCTTTAACTCGGCTTCAGGCCTCAGAAGACATCTGGGTCTGCTGGCGCTGCAACGGCCGGGATGATGTTTCCCGCGTCTTGGACATCAGTATCGATGGCCTGTTCGTCCAAACGCCTCATCTCAGCGTAAAAGAAGGCATGCCCGCCAAGCTCGATTTTCTGGTTCAAGAGGGCCGCATCAGAGCCGACGCCGTTGTTCGACATGTAAAGCGCGGAAACGGCATGGGCCTGCGATTTGCTGCCATGGCCGAAGAAGATCGCATGCGCCTAAAAGCTCTGCTCACGAGGCTGCGCTCCCACGCGGAACCGCCCCCAAAGCAGCCTTTCCGGCCCCTAGGACAAGAGTAAGCTGCTTCGGCCCGCTCCCGCGCCAGAATGTGCCTCATCCCTGAGCGACCTGATCTGACCCTTTCACTAGCTGTACGTTGTAGCTGAATGGACGTTCCAGCACCTTCTGAACCGTCCAACCACCCTGTTCCGCAAGCGCTTGGAACGCTTCTATGGTTCGCGGCCGCGTCAGGAATCGGTTGGAGGCTAACGATGCACGCACCGGTGCTCCGTCCCGCGTCACCGATCCTACGATGATCGCATCGAATGCCGTTCCACTATTGAGCTCCCTCAGATTCGAGACAATTTCCTCGTCGGAACCGTACTCGAACAGACCGCCCTCCGACGAAATTCCGCACACCCCATGCCTAGCGCGCAATTCCTCGAGCGCCTGTCGCAGTCGTCCCACATTTGACCACTCGTAACTGAAATGCCGAAACACAATGTTTAGGCCGCTTAAGGGCGCTGCAGCTTCGCGCAGGGCTTCAACAGCACGAGCTCCAAACGCTGGCCCTCCTCGGTCAACATCCGCAACAGCGATCGCAATTTCGCGGTCGGCCAGCAACTCCTCTTGCTCAGACCGATCCTCGCAGGAAAATCCGGCCCGTAGAAGGATCAACGCGTTCCAACTGTCGGACGCCGGTCCGCCCCCGATATTCACGAAACACAGGGGTCGCCGTGGATCACTCGCAACGGAGCTTGCCAAGCCGTCCGCCAACAATTTCGCCACGTCCTGCAACCGCAGTCTCGTTGTGAACGCCGGAAACGACGCAGCGATCCGCTGGTCTATCGGGGTAGCGCCCTCGCACAAATTGTCGGGCCCCAGCTTCAGGAGATACGTGCTCATCCCATCCAGAAATGTCCCCGTACCGGCCATAAGTCCCCGCCCCAGAAGTGAATTCCGCAATGCCTCTCGAAGCGCCTCCGGTATCTCCTGCTGCCGACTAGCCTCGATGACATATTGCTCAGCCATCGCGGCCAGTTCGGCGTCCGTCGCGCTCACCGCAAATGCGGGGTTGGTTACATCAATCACCGGAAGATCAGCGCCCGCTTCCGATTTTGCGTAAACGACATCGGTCCGCATGTCAGCCTCCTAAGTTAAGTGGCGTCCCACAGGGAAGAATTTTGTCGATATCTAACAAACTCCCTTTACACATTATATCACATTTTGGCCTCTTTTTCAAGGTAAATACGCGCTTTCCATTGACCGCCCGTGGCTGGCCATCTAATATCTGCTCGCCGCTTAACAGGGATTCGTGCGGTTGCGAGGAAACGAGTGGCACGACATATCCATCCGCTCAAAGTGGTTTTGGTTTGTCTCGTGGTCGCTCAAGCTGCCTTCGGAGAAGTTGCCCTGGCACAGGACCAGGCCGCCGCATCCTCGTCAAGCCCCTCAGCTCCATCTACGCCCGCCACTTTCAGGTTTCTGGCGGTGGACCACAACGGCAATCCTGTTACCGACTTGCGCGCGGAAGATCTCTCCGTTCGGATTAGCAATCAGCCTCGGAAAATCGTCTCGCTTAATCGAGCGGACAGCGATCCCCGGACCATCGGACTATTTTTCGACATCAGCGGCAGCCGCCGTGGGGATAATCTAATCCCTAAGGAAGTTGGGGCAGTCGTCAAATTTATGGAGTCTAATTGGCGTCCGCGTGATGTGGGATTTGTGGTGCTCTTTAACGATGCCCCGTACACGGTCGAAAAACCTACCAGTGATCTTCCTTCGATCGTGGCTGCCTTGCAAAAAGTCCCTTACCAGCGTGCTATAGGGAGTACCGCTCTCTACGACGCGCTTTGCTCGGTGAGTGTCGTGGGTCCACAAACCGGGCGCGGCGAGAAACTATTCATCGTAGTGGGCGACTTCGAGGACAATTCCAGCCGCAAATCCGTGCGGGAAATGATCGAAACTGTTCGCCAGCAGCAGATTCGTGTATTTTCGTTGTTTCGTCTCGAAGAAATTGACTACCAGCGCCAGAGTCATGAACTCCGCGTGAGAAAGATCGCCAAGAACATTGCTGAAAAGACCGGCGGTGACGTCCTAACTGTATCCACCGAAAAAGACCTGGATACAGCCTTCCAGCGGCTAGCAAACGAGCTGCGGGGAGCCTATCGTCTTGACTACGAGCCCCCGCCGCAAGAACCCAAACTAGAGCCTCAAATTCAGACCGCCCGCCACAATGTCGACTTCTTGTTCCCCAGAGACTAACGTAAGAGATCCTCGTAGCGCCTCTTTCGACGTGAAACTCAAATCTCCAAACGCGCACCCTGCCCACTAAAGAACGCACGCCTCCTCGGCGCACCCTCCCCCGCGTCGCTGGCTAGGCCCTTGGAATGCCGCGTCAGGCCAAAAGCCTTAACAAAATGAGAAGAGTTTAATCTTGTCTTGCTCAGAAGTTATAAAGGCACGCCAGTTCGAGGTTGAGATCAGAAATATAAAATGTGTCCAAAAGCGGATAGTACCATTTGCTTTTGCATGCATGCGCCCTACACTGACCTAGTAACTGAGGTCGAACAGATGTTCAGTAAGGAAGATCTTCTCAAGCTTGAGTACCTGTTGAATCAGAAATGGGCTGTAACAAGAATGGTCCAAAGTTACGAATCGGACGAGAAGCTGGCTTATATTCACGGCTTTGACGCCGGAATTGATCTGCTTTGCGCCAAAGCGAAGTTGTCCAATCCCGCCATCGCTGAGAGCGTAAAGGAACTGGCCGGCAAAATGGCCGAGGAAACAGCGGAGACCCTGCGTTCACTGATAGACAAGAAACGAGTGGTCGCCACCGGGATGACATTGAACCGCAAATGGCGTTTGCATCTCTAAAAGCAGCAGGCAATTAACGGTCAAACCACTCGGCGGAGAGTTGGGGAAAGAGTCGTGCCGTCCCACACGTTGTTGCTGTGTACCTGAATTTTGACCGCTCCGCACTTCCCGACGGTTCCCTCAATACCTCCCAGTATCGGCAACGCTTCGAAAATTCCAAACCTTGCGAGTCTCATCCATCACCGCGCGAATAGTCAGTTATCCGCATCCAATGGAACAAGACTGTGGCGGCTACCAGCCGATCCGCCGCTTCAGGGAATCCGCAGAATCTTATGCTCGTTCTGCTTCGAGCTGTTGGCCAGCGATTGAAGTTCCTTCAACCCGCCCATGCCCCAACTCGCCAGGAACGGCAGAAAGCACAGTTCGCGCGATTGCAACACCTTATGTGGGTAGAGCAGTGACTCCAGAAACTCCTGATGCGCGGAGATCAAGCCGTCCTTTATAGACTGGGCCTTTCCCGTCTTGCGCTTCAATTTTTCCAGCTGAAACTGGATCTTTTTCTGCGCCGTCCCCACCGCTCCGCCCAGCGTGGGATCAAGCCGTACAATCTGTTTCTTCAGACGCGCCAGCATCTGTGCGTTCTCCTTCAGCGTCTTATCGAAATTCTTCCCTAGCGTCAGCGGTACGCTGGACGTCTCCATTTTGCGCCGGAGTTCTTGCGAACCGAGCCACACGTCTTCGACCTTCAATCCGTAGCGCCGCAAGAGCTTCTCCGCTTTTGCGACCAGAATTGTGAACGCCGCCCGCGGCAGTATGACCGGCATGCGTCCCAGCAACTTTGAATAAATCACTTCGGCCTGCGCAAAGTAAGCAATCTCCGCCGGTCCCGCGATGTACGCCGCTGTAGGCAAAAGAAAATCCTGCAACACGGGACGGAGCAGCGCATTAGGACTGAACTTTTCAGGCGCTGCTTGCACTGCCTGGCTCAACTCCTGTTTTGTCCAGCTCCGCTCTCCGCAAACAAATCTTCCCCCGCTGGCGGTAATCGGCTGCCGCGTGCCGTTTTCCATGCTGAAAATCAGCGTACTCCGCGCCGTCACTTTCACTTGCGCCGCATATCCCGCCTTGTCCAATTCCTTGCCGCGCGCAAGCAGCGCCTCACTCAATTCATCGCGTTCCTCCACGGCTCCTCGCAAAACGGGTTCCGCTACGCGATGTAACCGTGCGTCCAGCGGATCGAGCAATATTAGACCTTGCTCCGAAAACAGCCGTGTAACCAGTTTTCCAAAAGAACTCCCGTAGGTTTCTTGGGCGCCATAACTCTCGCGGAAGATTCCCGCGACAAATTCTCCGCCCGCGGCCGTCAAGATCCTCGCCGCTTCGTCTACCATTTCCTGAACTTGCGCGCCCAGCCCAATCCGTCCCACCGGCTGCCCCGCATCGCCATTTCCCGGAAGTTCGAATCGCTTTAATTTCCCTTCGCTAAACCAGGTGGAAGTACGGACCTCGTCAAGATCGTGATCTTCCGTAGCCATCCAAAAAACCGGGACTGCATCCACTCCCGCTCGACTCAGTTCCAAAGCGATCTGAACAGCGGAGACCGCTTTGTAAATGGCGAACGAAGGCCCGCCAAACAATCCCACCTGCTGCCCGCTCACAACGGCGACAGCACCTTTCGCGAGCCTGTCGAGATTCGCTTCCGTCGCATCACCAGCGCCGAATGCGGCATTTTGTTCTCGCAGAATTCTCGTCACCTCCGATCTCCGCTCTTGCGGATAGTCGAGCGACAGCGCCGTCTTCTTTACCGCTTGAATCGTTGGAGGGTGCCCGTAGAACTGCTTGACGGCCGGGAAATTATCGAGGAATTGTAGAAAGAGCTTCGACTGATGTGGGAGCTGGCGAAACGGCAGGCTTCGACATTCCATCGGGGATTAGATGATACCGACAGCCTTTCGTCACAGCAAATCTGAGCACACCCGTTTCGCAAGCTCCCGCGCTCAGGCCAGCAACCGCAAGGCCATGGAGGCCCCTGTTTTAGACGGAGACGGCGCCCGAAAGGCGAGCGGGCGCGTGGGCCTCCAATTTGGCCATCAATTCCCGGATGGTCTTTCTCTGGTCGTCTTGCAAAGGCAGGAGCGGTAAGCGTGGCAAGCCGCCCCGGTAGCCGCCCAGGTCCATCGCGTATTTCACGCCAGGAATGCCTGCCTGCGAAACGATTAGCTTGGAGGCAGGCAGAATCGTGGTCTGCAACGCGCGCGCGGTTTCTAGGTCGCCTTTTCGAACAGCGTTAAAAACCGCGACGCACAGCTCTGGCAACGCACTGGCCAAAGCAAGGATCGACCCGACCGCACCGAGCACCATCGATGGAAACATCATGCTCGCTGAGCCGACCAGTAGTTGAAACGACGACGGAACCGCGGCAAGCATCTCCGCCGCACGCTGGACGTTTCCGGAGCTTTCCTTGATGCCGATGATATTCGGATGCTGCGCGAGAACGCCAACCTCGGGAGCTTCCAGAGCGACGCCTGTGAATTGCGGCACCGAATAGAGCAAAACAGGAATGGGAGACGCGTCGGCAACCCGGCGGTAGTGGGCGATGAAGACTTCGGGTTTGTACATCGGCTTGTAGTAATAGGGCGTTTTCACCAATGCGGCGTGGTAACCAAGTTCCGCCGCCCGCTTTGTGCGATCGATAGTCTCAGCGGTCGATTCAGCGCCTGTCCCCGCTATGAGCCGCATTCCCGGCGCGGCTGATTCCTTCACCGCAACAAGTACGGCATCGATTTCTTTTCGGGAAAGCAGGACGGATTCGCCCGTCGAGCCAATCGCTACGTAACCCGCGAGGCCCGTCGTGTTGTACCTGGCAATGTTATGTTTGATGTCCTCGACGGAGACGGAGCCGTCAGCCGAAAATTGCGTGGTGAGCGCGGGAAAAACACCGGAAAGATTCATGATTTAGTCTCCTGTGCCGGTGCTGCCGGAAGCAGCGACACGGCCGCGGTGCAAATCCTGCAGGGCGGCAACTTCCGTTCCCTGATCGAGCAACGCGCGAATTCCGCGGGCGGCAGCGTGCGCGGCCGCGAGCGTCGTGATACACGGAATGTTATAGCGAATCGCTGCGCG
>DATEQG010000064.1:0-26375 GCA_035272765.1 Candidatus Acidiferrum sp.
TTGAAGGAATTGAGTATGGGCCGGTAGGTGCGGAAGGTTCGCAGCGACCGATGATCCCGCACGTAGTTCAGATACCCATCGAGAGCTGAGGTCAAAGAGATGCGCTGTGGCGTTGGTTCGGGTTGGGGCCGGGGAGGGATGATGCCGTTGCGCTCAGCAGCGAGCTGTGCTTCTTTGACGCGGGCCTTATCGGCGGCCTGTTGGGCGTCCGGCCCGACAGCTTGCTTGTAGAGCCGACCATGGTCCGACCACTCGATGAAGTAACTGCCCTCAGGGTGTGTTTCGTCCTTGCCTTTCACTCGAACATGATCCGGACGAATTCGCCCTCGACTATCAAAAAGTGCGGTGGCCAGGGTCCAGCGGTGAGGGAGTTTGATTTGCTTAAGGACTCGGACGGAGGTCGGTTTGGACGAGTTCGGCATACAGGTGGCTCCCGGAAGAACCTCCTGTATAATCTCCTGTAAACGTCACGAATTCAAGTATTACAAGGGTTTTCGAGGATCTTGGTGACAGGGCAGCGTTCTAACCAACTGAACTACGTCCCCGCTGAAGGGTGAATCGTCACAGGTGTTGCTTTACAATGGTGGGCACTGTCCGATTTGAACGGACGACCTTTCGGGTGTAAACCGAACGCTCTAACCGCTGAGCTAAGCGCCCTTACTCAAGTTATCGTACAGGAAGCATCCCGCAGCGTCAACGCACTCCGCAACCAGCTTCTTTGGCGCGGTTCGCGGCTGGATGAATTATTTTGCCGCAGCGCAGCGAAGATTTGCGTCGAAATCCGGGCCTCCTCTGATGCTATACTTCCTCCAATCGGTTGCTGTGGCCTGATCAGCTTCTTTTGAATCGGCTCCTTGTAAACGGGGCGCGGTCGCCAAGTGGTAAGGCAAAGGTCTGCAAAACCTTTATCGGCGGTTCGATTCCGCCTCGCGCCTCCAAATTATCCCGAACACTTTCATCCCTCTCTTTGAGTTTCTTCCAACGCTTCGCCTTGTTCAGCGAATTTCCAAGCTTCCATTCCGTTTGGATATTTCCATGCCCGCGGCCAGCGGGGTCCTGTTTGCGCTCTGCTTCGCACGCCGCCAAAAAAGCATAGGCAAGCTGGCCAGTGCCACAAAAGCAGTCTGCTGCGAAATCAGGCTCTTCCTTGCACTTTGGTGGTACAGCCAGTAAACTCTTTCTCTTGCTTACGCGCAAAGGACTCACTCTGGGATGCTGATCGCACGAGATTACGTTGGATACATGGCAACGGAAGTAGTGAAGCGGCTGGTGGAAGGGAATTTGATCGAGACGAAAGTCGCGGACGTGGTGGCGCAGCGGCTGCGGCAGCGCATGATGGAAGAGATCACCGTCGAAGATCGCCTCAACGAAGAAGTGCGCCAAATCCTCACGGAGCATCAGGATGAGATGCGGCGGACGAGCGTCTCTTACCAGGAAATGTACAAAAAGGTGAAGGCCCAGCTCGCGCGCGACCGCAAGCTGGTTTTGCGCTAGCGTGGCGGAGAGAAAAGAAAGACTCGAGGGCAAGCGACCGGAATGCGACTGAGCCGCGAAAAGATTGTCCGATTGTCCCATCAGATTACAGACGTACTGGTTTCCAGCGACGATGTGGAATTTGTCGAAGACCGCGATACCATTCGCCAGCAGGTGGTGCAGATACTAACCGCGACGCTTCACGAAGAAGAGAAAGCCGACCTCGAGGTCCGCAAAAAAATCACCTCGCAGAAAAAAGAAATCCTCGAAGACAGCGAAGAATGGAACGTCCTCTATCGCAAGTATTACGCCGACGAACTTCGCCGCTTGGGTATCGCCGCCGTCCCTGACGATCGCGACCGTCGCCGTTCGTAGCTCAATTTGTTCGCCAGCCGCTAACCCTGCGATCAGCTAAAGGCGTTTCGCCTATCTAGCTTATTCCTCTTCATTCCCGGATTTTTGCGCACGGCGAGCCAGTCTCGAGGCCATCTGTAGGAGGAGCCTGCGGTTTGGTTCGTCGAGCTTGCGAAGAGAGCGGCGGAGTTGCCTGAGATATTCCGCGTTCTTGCCGGATTGTCCCCACGCGGCTTCGTCCGGGGACTTCCATACGCGTAAGCTGCTTGGTTTGAGAGGCTCTGGGCCATCGTAGAAGAGTTGGTAGAGCGGGACTTCGAGAGCATTGGCCCATTTTTCCAGCGTTTCAATCGTAGGTACGGTATGTCCATTCTCGACGCGAGAGAGATAGGCGCGCTGCAGTCCCGAGCGACTTTCGATTTCGCGCTGAGATAGCTTTTTTTGTTCGCGCAGCTCGCTAAGCCGTTCGCCGATGATCATTTCGAGAGTATTTCACTGAAGTGACAATATCGCAAGTGCCTAATGGCTCTCGGACGAAGTATGTAGGCGGCGCAGAGTGCCCGGAGAGGAAAGGAAAGTAGATAGCCCAGTCAAATAAACGCCTCAGGTTTCGACAGAGTCAAAGCCTGAGGCGTCCGTCTCCTCGGATTCGTCGCCACTAGATCAGGTTGGCAGATTCAGCCAGCCTGGCTTTCGCTACGCGCCTGGTTTTCCTTTTTCTTCTGGTTTGGGCGCAGTAGCGTGAGAAGCAGGTTGCTGGCGTTGCTGTAGTTGTTGCTGTTGCTGAGTGTGTTTTTGTGCCAATTGTTGCGTTTGCTGTTGGTGCTTCTGCTCTAGAGGCTGTTGTTTTGCTTCATTGGCCGGCTTTTGTGGCAGGCGCTGATGATCTTGCTCCTGCTTCGTTTGGAGAGTTTGGCGCTCTTTTGCCTGCTGTGTTTGGAGCTTTTGCTGTTGCTGCTGGTATTTCTGGTCCTGTTTGGCATTGCCGGTATTTGGAGCGGCCACGTGCTCCGCAGGAGGAATATCCTTGGCATGGACTACTGGTGCTGGGCGAGCGGTCTCAGCGGCCGGGCGAGCAGCTTCCGTTTCCGGACGTGCCGTTTCGGTGGCTGGACGAGCGGCTTCGGCGGTTGGGCGCGCGGTCTCGTTATTCGGGCGTGCAGCAACGTTCTCGGCAGCAACGGGTGGTTTGCCGTGATTGGCGGAAGCGCGTAGCTCAGGGTTGGCGCGGGCGGTTTGGACACGCTCGGTCTGCGCGGCAACGGGTGCTATGTGCTTTTCGTTTGCGAAACTTTCTTGCTGGGCAGTGGCACGCACCTGCACGCCACCGGTTCCGCCGTTGAAGCTGACGTGATTAACCGTGGTCTCTTCGACTCTGGTGTTGTAAACGTTTCGATTGATCGAGACGTTCACATGACTAACGGATTGGTTGTAGAAGAAGTGCCCATTATCCCAGCGGCCGCCTTGGTAGCCGTTTCCAAAATAGCCAAAGCCGTAGCTGATTCCGCCGTAGAAACCTACTTGGGTTCCCCAATAGCCTTCGTGGAAGAAGTACGCGTTGTCGCCCCAACCCCAGTAACCGGGGGTCCAGAGATAGCCGACTTCGGGAGCCATGACCCAAGCGCCCGGTACCCAAAAGTAGTCGTTATCACCGTAAGACCAGTAACCTGGAGTCCAAATGTAGCCGTCCGCGGGACAGATAGGCTGCTCATAGACAGGCAGTTCGGGTGGGGCAATCCTGATTGATACTCCAAAGCCAATTTGGGCGGACGATGCCGCCGAGATGGCTAACAATACCAGTGCAAACAACAACGAACGAACTGACAAAATAGAACGCATTGTGTTTCCCTCCGCCTGATGATCCTTTGCGAGCGGGACATGCATCAGGCCAACTAAACTCGGCCTCTACGATCTGCAATCCGAAGAATTGTTTTGCAACCGTATGTGGAACGTTGAATATTCACGCAGCTGAAGTCATTGCGGCGTGTTGGGCCAAGTATAGAAATGTCCGCTCTTCAATACTGTCCGGTATGGGACAGTGTTCCCGGATGTGGTTGCGAGTAACAAGACTTGGTGCAAAGGCCGTAGTCCGCCCTCCGGAGGGAGCCCCTGGAGCAGGGACACGAGTACGAGTGCCAGCGGGGGAATAACGAGGCGAACAAATGTGTGGTGGCCCGATGGCGTTAATGGCAGGAGACGACCGTCTAGCTTTTGAAAAGGTTATCGACAAAAGAAAACGGGCGGCTTCGAGCCGCCCGTTTTGGTTCTAAAAATTGGTTCTAACGATCAAGGTTGGCAGGGGCGGCGCTTGAGTGTCGGGCGGTCGTCGTCGGTGCCGTCGCTCGTGGTGGCGTTGGGATCGTTCGTGGAAGTCGGCTGCTTGGTGGACTGCGCGGTCTTTGTGCGCAGCGTGGGCTTGCCAGGCTGGTTGTCCGTAGCCTTGCGCGCGAACATGATGTTGCGGAGCCGCGACTTTACGGAATCAAATTCGGATGTCGTGACAATGTACTCCGGGCGGTTCGGAAGAATGCGCGCGATTTCTTTTTGAGTGGCTTCGATGCGGTCCGGAGTGGGCGGATGCGTAGAGAAAACTTTCGGAATGGTGCCCGGGCGGCGCTTCTCGTCGGCCTGAATGCGCTCGAAGAAAGTTACGTAGGAGTTTGGATCGTAACCGGCCTTGTACATGTACTCGACGCCGAGGTAGTCGGCTTCGCGCTCAGCGTCGCGGCTGAACTTCAAGTACGTGACGGGAATCGCCAAGCTTGCGGCTTCGTAAATGCCGTAGCCAGCCCAGCCGCCGGGGCCCAGAAGCATAAGCGGAATCATCGCGAGCTGCATGGCCTCCCCTTTAGTGGCGTTCTTCGTCCCGTGGCGGGCGCAGACGTGAGAAATCTCGTGGGCCATGACGCCGGCGAGTTCGGACTCTTCCTCGGCGCGCAGAATAAGGCCGCTATTGACGTAGAAGAAGCCGCCGGGAAGCGCAAAAGCGTTGACTTCGTCGGAGTCGATGACCTTGATGGTGAAGGGGACTTTTGCGTCGGAGTTGCGGACGAGATTCTGGCCCACACGGTTCACGTATTCGGTCACGACGGGGTCATCGATGAGCTTGGAAGATCGCTCGACTTCCTGGGCGAGCTGCTTGCCAAGTGCAATTTCGCGTTCGAGCGAATAGAAATTGGGGCCCTTGCCGACATTACGATTGCCGATGGCGTCCACGTCATCCTTAGAGTTCTTGGGATGCACGGTATCCTGTTGCTGAACGGGTTGATCCTGAGGAGTTTGCGTCTGAGTTTGCGCAGGTGCCGGGGGCGCAGGTTGAGGAGGTGCCGGTTGCGTGGGCGTTTGCGTTTGCGGCTGGGTCTGGCTCGGAGTCTGCGTCGTGGGAGCAGGCGGCGTCGGAGCAGGTTGCTGCGTCGTGGGCTGCTGCGTTTGCGTTTGCGTTGGTGCTGGGCTTGACTGCTGAGCCCGCGGAGTTGCCAGAGCCGCGCTTGCGGCGAGGAGGCCTGCCACCGTAAGGCCAAAAGTCACTCTTGGGATCTGTATCATGGCATTTACCTCCCGCTCCGGTCAGTATACACCCATTTTGCAATGCAAGGATGCAATCGCGTTCGCGCCCTTATCCACTACGATGTTAGACCCCTAAGGAAGGTTTCCTGTCCTCAGCGCCGTAGCCGGAACTTTGTGGGATAAGACGGGAGTGGGCGACCTGAGGCGGGCGGATTCGCCGTCGGGCTCTGTAAGTAGGCTGTTCCGGAATGAACTGCGCTGTGAATGGTGTGCAAACTGCAAGATTAGAAGGGTTGACACGTTTGGCGAGGGCCTCTACAGTCAAGGTCAGGGATAATGAGCGTAAAAAAGATTCAGATCGGCCAGCTTTGGAGGAAGAATGACACCGGGGACGTTTACCTGGTGACGCGCGTCTACAGCGAGGCCCTTAGCACAATGGTCGTGCTGCGGAAGTCTGGTGCTGAGGATGAGGCCCTGACCCGTTTGCGGGCGGAAAGTACGCCAAAGGGCCCCGGAATTCCCGGGTATTCGCCGGCGCAGGACGAAGATAATTTTTGATGGGGAAGTCAGCAGTTCCTGTTAAAGGATGAGTAAAAATAGGCAGTGCATCCTTCAGCGTAGTTAGACCCTGCAATCCCTTCTGCAAAAAAGAACAGAGTTTCAAATGGAACGGACGTCCATCTTGACGACGTCATGTACCTGCATTAGCTCCTTGATCAAGAAGGGTTCGCCGTATTTTATCCCGATCATTTCGCCGTAGTGGCGGGCTAGTTGGTTCATTTCGTCTTCAAGGCGGTCAATGGCCAAGAAGACGTTTGTCTTCTTGAATTGGCGCCGGGATTCGCCCTTTTTGGGATGGAATTGGGACGCGAAAGCCAGGATGGCTCGCCGGCGCTGCTCAAAATGGGCGGTGATGTCGACGACGAAAGTGGGGCGGACGGGAGCGAACGCGGTGGAGTACAGAATTTTGAAGGGACGGTGAGGTTCACCCTCGAGCGGCAGTTGCTTGAGACCGGCGAGGAAGCACCCCTCGTAACCGAGGGTCGAGGCGTGGTAGTGGTCGGGGTGGCGGGCCTCCCAATAAGGAAGGATAACGGTCTTGGGTCGCAGCTCGCGAATGACGGTAGCTAGGCGAAGCTTGTTCTGGCGGCTCGGCTGGACGTCGGAGTCAGGGACCCCTAGCGTACCGCGCCAGCTCACCCGAAGAATCTTGGCGGATTTGGCGGCTTCTCTGGCGCGAGTTTCGGGGGTGCCTCGCGTTCCCATTTCGCCGGCTGTAAGGTCCAGGATGCCGGTTTTGTAGCCGCTGTGGGCCATTTTCAGAAGCGTGCCGCCGCAGGTGAGTTCCACGTCGTCAGGGTGGGCCGCGATGGCCAGCAGGTCGAGTTTCATTCACGGTCTCCTTCGATGCGGTCCTTCTGTCCGGTCTACATCTTCTTGCTGGTCGATGATAGCACTCCCCGATGTCGGCCTCGGTGGGGCGCGACGGTTGCAGGCTGTGGTAACGTTTCGAGCGACGGTATGGCGATGGCCCAGAACACAATACAACTTGGAGGATCGCTGGCGGGGAAAGTGGCGCTGGTCACTGGCTCGGCGAAGAGGCTCGGCAAGGCGGTAGCGTTGCGACTGGCGGCGGAAGGCGCGGATTTGGTGATACACCACGGCAATTCGCACGCGGAAGCCCAGGAAACGGTTGCGGAAATCGAGAAGATGGGGCGGCGCGCGGCGGCTCTTTCTGCTGATTTGCGAAAGGTCGATGAGATTCGCAGGCTGTTCGTGGAGGTTGCGAAAGAGTTTGGGCGCCTGGATATTCTGGTGAACTGCGCGGCCAATTTTCTGCCCGCGAGTATCGTGTCGACTACGGAAGAAATCTGGGATGCGACGTTGGATACCAATTTGAAGGCGGGATTTTTCTGTGCGCAGGCGGCGGCCCCTTTGCTGCGCAGGACGAAGGGCACGATTGTGAATTTTGCGGACGTTGGCGGGCTGCAGGGCTGGCCAGGGTACATTCCGCATTCCATTTCGAAGGCAGGTGTGGTGATGTTGACGAAGGTGCTCGCGAAAGCGCTTGCTCCCGAGGTGCGCGTAAATGCCATCGCGCCGGGAACGATTACCATGCCCGGCGATCCCCCGGAGTGGGAAGCCGACTTTATCAAACTGGCTCCCTTACAGCGAACCGGTGCGCCGAGCGACATCGCGGATGCTGTCTCGTATCTTGTTCATGCGGAGTTTATGACCGGACGAGTGCTCGTCCTGGATGGCGGGAGAAGCCTGGGCCCCACGAAGGAAGAATTTCGCTGAGCGGCGGCAGCCGCGCGGCGGGGCAGAATGCGGGTCCCTCCGAAACCAAAACGGCGAGCCCGGGAATTGTCAGCGTGTTGGAGTAGTGGATATTGCCTGCCCGCCTTGAAGGAATTCCTCGGGGGGCGTAGAATCTCGCTCGCCCATCCCGATGAAGACCTGTCCTTACTGCAAGGAATCCGACTTACAGCCGGACGCCCTTGTCTGTAAGCACTGCCGCAAAGACTTGCCCGTCAAAGGCATCGGTGGAAAGACAACGTGGGGATGGCTTGTTCTCGCATTAGTATGTGCGGTCGCAGGCTTGCTTACTCCTGTTATGTTCTTGCCCGCAGTCCTGTTCGGCTTATTGTTTCTGTGGGCCAGGAGTCACTGAATTCAAAACTGCAGCACTTGCGAGCTCGAATCCCTCGTGCAGAGAATTGCGGCGGGGTGTATTCTATTGTGCTTATCGGGTGCATAAGTTTTGAAGGCGCGGGTAAACGCGCCGGAATCTGAAAATAAACGAGGGCCTGCCCAAGATATGGACAATGAGACGTACACACACACGGAAAGCCCGAGCGAGGCCATCAGCGTACCACACGGATTGGAAGACACGCAGATTCAGGAGTGGCTCGAGTCGCTCGACTCCGTCCTGGATTCGAGCGGGCCGGAAGTGGCGGCGGAGATTCTCGAAAGGCTTCGTGCGCACGCTACGGTTTCGGGCATCGATCTTCCGTTTTCCGCGAACACTCCTTACGCGAACACGATTCCCGCCCGGCTGGAGCCACTTTTCCCGGGCGATCAGGAACTCGAGCGGCGCATCAAGAGCTTGATTCGCTGGAACGCGCTGGCGATGGTAGTGCGCGCGAACCGCGTGGAACACAACATCGGCGGCCACATTTCGACGTACGCTTCGGCGGCAACTTTGTATGAAGTCGGATTCAACCATTTTTTCCGCGCGCGTTCGGACGAGTTCGAGGGCGACACGGTCTATTTTCAGGGACACGCCGCGCCTGGCATGTACGCGCGGGCGTTTCTGGAAGGGCGCATTTCGCCGCAGCAATTGGAAAACTTTCGGCGCGAGTTGAAACCGGGCGGAGGGCTGTCGTCTTATCCGCACCCGTGGCTGATGCCGGACTTCTGGGAGTTTCCCACGGTGTCGATGGGGTTGAGCCCGCTGATGGCGATTTATCAGGCGCGGTTTAACCGTTACCTCGAGCATCGCGGCCTCAAGCCTGAAACGGACGCGAAAGTTTGGGCGTTCCTCGGCGATGGCGAGACGGATGAGCCGGAATCGCTCGGCGCGATCACGCTAGCGTCGCGCGAGAAACTGGACAACCTGATCTTCGTGGTGAACTGTAACTTGCAAAGGCTCGACGGTCCGGTACGTGGCAACGGACAGATTATTCAAGAACTGGAGTCGGCGTTCCGCGGCGCGCGCTGGAACGTTATTAAGGTGCTGTGGGGCAGCGAGTGGGACCCCATTTTGGAGCGCGACACGGAAGGCCTGCTCGTCAAGCGCATGGGCGAATTGGTTGACGGCGAATATCAGAAGCTGGTGGTGTCGTCGGGCGCGTATGTGCGCGAACATTTTTTTGGCAGCGATCCGCGTCTTCTCGCGCTGGTCGAGCCTCTGCCCGACGAGGCATTGCGGCGCTTGCGGCTTGGCGGACACGACCCGCGCAAGGTTTATGCCGCGTATAAGGCCGCAGTCGAGCACAAAGGCGGGCCGACAGTAATCCTGGCGCGCACGATTAAGGGTTACGGGCTTGGAGAAGCCGGCGAAGGCAAAAACGTCACGCACCAGCAGAAAAAATTGAACGAAGAAGAATTGAAGGAATTTCGTTCGCGGTTCGGAATACCGTTAAACGACAACGATTGCGTGGAAGTGCCATTCTACCGCCCCGCGGAAGACAGTATCGAGATTCAGTATCTCCGTGCGAGGCGCGAGGCGCTCGGTGGTTACACGCCGAAGCGTAGCGTGCGCTCAAAGCCGCTGGTTGCCGATCACGACGAACTTTTCAAGGAATTTTTCGACGGCAGCGACGGCAGGGAAGTCTCTACGACGATGGCGTTTGTCGGAATGCTGCGCAAAATGTTGAAAGATCCAGAAATCGGCAAGCTGGTTGTGCCCGTCGTTCCCGACGAGGCGAGGACCTTCGGCATGGAGTCGCTTTTCCGAACGGTCGGGATCTATTCGAGTGTCGGACAAAAGTATGAGCCCGTCGACGTCAACACGCTGCTCTATTACAAGGAAGCGAAGGACGGACAGATTCTTGAGGAAGGAATTACGGAAGCCGGCTCGATGGCTTCGTTTATTGCTGCGGGGTCCGCGTATGCCACCCACGGCATTAATACGATTCCGTTTTTCATCTATTACTCGATGTTTGGATTCCAGCGAATCGGGGATTTCATCTGGGCGGCAGCGGACATGCGCACGCGCGGGTTCCTGCTCGGAGGAACTTCTGGGCGCACGACACTGTCTGGCGAAGGGTTGCAGCACCAGGATGGCAACAGCCATGTGCTGGCGCTAACCGTGCCAAACCTGAAAGCCTACGATCCTGCGTTTGCGTACGAGATGGCCGTGATTCTGCAGGATGGCATCCGGCGGATGTACAAAGACGGCGAAAGCATCTTTTATTACATCACGGTTATGAACGAGCCATACGCGATGCCCGCGATGCAGGGCGATGTAAAAGACGGGATCTTGCGGGGCATGTACCGCTACCGGCAGGCAAACAACGCAAAATCGAAACTTCGCGCGCAACTCTTCGGCAGTGGCGCGATTTTGAACGAAGTGCTTCGCGCGCAGGAAATCCTGGAGACGAAATACGGCGTCGCGGCGGATGTTTGGAGCGTCACGAGTTACAAAGAGCTGTATGTGAATGGAAACGAGACCGAGCGCTGGAACCGTTTGCACCCGTCCGAGAAGGCTCGCGTTCCGTACCTGACGAAATGCCTCGCGGATGCGCCGGGAGTTTTGGTGGCGGCCTCCGATTATTTGAAGACGCTACCCAACATGGTCAGCAAATGGATGCCGCGGCGGTTGGCGACTCTCGGCACGGACGGTTTTGGCCGCAGCGAAGGGCGGCCGTCGTTGCGAGAATTCTTCGAGGTGGATTCGCGCTTCATCACTTTGGCGACTCTCCACGAACTTCTTGCCGACGGCAAGATCGAGCGGTCCGTAGTCGACAAAGCGATCAAGGATTTGGGAATTAATCCGGAAAAAGTGAATCCTGTGATTTCGTAGCCCGACTATCTGACCCAGTCTGGTTGGGCGATTCATTGTGACTATCGGTCCGTCAGCAACCACCGCTGGATTGCTCCCGTCGCGGGCCCGTGTTTGCGGCTGGTTCCTTCTTGCTGGCCAAAGCATCTTCATAATTCGCATTGTCTATGAGTCGACGATCCTAACCTGCGGAGAAGGTCCTCAGATGGTTGGGTTCGCTTTAGTGCACGTTGGACCGAGCATCTTTCTTATAGGTCTTTTGTTACTGCCGTTCGGTTTTGTATTTGCTGCGGCGATGTTGGTTTTCGGCTTCTTCAAGAGGCTTCGATTTAGCAGCAGCGAATGGCTGCTTCTGGGTGGCTTCCTCCTTGGAATTTTACTCTTGGCTGTTCCGTATTCCACTTGGGAACGATTGGACGTGACGGTTTGCAGCGCTGGTCCGTTGGGCGATGCTTATCTTCTGGATGCGGCACGCGTGGGCGACCTCGACCAGGTAATGAAATTGGTTGCGCAAGGACATAACGTAAATCATGAAGCGAGAGACGGTGAAACTCCATTGAGTGCCGCTGCACAGGGGAAAAGACTTGAGGTTGCCCAGTTCCTCCTTGAAAAAGGCGCGGACGTGAATCACCGAAATAGCCTGGGCGGCGACACCCCTTTAATGGCGGCGGCAAAATCCGGCAACGTTGAAATGGCGAAACTGCTGCTGGAGCACGGCGCTGATCCCTGCACCGTCCCAAAGTATCAGTACAACGACAACGCGCAGCGGATCGCCGAGAAGAATCACAATTCCGCCGCGGCAGAGTATCTGTCCGCTCATTCCCACTGTGTGCCCCCTCCGCCCTTACCAACGGCCTGTGCTAATGGTAGTTTGGCTACCTGTGTGGAAGTTCACTGAGAATTTCAGCGGGTTTCAACCGGCCGGTGGCAAGTTGAGCGATGATCTGGGAATTTGCGGCGAGAAAATCGTAGCCACCGAGCTCTTTTGGCAGGGCCCAGATGATCTGTTCGAACTCTTTTGGCGCGACTTCCGTTTCCTTGATACTGGCGGCGTAGAAGCGTATTTCAAACTCCTCAGGCGACGAAGCGTATTTGTGGCGCGTGCGGCCCACTTCCACGCATCTGTCCATCGTAGCGCCCAGCTCTTCTCGAAGTTCTCGCGCTAACGCGGCTTCCGGCGTTTCGCCTTCCTCCATTTTTCCGCCCGGAAATTCCCATTTTAGCGGAGAGGTGTCCTCTCGTCGGCGCTGGCCGATAAGAAGGCGGCGGTCGCTGCGTTCAATGATTGCGGTCACGACGACTCTCATCGTTTGTTTGCCTCTGCGGCGGCTTCCTGGAAGATGTGGAGCAATTGTTTTGCTCCGGCGAGTAGCGGTGGGCCGGGAGTGTTGAGCAATTCATCGCGGACCACGTGGACCTGCTTGCTACGAATGGCCGGGACATCTTTCCAGGCGGCGACGGCGTAGGCCTTTTGAGGTTTGGCTCTATCGCCAGTCGCGGCCCATGCGAGGACAATCACATCAGGCATCGCGCTCGCGACCTCTTCGTCGCTTACTTTTTGGCCGGGCGGCAGAACCATCTCGCCGCCGCAGATTTTCACGATTTCCGCGACCCACGGCGGGGAACTGATGCGTGGGTTAGGCCAAGCCTCGCAATAAACACGCAATTTCCGTTTGGCTATGCGCGTCTTTCTTGCGATCGCGCCAAATTCTCGTCGCATTTTGCTAACGAGCTCTTCGGCTCGCGCCGTACGCCCGGCGATCCCGCCCAATATACGAATGTCATTCTCAATATCCGCCAGCGTTCGCGGATTCGTGGCCAGGAAGCAGAGAGGGTATTCCAAGAGTTTCGCGAGAGTTGCTTGTTTGTAAGGAACCGAGCCGATGACGAGCGATGGCTTCAGCCTTAGGATTTCGTCCACGGAATCCATGTGCCAGCAATCGCCCAGTTTCGGGAGGCCGTTTACGAAGGTGACATCGGCGCACCATTTCGTAACGCCAACAAGGAATTTCTTTGCGCCAACAGCGCAGAGAATGGATGTCGCGCTCGGCGCGAGTGAAACGATCCGCAGCTGGCTCCGGCCCTCGGCTTTTTTCATCTCACAGAGAGGATAGCAAAGCGGGGGGTCGATGTGTGCCGCCCATGAGGGCCTATAGACTCCACGATCAGCCGGTTAGAGCAGGGAATACGCGAAGTGCGGCATCCACACATGGAGCTAGAAAATGCCGATCAAGCGTGCGTCAAACCAAACGATCCGCAGCAGGCTTAAGGTCCTGCGCAGTGTTGTTCTGGGGCAATGGCTCGCGCCAGAGAACCTCATGAACCTCGATGGGCTCGGCTCGGCCTTTGAGTTTCATCGCGGTGAGCGGGCAGCAGGAAATTTCGCGGCATATTTGTGCGTGCGTGGCGTTCGAGATGACGATCTGGCCGGGTCCCGCTTGCGACGTAAGACGTGAAGCCACGTTCACGGTGTCCCCGATCGCGGTGTAATCCATGCGCCGTTCCGTGCCCAGAAATCCCACAACCGCTTCTCCAGTATGAATGCCAATTCCAATATTAAGCGGCGGCTTGCCCGAAATCTTATTTAGCTCGGCGAGGCTTATTTGCATGTTCACGGCCGCACGAACTGCCGCTTCCGCGTCATTCTGTAGCGCAAACGGCGCGCCAAAGAGGGCCATCAATCCATCGCCGAGGTATTTGTCCAGCGTCCCATCGTGCTCGAATATGACGTTGGTCATCCGCGCGAAGAATTCGTTCAGGACCTCCACGGCTTCGCGTGGTTTCATCTTTTCGGCCATGGTGGTAAAGCCGCGCACGTCGGCGAAAAGCAGCGTGATGCGCTGGCTCTCTCCGCCGAGCCGGATGTCTGCAGCTTCCGCCGAAATCTTTCTGGAGATGGCCGGCGATAGAAAACGCTCCAGCGCGCTGAGCTGCACGCCCTGGCGCTTGACTTCGCTCTTCGCCGTGACTTGGTCGATAACGAGTCCCGCTTGTGCCGCAATGACCGCGAAAACTTCCAGATCTTCCTGTAGAAAAGTCCCTCTCTTCGAAAGGTTGTCCACGTACAGCAAACCGAAGAGCCGGTCACGGCTGGCCAGCGGCGCGCACATCGCCGATTGCATCCCGGAAATGGCCATGCTCTGGCTGCCGGAGAATCGCTCGTCTTCCTTTGCGTCCATCACGAGGAGCGGTCCCTTGCTCTTCATAACCTGCTGAATGATGGCTCGCGAGAGTGCCATTTGTGGCGTGGCTGCTCTTGGAGCCTGGCGATAGCGGAGGATGGCGGGCAGAAATGTGTAATTCGCCCCGGCCTGCGGCCCAGCGCGAAGCGACTCTTCGGTGAGCAACATCGCATAGCCTCGTTCCGCGCCATCAATCTGGAGAACAAGGTCGAGCACGCATTCCGTGACGTCCTCGACGCTCGTTTTGTCGCCCAAAGCCCTGCTGACTTGATAGAGCAGCGTGAGTAAACGATTCTCGCGACTGAGATACTCGATGCGACGGTCCGTATCGACGCGCGAGTCGGTCCATTCCGAAGCCGGTTTGGTCTTCGCGCGATCCAGAAGCTTGGCCACACTTTCCTGATCCAAGATTTGTGTTAGATGAGAGGCGAGCTCCGGCGACGTTTTCGCCACAATGGTGCCGCTCGTCATGTTCTCGAAGCGCAGCTTGATGTCGCCGAGTCCGATGACGTCGCCACTCTTCAATTCCGCGTGCTCGATACGCACGCCGTTAACGAGGACGCCGTTTGCGCTGCGTTGGTCCTTCACGACCCAAATGTCGTGCCTGCCTTCGAGCAGCGCGTGACTCCGGGAGATGCTCGAGTGCGGAAGCGTAATATCGTTGGACGCCGCTCGTCCGATGTGAATCGTCGAGCCGTCTATCAGCTCATAAAGGCGCGGCTGGGCGCCGGGTCGTTCAATGATTAGGCGTGCCATGGTCGGATCGAATCGCTATTGCTATGTTCAGGCTGTTTGCGGCGGCGCGCAACGAAAGTGTGCCGGCCCTTGTCCGATTCTGCAATCTGGCTCTGAACTTTGAGCGCAAGCTCAAAAGGGCGAGCCCACTTGGGCTACGATATCACGGTGTACACCGAACAGGTCCTCGACCACTTCCGGAATCCGCGCAACGCGGGCAAGCTGGCAAACGCTACCGCCGGAGTTCAAACGACGAATCCGGTTTGCGGCGATATTCTGGAGTTGGCAGTGCGCGTCGAGATTGGCGCGATCGTCGAGGCGCGTTTCCTCTGCCGTGGCTGCACGACATCGATTGCCTGCGCATCGTTCTTGACCGAGCGCCTCACAGGCTGCAGCGTCGCAACTGCGCGTTCAATCTCGGCTGAAACTATTTCGGCGGCATTGGGCGGGTTGCCGCCAGCGACGTATCATGGCGCGCAGCTTGCGGAAGACGCCCTCAATCTGCTGCTCGCGAAATTGGCGTAATCGAAGGAGTCCGTCGCGGCTCATACTCCGAGTGCTCTCTGCATCGTCCCTGGGTCGTTCAAATTGAGCACGCAGCCTTCTTCGCTCGTTTGGACGATCTGAACCTCGCCGGAATGCCCCCAAACGACGGAGCGCGCTCCGGTTTCCAGCGGAGCTTTCATCAATTCTTCGTACAACGCGGAGGAAAAAATTACGGGATGTCCCCGCTGACCCTCGTAGACGGGCAGAACAATGGACTTGCCCGAAGTATAGAAGGACTCCACCAACTCGCCGACAAGCGTCGCGCTGATGAGCGGGTGATCAATCAGAAAAAGAATGATGCCGTCGGTTTGCGCAGGAAGGCTCTGCAGGGCTGCCTGCATCGAGCTCAATTGGCCTTTTTCCCATTCGGTATTGATGACGATTTCATCGGGAGCTAGATTCACTTCCTTCGCGATAGGCTCCGCATCGGCTCCCAGCACGACACGCCGCACCCCGATTTTTGGATGGCGCGCCACATCCAGCAAATGTTCAAGAAAAGGTCGGCCCTGATAGGAGAGCAGGGCCTTTGGCGAGCCCATCCTGCGCGACGCGCC
This sequence comes from Candidatus Acidiferrum sp., assembly GCA_035272765.1. GTDB lineage: Bacteria > Acidobacteriota > Terriglobia > Acidiferrales > UBA7541 > Acidiferrum. The sequence goes on from DATEQG010000064.1 coordinate 15,861, forward strand.
GCCCGAGAGGATGATGGCAGCGAGCATGCCCCCTCTTTCAGTTTTCATCGTTCCGTGAGTGCAGCGCGCCGTTCGTAATTCAATTTCTTGTGCGCAGCGGATTCGGCGTTACGTCGAACGGCGATCAATTCCGCGACGATGCTGATGGCGATCTCTTCCGGGGCGAGCGCGCCGATCTCCAGCCCCATCGGCGCATAGACGCGCTGAAACTCCTCGGGGCGGTATCCGTCGTTCTCCAAGGCTTTGTACACCGAAAGAACCTTGCGCTTGCTCCCTATCATGCCGATGTAACGTGCGGCCGTCCGGACGGCCCAGCCGAGCACGCGCATATCTTCTTTATGGCCTCGCGTCACGATAACCAGATAACTTGCAGCGTTCGGGTGAATCTTTTCGAAAGCATCCTCATACGCCGGGTAAATCTCCTGCGCCATGGGAAATCGCTCCGGATTCGCGAATGTTTCGCGGTCGTCTATGACTGCAATGCCAAAGCCGGCCGCGCTCGCGGCTTTGGCCACCGCCATCGAAACGTGCCCGCCGCCGAAGAGATACAGAATGGGCTGGGGCAGAATGGGTTCCACGAAGACTTCCAGCGTGCCGCCGCAAATTAGTCCGTTGTCGTAAGTCGCCTCGTTATTCAAATTGAAGACCATTTTGCGCGGCGCTTCCTTGTGCATCACTTCCTTGGCGGCTGCCCACACTTCAGCTTCCACGCAGCCTCCGCCGATGGTTCCCGCGATGGACCCATCGTCGCGCACGAGCATGCGCGAGCTTTCGTAGCTGGGGATCGACCCGTTCGTATGCACGATCGTCGCCAGCGCTCCGCGCTGGCCTGCGCGCCGCATCTTCACGATTTCTTCGAAGAGGTCCACGCTCTGCCTCAGCCCTCAGCCTACGGCTGGCCAATGGTCGTGTCAATGCACGTGCGGCCCCTGCGGTCGCTTTCTGGACACTCCGTCACCGGGGTGTTACCGTGCGATTCTCAGACCAAAACAGGGGGCGCGATGAAGGCCATTCGATTCCATCAGCACGGCGGGCCGGAGGTATTGAAATATGAGGACGCGCCGGAGCCACTTGTCCGGGCGAATGAAGTCCTTGTGCGCGTAAAAGCTTGCGCACTGAATCGTCTCGATCTCTGGGTGCGCGTCGGCTTGCCCAATGTTCCGATCCCGCTGCCGCACATCCCCGGGAGTGACGTGGCCGGCGAAGTCGCGCAAATCGGATCTGATGTCACGACGGTCAAGGTCGGCCAGAAAGTAGTGCTCGCCCCAGGCGTGACGTGCGGCAAATGCGCCGCTTGCATTTCCGGCCACGACAATCGCTGCCGCCAATTCACGAACCTGGGATACATGATCGATGGCGGGTGCGCCGATTTTGTGCGCTGCCCGGAAGTCAACTGTTTACCATTTCCCGAAAATCTCACATTCGAAGAAGCGGCCAGCATCCCGCTCGTTTTTCAAACCGCCTGGCACATGCTCGTAGCGCGCGCTGAACTTCAGCCCACCGAAGACGTGCTGATTCTGGGTGCCGGGAGCGGCGTCGGAAGCGCGGCGATACAAGTCGCCAAATTCTTCGGCGCGCGTGTCATCGCCACAGCAGGCACCGAAGAGAAGTTAGCGAAAGCCCGCGAGTTGGGTGCAGACCACGTCATCAACCACAAGACCCAGAAAATTCGCGACGAAGTCCGCCGCATCACTAGCAAGCGTGGCGTGGATGTGGTGTTCGAACACGTGGGCACAGCGACGTGGGACGAGAGCGTGGCCAGCCTTGCTCTCGCCGGCCGCTTAGTGACTTGCGGTGCAACGACCGGCTATGACGCCAAGATTGATCTGCGATTCCTCTTCAGCCGCCAGCTTTCCTTGCTCGGTTCTTACATGGGAGCCAAGTCGGAACTTCAGACCGTCATGAAACTCGTCGCAGCAGGCCGCTTCAAGCCTGTCGTCGATCGCGTCTTTCCCCTCTCGGAAGCGGCCGCAGCGCACGCTTATCTCGAAGCGGGCTCTCAATTCGGAAAAGTAGTCCTGGCCGTGTAGCGTATTCGTTCGGCAACTCTGCTATTCTCTCGGCGTCTCGCAGGCAAAGACGGAAATCATCGATCATGGCAAGCTGGCAGGCTTATCTCTCAGTGTGGATCATCAAGTGGCGAGTCAAACGAAAACTCCGTGGTGTGCGCGATTACCGCGTTGCGCGCAAGATTCTCAAGCCCGATCCTTATAAAGTGCCCGCTGACGTGCGTATCTCCCCAGCGCAAGTCGGCGGCGTCCCCGGGGAGTGGGTAGAGGGAACTGGCTCAGCCAAGGCAGTTCTGTTGTATCTGCACGGCGGCGGCTATTTTGGATGCTCAGCGCAATCGCACCGCCCGATCACAGCAGCGTGGGCGCATCAGGGATTCCGCGTACTCGCGCCAAACTATCGCCTCGCGCCCGAAAATCGGTTTCCGGCCGCAGTTGACGACGCGGTTGCCGCCTATCGTGGTCTCCTCGCCGAAGGATATTCGCCCATGCAAATTGTTGTCAGCGGAGATTCCGCCGGCGGCGGCCTCGCGCTTTCTCTCATTCTTACACTCCGCGATGAGGGGAATCCTCTTCCGGCTGGTGCCGCCCTATTCTCGCCGTGGACCGATCTTGCCGCCACTGGCGAATCCATTCGCATCAACGCAGACCGATGCGCCATGTTCCATGGACCGGACATTGGGCTAAGCGCGCGCTACTACCTCGGCGAGATGGACCCGCGCAATCCGATCGCTTCTCCGCTTTACGCCGATTTCACCGGACTTCCTCCGCTTCTTATTCATGTCGGCGCGGATGAAGTTCTGCGTGACGATTCCACGCGTCTCGCGGAAAAGGCGCGCGCAGCGGGCGTTCGCGTCGAGTTGAAAGTTTGGCCGGTCGTTCCTCACGCCTGGCAACTTGCGCCGCATCGTATTCCCGAAGCCAGACAATCGCTCCGCGAAAGCGCAGCGTTTCTGCGCGAGCTTGTAGCCTCGGAAACAGCCAGCAAGGTGGCGTGACGGCCGATGACCGAAATGATCAATCAGAGCATCCAAGGAGAAGAAATAACCGTCGAGGTACTCATCGTCGGCGGCGGATTTTCCGGACTATGCATGGCCATCAAGCTGCGCGAAGCGGGGATGAACTCGTTTCTGCTCCTTGAGAAGAGCGACGACATTGGCGGAACTTGGTACGACAACCGCTACCCCGGTTGCGCGTGCGACATTCCTTCGCATTTGTATTCCTTTTCTTTCGAGCCGTCGCCGGATTGGTCCCGCATGTATCCCGGCCAGCGCGAAATTCATGACTACCTGAAACGCTGTGTCGAGCGACATGAGCTCGCCCCGCACATCCGTCTGAATACCCGTTTTCACGAAGCGGTTTGGGATGAGGCCGACGGGGTATGGCACGTCACCGCCGGCGAAGGGATGCGCATCCGAGCACGCGTTCTTGTCTCCGGCATCGGAGGCTTGCACGTGCCGCAATATCCCAAGCTGAAAGGCATCGAGAGGTTCGCTGGCCCAAAGTTTCATTCTTCCACTTGGGATCACGGCGTCGAACTGGACGGCAAAAACGTCGCCGTCGTGGGAACGGGAGCAAGCGCCATCCAGTTTGTCCCGCAGATCGCTCCCCGTGCAGGCAATCTGTATCTTTTCCAGCGCACGCCGCCCTGGATCGTGCCACGCATGGATTTTGCCATCGCGGAAAAATGGAAGCAGAGATTCCGCCGCTTTCCCCTGGTCATGCGAGCCTTCCGGCAACTTATTTTCTGGCGGCAGGAGTTTCGCGTACTCGGCTTTCTGGGGAATCGTTTTGTCCGAGGCAAAGCGACAGAAATCGCAACACATCATCTGGAGAAGCAAGTCAGCGATCAAAAACTACGCGCGGCATTGAAGCCCAATTATGAGCTAGGCTGTAAACGTGTCCTCGTATCGGACGACTTCTATCCCGCACTGACGCGTCCGAACGTCGAGCTCGTCACGGACCCCATCGCGGAAGTCCGCGAGCACAGCATCGTCACGGAAGACGGCGTCGAGCGCCCGGTCGACGTCTTGATCTTCGGCACTGGCTTTCGCGCTACGGAGCCGCTCATCGGCATCCGTCTCGTTGGCCGCGGCGGCGTGGAAATTCACGATGCTTGGCGAGAGCGCATGAGCGCGTATTTGGGCATAACCGTCAGCGGCTTTCCCAACCTATTTTTGCTTCTTGGTCCCAACACCGGGCTGGGACACAATTCCGTCGTGCTTATGATTGAAGCCCAGGTCCGCTACGTGATGAGCTGTCTCGCGCTGATGAAACGCCGCAAAAAACGCGTCCTCGAAGTCCGCCCAGAAACGCAAAAACAATTTGTCGCCGACATTTATCGCCGCCTTGAGAGTACCGTCTGGCAATCCGGCGGCTGCCAGAGTTGGTATCAGGACCCGCGCACCGGAGAAAACACCACGCTTTGGCCCGGCTCCGTCGTCGCGTATGTCCGGCGAACTAAGTCCGCCTCCCTCGCCGACTACGAACTGACCTAGCAACGGCGGAACTATCGGTAGTGGGTCAGCTTCCCGTAAGCGTTAGTCAGGCAGGTGGATAACTTCCGGATGCCCGGGAGAGATGTCTTTGAGCCGCTCTTTTCCTCGTCGTCAATTGTCACCTCGACCCTCGTTTGATTCATTGCATGTAGAAGTTCCTCGATTTTCTCTTGGCTCATTCCAACGCCGAGAACCGAGTGTCCCCCAAGCGCAATGGATAAGAACACTTTGCGTAACAACCTGCGCAGCGACATGTAGCTCCTAAATGACACAGAGTTTTTCAGTGGCAGACGTTGCCGAGTGCGGCGGGATGCCGCGAGCGACGCGTGCAGACGCGTTCCACGCACTTGAGAGAAGGCTGTTATGTACGCGAGGGGTTATCTAACGGGGGGTGGGCGAGGCGAGAAAACAGGCAGGGATGGAAAAGGAAGAGGAAGGCATACATCCGGAACGATGAGAAGGGGACCTCTGACAACAACTGCAAGAAAGAACCGAAACGGGATTAAGAAGAGAAAGAGGAGACCAATCGTGGGTTGAGCCAGAGAGGCTAGCAAAACCATCGCCACGCAGAGCAAGGCGACCAGCCGCAGCGCAGAATAGGTGGTCTTCATCTAATTTCATCCTACGCGGACCACTAGGATTTACAACCCCGTTTTAGACCCGCACGCGTAATCGGAAACTGACCCACTACCGAACTATCGAGCCGCCTGCGTTGTGTCCACCGCTTGCCTGTGCGAAACTAGTAGTGTCAGACGAGGGCACCATGAGCACATCTCTCGGCAAGCACGTCACACTCACCAAACCCGACGACTTCGGCAGCCTGCTCGAAGACGAAGGCATCATTTTCACCACGCTCGACAAAGCCGTGAACTGGGCGCGCAAAAGCTCCATCTGGCCCCTCGGCTTCGGCTTGGCTTGCTGCGCCATCGAAATGATGTCCATGGCCGCCGCGCGCTTTGACGTCGCGCGTTTCGGCGCAGAAGTTTTCCGTCCCTCGCCACGCCAGGCCGACTTGATGATCGTCGCCGGCCGCCTCTCGCAGAAAATGGCCCCCGTTATTCGCCAGCTCTACGATCAAATGCCCGAGCCCAAGTGGGTCATCTCCATGGGCGCCTGCGCCACGTCCGGCGGTGTGTTCAACAATTACGCCATCGTGCAAGGCTGCAATCAGGTGATTCCCATCGATGTCTACGTCCCCGGCTGCCCGCCGCGGCCTGAAGCAGTCCTCTACGCCATCCTCCAACTCCAAAAGAAAATCGATAACGAAAAAGGCTCCTTCAAGCGCGCCATGAATCTCGATTAGGTAGCACAGACTTCAGTCTGTGCTCTTTGTCCATACCCGCATGTCAACGCTTGTTCTGAAGCTATTCCCTATCTTTCTAACAGCGATCTTCTATTCAGTGCTCTTGCTCTGCGGCTGTTGCATTGCCTGCGATCCTATCCAACCGCAGCCACCCCCCCAGTGGTCCCTAGCCTGGAGCGACGAATTCTCCGGCTCCGACGGCTCCTCTCCCGACCCTAGCAAATGGGCCTACGACCTTGGCGGCAACGGCTGGGGCAACCATGAACTCCAGTCCTACACCAACCGCAAGGAAAACGCGCGCATCGAAAAAGGAAATCTCGTCATCACCGCGCAAAAAGAAACATATACCGGCATCGACGGCATAACCCGCGACTACACCTCCGCACGCCTCAAAACCCAAGGCCTCTTTGCACAAGCTTACGGCCGCTTTGAAGCCCGTATTAAACTGCCTCACGGGCAGGGAATGTGGCCCGCCTTCTGGATGCTAGGAGAAGACATTCCCGTCGTAGACTGGCCAAAGTGCGGCGAGATCGACATCATGGAAAACGTTGGCAAGGAACCCGCTACCATCCACGGCTCATTGCACGGCCCAGGCGCGATCGGTCCCACGAGAGACCGAACCCCAGTTTTCACCCTGCCCAACGGCCAGAACTTCGCCGACGGCTTTCATCTCTACGCCGTCGAGTGGGACCCTGATACCGTCCGTTTCTACGTGGACTCCAGCCTCTACGCCACCTTCCACTCTTCTGACTGGCCCGCCGGCGGCAAATGGGTTTTCGACCATCCATTTTTCATTATTCTCAACGTCGCCGTCGGAGGCGATTGGCCCGGCAGCCCCGACGCCTCCACCAAATTCCCGCAAAGCATGCTCGTTGATTACGTCCGCGTTTATACTAAGCGCTAGTTTTTATCCGCAAAACATGGAGATTCGACCATTATGTCGACGCCTTCTGATCCAGCACGCCAACTTCTTCGTCACACCGTGGCCACCGTCGCTTATCGCGGCGCTAAAGCTCTGCGCGGTGCCCCCGAATCGTTCGCCACGTTCGCCCAAACGGCCACCTGCCGCACTCCCGTGCAAATCCTCGCGCACATGGGTGGTCTTTTCGATTGGGCGCTATCCATGGCGAGTGGCGAACCAGCCTGGCACGATTCTCAACCTCTCGCGTGGGACGCCGAAGTCGCCCGTTTCTTCGCCGCGCTGAAAAAATTCGACGACTATCTCGCATCACCCGAGCCTCTTCGCGCTCCCGCCGAAGGTCTCTTTCAAGGTCCCATCGCAGACGCGCTGACGCACATTGGCCAGCTAGCCACGCTCCGCCGTCTCGCCAATAGCCCTATCAAGGGCGAAAATTATTTCAAAGCTGAAATCGTTACCGGGCGCGTGGGGTTGGAACAAGCTGTCCCGCGACGTGAGTTCGATTGATCGGCCTGAATTTCTGCAGAGGAATGCCTGAGGAAAATCTGAATCGCCGTTATTTCGTCGTCGCGGCTTCTGCAGCAAGCGCCTCGGGAAATTTGGAAACGACCGCAGTCCCTCCAGACCAATTCAGCTTGCTCCCGAGAGCGTTGTGGTCTTTGCGTGCATATCCCATCCCAATCGCGTGCGACAAAAACGAAGGAACAGCCGCTCGCGTAACGAACCCCACTTCTTTTCCGTCCACGGTCAGCGTCTCGCCTGCAGCCGGAACGTCCGCGCCATCAAAAATAAGATCGACTCTTCGCCGGTTCACCTGTCCGCGTGAGCGCACGCGTTCGACAATTTCCTGTCCCGTGTAGCACCCCTTTGTGTAACTGATGTGGCTGGCCTCCAATCCCGCTTCGTGAGGAATTTGTTTCTCTCCGAAATCATATCCAAACCACGGCACGCCTTGCGCAAGCCGCCGCGCACTCAGCGCCGCATAGCCCATTGGGCCACCACTATTTTTCTCTACGCTTTCAGAAAGAACTCGCCACAGATTTTCCAGCGACGTTCGCTCCACCAGGAATTCGCACCCCGCAACTCCGCCAGGAGAACGCTTCTTGAGCCAGCAGGGAATTGACGCGATCGTTGTCTCCCTGCGGCCGAGCTCTGTCAGCGCCAAGAAATCGATTCCTGTTAGCTCTCTAACAACGACGGCAGCCTTTGGACCCTCAACCGCCAAGGTTCCATAACGCTGCGATTCATCGGTAAGTGTAACGTCATCCATGATGATGTATTTGTCCAGCCATTCGATGAGCGGCTCTCGGATCATCGCGTAGGACAAACAGAAAAGACTTTCAGGCAACGCGTAAGTCTCGATTTCCGCCAGGATGTGACCCTGAGGATTCAGTAGCAGCGACGAATTCCCTTGTCCGTCTGACAGATCCTTGATGTTGTTCGTAAGAATGGCGTTCAAATAGCGCACGCGGTCCGGCCCGGTGAACGAAAGATACGCCAGGCAATTCTTGTCGATCAGAGCCACACTCTTGCGCGCGTACTCTTGCTCCTGTCGCGGGTCCGTCCAACGGTCCGGCAACACGCAACCGAACCATGTTGCCATGGTCGCGCCGGCACTTTTATGCAACGCACCAAGCGGCGTTTCCATCGCTCTGCTGGTTGCTTCCGTCTCCATCCGTCTCCTTCGACTACAAGCTTAGCAAAGTGAACGGCTGTTCGTTCGAGCAGCAGATCAGTTTCCTATGACGCGCCTTACCACGAGTTGGCCAGCTGCTTAGAGAATGTTCACAGCGCGTGCAGCCAGCAAGACGACAATCATGAGCGATATCAACGACTGGACCATCATCCCGAACTTTGCCCAGCGTGACAAAACCGCCGTATCCGTCGGCGAGAAAGCCGTACTCGTATTAAAGGCCAGAAACAGGTAGTCCACGAAATTGGGCTTCCACGACAAATCCTCTTCATCCCGGCTCAACATCTGGGGGAACAGAAAAGAGCTGTCTGTGAGACCGTGCGGATGATCGCGGCTCTGTGGTCCGCCCGCATCCAGCTTCCAATACCAGAGCGCGAATACCAGAATATTGGTGATCCAAAGTGCGCTGGCCGAACGCAGCAATGCCTTCGGCGTCTCGAGATGTTCTGGAATCCCTTTGACCAAAAGAATTAAGGAGGCAATCATGGCAAGGGTGATGATGCCATTGGCCGTGAAGGTGAGAATCCGAGTTGCTTTGTAACGACCGTAGTGATAAGTCGTCATGATCGGAATCAACAAAAGCACAATAATTACCAATAACAGCCAGCTCGGACCCACGGAAAGCGGTTCCGGCAAGGCCAAGTACACACCGGCGGCAGCCAACATGGCTACGAACGCGGGCCAGCGGGGTTCACGGACAATTGGTTGGCTCATTGAGTTGCAGTAAAACTTTGCGTGTCCAGTCTAATACAATCCACGTCGCGGGAGCAGATGCAACGCCTTGCTTAGGCTCAAAGCCAGCCCGCCATCATCGCTACTGCAGATGCAGAAATCGCAAAATAACCCTCTGCTCTCGTTCGCGCCGCACTCCTGTACCACCGGAGTGGATGATATAATCCAAAGTCATGAGCGACGCCGTACCCACCTTCGACGCTGTCTCGCAAGGACTCATCCACATCACCATTCCGGTCGGAATGCTGCAATGCAACTGCTCGATCATCGGCGATCCCATCACCCGCGAAGCTTTGGTGATCGACCCGGGCGACGAAGTCACTCGCATCCTCGAGCTCCTCGGTCGCCACAGATTGACGGTCAAGGCCATCATCAGCACCCATGCTCACATCGACCACGTCGGCGGCCTCAGCAAGCTGCGCCAATACACCGGCGCTCCCATCTTAATGCATCGCGACGATCTGCCCCTCTATCAAGGCATGGAAGTGCAAGCCGCGTTCCTCGGCGTCGCCACACCGGAAATCACAGACGTCGACCAGCTTTTGAAAGAGGGTGACGCGCTGCGCTGGGGCTCGTTTGAAGCTAGCGTCATCCATACCCCGGGCCACACACCGGGCAGCGTGTGCCTCTATCTCCCGAAGGACGCCGGCGCCGTCACGATGCCTGTTCCCCGGCTCTTTGCGGGCGACACTCTCTTCGCCGGTAGCATTGGCCGCACCGATCTCTGGGGCGGCTCGATGGACCAGATCACGGATTCACTCCGCGGCAAGCTGATGTTGTTGCCTGATGAAACGATCGTCTATCCCGGCCACGGCCGTTTGACCAGCATCGGCCAGGAGCGCAACACCAATCCATTTTTGATCACTTCCTGATTTTTCCGGCGGAGCGCCGCCGCTTCGTCCGCTGTGTCAAGCGCGCTCGGGGGATCGGTGCGGCCCTGCATCTACGCGTTCCGCTTTTCTCTCGCTCGTTTCAATTCTTCCATAACGGCTTGCACCAGCTGCTTCGCGTGCTCGAGTTCCTGAGAGATCATGCGCAAATCCATCGCCGGAACAGCCGCATTCCGCTGGCTGGTGCAGTAAACGCCATGCTGCCCGACCAGCACCAGCGCATTCGTCATGCGGTCCAGCGACACCGCGAGCCGTCCGCGCTCCCGCCCGTACATCTGTTCAAAATGCTCCAGCTCATCCTTGTGCTCTTCAAATGCATTCATGGATTGCAGTGGCTCTGTTTACATGCTCGGCACGGGAGTTGGTTTTCGAGGAAGACAGGCGAAGTGCAATGATGTTTTCTACTGGAGCAGGAGGTGGGATGCCAGAGATCGGACTCCTGCCCTTTGCCCGCGTGGCTGTGGATGCAGC
>DATEQG010000065.1:0-43006 GCA_035272765.1 Candidatus Acidiferrum sp.
CACGGGCGTCGCCGGATTAATCACCGCACCCGGCTTGCAGCCATGCGACTCAATCAGATGGAGCGTCCGGTCCAGATGAACACAGGCTTCCTGATGGACAGAGATCCAATTCGCGCCGGCCTCGGCAAATGCCGGAATGAATTCATCGGCATTTTCGATCATCAAGTGGCAATCGAATGTCACATCTGGAATGGTTTTGCGAAGCGAGGCCACTACGGGCGGCCCAATCGTGATATTCGGCACGAAGTGCCCGTCCATTACATCAAGATGCAAAACTGTGCCGCCGCCGTCGAGCGCGGCTTTTGCCTCGACGCCCAGTTGCGCAAAGTTCGCAGACAAAATCGAGGGTGCCAGTTCAATGACGGAAGCCACTTCAGCGCTCCTCTCGGTTGCACAACATTCGCACGAAGTTCGATTATACGCGAGAGCGGCCGGATACCTTCGCGAAATGGCTAGACGCAAATCTGGCCGTTAACAGCGAGGTTGAAGCAAGGCACGCTCGATTCGCTCAAGGCACGGCAATGGTTCGGTGTTCGTTGCTGCTCTGGCGCGCCAGTTCGAGTAGGCGCATCACGTCGAGCGCCCACTCCGGAGTTACCGCCAGCGTCGCCTTGCCAAGGAGCACGTCGCGCAGATTGGCGTAGAAGTCTCGATAGTCACAGGTCGCGGAAGGAACGCGGCGGTGGGTGAGCGTGCCATTCTCCGAAAGGGTCAGCAGACCCCAATTCTCTTCCGGCTCCGCGCCCCACGCCGCGCCGGTGGGAATGTAGCCGCGCCGTAAATTGCTCTCTTGCGGATCAACGGTTTGCTTCACGAATGCGCCTTGCGTTCCGTGAAGCGTGAATCGCGAACGAGTTGCTGCAGCCAGAATGGAGGACCGCAAGTCCGCGCGCAAGCCGTGTGGGTAGTGAAAAGCGAGGTCGAATGCATCGTCCGCGACAACACCTTCGCGCTCGACGCGAATATCAGCTGTGAGTGCTTGCGGCATGCCGAAGAGCAAGAGTGCGTGGTCAATCAAGTGCGGCGCAATGTCAAAAAAAATGCCAGTGCCGGGGCCGGAGCGTTCGCGCCAAGCACCAGGGCGAAGTTGAGGACGAAAACGATCGTAATTCGACTCGAAGCGAACGATGCGCCCCAGCAAGCCGCTCGCAACAAGCTGCACGATAGCCTGAAAATCACCGTCGTAACGGCGATTCTGATAGACGGTGAGCACGCGACCCTGCTTTTTTGCGAACTCGACGAGATCGATTGCCTCTTCGAGAGTTGTCGTGAAGGGCTTGTCGACGAGCACATCGCGTCCGGCAGCCAAGCACTGATGGGCAAGGGGGTAGTGCGAATCGTTCGGCGTGGCGATGACCACGAGGCGAATTTCTTTGATCGCGAGCAGTTCATCGAGCGTGCGGACAACGCGAACATCGGGATATTGTTCCGTGGCTTCTTTGCCGCTGCGCTGCAAAATCGCAGCCAGCCGCAATCCGGGCACTGCACGTATCACTTGTGCGTGGAACGCGCGGCCGGCAAGCCCGAATCCGATGAGACCAACGTCGATCATAAAAGCATGGAAGAAGAAATCATAAAGGCATGTTAAGGGCTCTCCATACTATCGCATCGCCAAATCGGAAGGACCAAGTTTTGTAATGGAAACGGTTAAACTTTGCGCGAGAACAAAAACGCCTAGAACCCGAGTTGCTCGCAGCGCCGCAGTCCTGCAAAATGATAGATAACCAGTGACCACGCAAGCCATCGCTATCAATGCGGCAGCCCGCCAGCGCTATCTGCTGGTGCTGCTTTTCGCCGGATTCGTCCTGACGGGCGTGGAGATCACGGTCGCCGGACCGATACTGCCGCTGTTCATCGCGCGGTGGTCGCTAAGCGATTCGCAAGCCGGCGTTTTCTCCATCGTGCAATTTTCCGGGTCGCTTGCCGGTGTTTGGCTTTCCAGCCTGATTACGCATTACTTCGGGACGCGCACTTCGCTTGTTCTCGGCTACTTCATGGTGGGCGCGGGTCTGGCAACGGTCAACGCTTCCTCGATGACGGTCGCCTTTTTCGCGCTGGCCGCTCTCGGAATAGGTTACGGCTTAGTGGTACCTCCGACGAATCTTACCGTGGCGGAAATCGGGGGAGTGCGCAGCGCATCCTTGGTGAGCCTCGTGAATCTAGCGTGGGGTGTCGGAGCCTTCTCGAGTTCGCCGCTTGTCTTGCTCGCGTTAAAAAACAGAGCCCTCGTTGGATTGTTGTATTTTTTTGCAGCGTTCGGGTGCCTGCTGGCGGTCTCGTTTCTCTTTTCGACGTTTCCTGAGGGGGAGCACGCAACACCTAGGTCCACAACAAATGCAGCAAGCATCAGTGTTGCACTCGTAACAACTATTGTTCTAGCGGCTCTCTACTTCCTCTACGTAGGAGTGGAATCCAGCCTTGGCTATTGGGCCGCGGCCTACAATAATCGTCTTGCAGGTGGTGGAACCGGCATCTCCACGCTCGCTCCAATGTTTTTTTATGGCGCGCTTTTGGTCGGCCGCGCCTTGGCACCCTTTCTTCTTGCTCGATTCCGTGAATACCGGCTGGTGATGACCGCGCTGGTTGTGGTCATAACTGGGACTACGTTGTACCTCCTCGCAGGACGACAGAAAACAGCGTTCGCAAGCCTGGCCTTAGCGGGGTTGGGTTGTGCGACGATTTTTCCTATCTTCGTTGCTTGGCTCTCGCGGTGGTACGGGCCAAGAGCCGGGATTGTAAGGGGCGTAATGTTTTCCATGTCGTCTCTCGGATCCTCGACCGTTCCGGGAGTCGTGGGTTTCGTTTCGGGCCACGCGGGCGGTTTGTTGCGTGTCGGGTTGCTCGTGCCGCTTGCGTCGGCCGTTGCGATGGTTTTTCTGCTGCTCCTCGTGCGGCGCCAAGCGGCCGCCTGAGGTATCCTCTCTTCGTGCACACGCCTGCGCAGCGCTCACCGACGACCGGCCTCCTCTTCGGGCTAATCATCACGCTCGCCGCAGTTGTCGCTTATTCTTTTTACATCAGGGTACAGCTTTCCGGTCTGCGGAAATTGCAGAGCGAAATGGTCGACCGGAACCGCAAAGATTCGTTGCAGCTCTTGCGAGTGCAGAACGATTTGAATTCGGTAGGACTGGCGATGCGCGACATGCTGGACGCCAATGGGCCATACCCTCTAACGGCGTGGTCGGCGCAGTTCGAGCGAATTCGCGAAGATCTCGATGTGGCGCTGCATCTGGAAGAACAGTTGGCGGGAGAGAATCGCACGGCGGAGCAGCGAAATTATCTCACACGCTCCGTGGCGCAGTTCTGGGACGCAGTCCATCGCATGTTTGCTTTAGCAGCGGAAGGAAAGGATGCGGAGGCACGCGAACAGATTCGCTTGACACTGCAAGCCAGGCAGGAATCGCTGAGCACGGCGGTTTCCCGATTGCTGGTGCAAAATAATGAAGGGGAAGAGCAGGCGGCGAGGCGTATCGCGGGAATTTATGACGGCGTGCAGCGGCAGCTTTATTTGTTCTTGGGAGCTACCCTTATTGCGATCGTGCTGACTAGTTTGTATTTGATCCGAACGAATCGGATTATTTTCGCAAGGCTGGCGGCGCTTTCCGAGCAGCGCAGTGAGCTGGCGCAAAAATTGATTTCCACACAGGAGTCCACGCTGCGGCATATTTCGCGCGAATTGCACGACGAATTCGGACAGGTGCTGACGGCCATTGGGTCGCTGCTGGGACGCGCGGGGAATCAATTGCCTGAAGGCTCGAAAGTGCGCGAAGAAGTGCAAGAGGTGCGCGAAATTGCGCAATCGACTCTGGATAATATTCGCAGCCTTTCGCAAGCCCTGCATCCGGTGCTTCTCGAAGAGGCTGGACTGGTGAGCACGCTGGATTGGTATATTCCGACGGTGGAGCGCCAGTCGGGGCTTGCGCTGCACTATGAAAAATCGGGGACGGCTTTTCCCCTCGACGGAGGTTCGAGCGTGCACGTCTACCGCGTTTTGCAGGAAGCGCTGAATAATGTAAGCCGGCATTCAGGAGCGAAAGAGGCGTGGGTGCGGCTGAAATTTCTTGCTGATGCGCTGGAACTGGAAGTGGAAGACCATGGAAAAGGAATCGCGTCGGAGAAAAATGGCCGCGGGATTGGATTGGTGGCGATGCGTGAACGCGCGGAAATAATCGGAGGAATATTGCAACTATTGCAACCGGCCGGCGGAGGCACGAAGGTATGCCTGCGTATCGATCGCCAGAAAGTCGAGAGTCATGCGGGATAAGCTCACGGTGTTGCTGGTGGACGATCATGCGCTGGTGAGGCACGGATTCCGGCGCATCCTGGAGGATGATCCGGAGATCGAAGTAGTCGGCGAAGCGAGCAATGGTGAGGAAGCTGTGCGTCTGGCAAACAAAGTAAAACCGGCAGTGATTGTAATGGACTGCGCGATGCCAGGAATGAACGGACTGGAGGCCACGCGAAAAATCTTGGAGGCCAAGCCTGACGCGGCAATTCTGATGTTGAGCATGCATTCGGAAGATACGCTCGTGCGGCAGGCGCTGGACGCAGGGGCGCGCGGATACATTTTGAAGAACGCGATGGACCTCGATCTTGCGAACGCGGTCAAACGGGTGGCTAAGGGCGAAAAAGTCTTGGATCCGCAGGTCGCGCGTCCGGCTGCGCTGAAGGGCGAGCGCGACGGCGGACTGACACCGAGAGAACTCGATGTGCTCCAGCGTATCGTGGCGGGGAAATCCAACAAGGAGATTGCCGTTGAGTTGAACCTGAGCGCGAATACGGTATCCGTGCATCGCGCGAACATTATGGATACGCTGGGAATTCACAAGACGGCGGAGCTTGTGGTTTATGCCATTCGAAACGGCCTGGTGAATCTGCCTTGAGGCGGCGCGATTTTCTAATAAGCGTGTGCACAGCAGGGATAGGGGCGGCGATTTCACCGGAGCGGGTGCTCGCAGAAATCGGCGGAGATCCCGGTTTTCGTCTTACGAATGTAACCACCGCGGCGGGAATTCAGTTTCAGCATAACAGCGGGGCGTACGGCGGAAAGCTATTGCCGGAAACGCTCGGTTCAGGCTGCGCGTTCCTCGATTACGACCGTGACGGCTGGCAAGACATCTTGTTGGTGAATGGGATGGACTGGCCAGGCCACTCGCGGCAACGGTCGACGCTGAAACTTTACCGAAACAATCGCAACGGAACATTCACCGACGTGACCAAAGCCGCGGGACTGGATATTGAGCTGTACGGAATGGGAGTGGCCGCCGGCGATTATGACAACGACGGTTTTCCCGACATATTTATTAGTTGCGTGGGGCAGAGCCGACTCTTCCGCAATACCGGTAAAGGCACGTTCGTCGATGTGACGAAAGCGAGCGGCTTGCTGGGCCGGCAAGGATTCAGCACATCGGCATTGTGGTTCGATTACGATCGAGATGGCTTGCTGGATCTTTTTGTGTGCAACTATGTGCGATGGTCGCCGGGGCATGATGTTTTTTGCAGCCTGGATGGAACGCACAAATCCTACTGCACGCCGGAAGCGTACCGCGGAGACACCTGCTGGCTGTTTCATAATCGAGGCGATGGAACGTTTGAGGACGTGACGGCCTCGAGCGGGATTTTCGACAGCAGCTCGAAATCGCTGGGCGTGGCCATGTTTGATTACGACCAGGACGGCTGGCCGGACCTGCTGGTGGCCAACGATACGCAGCCCAACAAACTTTACAAGAATTTGCGAAATGGAAAATTCAAGGATGTGGGGGTAGAAGCAGGGCTGGCTTTCAGTACAGAGGGGAAGGCTCGAGCCGGGATGGGAGTTGACACGGGAGATTTTGAAAATTCAGGCAGGCCGGGCGTGGCGATCACCAACTTCGATAACGAAATGATCGGACTGTATCTTTCCACCGGGGCTGGACCCGCGGGCGCTGGAACTTACGACGATATTGCGATTCCCTCTGGCCTAGGCGCGGCCTCGCGGAGCACGCTTGGTTTTGGATGCGCGTTTCTTGATGCCAATCTGGACGGGTGGCTGGACCTGGCGGTGGCGAACGGACATATCGACGAGACGGTTCGAAACATCCGGGGCAATGTAGGCTATGCGCAAGCGCCGCAGCTTTTTTTGAATCAGAAGGCTGGAAAATTCCGCGACGTCGCCCGAGAAGTCGGTGGCGCGTTTGACACGCCGATCGTCGGGCGAGGGCTTGCTTATGGAGACTTTGACCGGGATGGCGATCTGGATTTGCTACTAACCACCAATAACGGGCCTGCGTATTTGTACCGGAATGATCAGATGGCAGGAAATCGGAGCATCCGTTTTCAACTTGCGGGAACAAAATCAAATCGCGATGCAATTGGAGCAACAGTGCGAATTTATTTTGGCGGCCACGGAGAGCAGAGCCAATCGAGAGTGGTGCACGGAGGGTCGAGTTATTTGTCGCAGTCCGAGCTGCCGGTGACGTTTGGGGTTGGAAAGAGCGAGAAGATCGAGCGGGTGACGATTGACTGGCCCAGCGGGCGGAATGAAGAGTATAGAGAATTGGCTTGCGGGACAACCCACGAAATTATTGAAAGTAAAGGGGTTAAAAAATAGTTTGATTTCTAATCGTTTTGCATTATTGCTAGTTTTTTGAGTGCTCGCTATAACACACATAACGAATCAATTGCTTTCCACCTTACCGAGATCAGGCGACGTGGAGGCACCCCAAAGCACCCGCGGCCGGATGCCAGCACAGCATCCGGCCGCCTTTCTTTGTGAGCACGAGTTTGCGAGAATGAAAATTCCGCCAGGGGAAAGCAGAAGCGGCGACCGAGACGAAAACAAAATGGGATTTGACTGACACTAGACACCACTTATTTGTCTCGGGATTTTTTGGGGGGCAAGCGAGCATGACTTGGATCAAGACGATTAGAATGGAAGACGACGAAAGCGTCAAGATAGCCATTGAGGAAGAGCGCAAGTTTTATCCGGCGGAGTATGCCATGCCGGTGCCCGCGGTGTTTGCGGGAGTTGAGCAGAGCATCGTGGGCTCGCACTCGCTGTTTCCCGATGTGCTTTTTCATGCGTTCAGCACGTTCGGGGCTTTGATGTCTCCGGAATTGCCGCTGAAGCGGCATCAGCATGAAATGATTGCGACAATGGTTTCGGTGACGAACCAATGCCACTATTGAATTGAGTCTCACGCAGAGTTTCTGCGTAGGGTGACGTTGGATCAAGAGATGGTGGAAGCCCTGAAGAAGGATTACCGGACCGCTCCAATCAGCGAACAAGACCGCACGATGCTGGACTATGTGGTGAAGCTGACGAAAGATGCGACGAAAGTTTGGCCGGAGGATCACGCGAAGCTGCGAGCCGTCGGATTCGACGACCGAGGGATTTTACAGATTACGCTGATTGCGTCGTGGTTCAACTACATCAATCGAGTGGCCGATGCGCTGGGTGTGGGCCGCGATGGAAATGCGGCGACCTAGTGTGTGAGGATGGGAGGGGCGCTGGCTCGAGTTCGCACGCGCCGCCAAGATTGCTGGGCAAATATTCACACTGCGGTTGCGCGACTCCTGAAGCGCCCGGCAACGCCGGTTTCCTCAAGCCACTTCCCCGTCGCGGTGTGCTTAATGTCGTGGCGCAGTAGCGCGCGCAGATCGGCTTCGTCATCGACATCCATTTCCAGCCGCTCGTTTCGGCGCACTATAACATTCGCACCGACCTGCTCTGCTTCGCTGGAATGCATGGCGAAGCTATTCGGCCCAAAATGAGAGGGGAAAAGCCCTGGGGGCGTGCGAAGAATCGCGTTCGTGCCCGTGCCGTCCCGCGATGGGACCATGACTGTCGCAGGGGCCGCGCATTCAGTGGCTAGGAGATTGTCAATGTCGTTTGGCTGAGCAAGTGGGAGATCGAGCGGCAAGCGCAGCAGGTGTGTAACTCCGCGATCAGCGCAAAGTCGCGACGCAAAATCGACCGACGCGCTTTCGGAGACCTGGCGTTCTTCGCGCAAGATTTCCCAGCCGTAGTTCGCGGCGCTTTCTATTGCAGGCTCATAATTTGTGACGACAAATATTTTGTCAGCGTGCTGTGCGCCAAGGACGGCGCGGATTGTGTCCGCTAGCATCGCTTGCGCAAGGCCGAAGCGTTCTTGCGTTGTTAATACTGCAGCCAAGCGCTGCTTTGCGTTTCGCAAATCTTTGATGGGCAAGAGGAGCGCTCGAAAAGCGGGTTCCGGATGAGCGCGACGCTCAGGAAGCAGTTGAGGCATATCTGGCCGAGGTGTAGTTTCCGTCATTGGCCCGTCGGATTGCGTGGTATCGTTTGCTCTCGTCCGTCTACCGCGCGCGAAAAGCTGAAGTCATCGTACCAGAGGGAAAGGCCGGAAGCAGCAACGCCGCCAGCCACCAGAGGCTTCGAAGAGAACGCGCGGAAAATCAGCGGGACTGAGAAATATGGCAATGAGTAGAAAAATTGGGATCTTGGGAGGCACCGGTCCAGAAGGATCGGGGCTGGCGCACCGCTGGGCGCGGGCCGGCGAAGAAATTGTTATTGGTTCGCGAGACGCGCAACGCGCGGAGGAGACTGCGGCACAACTGCGCGGGCAGATTGGCGCATCCGCAAAAATCGCAGGTGCAGACAATATAGCGACAGCCTCACAATGCGAAGTTGTGGTGCTGACGGTTCCGTTTTCGGGTTGCGCTGCACTTTTGAAACAGTTGAAGAGCGTTTGGAAACCCGGGACGGTGGTGATCGATACAACGGTGCCGCTGGCAGCTACCGTTGGAGGGGCCACCACGAGAATGCTGGGTGTGTGGCAGGGCTCGGCGGCAGAACAAACCAAGGAACTGTTGCCTGCAGGTGTCAGCGTTGCGGCCGCATTCCAGAATCTTGGCGCGGAACTGCTGTTGAAGGATGAGGATGTCGACTGCGACATTCTGGTGTGCAGCGATGACGAGAGAGCGAAGCAGATTACTTTTGAGTTGGCCGGGAAAATTCCAGGAGCGCGCGCGCTGAATGGCGGAAAACTGGAAAACGCGCGAATCGTCGAATCACTAACGGCGCTGCTGATTGGAATCAATATGCGCTATAAAGTGCACAGCGCGGGGATTCGCTTCACGGGATTGCCGATTAAGGAATAGCGGTGCCGACGCGCGCGGTCAACCTGGTCAAGTTAGCTTGGAATTGAGCAGCCCTAAGCAGAACTGAAATTAAGGATGCAAGACGATGGGAGGGTTCACGCGCACGGTAGAGTGGTGCCCCGTGGAACTCGAGCCTGAAAGCTGCAGCGCCATAGCCGGGTCGCCGAAAAACGTCCACGTGCGGCGGACATCGTTGTCCGTCACTCCAGTCTTCGCCTGAACGATCGCGACGGCCAGCGGCGTCGACGGATTGGTCTTGAGAATTTGGAGCAGAGCCTGGTTCATGGACGCCTGAGGCGGCTGATTCGTGAATCCAGACGAAGCCCACACGGCGACCGCACCGCCATTAGGCGCGAGTATGAGCGATTGCGCTAGGCTGGTCGCATAGACATCCTGGAAGAATCCGTTCAGGCAATCCATCAGCAAGTAGACAGATAACTGATTGCCATTCGTAAGAGTGGCCGCCGAAGTATCGTCGAGAAGATCCTCGAAGGACCACTGTTCTTCAGCGCCGTGGCCGGAGTAGTTGACGAGGAGCGGCCCATTGTTGAGCGCAGCGAGAATCTGCTGCGAGACCACGCTGGGATCCTGGCCATCCGCAAAAATTTCCGTGGGCTGGAGCGACGAAGGCAAATCCGACGCGGCAAACTTCGTGGCGGTCGTGAAATCCGCGCCGATGTTTTGATCGGCAACGAGCAAAGCCTCTTGGTTTCCACCGCCGCCGGCAAGACCCTTCTCGTAATTCACGATTTTGGATACGACGAGCGCGGCGTCGGACGCAGTTCGCACTGGAATGCGGCCCGTAGCAATCGTCTCAAATCCAGTTTGGTTAAAGTCGCTGAACCAATCGTCGGATGCGGTCTTGAACGCCGCAGTTTCGATGATGCGCGTGGGAACGAAGTCGAAGTCACCTAAGCCCAAGTAATTCCGCGGATCCAAGGAAGCGCCACCGACAAGCAGGAGATACTGCGGCTTGCGTGTCCACCGCGACTGGGCATTTTGCAGAAAATCGCGAATGGCAAAGGGACTGCGTTCGCCGTAGTTGAAGGCATCGAAAACTTCGTCGATGGTAACAACCTGGACGCTCAGGCCGTTTGACTCATGCAAGCTGACCAGCGGACCGAGTGCGGACTGGAAATCGGGGTGCGTGATGATCACCATCTGGCTGCCGAAACTCCGCGCGGCGAGAGCAGCGGGCTGGTGGAAGGCGAGGTCCGACGGCTGCGAAATCTGATCATCTGAAAACACAAGGAGAGTGCGTGTTTGCCCGCCTGAGGGCGGCAAACCGAGCGTGATGCCATAGCTCGCGGTTTCCTGACCGACCGTGCCGGAAAGTTGTTCAACGGCGAGAGGATTGGTGATGTCAAACACCTGGATCTGTTGGTTAGTGAATCCCGTAATGTGAAGTTTGCTGCCTGCTGGGGCCGCGGCCTTGAGCCAATTCGCATCGGCTTCGTAGGTGTGCGGATAGTGAAGCGCGATGGACTGCACGACGCTCACATCGTTGTCGCCTTGCAGAGCCGTCAGCGTAACAGTATTGACGCCATCCTGAAGCAAACTGCGGTCGATGGGAAACGTGTTCGTAACGTTGGCGAGATTTGCGAAATCCATTTCGCCGATGGACGCGCCGTTGAAAAACACGGAAACGCTGTGCGCTTGCTGGTCGGTTGCACCTTGTAAGGTCACATCGACAGAAATCTGCATGCTGGAATTGGGATCGGCGTGAGCGACAGTGAGTTGCTGGTCCACCGGCTCGGAAGTGACGGCGGCTCCGAAGAAGTTGTCGTTGTTTTCGCCATTGAGAAGAGTCGCGAAGTAGGTGGTGCGCTGTTGCAGCACGACGGTAAAGGGGAAGCTCTGGGGCTCGGATAGTCCGGAGCTCACTGCAGGTAAGGAATTAACGCGCATGCCAGGACTCGAGCCGCGAATCAGCCAGTAGACGCGCGTACCAGAAAATGGTGTGTCGATGCCCGTTCCGTAGAACTCGATGCTGTCGTTGGCACCCAGTGGACCGGTTTGGTGGCCCAAGATCAGCATGGGCTGCTCGATGCCTTCGGCATAGAGCTGGAGGTAGCGTGCGTCGGCGTTGGGATCAAGACCGGCGGCGACAAGCTGAGCTTTCGAAACTTGATACCAGCCTTCCGTTTGGACAGAGATTTTGACGGCTGCGTCGCCGTCAAGCGAGATGGGGATTTGGCCCGGCGCAGGACCCGAAACGATGGGCTGGGGCGTGGGTAGCCCGCGCCGGGTCATAAGGGCTGGCTGCGTGGTTGCCCCATTCAGTTGCGTCAAAAGAAGCGGCTGCGCGAGTGCGCCAGATCTTGGAGCTGCCGACACGTCGACGGAAATAGGTCCGTGAGGCATGCGCGTGCCATTCAGATCTACATCTTCCAGCTCGTACGTCGATTGCGACGTGCCGTTCGGGTCAAACCACTGATATATCTTCGCGGCGTGCTGCGGCAATCCGCCGCGAATCAGAAGAGCGGAGCCGGCGATGATCGAGGGATTGAGACGCTGGCGGCCCGCGCCGTCCAAGCGATAAACGTTGAAGCCCAGATTGCGAATTTCTTCGCGTGTTTTCCATTCCAGGAGCACGCCGCCGCCCTGGCGAGGCAACGCGTTGAACGAAGCCAACTGCACGGCGGTAGGGCTCAAGATGGTCGAAGTTGCAGAAGAGGAGTTGTTGTTGCAGTTAGGGTCCGTCCCGCCCGTAGTGCAGGGGGCATTGACCGTCGCGGTATTGGTAGTAAGCGTCGAAGAACTAAACGTGTTGGCGACTACGTTGATGGTGACGACGGCGAGGGCACCAACGCTGATGGAGCCTAGAGAGCAGGCGACCGTGGTGGTCGAAGCGGTGTAGGTACAAGTGCCTTGCGTCGTAGACACAGACGAGAAGGTGACCTGAACCGGAAGCACATCGCTAACGTTTGCGGCAGGCGCCACGGCGGGACCATTGTTCGTAACTTGCAGGGTATAGACCAGGTTCGTACCCTGGTTGACAGGCTCCGGAGAAGCGGTCTTCGTGATCGCCAGATCAGATTGGGTGGCTGAAGCCACATAGACAGTTGTGGAAGCAGTGTTATTAGCACAATTCGGGTCGGTCGTCGAAGAGCATGGGATGTTGATGTTTGCCGTGTTCGTAATTCCCGTGCCGGCCGCAGTGCCGACGGTCACTTTTACGACGAACGGAAAACTAGCAGTCGCGTTGACCGCGAGCGAAGAAATGGTGCAAGTAATCGTGCCAGTGGTGGCGCCCACTGCCGGAAGGGTTCCGCAATTCCAGCCAGTCGGTACACCAAATGAAACGAAACTCGTACCTGTCGGAATTGTGTCCGTAAAGGTGGCCGTGCCAGAAGCGGCTGGACCGTTGTTCTGGACGACTTGTGTGTAGGTGATGTTGTTCGAGTTAGTAACGACATTGGAAGGAGAAGCGGAACTGGTCACGCTCAAGTCAGCTTGGGTCGCGGCGGCAACGGTAACGTTCGCAGTCGCATTGTTGTTCCCGGTGTTCGGATCTTCAACGCCCGAAACAACGCTGGCGGTATCGCTTATCACCGTCCCGTTCGACGTCCCGGCGGCCACCGTTACCACTACTGAGATCGTGGCGTTTGCTCCTGAAGCCAGCGCAGCTGCCAAGGAACAAGTGATGGTGTTTGGCGTCGAGGTAGTAATGAGGTTGCAGGTCCATCCCGGCCCGCTTGCCGAGACAAAAGTCGTGTTTGTCGGGAGGTTCTCGGTGACCGTGGTATTCGGGGAAGCCGCCGGGCCATTATTGGTCACGACTTGCGTGTAAGTAATGTTGCTCCCGGCAGGGACTGAAGTCGAAGACGGAGTGTTTGTGATCGCGTCGTCCGCCAGTGTTGACAAGGTAACCGAATTCGTAGCGATGGCCGAGTTGTTCGTGAGATTCGGATCGGATGTCCCGGAAGTCACGTTGGCCACATCCACAATCTGAGTACCCCAACCTGTTGACGCGAGCACTTGAACGGCGAGCGTGAAAGTTGACGTAGCCAAATCGGCCACATTCGGATTTGTGCAGCTGATGTTCCCTGTTCCGTTGACGGCCGGAGTGGTGCACGTCCATCCCGAGGGCATGGTGAGCGATTGGAATGTTGTATTGGTGGGTATCGCTTCCGTGAAAACGGCATTCACCGCAGCCATGAGGCCGTTGTTGGCGACTACTTGTGTGTAGGTAATGTTGCTGCCGGCAAGGACGAGGTTGGGCGTACCGGCATTCGTAACGGCCAGGTCGGCCGAGGCGCAATAGGCGCCCGACTGTGTTCCTGGCGTCTCGGTGATGAGGAGATTTGCGGCGGTGATACCCGCTTGGCCGGGCGTTGCGCCATAAGAGTCCTGAACCGTGTCGGTGTTGCCGTTAATGCCGCCGGTGACGCTAACGCTTGTGGGCGTGCCGGAAAGAAGAATCACGCCACCGCCACCGCCGCCACCCGGACCGTGGCGCTGGCCGGAGAATCCTCCCGGGGCTTCGTTCGGCCATGCGTCGCCAGCGTTGCCGCCATTGGCGTTGACCGTTAGCCCGCCGATTCCGCCGTTGTTAGCGAAGAAAATGATTGTGCCGCCCGCTCCGGCCCCGCCAGTGCTGTCGTTGAGGGTGCTAAGCGTGGATTGTCCATTCGAGGTAATCGTTCCGGTGCCCGCTACCGATCCTGTGTGGACAATCACAATGCCACCGCCAGCTCCTCCGCTGCTGTAGATGCCAGTGCAGTTGGCCCCACAATTGGCATTATTGCTTGCACTTGAAATGTAATAGGAGCCGTTGTTGGTGGTGCCTGCGCCGCCGCCGCCGCCCATCACGACGGCGCTTGTCGTTGCTGGGAACGCCGAGCCCCCGAAGCCTCCGTCGGTAGTGTTGAGGCCCGAATAGCTGTTCCACCCGTAACCTCCGAGGCCCCCTGCACCGCCGTTGCCCCCTGCGCCGCCACCTGAGTTGTAATCGTTGTTGGCCGGATCTCCGTCCGTTCCACCACCACCAGCATTGCCCGGAGCGCCGCGCGCAAAGCTTCCGTTGGGAAGGCCTTCCACAGCCGCAGTGCTTACGGCTGCCGTCGTGGTGGTGGTTATCGTCGCCGGTGCAAGATAGTAGGGGGTGCCCGCTATGCCTTCTCCCTTGGACGCGTTCGCTGCGTTAGTGGATAGTGTTCTGTAGTCGGTGTTCGCGCCGGTCCCGCCGCCTAGAACTTTTCCGCCGCCGCCGCGAAATCCGAGGCTATCCGCAGCCACCGTTCCGCCAAGCGTGAGTTGCGAGGCTACGTCGAGAGCAAGTACGCCTCCCACAGAGCCATTCCACGCGAGAGGAACGAGTCCTGAACTCAGTGTGGCCGATGTGTACTGAGGAACGCGAATCACTTGATATGTTTGCTGCCCGTTTGCCCCGGCGGTGTATGCGGCTGACACATAAGAATTCAAGAGCCCGCCGCCTGAGCCGGTGCCCAGGAAGGTCAGCGTCCCGGTACCGGCAGCAACCGTGCTCGTAGCAGTGACATATTCAAAGAGCCCCGTGCTCTGAAAATTCGTGGACCCCGTGGCTGGGTCGCCAGGGCTCCCATCTCCGTAGGCGCCGGTGTTCGCGGAATTGATCAGGGCATCCTGCATCTGGATGATCAACAGAAGGTCGCCGCTGGCAATCTGCTTGGCGGCCCCCGAGGATGTGCCTAGCTTGATAGTTGTCGCACCAGCCGCGACCGCGCCGGCTGCCTTAGGAGGATAGTAAGTATTGACTATGCCTGTCAGCGTGCCGCCCGGGCCCTCATTGCCTGGCGTGGCGCAAACCAAAGGCTGCACGACTGTAACCACGGTGGCGCTGTTGTTGGTGGAAACGGGATCGGTCGTTGCGCTGCTTATCGTCGCAGTGTTGGAAATAGGGCCAGAGGTGGAAGGCGTTGTGACTGTGATGGTGATCGTCCCGGTTGCTCCCTGCGCCATTGTGCCGGTGAGGGAGCAGGTAATCGCGGTTGTGCCCGTGCAAGTCCATCCAGTCGAGCCGGTCGCGGACACGAGAGCAGTTCCAGTCGGTATCGTATCCGCGACTTGTACGGTTGCTGCGGAAGCCTGACCGAGGTTTTGCACCTGGATCGTGTAAGCCAAGCTCGAGGAGAGGAATACGGGCGTAGGAGATGCCGTCATGAAAAGAGCCAAGTCCGCATCCGCAACCGGCTCGACAAGCACCGTGGTAACGCTCGTGTTGTTGTTCGGCACGGGATCGACGGTCTGCGAAGTCACAGTGGCGGAGTTCAGAATCGTCGTGCCGGCGGCCGTTCCGGCATTTACGCTCTCCGTGATAACTATCGGATCTGCGGCAGTCGTGGCGCCATTCGCCAAGGCCAAGTTGTAGGTGCAAATGATCGGACCGGAATTGCCCGCGCCAGGCGTCGTGCACGTCCAGTTTGCGTCTACCGCGATGCTTTGAAATGTCGTGCTGGCCGGCGTCTGCTGATAGATGACAAGCGTACCTGTCGGGACTGCATTAGGGCCATTGTTTGTTGCGATTTCCGTGTAGGTGAAATTGACGCCCGTCGCAACGACGGAAACCGATGGGGTCTGCGACATCGTCAGGTCGGCTTGCGCTTTGGCGGGCGAAGCATTGAAGAGCAATCCGAGAACGGCAAACAATCCGAAAAACAGAAAGCGGGCGGGAAACTGGCCGAGCCGCCGTGCCAACGACAGCTTCAGTCGCCGCCTCGAGACTCGCGTGGCATGTAAGAACTTTATGCCGGTCCTCACCAAAGAGGATCCTTGTCCGTTCCGCTCAATCGCGATCACTTTTCCGAAAACTACGTTCGCTGCGGGATCGTTCTCCTGCCCGGCATCACCTCGTGTGATCAGTTCCGCCCTCAAGGAATCTTGTACGACGACTCGATGAATGCGAAATCCACCCTCGCCCCGTGTCAGCGCGACATCGCCTCGCTGCAAGTCCCCTCTTCCGGCCGGTGCGACGGTCACGGCGTCGTTATTGAGAATATTTGGCTGCATGCTCTGACCCTGGACGCGGAACCGTACTTTCGCGCCGCGCTCGAGGAGCGCCTCGCAAACCGCTGCGAATTGCGCGGAATTCCGTTTTTCGATGGCTCTACGCTCCCGCACGGCAGATAGCCTCCACGGCGGATTCATCGGGGACAAACTGGAAAATGAAACAAGGAACTTCCCGCGCGACGCGATCCAGAAAATCCAGCGTGAACTGAATACCCTCCGCGGAATGGTGCGTCACAAAGCTGCGTGTAAAGAGCTCGGCTGCCGCGCGTCCCGGCCTGAGCGGAAATCGCTCATTGCTCTTTCCATGCTTCAATAGAAAGACCCCGGAGAGAGGCGCAGAATCCGGCGAAGCTATGCCTGCATCTCCATGCCACGGCGTGCCGTACATCCAGATTTGGCCCTCTTGCGCTCGCAAAATGATGCGGTCGTCGCTCAGGATTCGCGTGCCTGGGCGATCCATCCACAAGCGGGCAGTCGTGCTCTTCCCGGCACCGGAATGGCCGAGGAAGAGATGCCCGCGGCCGTTCTCGTCGGAAATCCCAACAGCATGCACTTCCACACCTTCCCCGCGAGAAAGACGATGAATCATGAGCAGTTCGTCGAGTGGATACTCGAGAGGATAGACAGGACGGTCGGTGTCAAAGTAGCGCCGCGACAGCAATACGCGCCCGGAACGAAATTCGGAATCAAGCCACGCTTCTTTGTAAGGAGTCATTCCCAAGAGAGGCGAGAGAAAACTGAAGCGATATCCGCTCGGCTCCGCAAACAGGGACCAAAGCCCGCCGGAATGAAACAACGGAGTGGAGTTCGGCACCCGTAGCGAATCAGCCCAGGAAACTTGCAGGCGTACCTCACAATGTCCGGGCTCGACCGCGAAAGCACTAAGCTCCCTTTCGGGAGTCAAACGCAGCTCACCTTCTGCGTGCAGCTCGAACGTGATTCCGCCGATCCGATACGAAAGCTGAGACGCACTCGGGAAGGAGAGTTTCTCGAAGTTCTTCGCATCCGAAAGCTCGTTTTGCGATGGCCGCATTTCGAATCTCCCGCCTCTCACGAACCCAGCGTCCTGCAAGAGACGACGGACCGGCAGGAAGAGCTCGCAACCGGGCCCATGGCGCCAGTAACTTTGCAGTGCCCGAGGACAGCTTCATCGGGGCGCAGGCTCACACGAATGACTTTGGGAGGCTCGTAAGCCGTGCCCGCGTCCTGCCCCAGCAGCTTCTTGTCGTTCTCGTCGTTCACGCTCTCACTTCTTCCTTCATCGGTGCGTCCGGCATGAGCCGCAAGCTGCGCCGTTACCTCCGGACGCGGCCTGTAAGACATTCAAAACAGGAGAAACGGCCGGGACTGCCGCACGGAGTCCAGAAGCTGGTTTCACTTTTTTGAGGCGCTCGGCAGATGCGAGCAGGTCTGCGTGGTGTATCCCGCCTTCGCAGCAGTTACAGTCTCCATGTTCCGGAACGCTAAAGCCCAGCGCGTACGCGCGAAGATGCGCCACCTGGCAGAGGAAATCGACAGGAGATTCCTGATCGCCATTCTCGAGTTCGCCATTTGCCGGGCACATGCTGCACAGCGACTGAATTTGGCACCGGTCGCAGATCGAGGGGCGCGTCCGCGGCTGATTGCGGATTTCGCGCAGCGGACCTTCCCAACCTTCCCGGAAACTGCCCTGCCGGATGTTGTAGCCTTGCTGGTGCGATATCACACAGATGCTCATCGTGCCGTTGGGATCGATGGCGCAGCCCGCCACTCCTCCTCCGCAGGTGTATTTCTGTCTTTCTGCTTGCTCAACCGACGACGGCATGGACAGTTCATCCTCAGCCATGCGCCGGTAGTCTTCCTTGCGCTTCGGCTCGGAGAAATCCAACTCGACCACTTTCTCGGGCGTGATGCGCACGGCAAGAGGACTCTGCGAGCAATCGATCCGCGGATTGATCAGGGAATCAAACTTGAATTCGACGCCGAACCCATCTTCGGCCAGCCTCTTCATTTCGAAAGTCTCGTGCTGGTTGATTGTGGTTGGCACCGTCTTGAGCTTCAGTGGCAGCCCTCGCTCCAGAAGCAGCCGGATGCCTCTCATGCAACGGTCATAGGAGCCGGGAACTTGCGTGAGAGCCTCGTACGTCTCGCGAGTCGCTCCGTAAAGCGTAATCTCGATGGCGAAAGGGCGGTACTCGGCGAGGTAATCGGCGATGCGCTCGTTGATCATCGTCCCGTTCGTGAATAACGTAATTAGAAAGCCGCGCTTCTTGGCCTCGGTGTAAATCTCGAGAAAGTCTTTACGCGCGAAAATCTCGCCGCCCGTGTAGAGCAGCCACAGACAGCCTGCTTCGACAAGCTCATCGAGGAGGCAGCAGTGCTCGTCGAAAGTGAGTTCCGCGGCGCGTGCCGCGTGATCGCTCATCGGGAGACTGTTGTAACAATGGAGGCACTCGAGAGGACATCGTCGCGTGACCTCGATCGAGACCTCGAGCGGAGCTCGCTTCCCCAGGAAACGCTGGTGAACCAAGCCGGTCAACTCGCCGTATCCTGCCGTTTGCACGTCTGACCTTCTCTTTCGTGACAAGAATCTAGTACTCTCAGTACCTATATGAAATGCGCACATCCCACACTTCGAGCGTCGTGCCTCTGTGTAGGCAAGCCGAGAAGGAGGGAGACAGCCTAAACCGTGCGAACCAAGCCAATTTCCTGGAGTTCAGCGAGATAGCACTGAACGTCTAACCTGGCCTGTTTCGCATCCACTTCGTAGTGCGTGGCAACCCAATCCGCCAGTTCCTCAACGGAATGGCTGTTTTCCAGAAGTCGCCACAAGCTTCGGCCAACCGCATTGAAGGTGTAGACGGAATCGAGATCCCCCACACCACGGCAAATCGGGACAACGATCGTCTCACCCGCAACTTCGCGGGAGACGATTGCTGTGTTCCGCGTGTGGCGGACCGGCGTCGTATTTAACGACCTGGTTAAATACGCGGACCCTGGGAGCTCTGGAACAGGGTTTGACATGCATCTAGTGTCCGAGATGAAACAAGGCGTGTCACGTTTTGGGAAGGACAGTGTTCTGTACTAGTACCCTCATAGTACAGAGTACCTAACGTGTAAAACGAGGTACTAAACCCTCTTTTGCCTGTATGTTGGAGTGCAGTCGTGGCGAGGTAGGCGGTCTAAGTTAAGGCATCGTCGGCATGCATACTCGCGGGAGAATGTGGTCGCAATCCGGGATGGCGCAAGAGGAAGTAGTTAAGTCGCGCGCTGCCCACGTGGAATCCACCTGCTCATGAAGCCATGCAGCTAGGGTTGATAGATAAAAAACAAGATTGGTAGCGCTAACGGGATTCGAACCCGTGTTACCGCCGTGAGAGGGCGGTGTCCTAGACCCCTAGACGATAGCGCCGAAGAGCAGTTTGTGCGAATGGCCAGCTTCCTTACAAAGCCGCCAGCGCAGCTATTTTCGCATGGTCGACGGGCTCGAGCAAGCAACGGTATTCAAGCTCCCGCGCTTCCGCGTACGGCTCGCGACAAACAAGAACTAGGAAAATTTCTTAAGGCCCAAAGATTCCAGAAAGACAAGCGCGACAAACTGTGTTCCGTAAATAAGGTAACGGCGCCAGAGCCGGCGGGGCTCGCGCGACAAGCGGAAAAACCACTCCAGGCCATGCTCGCGCATCCAGCGCGGAGCTTGCGCGATTCGTCCGCTATGGAAATCAAACGCGGCACCAACACCAACCAGAACAGGGGCCTTGAGCCGGTCCTGGTGCTCGGACATCCATCGTTCTTGTTTTGGCGCCCCCAGACCTACCCAAACGATATCCGGGCAAGCCTGGTTGATCAGGGACACCACTTCTTCGTCCTCTTCAACCGTCATCGGCCGGTAGGGCGGGCAGTAGGCGCCCGCTATCTGCAAACCGGAGAAGCGAGCGGCTAGGCGTAAGGAAAGATCCTCGGCGACTCCCGGAGCGCCACCATAAAAAAAATGGCGAAAGCCCGTGGCAGCGGTTTCTTCGCAGAAGCGCTCCATCAACTCCGGGCCATACACTCGCCGCCGCAGAGGGTATCCTTTTCGGCGGCCGAGCCATACAAGGGGAAATCCATCAGGAACCACGAGATCCGCATTCTCCAAAATCTTCTTGAAGCTAGCAGCACGTTGCGCCTGCATCAAGCTGTGCACATCCGTGACCGCGATATATCGGCAAGCGTCGCGCTGCCCAATCCAATGTTCCATCCGCAAAACCACATCCTGAATTTGTACTGCGTCAATACGCACACCTAGCAACTCATAAGATGCGGCCTTGCATTCCAACGTGTGCGCCATGGGCTCCGCTAGGTCGATGATTCCAGACATCGATAGACAACGAGGTTGTTGGGAAAAACCCGCAGGCCGATCTTCCGCACCGTGGCCTCCGGAAACAAAGCGCGCAGGGCGCCAACGGAAAGCAAATCGAGCGGCGCGTAGTGGCGCAAATAGCCCGGCGAAAACCTGCAAACCTTGCGCTGCCACTCCGGAGACAAAAATTGATAAAAGGGAAGAAGCGTGTGGGGATCGATAGGAAAATAGCGGTCGGGAGTGGCCACAAAATAGCCCTTCCGGGCCACGCGCCGGATTTCCTCTGCAAACCTTTGCTGCCGGTACGCCCCGCCTACGTGTTCGATGACCGCATTGGAAAATACCCAATCGAAGGAATGGTCTGGAAACGGCAGGGAGCAGCCATCGGCTACTTCGCACTTCACGTGCTCCAACCCCTCCTCCTCGATCATTTGCGGGTCCAGATTGACCACCTGGACCACCGTAAAATACCGGTAGATGCGCCCGAATTCTCCGGCGATTCCAGTTCCCCCGCCTACATCGAGCAGCGAATCGCGGTGCCGGGGCTTTAGAGCGTCAAAGAAAAGATTGCACTTCTGCGAGCGCAATTTGCGGTGGATCGGGGCGAGCAACTTCACAATGGCTTCCATTCAGTCGGCCCCTTTGTGGCGTTTCTGCATTGCCTGGGATTCGCTTGGAACGAAAGCTCTGGCCGGTACAGCAGACGCATCACGCCCTGGGAGGACTGATTCGTAGGCACTCTCCAGGCTATGGAGCGCTGCGCTGGCGTTGTATTTCGTTTCGAATTCCATGCGCGCGGCTCTGCCCAGGGCTTCCATTTCGCGCGGATGTGTCCAAGCCCACTCGACCTTTCTGGCGAGATCATCCGCATTGCCCGGCGTGAAATGCAGGCCCGTGCATCCATCGAGGACAACTTCGGCCAAGCCGCCATGCCCGGCCGCGAGGACGGGGACCCCGCAGGCATACGCTTCGGCAATCACCATAGGAAAACCTTCGTAGCAAAGGCTGGGAACGATCAAAAATCTAGCGGCGCGTAGTCGATCCCTTGCCGCCTGTGCGTCGAGCCACCCGGAAAAATGAATGCCGCGCACGCCAAGTCGCGCGCAATCAGCTTCGAGCAGAGAACGCGATGGACCGTCGCCAGCAATTTCAAGTGGGATTGCCGCGGACAGCTTCGACCACGCCAGGGGAAGAAGTCGCGGGCCTTTTTCCTCCGAAAGCCTGCCAATATAAAGCGCGGTCGTTCTCCCGCTGAAGTGAGCTCCGGGATCAAGAGCGATGAAATTCGGTTTGACGCGGATACGCGCCCCATCGAAACCTGCTTTCACGAATTTTCGGCGAGCAGATTCCGTGCACACCAGAAAGAGATCGACCTGCTTCGCCCAGGTTCGCAAGAGGCCGTGCACCGCGATCATGCCTGCCACAGCGGCGCTCGCGAGGCGCGAATCGTGATAGCACCCATGAACGACCGAGTGAAGCAGGGAATGAGAAATGCACTCTTCGCAAATGCCGCCGTCTCGAAAAAGGTTTCCGCTAGGACACAGAAGCCTGTAATTATGGAGTGTCTGCACCGCAGGGACGCCCGCCGCACTGCATGCGTAATAAGCCGATGGAGAGATCAGAGGAAATGTATTGTGGAAGTGCGCGACGTCGGGGGATTCCCTGGCAAGAATATCCTGCAAGTCCCCGTTGGCCCGCCCTGACCAGGACGTTCGCCAGACAAGGCTGGCTTTCTCTAGCAGGGAGTATTCCTCGATCTCGTCGTTGTGCCGCAGATATTCGATGACCACATGCCCGGCTTCGCGCAGAAGCCTGGTTTCGGACGCGCAAACAGCGTCTTCGCCTCCCGGGCGTTGATAGAAGTTGTGCGCGACGAGTATCTTCACAGTCTTCCCTGCCATCGAGAGCTTGTAGCGGCACTCGCTTGATTCCCTTCGCGAGCGCGCTCGCGGCATAGAAACGTGGCATGCGTCGTCAGCAGCTGTACGTAAATCCAGCCAGGAATGACTCTCTTCAGCGCCTCTTTAATGAACGGTTTGGCTTTGCGAGCGCCTTTTCTTCCGTGAAATTCGAGCTGAGGACAGAGAAAGTCCTTGTGCCGGGCCACGATTTCTAATCCGCAAGCCTGTTCCAAGAAATGTGTGATCGATCTCGGACTCCAGAATTGCACGTGGCCGGCGGCGGCCGCGGAGGCAAATGGCTGGCCCAGGATCCTTCTTCGCACAAAATTACTGAATACTCTCTCGGTGGGCACCTCGATGACGGTGTATTCCGCTATTCGAGCGGCGTCTCGCACCGCGGAAACCGGATCATCCAGGTGTTCGACGACGTGGCTCAATATTGCGATGGAAAACTGCTTATCTGGAAACGGCAATGATCCGGCCGATGCCACGAATGCTCCATTCAAGAATTTGCCGCAAGTTCGCCGGACAAATTCCACGGCTTCGATCGAAACATCGGAAGCGACGTACTTTTCGGCAAAGCCCATGGATTCGAGCTCCTCCAGGACGGCGCCTGTGCCGCACCCAATTTCCAGAACAGCCGAAACCGAGACGCCGCGGGATACGCGCACGATATTGAGAGCTTTCTGCCGGGCGCCTGCCGCGCGCCACTCCAGAAAAGACGAATCTCCCAAAGCTCGGCGATAACCGCTGTCGTAGTCCGCCCACGTCGCCGATCCCATCGAGGTGTCCTTCCCCTGCCTCATGGCGCAC
Source organism: Candidatus Acidiferrum sp. (assembly GCA_035272765.1). Taxonomy (GTDB): domain Bacteria; phylum Acidobacteriota; class Terriglobia; order Acidiferrales; family UBA7541; genus Acidiferrum. The sequence goes on from DATEQG010000065.1 coordinate 23,146, forward strand.
AACCTCCGCACAATTCGCCATTAGTGACGCATCGCGCCCCTTTCAGGTGCGTCCCCGCAAATGCCAAAAAGCTTTCCAGAGACTGCCATTGCCCCTGCTCCTCGATTTCCCAGGAATGGCCCCACAAATGAAACACACCTCCGTGTTGCACGGTTTGAAGAAAAAACGCTTTCGCGAGCGTCAGCCAATCCCGTGAAAGCAGTAACCTTCGCAGCCAATACATTGCCGGCGCGGAGAGTCTTTTCAGAGCGTTCTTGGCATAAGCATAGGGACCATGCGGAAAGACCTGAATGGTTGTAGGGACCAGGCAGAGGCCATCAACCCGCCGCGGGCTTACGGTGGAAAGAAGCTCGACGGTTCTGGCCGCCTGATACCCTGCCTCGCGCACAAGCTGTAACTGACGATTCCGGAATTTTCCTCCCGGGAAACAAAAGACCCGGCAATTCCTGCCAGTCAATCCCTCGATCCACTCGCGAGAGCCGGATAGCTGCACTCTGGCCTCGCGGTCAGAGAGCCGGTCTATCAATACATGTTCCAGTGTATGGGCGCCGATCTCGAAAAACTTGCTCAATTCGCGAATCTGCGAACGGTCCATGACTGGCGTTTGGCTCGAGCGCGGCACATAAAAAGTTCCCTGAAGTCCGTACTTGACGAGCAGCTCCGCCACTCGCATGTCGAGCGGATGCCCATCGTCCCAGCTCGTCGTCATCACGAATGTTCGATTCGTCTTGCTCATGACTTACGCTCCCAGTTGAAGAGACAGCCGGCCTTCTCGCGCTTCACGGCGCGCTCTGCTCCCTCCGCCACTTGAGCGGCCCCCACTGCCATCTCGGCTGCGCTAAACACTGCACGATTCCCCTCTTGAAATTTTCGACCATCACCTCAATCGAATATTTCTCCGCTGAAATCGCCGCCCCTTCCCGAAGCAGTTGCAGTTCCCTCGGATTCGAGAGCAGCTGGGCTATTGCCCCCCCGTATGCTTCCGGATCAGACGCGGTCATCACCCCATTGCGTCCCTCCTCGAAGTACTCCATCTCCGGCCCATGGATGGAAAGACGGGTTGCAATCAAAGGTAAGCCGGCGGCAAAACCATCCAGCACAGCGAGGCCAGCCCTGCCGGGAAGCAGAAATACGTCCGCGAGCGCCAGCAATTGCGCTTTCCGCTCGCCAAATTTTGGCCCCATAAAATGAACCCACTGGAAGTGCGCCGCGCTGTGCTTTATCTCCTCCTCGTCTGGACCCCCGCCAACCACAATCAGCTGAAATTCAGGGACGGTCTCCCGAACCTTCTCTCCGGCGCGGATCAGAAAGGGTATGGACTTCACCTTGTGCAGCATTCCCACGAAGATTCCTACTGGAGTAAAGGAACCCATGCCCAGCTTGCCGCGGAGTTCTGCTCTAGCGTCCAAGCTCAAATTTTTCACGCACATTTGAATTATTCGAGTGTCAACGGAGTTCTGTACTGCCGTGATCTTCTCTGGAGGCACGCTATGTTGCCGCAAATACCTGGCTGTCCCCTCGGTATACGCAAACCACCAGTCAACCCAATTAAGCGTTCGCTCTTTGTACCATTCGGAGAAACGAGACCGGTCCGTTTGCAAGTTTTCTCCCAAACCCCAGAAAGCAACCCTCTTCATTTTGAATAGCGAAAGCGGCAGAAGCAGATGATTCAGAAGAAACCTGTTTGCTTGATCGACGATGACAAAATCGGCTGAAGCGATCTCACGAAATGCCGGCTGAAAAAGCAGCCTGCCCTTCCCAATCCAGTAACCTTTTACCTTCGCGCCGTACGCGGGCGGCAGTTCGCAATTGTCCTGTTTTTCCGCTTCCGAAGGCGTGGGAGCGCTATAAACAACCTGGAGTTTCATGCCTTCCCTGCAAAGCGCCGTGTTTAAACGATCGTAGAACGGTTGGCGATACCGCTTGATCTGCGCTTCGATAATCAGAACCCTCTTCATCGGCTTCTTTGTGTCCTTGCCATTTTTCTTCTGGTCCAGGGATCCCACCGCTCAAACTGCTCGTACGAACGTGAAAACTTCCTTTCGCGGGCAAACAGAAGAAATTCTCATTTCATATTTTTCTAGTTGCGCGAGGGCTTTCCTGGTCTTGTCTGTTCCCACGGAAGACAGCCGGTGATGAAACTCCACGAGAAGCTGCGTAACAGAAATCTTTTCCCGTACAATTTCTTCAATGACGGCATATTCGGCACCTTCGATATCCATCTTGAGAACGTCAATCCGGCTGTGCCCTTGAAGCTGCATCGCAGTAGAAAGCTGAATAACTGGAAAACGCAGAGACGCTCGCCCATACTGCTGAGCCTGAATCATGGAGTGCGAAACCCAGCTTTCCCGCAGCGGCAGATAAAAAGTTTCTTCCCCGCCGTGGCCGGCGATCCCCACCGGATGAAAATGAAATTGCCGCGGCAAGGATTGCGAAGCGAGCCACTTCCTGACTTTGGGAGTTGGATCGAATCCATAAACCTCCACGCCGAAACGCTCGATAAGCGACAAATCGAACGAAATGTCCTCGCCGATTCCCATCGAATAGACAACCGCGCCGGCCTTGATCAACGAATCATCCAGCCAGTAGCCGCCGTACCCTGAGCCAAATTTCCTTAGAGCGCACTTCAACTGCACTTGCGGAGGCGCAAACCCCCATTCAGGATATACGCGGAAATATTTGCGAAGCTGCGTGTGGAGGTTCATGCGGGATTTCCCTGTTGTCGAAGCATCGAGGGCCGCGGAACAAAAACGCGTGAAGGTTCACTAGCTTTGGCTGGCGCGTAGGCGATGAGATAGCCGGCGATCCCGGCCCAAAACAGCAGCCAGATCGTCGTCTGCACCGAATCGATCAGCATGGTTGTCGATCCGTAGAGAAAGACATTTGCGCCAATGGAAGTGACAATGGCCACCAGGACACTTCGTTCCAGCCCTGTTACTTCCTTGGCAGCTCGAAAAGCCCGGAGGAACAGCCTGATGAAAAATGCGAAGAACAGCACCGTAGCCGGAAGGCCGAACTGCACGATCGAATACAAAGCGAGATTGTGGATCTCTTGTGTCTCTCTCGACTGCAAGTGGTAAAGATCTGTGAATCCACCGGTCAATAAAAGTTCGGGATGCGCTTTCATCAGCGTGAACGCATCCGAAATCATTTCCTGGCGGCCTTCAAAGGATCCGAATTGGTCCCAATCCAATAGCCCCTGTGTCAAAAATAGAATTGCAATAATACTGGCCAGCACGGATACGGTCGCTACACGCATAAGACCCCGGCGGCGGCTCAGCAACAGATACACCGTCATCATCGAGGCGGCAAACACCAGCAAACCGGAACGAAACATCGTGAACAGAAGGCAGACAAACATCACCGCGCTCGCAAGGAGACAAACCGCCCGTTTACGCCTTGCAAGTCCTCCGAAGAAAGCCAGAGTGGTCACCAGGCAAAGCGGCAAAGAAAGAAAACAGGCGAACGTGTTTGCGCCGGTATAAAGCCCGGTTGGCAAAGCGTCTTGCACGCCAAGGAAATCGCCGAAGCCGGAGAGCTTCGCCAAGCCTGTCTTGTATGCCTGCCATTCAGCCTCGTCAGGCCCCGCAAACCAGAGATAATTTCCAGTGGTGTATTGCACGATTCCGAGAGCGGCATTGGCCAAAGCGAAGACGCAACCCAGTTTGATGAGCATGTGAATTTGCTCCTTCTCGAGGCCGGCTCGCAAGAAAACGAAAAGAAACAGAAAAGGCAACATGAGATCGCGATAGACACTCGCGGCGTGCGCGGTGTTAACTTCAAAAAAAATGGCTGGAAAAGCAAAAACGGCCAACAGCACAATCAGCAGCCGTTCCGGGCTGGCTTTTCCCGCTGGTCCAACGCATCTCCCTTCCCACGCACGCGCCAAGCAAACGAGGGCCACAACGAAAAAAGAGAATTCCGAAAGATCAAAACTAAAACTGCTCAAACGGATGCGATATTCGAAACTCAAGAGCAGTGGCAAAACATAGACCAGCCGCGCTGGTCTGGCCGCAATCCAAAATAACGCCGCGCCAAGCGCCATGATGAAAATGGGAATAGCCAGCAGCATAATTCAGGCCACCATCATTCCGGCGATCTGCGGTCCGCGGACCTGCCAATCCCACTCCTGCACCATGACTTTGCGCGCGAGTTCGCCTAGGAACTGCCGGCGGTCCAGCGCATGAAATAGAGCTACGATCTCCGCGGCGAATTCTTCATCGGAATATCCCGCCAGAACGCCTACGTCGCTTTTGCGGAACAGCGTTTCTACTTCCCCGACGGGATTGGTCACCGTGGCTCGGCCGGCCGTCAAGAAATCCAAGATCTTCGTCGGCCATCGCGCGCGGTCGTTCAAACTGTCTTCCAAAGGACAGATGCAAACATCCGCGCATCCCAGAATCCATGGATAATCTTCATCGCTTACCCAGCCCATCCGGCTAATGCGGTCCTCAATCGCCAGTTGCTCCGCCAATTCCCACGCCGGGCGTGCCACGTTTCCCACCAACATGAAAACGGACTTAGGCGCTTGCCGGAGCACTTCACCAAAAATGCGCATCTCGCGGCACATGTCCCCATTGCTGACCGCGACGACAATCGGCGAATCCGCAGGCAAGCGGAACCGCTCTCGCGCCTCTCTTTTATCTTTCGGCTCGATATAGTCGGTAGGCGCGCCATTGGGAATGTGCGCCAGCCTCTCCTTTGGGATGCCGATCGAAAGAGCCCGCTCCTGAAGCACTTTTGACGTCACGCTGACTCGCGCCGCACGGAAGCGAATCTTCTCTTCCAAATAAGAATCGATCCGGTGCGCCATCTTCCATCCGCGGAACCAGTTCGAGCTGCCGCCAAACCAGTCGCACCAGTCCGAGTAAAACGCATAGTGCTTTCGCCGCTGCGTGAGATACACCGGCCAGGAAACATTCGGCTGATATTCGAATCCGAAGACAGCGTCATAGCTGCTTGTCTCCAATTCGCGCGTCCGCCCCCAGATATCCAGAGGGCCCCAGCCCGTGCCTGGCAAAAGACGGTTGCCCCATGCGGGACCTTCGATCAGCCGGATCCACGGGCCCGCTCCACGCGGTTCGCTGAACTCACCGATCCAGTCGCGCTTGTAGGAAATGGCGGGCCGGAAACGCGATGTGCGCGAAACCGTTGCTAGCGTGACGTTGTGCCCCGCCCGCGCCAGCTCCCGGCAAAAATAAAATGAGCGCAAGTACGTCCCCACACCCTTTTCCGTAAAATTCAAAGCCAAAATCTGCATCGGTGACACTCCCTGCTCATGGAGCGGTTCGCGTTAACGCTCCAACTCCCGTTTCCTTTTCGCCTGCCGGCTCCGTTCCCTTCTCGGCTGTTTCTCCGGCTCCGCTCATTGCCCTTTTTCGCTTTCGTTCCAGCGCAACGCCCAGCAGAGCCAGCGGCTCTTCAATAAAATGCTGCTGCAGCTTTTCCTCCTGCCAAACGCAGATTTCTTCCTGTAAATCCCGAGAAGCTCGCACGCGCCGCACGCGCCTCGGCAGTTCCTGTAGATCGCCGCAAAGCGCTTCAGTGTGGCAAAGCAGCTGGTGATACGGTTTGTCTTGCTCGCCAAAACAAATGCATCCGAGAGAAGCTGCGTCCGCCAATCCTTGTCCCGCGCCGCTCCCCCTTCCGAGACACAAGTAATACTTCCGCCGGCCCAGTTCGCGCAGAAACTCCGCGGCATCGCCCCAATGCGGCGGATCTTCTCCGTGATACAGCCCCATGGAAAACGAACGGAAAACTACAGGGAGGCCCAACGCTTCTTCCAGCCGCCGCGCCGCTGTTTTTGTCGCTTCCAAACCGTTGCCGTTGCTTCCTGCGCTCAGGAGCGACAGAGTCCGCCAATCCGCCCAAACGCCTTCCTCCCGCTCGACAGACGCAAACAAAGCACGCATCGACTTCGGATCGCGGACATACGGAAATGAAATCGCCTGAGGCAGGCTATCGATCGAAACGGGAGCATCCATCATGTGCGCCAGGAACAAGTCGGCGTTCCTCAACGGGCGGCGAAGTGATGCGCGATACCTCCGGTCCCAGTGCTCGACGACAAAATACGCGAACAGCGTGCGTGTGCTGCGAGGAAAGTCCAGAATCGGATCGTTGGTGATGACCAGGTCGTACGCATCGTAAGGAATGTCGCCGGGCGCAACCACTCTTTGCGTGTACTTCCGAACGATGGCCGCATTGCCCGGCTGCTTTAGCACCGAATCGTACGTATAGTCGGTGTTGATTTGTTGCGGAATGATGTACCAGTCCGCTTCGAAAAACGTGGTCATCTCCCAGTGCAACGCTCGGCTAGGCCAAATCCGAAACAAATCTTCCGGCGATGTTTCTTCCCAGCGAACGCTCGACCAGGGACCAAAGGTGTCCAACAGTTGTTTGACGATCGCAACCTTCATGCTTCCTCTCCGCTCAGAAATATCTCGCTGTAGCACAGGTGCGATCTTTTCGCGGCCACCACCATTGCATCGTAACTTTCGCCCGTTCTCCGCCGATGGACGCCGCCTGACTCCGGATCCAAAATAAATAGTTCATAGCCAAGCTCTTCCAGCTGCCACATCAGTTCGACGGGATGGTAGTGAAATCCCGCCGTGCACCAGCTATAGCCCTCATAAAGAATGAGCGGCGCGTCCGGCCGTCCGAGCAGCTTGCGCCCGCCGCGGAACACCAGCAATTCCGCTCCTTCCACATCCACCTTCATTACGTCCACGCGCGCAATGTTTTTTCGCTTCACGAAGTCATCCAGCGTGATCGTCTGCACCCTTTCGCGTCCCACCACTTCCGCATCACAGTGGCTTGGGTCTTCCAGCGAGTTCAGCGCATCCTTCAGCGCTGCATTGATATACAGATTGGCTTCGCCGCTTTGGTCGCTCAGAGCCACCCGAACGGCGTGTATCGTGGCGAGTTCGTTTTTTAGAAGATTTTTTTCCAAGCTTGCGAACGTGGAAGGGCAAGGCTCGAAAGCGTAAAGCGTAGAAGGATGGCCACAGAGCTTTTTTCCTGCGGCTAGGCTGAACAACCCAATGTTGGCGCCGACATCGAAAAATGTCGTTCCTGGCTGCAGCACTTGCAAAATGAATTCCAGTTCAGCGCGCTCGAAACGCAGCCTCGACCAGGCATGAAACGCTACCGCGCCTTCCGGCACAATCTGAAACCCAACGCCGCCCGCGCTTACTGCAATCGCGGCGTTCCTGGTCACGAGATTTCGCGCTTTGAAGGCCAGCGCGAGGCCATCCCGGTACCACAAGAACATTTTTCCTGCTATTCGTTGACGGATTTTTCGAAGCACTTCCCCGAGCGTTAAAAAGCCGTATATCCTTCGCCACTTTGCCAGCGGCGCACCGACAAACACGGGGAGTTCAATCAGCTGCATAGGCGTTCCCTTTGAACAGCGGTTTCGAAGCACGCACATCCCACAGAAAATAGAAACCGCAAGCCGCCAACAGCAGCGCCGCTGCTCCGATCGAAGCTTCCAGTCCAGTACGCATGTCGAGCGACGCCGTAACCCGGCTGCCGGCCACGGCTACCGCCCACACTGCAGCGGCAAACCCACAAGTCCGCAAGTCGAAGGGAAGCGGGTAATACCGCCTTCCGAACACCGTCATCAAGCAAATGCTAGCGGCCAAGGATGCTGACCACGCCATCGCCGCCCCCAGAGCGCCGAACCGCGGCACAAGCACATAGTTCAGGACAATGCACAGCGCTGTTCCCGCTGTTGCCAATGGGCCGAGCCACTTCGTTTTGTACTTGAGATAGATCGGCAGACTGCTCCAGTATTCCAGCAAACGGAAAACCACCGGCAGAAGCAGCCATGGCAGCAGCTTTTGCACTCCCGCATACGCGCGGCCCGCAAAAACACGAATCAGAAATGGTCCGAACAGGATGGTCATCGCCGCTAGCAGAGTAGCTACCAGCAGCGCATACCCCATGATCTTGGTGTAGGTGATTGCCGCGTTGGGCCGGTGCGCAATGGGAAACGCGGCACCTGCCCAGGCGCTTCCAAATGGCTGCAAGAAACCCATCGAAAGGATGTTCGTGATCTTGATACCCACCGTATAACGGCCCACTTCGGCGAGACTTTGGAACTGCGCAAGAAAATACCGGCCGGAAGCATCGAGCAACAGCGCCATCAAAGCGCTCCAAACAAGTGGAAACCCGTAGCGCAGCATGGGACCGAGCAGAGCCTTGCGCACGCGAAGCTGCATCCCCGGCAGACAGAACACGAGAAGTACGAGCAGACAAGCTCCGTCGCCTGCCAGCCAGCAATGCAGCACGCCTCGAACACCTTCACCGTGCAGCGCCACGAACCAATACCCCGCTGCGACCAGAGCCATCAATCGCGTAATCGCAGACAAAACGTACGCCACAGGCCGTTGCGCCGCTTGCAAACTACTGAAAAAGATGCCCTGCGCGTTTCGAAACAACACCAGTGGGACAAAAATCCAGGCTGTTCGCGCATTCCCGCCAATCCATTCCCGGCCAAGAGGCCCGTTCATCACTGCTGCAAGAACGGCACCGCCAACCGCTGCAGCCACCATTCCCGCCGCCACGCTGGAAGCGAGAATCTCTCCGCGCCGGGATACTTCCGTCTCCGCGTACCACCGCAAGTACGTCGTTCCCAGACCCATCTGCGTTGTGGTGACCGCGATCAGCAGCGAAATCTCGATCAACGCATAGGCACCGAAGTCCGAAGGCGTCAGAAAACGCGTATACATCGGCACCAGAACGAAATTGCCCAAACCCAAAAGCACCGCCCCCACCAGATAAATCATCGAATGTTTTGCTAGCGGATAGAGCGCCGCGAGCAGCGGATGCATCGCTATCGCCTTCTGCATGCGTCCCCACGGGGCAAACCCCGGGCTTACGTCTAAAGCCGGTCTTTCCAAGACTGGCAAGTTCACTGTCCTCCTCCCTCGAACACCACGGAAAGAGTCCGCAAAAGAATCTTCACGTCCAGGCGCAAGCTCCATTTTTCGATGTATTGAAGATCCAGCGCCATGTTGGTGTCGAAAGAAGGATCGCGCCGCGCCGTCACCTGCCACAGACCCGTGACGCCGGGTTTTACATCCAGACGCCGCAAATGCTCGAGTGTGTAGCGTTCGAAGTCGTCCACCGGATGCGGCCGCGGCCCCACCAAACTCATCTCACCGCGCAGCACATTCAAGAGTTGCGGAAGCTCATCGATGCTGAATTTCCTCAGCCATTTTCCGCAGCGCGTGACTCGCGGATCGTTTTCCATCTTGAAAAACGGGCCGCTACGCTCGTTCGTCCCCCGCAGAATGTCTTTTTGTGCGTCCGCTTCTTCCACCATCGTTCGCAGCTTGTAGCATTTAAACTTTCTTCCTTTTTTTCCTACGCGCATCGCCGGGTAGAACACCGGACCGGGGGAATCGCAGCGAATCCAGATGCCAGCGAACACCAGCACCGGCGCGGTCAGCAAAAGCAGTGCCGCGGCTCCCAGCAAGTCGATGCCGCGCTTCACCGCCAGGCCCAGCACCGGAATCGGCTCGCCATGCAGTTCGATCACCGGGAATCCGCCGATGGTTTCGACCGGAGCGCGCCAGCCCAATCCGTCGTAGAGATCCGGCACAACGTTCAGGCTTAGCCGTAAACGGCGTGCTTCGAGAAAAATCTCTTTCACCATTTCCCGGTCGGCGGGAAGCGTCACGAACAATTGGTCAGCAAATTGGCCCAAAGCCACTTTGCGCAAATCGCATACCGAGCCCAATACACGCTTGTCGCCGTTTGGATGAGGATCCAAAAACCCGCAGACCTGGTAGCCCAGTTGCCTGTTCTCCTCGAGCCACGCCGCCAGCGCTCGCCCCAGTTTCCCGGCTCCCACAATCAGTACCCGCGAAACGCCTTCGCCGCGCTCGGCTCTCCGCAGCACGTATTGCCGCTTCGCGAAACGCCAGCCCGCCAGCGCCCCGGCATTCCATACCCCGGAACAAACCACCACAAGTCTCGAAATCTCTTTGTTCCCCGAAGTGAATATAAACAGCACCAAAAGCGCCGTAGCGAATCCAACGGCTTTCACAACGCTCGCGCTTTCTTCCCAGGCGCTTCGCTCCCGCGCCGTGCGGTACAAATCCTGGGTCATGCAAGCAAGCACAACCAGCCCCGCATAAAGAAGCAAAAACCCCAAATAGCTTGCCGACAACATCTGCTGCAGCAGGCTCTGCGGAGCCAGCACCGTCCGGGAAAAAGGGTTTGCCAGACCAAATCGCAGCCAAAAAGCGGCCGCGCCGCCTGCACAAACCACCGCAAAATCGATCGCCACATACGCAGCCTGGCGTGCCAGCCCGGAACGGTTGCGTGCGGCCTTTTCGAGTCCTGGCAGAGATTTCGCCCCGGTCAGCCACATCTCCGGCACACGTTCATGGACGGCCTCCGTGTTCGTCACGGATGGCGCTCGATACCGGCGTGTGGCTGTTCCGTTCATCGCTTTTCTATCCGAGGCCGTTTCTTGCCGCCCGCGCCAGATCTGCCCCGTCCGAAGATTTCTCCTCTTCGGCGCGCCGCAAGTCCTTCGAAGAATTCGCGCGCATCCGTACTCTTGCCAGAATTTGTAAGAGCGCTGCCCCCGCCGGAGCCAGCCTTAAAGCGTCCGCGCGGAGCGTGCTTGCGACTTCCACTGCAAATTGCTTTCCCGGATCGTTCGGATCGATTTCCCGCCAGGCTTGCCGGACGAGGATCCAGGCGCAAATAGCGAAAAGCGCGAACCCCGCTCCAGCTACCGTCAACAGTCCCCGCGGGGGAAATGATTTCTTCGTTGGCACAACCGCTGCATCCAGCACTTTTACGCTGGGCACTTCTTTGGCTTCTTGCACTTTGGCCAGCTCGTATTGCTGCGTCAGCAGTTCGTAGACGGTTTCCTGAATTTTTGTCTGGCGGTATAAGTCGGCATACGTCACGCCAAGCAGCGGAAGCTGGCGGATTGCAGGGTACAGCGACGCATCCGTTTCCGAGGACGGAGCTGCGGAAGTTCCGCTCTCGCCTCCCATTTTTCCGAGCTGGGTGCGCAACTCGGTTACTCTTGCGCGGAGCGCGCGCACGCGCACGTTCTGCTCCGTATACATCGCCTCCAAACTGTGCAGTTCCGCTTCAGCAGCAATCAGCTGCCCTTCGAGCGTTGCCGCCGCTTCCACCATGGCTTTGCTTTGCGCCGGGATGTCGATAGCGGTGTTCTTACTCGCGAAGATGCTGAATTTCTGCGCTGCACTGTCGAGGTCCTGCTTTACCGCGCGCAGTCTTTCTTCAAGGAAAACCCGTTCGCGCCGCGCCGAAGATGTGCTGACCTGTTCGACGAGCCGGTCGAGCTCGTCGACATACGCCTGCGCCATCGCTGCGGCGAGCCGCGGATCGCGGTCCGTCACCGTCACCGCGATGATTCCGCTCTTGCGGTCTTCCACGATGCGCGTATGCGCGGCGAGTCCCGCCCGCGCGTCTTCCATTTTTGCCGCGTGATAAACGCGCTTCAAATCGTATTGCCCGACCAAACGGTCTTGCACCGTGCGGCTTTCCAGAATCCCCACGAACAGTGCGCCGGAATTTTTTACTCCCAGCAAATCCCCAGCAACTCCTCCGAGCCCCCCTGCGCGTCCCGCGAGTGCCGACAACATGGCCATCCCGGAACTTGACTGGCCATCTGGAGGCATCAGTTGTGTCGTTGCTTCATACCGGGACGGAATCAGCAGCGCGAGACCCAGGCTCCCCAGCGCGCCGAGCACAAACGCTCCGAACAGCAGCTTGCGCGCTTCCCAGAGCAGGCGAAGCCGTGCAACAAGCCGCTGGCGCGTGTCGCGCGCGGCGTTCCCGGTTGCTTCGCTTTCCAGTTCTGTAGGCAAATTATTCAAGCTCTCGTTACGCCCCTTCCTCTTTTTTCTGGAGTGCGTTTTCCTGCCGCGGCTTCACTGAATCGCCACCGCTGCCGCCAACGCTCCGGCTTGCGCGATCTGCGCAATGGCCACAAGATTTTTCCAAACGTTGCCGCCAACCGTGGTTCGTTCCGGAACCATAATCGTGTCACCCGGACCGATCGTGGAAGACTCGACTCCTCCAGACCACGCCCCTCCGCTCCCGCTAGTCACCGAACCACTCGCGCGAATAATGAAAATGGCTTTCTTGTTGGCGAGCCCCGTCGCGCCGCCCGCTCGAGACAGATACCAAGCCGTATTTTTTCCTGGCGTGTACGTGATCGCGTTCGAGTTGTAAACCTGGCCTACGATCAAAACGAACCCTGGCTGTTTGGGAATTTCGAGCGTATCGCCTGCGCGCAACTCGATGTCGTCCGAGGAACCCTGGAAATCTTTCTGGCCTTCCCGGATGTGCACGACCAGGCGTCCGCTTACTGGCGCCCTCCGTAGCGCATCCACAACTCGCTGGCGCTGTTGCACCGCCGTCTGTTGCAACGCTGCTTCCTCGGAACCGTTGGTCGTAATCGCCGTCTTCACCACCGTCGATTCCTGCTCCAACCTCTGAACCAGCTCCTCCCTGCTTTGCTGCTGCATCTTGCGCACTTCGATGCGCTCAAACACCGCTGCCTGCGGATAGGCTGTCGGCAGCATTCCGCCCGCGCGGCGCAGCAGCGAACTCAACCGCTCGCCTGGCTCGATTCCGTAAACGCCCGGCTTCGCCACTTCGCCATGAAGCGTTACTGTCGCTCCCATATCTTTCCACCGCGTTTGTTGTGGCACTGTCAGTACATCGCCGTCGTTCAATAAAACGTCTGCACTGGCGTCGCCGCGTAATGCGCTTGTTAAATTCACGGTCTGTTCCCCTGAAGGCCGCGCCGCAGCCCCTTCCATTACCGCGTAGTGCACCAAATCCGCGCTCTCCGGATTCGCGCTCCGCAAAGATCCGCCTGCGGACCGGACCAAATCCGAAACTCGCATATCCGACGCCAGCGGATAGCGTCCAGGCCGGCTGACTTCTCCGCGCACATACACGCTCGGTGGATTCACTCTCTCTGGCTGGCGATGCACTAAAATCCTGTCATGGGGTTCCAGTAAAATATTGTTCAGCGGGTCGCCTGCCAGAGCTTCGCGCAACGAAATGCTGAACACCTTTGTCGCGCCATCCGGCAGAGCGCGGAAAAGCTGCGCCGATTCCAGCCAGCTATCCGGCGTTATGCCGCCTGCCTGATAAATGGCGTCGCGCAAGTGTTCCTGTCCAGAAGCGCGGTAGCGTCCCGCTGCGCGCACCTCTCCCAACACCACAATTTCCGGCGCCGCTTCAAGTTCGTACCGTCCGAAGATGCGCACCGTATCAAGCGGCTCCAGCTTGGGCGCGTTTTCTGGATGCTCCAGCGCCGCCGCGAGGTTGAAGCTTTCGACGACTGGCCGGTTATCCGGCTGGGCTATGCGCACAATTTCGGCATAGCGCTCCGCAGGCTCCGGCAAAAGCTCTTTGTACGAAGACACCAGATCCGTCAGTTTCATCCCGTCGTGAAATGAATATCGTCCCGGACGCAGCACATGCCCCTCGAGATAAACGCTTCCGCTGTTGTAAGGCGCGATCGGGAAAATATGTATCTCGTCGCCGTCTTGGATCCCGAATTTTTCAAACGCTGCGCGCAGCGAATCCTTGTCGCTGCTCTCTCCTACATCCAGGCTCAACATCGTTCGCTTTTCATGCGCTTCCATTCGCTGTACTTCAATGTGCCGCAGCGCTGCCGCTGGCAGGATTCCTCCCGCAGTGTCCAGCACATCGTTCAAATTCTTTTCTCCATGCAGTTCGTATACCGCTGGCCGCCGTACCATTCCCTCGACCGTGACGGTCGGCCCCAGCGGCGGCACGCGCAACGAATCGCCATTCTCAAGGCGCTTCAAATCTCCCCGAATTCCATGCAACAAAAGATCGTAGGCATCTACTTCTTCTAGCAGCGCCTTCCCCCGGTAATGCTCGATGCCTCGCAACGATCCGCGCGCAGTCACTCCGCCCGCCGCAAACAGCGCATTCAACGGTGTCGAAAGCGAACTAACGTCGTAAGCCCCAGGCGAAGCGACTTCTCCAACCACATAAACGCGCACGCTTCGCAGCCTAAGCAGCGAGACGTCCGCTGAAACGTCGCGAAACTGCGTTCGCAGCACGCGCTGCACCGATTCCTGCACTTCTCCGAGCGATTTTCCGGACACCAGCAGCGGTCCCGCCTCCGGCAACAGCAGCCGCCCTTCGCGGTCCACCGTTCGAAACAATCTTTGCGAAACGCCGCCCCACAAATCGATCGAAAGACCGTCTCCCGGCCCAACCACATAGTCAGGCCCCACCGGAAGATCCATTGGCAACGTGCCAGTGTTCGCCCGGTCGTGCTGAAACACGTCCAATCCGAAACGCTTGGAATGCTGCACTAGAGCGGAAGCTTGGACGTAAAGGTCATACAAAGAAGGCGCATCCGCATACGGATTGGGCCGGCGCACCATGCGAACGGGCTCGATGGCCGCGGCTGCTAACTCGGAAGCCGTTCCGTTGGAAACTCTTCGCTCGGCGTTGTTGCGGCTTATGCGCGGACCAGAAGAATTCTCCGGCTGCGAGAGCGTCCCCGGCGTCGATGGCGAGAACTCTCCGGATGTGTTCGAAGCTGGCGCCTCTCCGTCCCTCAAACTGCCTCTTGCACGAAAATTTCCGGAATTGCCCGCTGCGTCGAGGCTTTCTTGCGGCAAGGAGGTCAACAATGTCTCTCCCGTATCGGAAGCGGATAAGTCCGCACGCAGTTCTCGCGGCGCCTGCACTGGGTCCGTCCGAGAAGGCACTGCCGGGTAGCCTTCATAAGGATTTGTCTGCTCTGCGGGACGGCTCGGCTGCTCGTCGCTGTCGACTGGAAAAGAGTTGCGATTCGATCCCCGCGCGGGAAAATCGCAATCGGACGAAATCCCTTGGTCGCAACCCGCCGTCTGCGTCACTGGTGGAAGCGTGCGCGGCTCCATATTGCGCTCTACGGCGTGCGCTATCGCGTAAGCGCGGTCCTGCAGTACAAGACTATGCTCGGCGGCAAGGTCGGAATCCGGATTCACCCTGGGCTGTAGATAGCCGTATCTTTGTAAAAGCCGCGTCGCCAGCACGCGTGCTCGCAAATCTTCGTTCACTCGCTCGATGACGGCTGCGTCCGTAAGATCCGTTTCGTCCAGAAGCTGTCCCGCAGCCCCGGCGTCCTGCGCCAAAAGGCGCTTGAACTCCACCATCAGTCCGGCATCTCTTTTTAACAATTCCAGGATCTGCTCGGCTGTGGCTGCCACATGATCGAGATTGTCCGCGGCCAAATCTGGAGAAGGTCGCATGCCGCGGCTTGCCGCCTGCTGCGGTGCCTGCTTCCTCGCCTCTTGTCCTCTTGCCGCTTCGCTCCCGGCAACAGGCTCTTGCGCAAACGCGCTACCCAAACTCACTAGGCAAATGCCCAAACCAAACAAGAAGTGGCTTAGCCCGGTACATTTCTTCTGGCATGGTCTCCACGCGCGGAATAAACTCGCTCTCCTCACGATCCCCCACCCCCTGTCCGCGTAGTTTTGCCTCGCATCACTTCCAGCAGGGCTGCTTCGCTCGCTTCCATCGTTGTCGAATGAATCTCCAGCGACGCCCAATAGAAAATTCCGATGTTTGTGTTGGGTGCCACAGCGATAATTCGAAGCCCGGGAAATTTCCTCAAAAGTTGGTCGCACAGCGGCGGACGTCGCTTCGATTCATCCAGCGCTATCAACAGAAAATCTGGTTTTGTCTCGGCCACAAGCGAAGGGACGTCATTCTCGTTCTCTGCTTCCCCCACGATGTCGATTCCCTCTTGCTCAGATAGAGTCGACAGCACCAGCTCCCGCAACAGCCGGGGACGGTTGGCCACCAGAACGCGAATGCTCGTTTCCATGAACCCCTCTCGGGCTCAAAAATCCTAGATGGGTTTGCGTTTCCTGGGCAGGCTGCAAATGGTACGGGGCGTGAGGTACCGGAATGTCTTGGGCTGGTACTCTGAAGGTGGGACCGGTTTGGTACTAGATTAGTATTTCGCCGCGCTGTCTTCCGCCGCCACTCCGCCTAACCGTTCCGCTGGCAACATCGGCCGCAGCGAGAAGAACTTATGCCGGCAAGGCTCGCATCGTACCGCGGTCAGCCTCAGCCAGCGTCCGAACGCGGATGTGGCTCCCTGAACTTTCTCCGCGGAAATTCGCTGCAACTCCAAGTTGCCGCAAATACCGCATCGCGCATAGAGAAGATGGCGAAGCGGTATCGCTCGCGCATGGAAGCGCGTCTCGCAGGCCGTACAACGCCACGGAACTACACCCGCAGCGCTGAACAAATATTCGGAAACGGAACGCCGCCTCGATCGCCGGCAAGTCCCGGCTTGGCACGCTGGGCAGTTCATTGAAAGCTTCTGGAGGGTCCTCTTCGCTAGAGGATAGGGTATGCGCACCGTTTCGGCAAGAGGCTGTCGCCTGAACGTCACCTAACAACGTACAATAGAAACCGTCATGGCGGACTACACAGCGGATCACGCCCGCGCGGGCATCGAGACAAAATTACCAAAGCTGGATACCTGGCCCAATCAATACCCCGGCTACGTGATCACCACCCGCTTTCCGGAATACACTTCTGTCTGTCCCAAAACTGGCATGCCAGACTATGGCACGATCACCATCCAATATATGCCACACAAGGACTGCATCGAGCTCAAAGCTCTTAAGATGTATCTCCTCGCCTATCGCGATCTCGGCATCTTTTATGAAAACGCCGTGAATAAGATTCTTCATGATATCGTCCAAGCTATCCGCCCCGAATGGTGCGTCGTGCGCGGTGAGTTTACGCCCCGGGGCGGCTTGACCACTTCGATCTTCGCTCGCTGGCCGGAGCGCTCCTCAGGCCGTAAGGCCGGCGGGAAAGTCCGCGCATCGCGAAGCAGGTCCCGCTGACCGCGCCCGTAGACAGGGCGCGAGTTGCGGTGGATAATTTTAGCGGCATCCAGAACCCAGCCTGGAGCCATGACTGAGGAGGGGGAATGAGCATTTCTCCAAATGTGCCGAGTCCGGAAGAGTCTTATCGTTACGAATCCACGGGAACACCGCGCTGGATCGCGGCGCTCTTCGTCGTGCTTTTTGTTGTCATCGCCGCGCTTGGTTATGTCGGTTACTCGGGGATCTCGCGGCTCGAGCAAAATCTGGCCAAAGAACAAGACCAGGACAAAGTTTTGACTGCACAGCTCGAACAAGCGAATGCGCGTCTCGCCGATTTGAAGGGCCACATCGAAGTTACGGAACAGAAAGTCGGCATGACCGTTGCGGAACTAGCTCAGGCCAAGAGCCGCGCGGAATCCATCCGCAAAGAACAGGTTGAATCGGACCAGAAACTCACCGCCCAATTGTCACAGGTTAAGAAGGAAAGCCAGGAACAAATTGGTGCGGTGGCTACCGAAGTTGGCGGAGCGAAAAAAGATATCGAAGCAACAAAAAGTGATCTGGAAGTTACCAAGGGCCAGCTGGAGCGCGTCAAGGGTGACGAGGGCGTGATGAGCGGACTTATCGCTCGCAACCATGACGACCTCGAAGAATTGAAGCGCCGCGGCGACCGCAACTACTACGAATTCACGCTAACGAAAACAAAGAACGGCCAAAAGGTCGGACCAACCCAGCTCACACTCACTAAAACGGATCCCAAGAAATCCAAATACACCATGACGGTCCTGGTGGATGACCGCACCATCGAAAAGAAAGACAAGACCGCCGGCGAACCCATACAGTTTTACGTCAAAGGCGCCTCGCGAATGTCTCCCTACGAGATCGTTGTTTTCGACGTCGGCAAGAATCAAGCCACCGGCTATCTTTCCACTCCAAAAGACGTAGGCGCCAGCGCCGCTCCCGCTGCTACTCCGGCGACACCTCCTGCGCAGGCTCCTCCTAAGCCTTCTTAGCCTGCGGGTGGGTTTGCCTCCTTAGAAATCGCTAGCCCTGTTCCGCCTTCTGGAAACTCCACGCGGGACAGGGCTTTTGTCTTTTTCGACGCCATTCTACGATGCCAACTCGGGCTATGTTTCTTTCCTCTCGATGGCGCGCAGCTGTCCTAATCCATTGCACGCTGCTGCTTGTGCCACCCGCTCTTCCTCAACAACCGGCCCAGACGCCTCCCAACATCCGCATCAGCGTCGACCGTGTCAACGTTGGAGTCGTCGTCACCGACTCTCGCGGGCAGTTTGTCAGTGGTCTCCGCCGCGAAGACTTCCACGTTCTCGATAACGGCGTCGAGCAGCCCATCACGGATTTTTTCAGTATCGACGAGCGCGCCCAGGTCCTGCTCCTCATTGAAGCCGGCCCAGCCGTATATCTCCTCCAGGGCGGCCATCTTCAAGCGATCCAAGCCCTCCTCGAAGGCCTCGCACCCAGCGACCTCGTCGCCATCGCTCGTTACAACGATGCCCCTGAACTTATACTGGCATACACGCCAGACAAACTTACCGCTGCCGCTGCGCTGGACCAGTTGCGCTTCAATCTCGGATTCGGCCAGTTAAATCTCGCCTCCAGCCTAGCCACCGCTCTCGATTGGCTCGCCAAAGTTCCCGGGAAAAAATCCCTTGTCTTGCTTTCGACAGGCTTCGATACCTCCCCATCCTCGGCTGCGGAGAATCTTCTTGCCCACCTGAAATCTACCGACGTGCGCGTGCTGGCCATCTCTCTTGGCGGAGAACTGCGCGGCGCCAATCCGCCCGATAAAAAACGTTCCAAG
Source organism: Candidatus Acidiferrum sp. (assembly GCA_035272765.1). Taxonomy (GTDB): domain Bacteria; phylum Acidobacteriota; class Terriglobia; order Acidiferrales; family UBA7541; genus Acidiferrum. The sequence continues at coordinate 41,860 of DATEQG010000065.1, forward strand.
AAAGATCAACCTCCTCCGGAAAAGGCGCAAGCTGCCGCGGAAGGCTTTGCCCAGGCCGATGAAGAACTAAAAGCCATTGCCGAAGCCAATGGAGGCCGCGCCTACTTCCCCAGAACCGCTAAGGATTATGCCGCTGTTTACACGGAGATCGCGCAACTCGTCCGCCACGAATACAATCTCGGCTTCGTTCCACCCGCGCACGACGCAAAGCTCCATTTGATCGACGTCCGCATCACCAGTTCCGCAACCGCAAATTCCCCGGCCAGCGGTTCCGATGCGCCAACCACTGCTGCCTACCGCATCGATCATCGACAAGCCTACGTCGCTCCGCCTCCCGAGCATCCCTAGGACAGACACTCTTGTCTGTCTGTCCGATCTCGTTTGACACACATTCCGGCCTGTCTATTTTTTCCGTTGAATTCTTCGTGGTTTGAAATTCCCGAGGAAGCGCTATTCGAACTGTTTCAGCGTCTTCGCCATCTCACTCAATTTCTCATTCATCAACCCAAAAACCGTTCCGGCCTCAAACGTCCCGTCCTCATTTCGCCGCCCGGCCGTAGCCTTCGTCAAAACCTCAATCCCTTGTTCCACTCTGCCCACCGGCCATATATGAAACTTCCCCGCCGCCACCGCATCCATCACGTCCTCGCGCAGCATCAGGTCCTCGACGTTTGACTCCGGCATCACCACGCCTTGTGTCCCCGTCAATCCCGTAATCCTGCAAACGTCAAAAAATCCCTCGATCTTCTCGTTGATTCCGCCAATCGCCTGAATGTCTCCCTGCTGGTTCATCGAGCCCGTCACGGCAATATCCTGCCGCAGCGGAATTCCGGAAAGCGCCGAAGCCAGCGCATAAATCTCGGTCGAGCTCGCGCTATCTCCATCCACTCCTGAATACGACTGCTCGAAACAAATGCTGGCCGCCAGTGACAATGGTTTGTCCTGCGCAAACAAACTCCGCAAAAACCCCGAAATAATGTGCACGCCTTTGTCGTGAAACCGCCCGCTCAAGTTCGCTTCGCGCTCGATATTGATAATCCCCGCCTTGCCTAGCGCGGCCGATGCCGTTATCCGCACCGGCTTCCCAAATGAATACCCGCCAATTTCCAGCACGCTCAATCCGTTCACTTGCCCGACGCGCTCTCCG
>DATEQG010000066.1:0-7341 GCA_035272765.1 Candidatus Acidiferrum sp.
CAACGACAATGTGCGGCGGCTCCGCGCGCAGTTTCTCAGCATCCGCTACGGAAGTTCCCTGCGCCGCAGGCTGCTGGCGGAAGAATCTTGGTCCGGCAATGATTGCAAACAGCGTGACTCCAAAGGCGATGGCGCCGATGACGTAGCGATGAGCCACGGGAGTTTTTTCTTCGGTTTTTTCTTGGGCGGCGACAGCTTCCACCGGAGCGGCCTGAACCGAAGCTTTTGGCGCCGGAGCAGCTTGAACCGCGGGAGTCGTGATGGGAGCCGTGCGAACTGGAGTCGCGATCCTTGTCTGGGGAATCGGGGTCCGCGGAAGATGGTCGGCGATATCGGGCGCCGTCCAGCGGCTTTTCGGCTCTCGGCGGAGGCAGTGACGCACGATGTCCTCAAAAGCCTCCGGCAGCGCTTGGGGCAAAGATGGTTCCTTGCGCTCGGCCGGGTTCCACGCGGGCGGCTGCTGCGTGAGGACTTCGACGAGCGTCACGCCCAGCGACCACACATCCCCTGCGGGGGCCGCGCCGTTGCGTGCTCCTTCGGGCGGATCGTAAACGCCAGGCGCACTCTGAGAATCGATCGAATCGGCGAGGCGGCAAATGCCGTCACTCGAAAGTTTCAGCTCTTCGCCCACCGCCAGGATGTTCGAAGGCTTGATGTGGCCGTGAACGAACCCGCGGCTGTGCATGTAGGAGAGCGCGTCGAGAACGGGCGCGAGCATGTCGCGCGCTTCGTCGGGTGTAAGCGGGCGCTCAGGAATGATCTGCGCGAGGTTTTCGTCGGCAAGCTCCATCACGACGTAGAGCATCGCGGAGTTTTCCACTTCGCAGCGGCCCAGATCGAAGATGCGGACCAGATGAGGATGCGCGAGGTTCGCGGCCAGGCGCCAGCGGGAAAGCTGAAGTTCCGCGTTTCCGGGACGCACCGGGACAAGCTTGATCGCTGCCTTTTGCGGGCGCAGCGTGCCGTATTCGGTAAGAAAAACAGCCCCGCGGTCGGAGCCGCCCAGGTACTGGCGAAGATGATATTTCCCGTCGACAACTTCGCCTTGGAGAAAGCTTTGGGTTTGCGTGGTCATTGTTTCCCCCTGCCGCAGGACAGGTTGCGTGCGCGCATTCGCCGCACTTCTTACCGGACTCTCTTGCCTGGGCTGGGTGTGACTCTCGCGAGCGGCGCTCTCCGTGACTCAGGACTGCCGCGGAAAAAGCCGAGGCACTATATTCGTCCGATTGCGCGGCAAAAGCAAAGGGTTGCTTGCCCAAAAGGGCACTGTCCCAGAGAAGGGGCGAGGGGGCAGGCGAGAGAGTTACCTTGAGACCCAACGCGTAATTCTTTGGCAACAGCGCGTCAAGGTGGGCGATTGCGGGCTGCCCCGGAGATATACCATTTGAAGCCAATTGGCGTGCCTCGACACACGCTTTGCACGCCAGTGAATTTTGGGGATCCCGGGGTTGGACCTTACACATACGCGGCGTCCGAGCCGACTCTCGGACCAGGAGGAAAGTTCATGAGGCATTGGTTTTTGAGCTTGGTTGCAATGGCGATACTCGTTCTCGCATTGACGTTCCCGGCGGGAGCTCCCGCGGCTCCGCCTGCGCATAACGCACAGCCTGCTGCGGCGGCGGCGCCCCACGCGAATGCAAACCCGACTCCCGAGCCGCATCCGGAAATTCGTGCGGCGATCGAGTCGTTGCGGCACGCGAGGGAGCACCTCAATGCGGCAGCGCACGATTACGGCGGTCATCGAGTGGACGCGATCAAGTCAATCGACGAAGCGATTCATCAGCTTCAGATTTGCCTGCAGTACGACAGGTAGGCGCGAAGTAGGTTACTGATTTGCAGCGGGGGCTGGCGGCGGAGTGCCGGCTAAGATTTCCTTCACTACTTTCGCCGCTAGCTTCTTGCTCACGGGGCAGGAAGTGTCGTTCATGCGGCATTCGGCGAGGGTGAGAGTGCAGCCGCAATCGCAAATCTCGGAATTCAAGCGCTTCAACGCAGCCTTCCTCTGATCGTCATTCAAACCTTTGAAATCGACGCCCGGAAGTTCCGTCGCTAACGAAGCGTTTTTCAAGAAAATCTGGCCCGTGTCCTGGAAGGTTTGCACCGTGGCGTTGACGGGAAGGCCCAGGAGCGCACGCACTTCGGCCTCATAGACATCTTCCGAATACAAGCCAACATGCTTTTGCACCACGCGGCCTTCGGGATTGATGACGAATGATGTGGGCAGCGCCGGGACGCCGCCGTATTCGCGAACCATCTCGCGGCTCCACATCACCACCGGATAGTTGATGCCCATCTGCTTCGCAAACGCCCTGACTTCCTCGGGAGGTCCGTCGTCCATCGATATGCCGATGATTTGCAATCGATCTTTGTAGCGATTCGCCAGCGCAATCATCTCGGGGATTTCCTCGCGGCACGGCGGGCACCACGTGGCCCAAAAGTTCAGGAGCACCACTTTGCCGTGCCAGTCCGCGGTGGAAATCGGGGCGCCATCGATATCGGCGACCAGAAAAGGGGGCGCCGGAATCGGGTTGCTCGCAAAGAGAATGACGCGATCTTGAGCCGCTTTGTCTGATTTCGCAGCGCCCGCTGAAATTGCAGAGTTGCCGGGCAGGGAAGCGGAAGCAGAAACGACGCGGCGCGAGCGGGTAGAGGCGATGCCGATTACGATGCCCGTGAGTCCGATTCCAGCGGCCAGCAAAATCGCGATGAAGTACTTGACCATTCTTGTCCGGCGAGTCCTCGACGAAGACTCATTATGAAGCAGAGTCAGGTTCCGCACAATCCGCACAGTTCGAACAGGTGAGGAATTCGCAATAGGTCAAGCGACGGATGTGGGGGGTCGAACGTTGAGAACAGCGAGCGGGGTGCCAAGCCGGGACTATCCTTCCCGATTTGAACTTACTCAAGGTCAGAGTATCTGAGTGCGAAGGTGCAAGTGATTGAAATGACGACGGAAGTGACGATGACGGAGCACACGGTGAATGGGCCGTTGCTTGCTTTATGGACGGCGTGGGTCGCGTTTCATCACGATCCGCATCTTCGGTGACGGGGGAGGAAGGGGCCCTTTCACGAGAGGATTCGGGTCGTTCCCACCTGCCTCTGAGAGGGAAGCTAGGATGGATGACCCCAGGTCCGGTCACGCCTAGGCCGGGCCACGAAACGCGACTTAGAGGGGCTTACGATCCCAAGCGTAGGCCCCTCATTCATTTAAAATCCCCCTTGTTTGCGTTTACCCGACAGACAGTAATTCCCCTCCGCAGTTAGATCAGGTCTGAGGTTTCACGGGCTTCGATGGTCAAGAAACTCAAAAATGGAACGGTGCCCGTTTTCGGTGCGCTAGCTTTTCTTGATTCAGCCGGTGTGTCCAGGAAGGTTGCGGAGTCTAGGCGGCAATTGCGAATATTGATCCGGACGGCTCTCCCTCTACGAACGACGTACGCCCCGCCGAGGTCCATAGTCGTGCGACCATTAGTGCCGATTTGAATCGATGGTCGTTGGAAGCTGTACGAAAAGTTCTTGCTCCGCCTTAATCGTACGAACAGATATCGATCCACAAGACCTATACGCATTTGTCTTCTGCATGAGTCCATGCGCCGTACGGTTCACGATCAGGAACAATGCATACCCTGGATGGGAAGCGTCGAGAGTCTCGAAGTCTTCTGAGTCACGGCTAATGCGAAAAACAGACAATATCTTGATGCTGCGCAGGCAGCTGACGAATTTGTATAGTTCCAGTGCCTGCACTTCATCTTCGGTAAAACCATAGATGTAGCCAATCTCGTCCATCAATGCGCGCTCCAAGGATGATTGTAAGGCATGAACTCTTCCCCTCGGCGGGCTGTCGGCGATTCGGAAGCCATCCCGGACCGGCCCTGCGCATCGCAAATTCGAATAGGGCCTGATAAGGCACGATAGTACACTCGTCTCGCTTGTTCGCATACTGTAAAGCGATTTTCTTCGGGTGTCAGCGGATGCATGAGCGAGGATTTCGAGAGCGCAAAAACGGCGTCGGGCCAAAGTGAAGGCGGGAGTGAAGAAAGCTGTCAGTTGAGCTTACCGCGCCATCGTTCACGCAAGGGAAATGTTGCCATGATTCTGATCGTGCTTGTGTTGCTTGCGCTGTTCCTTCTTAATCGAACTCGGCAAGTCGCTCTACCGCCGCCGCAACGAATAGTCTCACACTAGGGAAGCGCACAAGATGGAGCGAGAGCTTGCCCGGTCAAGCGATCCTGCAAACGTGATCCGCTTTCCCATAGGCCGCCTTGATCAAATGGGGAAAGAGAAGGGAATTAATAGGGCCGCACACCGCCTGACTACCACGATAAAGGCTCGGGGTCTTGACGAATTTGATATATTCACGTACACAGCGACGGGGGAGGCTGACACAAATGAAAGACGACAGATGGCTTGAGACCCAATTCCCCTTTCGTCTAGTACCCACAAATCTTGACAATGTGTACACGACCGAGGCCCTGCCCGAAAACTTCGATTTGAAGAATGCGAGCGACTCGGATTTGGTTCGACGTGGATTGCTCCTCAGGCGTCCGAAGCCTGAGGACAGTGCCGCATTTAAGGAAATCTGGAACAAAATCTGCGAGCGAGGAGTGCGAATCGCCACCCCGCAACTTCGAGCTAGGCCGAAGATAGTGCGTCCAGCTTGGAGAAGGCGGCTCATGGAGCAGGCCGGATTCAACTGGTGCGGAGGCGTTGAGGGGCATCCGCGGGCACTGTTTGATGGTGGCTGGAACAGCGTTTATGGTGCGCTGACGCTTCCGTACTTGAGCCTCCCCTCGGGAATTGCGGAGGCGTCGCAAACTGCTGGGTTATCGGGCTGGGTTGGATTGGGCGGTTGGAATTGGGATGGAAACAACCAACTTTTACAGACGATACTATCTTTTCAACTAAACCAAACACCTAGTGGAATAACGACGTTCTTCAATCTTCCGGGTTTCCAGTGGTGGGTTCCGGTTCCAGGTAATGCCGCTGAACAGGAGCAGGCGGCTGGCGGAGACGTTATAAACCCTCCGCCGATGAATTCTGGCGACTTGGTGTTTATGTTCGCGGGGTACGTTCAGGCGCAGGACGGGTCAACTTGGGGGAGTGTCTTCTGGCTCTTTGTTAGTGATTTCGAGCCCGGGGTCACACCGCTGCCTTTCCCGATATTCAATTTCCTGGTCCCGGGGCCAGGTGGTGGACCCGTTTCCCCTACAGTAGAATGGATTATGGAGAACGAGGCGGTCACAAACAATCAACCGAACACTACGGTGCCGGTTTTCTCGGCGAGTGCGGAAGCAATTACGCCGGTGACATTTATCGGCACCGGTGGGTCCGACGTTGCGTCAGTGTACACTCCTAGCCCTGCGAATGGTTTTGCCGCCATGTGGTCAACCCTCAACGGTACGATTAGCGATGTCGCCTCCGTCGCCCTTTCAACGAACGCGGTCTCAATCACGTATACGGGGCCATAGTGCGTGCACCAGGGGTTGGCTCACCGATCCAATTTCTTTGCGTGTCGCCTCGTTTGATAAAAGCCAGCGAAAGGCGGAGAATGAAGCGTAAAACTGTTGCCAGTGTTGCCAATCAGCCTTGATTTTATGACTTTGTTCGACCGGAAGTGTCCGCCGATGTCCACCTTGCGATTCTTCGAATAGCCAATAAAACACGACAGAATCTTCGCTTTTGTGGGATTTTCCGTGTGTTGCCAGTCGGTCACGCCTAGGCCGGGCCACGAAACGCGACCTTTGGGGGCTCTTGATCCCAAGCAAGAGCCCCCTTCTTTTTTCCTGGTCGCTCTTTCAAACGGCTGCGACCGTGCTCTACATCCGAAATTTCCAGCCGCTAGGATTTTACTGCGATGCCCTGGATCTCGAATCGCGCGCCTAAGAGCAAAGGGCCAGAGCCGATAAACGCTCGCGCGGGGAACGGCTCGTTTTCCTGGAAGTATTTGCGGTAGACGGCGTTGAATCTCTCGAAGAGCGAGATATCCGAGCAGAAGACTTGCACGAAGACGAGATCTTGAAGCGTGAGTTTCGCCTTTGCGAGCGTGCCTCGCAGGGCTTCCATCATGAGTTCGATTTCGCGCTCAGGATTCTCGGGAGCGCGTTTCGTACCTGGATCGACCCCGATATGTCCGCAAAGATAGAAGGTGTTGCCCACGAGAACTCCGCTGCTGAAGGGCAGCGGTCCCAGGCCAGACGGGGGAGGGACGTACAGCCGTTCGTTCGGTGAGTTCATTTTCTCGTCCTCGATTTTGTGCTTAGGCTTGAACCCCGGCCGGCTTGGTTTCACTTTGTGGCGGCTCCGGGACGATGCGGCGCACCACCGGGATTCGCGCTTCGCGCAAAACGTGCTCGACCACGGAATTCTTGAGGCGCGAGGCATCGTAGTCGAGATGGAGTCGATTCGTCTTTTCGTCGAAGCGGAAGGTCTGGAGCCCGTACGTGTTTACAAGTCTGCCGAGCTCTCGAAATTGTTCGGGCTTGAGAGCGTGCTGTATCTCGTAGGTAGCGGTCATGAATGTCATGGCGAAAGTATAGCAGCAGAATCGAACGCGCGATGGGGTCGCGTCCGGTGATCCCGCAATGTCTCGAACACCATTTTGGCTAACCCGATTTTGGCTACCCCCGATCGAGGTTGACGTGGCGAAGCCGGAGAGCGTTTGTAATTACGGAGACGGAGCTGAACGTCATCGCTGCGGCCGCGATGATGGGGCTGAGGAGCACACCGAAGAATGGGTACAGAATCCCAGCCGCGATCGGCACTCCCAGCGCGTTGTAGACGAAAGCGAAAAATAGATTCTGACGGATGTTGCGCATGGTCGCGCGGCTGAGGGCCCGCGCCCGGGCCACTCCGCGCAAATCGCCGTGCAGCAATGTGATTCCTGCGCTCTCGATCGCGACGTCCGTTCCGGTTCCCATTGCGATGCCGACGTTGGCTTGCGCCAATGCGGGTGCGTCGTTCACGCCATCACCCGCCATTGCGACGATATGCCCTTCGGCTTGCAGAAGCTTGACGCTTTCCCTCTTTTTCTCCGCCAGCACCTCGGCTTCGAAGCGTTCGATGCCGAGCTTGTGCGCGACGGCTTCGGCTGTGGCGCGGCTGTCTCCCGTCAGCATGAGGATTTGCAGTCCCTGACGATGAAGGCGCTCGATCGCTTCGGGCGTTGTTGACTTCACCGGATCGGCCACGCCGATCAGGCCCGCGGCCTTGCCGTCCACGGCGACGAATACCACCGTCTGGCCCCCCGATTCGAGGGGCCGTGCGCGAGAGTCGAGTTCACCAAGCGGGATTCTGAGTTCGGCGAACAGGGCGCGATTGCCGAGCGCGGCGCTGCGACCTTCG
>DATEQG010000067.1:0-4486 GCA_035272765.1 Candidatus Acidiferrum sp.
CTTGAGGCGTTCGATGGCGAATTGGCCGGCTTTGACGTCCACCTGCGCGCCACACGTCAGTTGCGTTCCGCTCGCGAGCTGGCCCGCAACGCCAAGGTCATACTTTCCGGGCGCGCGCTCGAGGTCGACTCCCAGCAGCGCATGACGCAAGCCCGCGCCATCCTCCCACAACGGCACAGCGCTCCCAGCCCAAGTCGCCGTTATTTCCCCCACCGGCGCGGCGCTTGCCAGCGTTAGCTCCAGCAATCCGCCCTGCTGCGCCGACGATCCCGTCAACCGCAGCGTCACGCCATTCCCGCAATCATGCACCGCAGGAGGCGCTGCCACTGGCGCCTTCGCCGCCTTCGTTTTCGCTGACTGCGCGCCCGTCGGCCGTGAAGACAAGATAGCGACGCACATCGCGAGCATTATTTGAAGAATCTTCCCGCAGCGATTTGTTCCCATACCGGTCCCCATGAGAATTCGTAAGCCCCTCAGCGACTATACGACACGAACACCGGAACCAGCTTCAGCGGATTCTTCGCATGCGTTCCAATCGCGCATGGTCGGCATCGCTTCTCGGCGGCGGAATGGGCCGCGTCGGAAAAACGATGTAAACTTCTCGAATGATCAGGCGCGCGCCGCAAAAGGCCATCGAACAAGTGGAACCGTGCCAGTTCTGCCGGATCGTTGCGGGCGACGTGACCGCCAACGTCATTTTCGAGGACGCAATTTCCATCGCCTTTCTTGATTATCGGCCTCTCTTTCCTGGGCATTGCCTGCTCGTCACGAAGCAGCACTACCAGACGCTGCTCGATCTCCCGCAAGAGCTCATCGGACCGCTGTTTTCGAACGTGCAGCTCCTCGCGGCCACCGTGCAGCGCGTGATGGAGGCTGACGGCTCATTCGTCGCCATGAACAACATCGTGAGCCAGAGCGTCCCGCACTTTCACGTCCACATTGTTCCCCGCAAAAGGGGAGACGGTTTGCGAGGTTTTTTCTGGCCGCGGCACAAAGTGACCGCCGAGGAGTTGCGGGCCGTGCAGAAAGCCCTCGTGGATGCCTTGACAAGGTGATTGCAAGTAGTTGAAAAGAAGCACCTTAAGTTACTCCATGGCTGGAGTGTGGTCCTAATCCGCAGTTCCGCACAAGGGCGAGCAGGTGTACAATCGCACTGACATTCGGGAATGGGAACTCCGTCAGAGGTTATAGTGTCCGGCCATCTTCGAACCATCGGCGTAACGGCGATTTTGTTCCTGGCGATTTCCGCTCCCGCCATCGCCCAGTCATCGCCCCCAATACCGGGGACGAACGCGGCATCCGAGACCACGACCTATTCAGCAGGAGACTCAAAGGTCGCCATCGAGGTTCGCGTCCTGGCTCCTCAGGGTACCCCGCTCCATCAGCAAGCGCTCGTCAGGGTCTATGCGAAGGGAGCAAGCTCACCGGTCAAAACTGCGTTCACCAAGAGCGATTCGCAGGCTCTTTTTTACAAGCTCCCCGCAGATGGTCCATACGTGATTGAAGTGATTGTGCCGGGGTTCCAAACAGAGAAACGTGATCTGAATTATAAGGACGACAATTCATTCAGGCATCTTGACTTCAAGATGCAGCCGAATCTTGAAAACCTTGCCGTCAGCGATTTCACTTCGTCTGTGCCGATCCCCAAAAAAGCGCAAAAGCACGTGGACAAGGGACTGGCGGAATTACAAGCCGGAAGTCTGAAACGCTCACAAAACGAACTAACGGCCGCAAGCCTGGACGCACCAGGCAACTCCGACATCAACTACCTGCTTGGACTGGCCTATCTGCGCGGCAAGGATCTAAGCAACGCCGAGACTTATCTCAATAAAGCAATCGCCATCGACCCGAAAAATGTTCCCGCGCTAGTTGGACTCGGGCAACTGCACTACCAGAAAAGCGACTTCCAAGGTGCCGAGGACGCTTTGGGAAAAGCCGTCAGCTTGGATCCGAAGCAGTGGCTGGCGCTATGGCTGTTGTCCGACGTTCATTTGCGCGCCGCCAATTTCGACGTGGCGCGAAAGGAGGCGGAAGACGCGGTTCAATTGGGAAACGGTGCGGCGAACGCGGCGGAGTTCGTTGAAGGAGAGGCGCTCGCGGAACTCGGTCGGAGGGACGATGCCATCAAGGTGCTGCAAGCCTTTCTGCGCGACCTGCCCGAAGACCCGAACGCTCCCGCAGCCCGAGCTCTGGCTGGAAAGCTGGAAGTTAGTGCGACTGTTTCATCAGACGCTACCACCGCCGGCTCACCGGCGGCATCCGAACGCTCCTTTCCAGTTATTCAAGTACCCGCCTCGAAGCTTCTAATTCCCAACTGGGAACCACCAGGTGTGGACCAGGAAAAACCCCCCGTCGCGGATGGCGTCACCTGCCCTGCCGATCAGGTGATTACAGGCGTTGGCAAACGCGTGGCAGAGCTCGTTGATACCGTCAACCGGATCCAAGCGAAAGAGGATGTGGTCCACCAAGAGCTGAGCACCATGGGTCGCCCGATTACGACAGACAGAAGGAAATTCGAGTACCTGATCTCGATTGCTCCGTCGGATTCAGGGCTGCTGGTTATTGACGAAAACCGCGACGATAATTCCGGATCGAGTCAATTCGCGGGACATTTCTCCATGTTTGGTTTGGCCGATCTGCCCCTCGTTTTCCATCCTGACATGCGGGGTGACTTCCAAATGACGTGCGAAGGCCTCGGCAGTTGGCACAACCAGGCGACTTGGCTCGTATACTTCCGCCAGCGGCCGGACCGGCCGGAGCGCCTGCGTTCCTATCAAACCCTGGACGGCTCCTACACGGCGGGATTCAAAGGCCGCGCCTGGATTTCCGCGGATACATATCAAATCGTGAGGCTCGAGGCGAACTTGATAAAACCCGTCCCCGAGGTCGGGCTTGGCTCGGAAGAAGACGCGATCGAATACGGTCCCGTTCCCTTTCCCGCCAAGAATGTCGTGCTATGGCTTCCGGCCGATGCAGACATCTACTTCTACTATCACCACCGCCCGTTCCATCGTCACCATACGTTCAGCAATTACTTGCTGTTCTCAGTGAGTGCGTCACAGAAGATTGGCCAGCCGAAGATCACCGACCAGCCGGAAAATCCCCAGTAGTCAGGACAACCCTTTCGCTGATAATGACTCAGACTGAGTTCCCAGACGCGCGGATTGCGTCCGCTGCGCGGGAGCCGCGCCTGTCGATCGCCGCACCACGAATTCCGGCTCGATCGCAATTTCGGGCACATACTCACTGCGTTTCTCGATTTGGTCGAGAAGCGTGCTCGCCGCTATCTCTCCCATTCTCTCAAGAGGCTGGACGTTTGCGAGGTTTTTTCTGGCCGCAACACAAAGTGACCGCCGAGGAGTTGGGAGCCGTGCAGAACGCCCTCGTGGACGTTTTGACAAAAGTGAGTGCAAATGATTGAAAAACAAACACCTTAAATGGCTCCGGCTGGAGTGTGGCCCTTATTTCGTGGTTCCCGCGCAAAGGCAAGCCGGTGTACAATCAGGCTAATAGCTGGGAGCATGATCTCCAGCAGAGGCTACGGTGTCCAGCCACCTTCGAATCATCGGCCTAACGGCGACTCTGTTCTTAGGGATTTCTGCTCCTGCGGTCGCCCAAAGAACTGGCGGCCCGCCGCCCACTCAACAGCCGCCGGCGCCAAGTCCAGGCGTGGGAACCACAACAGAAATGTTCGCCACCGGCTCGGTGGTTGTGCGTGTCCTCGGAGCTCGTTCTGCTCCGCTGAAGCGCCACGCGTTCGTCGCAATCTTCGCAAACGGTTCGGGCGTTCCACTCCGCACTGAAATGACCCAGGGTGATTCACAGGTGATTTTCGCTAACCTGCCAGGATTCGGCCGATATACCGTCGAAGTGAACGCAACGGGTTACCAAACCCAACGAAAGGATCTGGACTACAACGACGTTCACGGGTACCTCGAAGTCGACGTGACAATGGAACCGAATCCCGAGAGCGTGGCTGGAAGAGCTCCCTCGGCACAGCCCATCCCGCCCAAAGCGCAGAAACACGAAGACAAAGGTCTGGCCGAGCTGGAAGCCGGAAACTTGACGAATTCCCAAAAGGAACTGCTCGAGGCATTTGCGATTGCCCCAAAGGATGCCGAGATTAATTACCTGCTGGGCTCATTGTATGTGCGGCTTAAAGACCCGCAAAAGGCTGAAACCTATTTCGGAAATTCTGTCTCCGCCGACCCGGAGAACGTGCCTGCGCTTGTTGCGCTCGGGCAAATGCGCCACAACAAGGGAGATTACAAAGGCGCATCCGACGTGTTGGAGAAGGCTTCCGCGCTGGATGGCAAAGAATGGCTGGCCCGATGGCTGCTTTCCGATATTTATTTGCGGGCCGGCGACTTCAAGAAAGCGCAGCGGGAGGCGGCGGAAGCTGTTGAGATGGGAAAAGGCGCGGCGAATGCGGCCGAGCTTATTGAGGGCGAGGCCCTGGCCGAACTTGGCCAAACGCAAGATGCCG
>DATEQG010000068.1:0-83211 GCA_035272765.1 Candidatus Acidiferrum sp.
TCCTTGCGCTTTTGCACGAACTCCCGCCAAGCGAGGTTGCTCGTCTAGGCAAGGAACAGGATCAAGCGCCTGGCGCAGCCCACTAGCACACCGAAGTTCGTTCTTGGTTCGCTCAACCTTCAGCTGAGCGGATTAATTCCAGCCGGTCTTCATCGCGCGCGGGAGTTGCGCCTGTTTGGCTCGCGACCCACGAACCCATGCGATTGGCCGCCTCGTTCATCGTCGCAAGAGAATCGCGCCGCAGATAGTGATACACCAGCGCCGCAGTGAACGCGTCACCCGAACCCACCGTGTCCGCGACATGCACTCGAATGCCGGGATGTTCGTGTTTGGCATACTCGCTCACAAGCAAACTTCCTGCCGCGCCTCGCGTGATGCACACGAGCTTTATATGAAATGTATGCCGGAGCCACTGTGCCGCAGACTCTTCATCGTGAAACGGAAAACCTAGAAGCTGGACGACTGTTGGCAACTCATCGTGGTTTAACTTGATGATGTCAGCGTGTTTAGCGGAGTCGGCGAGAATCTTCGCGGAATAAAAAGACTGGCGGAGATTGACGTCGAAGACGCGTGTGGTCTCCGGCCGGATCGTTTTCAAAAAGGAAAAGATGGCCTGATGGGACTGGGGAGACCGCTGCGCCAGCGAACCGAAGCATACGGCGTCTGCTTTTTGTGCCAGCGTCTGCCACGCGGATGTCCATTCAAAAGAATCCCAGGCAACTGGTTCGGCGATTTGAAAGGCCGGCTGGCCTTTCGCGTCTACTTCCACCTGCACAATCCCCGTGCGATAGGTTGGGTCGAGCTGTATCCAGGAAGTGCTGAGGCCTAGATGATTGAGGCGACGCTTGGCTTCCTCTCCAAGATCATCGCGGCCAACCCGGCTAGCGACAATACCTTCATCGCCCAGAAGGTTCGTCATGTACGCAAAATTCGCGGGCGCGCCGCCAAGCTGGCGGCCCTCCGGAAAAATATCCCAGAGCAATTCGCCGAGTCCGACCGTCGTGAACTTTTTCATGGACGACCCGCGTTCCTCTGGCAAAGCAGCACATCCGCGAAGGGTTCCAAGGCGTCGTTTTTCGTCCCAGCTAACGCCTTCGGATCCCCGGTACTAATGCCATATCGAGCCCAATTTCCAGATCGAGAGCGAAAGCACTTTCCCCCGCCCTTCGTTCGAATACAACTCAATTCCATCGCTTCCCGGAGACGGGTAGATGCGGTCCGTCAGAACCACCTCACCATCGTTGACGAAAATTTCCACGCTCGAGCGATCCAGGAAAATATGCAGCTTCACGTGGGAACTCTGCCGCAATTTCGCCTTGTGACGCCCAGGGAATTCTGGCGCAAAGGCGACTTGCCCCGACCGGGTTCGGTCCACGAACACTTGCTTATCTTCTGCGGTGATCCCCAAAACAGTTTCTTCGGTTCCCCCTTTGCGCAAGCGAAATCCTATCTCCCTAGCAGCACGGGGAGCTAGTTCTGCTTCAATCTCCAAGGTCTCGCCACGGACATTCGCCAAGTGCATCGCTTGCATCGCCATTGGAATGGAGACGTTCGAGAGTTGTAACAATTCCCGTTCACGTAGCGACTTCGCTTCACCGATCGGTTTTTGTACTAGCCGGATTCCGTCCGGAAATTGCGTCAGGCCCAGTTCGCGAGGCAAGGACTGTCCTCCGCGCCAAATCAACGTGGGCTCGCGGTTCGCGTACTGCCAGTTGCTGATCCATCCGATCCATATTCTTCGGCCGTCCTTTGGCGGAATATCCGAAAACGAATTCGTCGCATAGAAATCCTTGCCGTAGTCAGCCCAAAGTTCCTGCCCAGCCGGAGTTTCATTTAAAAAATGTGCTCCTTCGAAGCTGCCGACAAAATACCGGGTTCCCGTGCCGCCTGCAGGAGCTCCGGGGTTGCGATTCACGATCAGCACCCACTTCTTGTTTTTCGGATCCCCGTCCACTGCCAATTCGAAGAGATCAGGGCACTCCCATTGTCCTTTGTCATTTCCGCCCGTTTCAAAGGAGCCGCTGAAGGTCCACTTTTTCAAGTCCCGCGAATCAAAAAACACTGCTTTTCGCGCGTCAGCAAGGACCGCGACCATCACCCATTTCTTTTCACTCTCGTACCAAAATACTTTGGGGTCTCTAAAGTCGGGCTGCTTCAAATCCGCGACGGGGTTCCCCGGATAATTCGTCCACGTGCGGCCCCGGTCGTTGCTGAAGGCAAGATGTTGTCTCTGTACCCTCGCTCCGGCGGCCGTATAAATCGCAATCAAGCAAGAAGGATCCGCCGTGTCCGTGCTCGCGCACAAACCGCTGGCATTGTGCCAGTCCACAACCGCGCTCCCGGAATAAATCATGTACTGCCCGGGCTCTTCGGGAATCGCGAGAGGCAAGTTCTTCCAATGCAACATGTCTGTGCTGACGGCGTGGCCCCAGCTCATGTGGCCCCATTCCGCTCCCTGCGGATTGTACTGGTAAAACAGATGGTATTCGCCTTTGTAATAGACGAGTCCGTTCGGATCATTCATGAAATTTTTCGGCGGAGTAAAATGAAATTGCGGACGCCACGGCTCGTTGTAGGCTTCCTGCGCAAGCAGCGCCCACGCGGATACCAAGAAAACTGATGCCACGAGCATCCCACGCCCACGAATCCACATATTGGACAAGTTCATAGGATGCGGCGGCCCCTTCACGGCTTCGAATTCTGGTTTTGTTCCAATTGGCCGGCCACCTGGAGTTCTCGGTCTGCATCCGCATTCTTGCCCAACGCGCGATACGCCTGCCCCAAAAGGTGGTGCGGCATAGGGTTGTTGGGATCCATCGCAAGCGCCCGCTGCAGCGCGCGCACGGCCAGTTCCGTCTCGCCTTTCTTCTGTAAGACTTTGCCGAGCAGGATGTACGGTCCCGTCGAAGTGGCGTCCAGCCAAATAGAGCGTTGCAGAAGCCGCTCCGCCTCATCATATTTCTGTAGCCGCGAGTAACCGTCCGCGAGTTTGTAATACGCTGTGGCGTTGCCGGGATTGATCTCCAGCTCTTTGCGGAACTCCGCGATGGCGTCGTCTATTTGAGAGTGAAAGAGGTAGAGCTCCCCAAGAAGCTGGTGGGCCAGAGGTAGCCTCGGGTCGAGCGCCACGGCTTTATGCGCATACTCTTCAGCCACAGGTGCGTAATCCTGCCGCAGCAGCATTCGTGCCGTGAACAAATAGCTCGCGGCAGATTCAGCAGGCACATCGAACATCTTCGCAAAAGCTTTGCGCGCGTTGGGATAGTCCTTTGTCTGGATGTAGCAAATCCCAAGGATGTACGCCGCGTCGACATTGGCTCGCGGGAACCACGTCTGCACCCTTTCGAGCTCGGGAATCGCCTCCGTAGGCCGCCCAGCCAAGTAATACGACAAGCCCAGCAGTTGCACGGCCTCCGCGTCGTTCGGATCCTGTTCCCGGGCCTTCTTCAAATAAACGATGGCGTTTACAAAATCACTCTTCTTGTAATACGCAGCCCCCATTTCATGCGGGAGCCCCTTCATCTCAGGGTGCTTCTCCTCCAACTCGTGGAGCGCCGCGAGAGCCTCGTCGAACTTGCCTTGTAACAAAAGCTGGCGCGCTGGGTCGAAACTAGCCGGAGCAACTGGGGAAGGCTGCTGTGAGGCATGGGGAGAACCGAGTAGAGAAGGGTTTTGCGGCGCTTGGGTGAATTCTGCTCGCGCAAGACTGGCACCGAAAATCAAACCACCTGAGAGAGCTATCGAAAGTAAGCGAACGATTGGCATGGCAGTATTCCTACATAAATCTAGAAACGATTAGAGCATAAAAAACGGGGAGCCCGTGAGGGCTCCCCGTCCGTTTTGGGGTGTTATGTTTGTTTTTTTTAGAAAATGAATTTAAAGCCGAACTGCAGTTGACGCATGCCAGTCGGTGAACCCGGCGAGTTGTCGCCCTCAATGTCGGTGATTTGACCGGCGGTGGGGCCGCAACTTGTGTCGATGCATGTGTTACCTTGATTACCGTTGAAGCCCAGGACGGGATGGTTGAAGACATTGTAAGCGTCGAAGCGGAACTGCGCCTTGAAGCGCTCCGTGATGTTAAAGGTCTTCGAGAGCGACATGTCGTCGTAGAAGACGTGCGGCCCGCGATAAGAATCGAAGCCCACATTGCCGATCTGGCCGCAAGCGGGCAAGGCGAACGGACCCGACGTCGGCCGTACTAAGGTGCAGGTGTTCAGACCTGCGTTACCCGGTGTAAGGGCCGCCGCAGGGTAGGCAAGTGGGGCAACAGGCGTGTACCAGAATGTGCCGTTGGCATTCGTCGTGGCGCCAGTCTTAAGCTTCTCGCCGGGAACCATGTTCGGACGACATATGTCAACGTCCGTGACCTCGCTGCATTCTTGGACGCTAGGCGTCCACGGCAGGCCACTTCCCCAAGTCAAAGTGTTGCTAACTTGCCAGCCGCCAATTGCCAGGTCCATCGCCCGGCTGGCATTGCCCAAGAATTGTTTACCCCTGCCAAAGGGGAGTTGATAAATAGTGTTGGCCACAAATTCGTTGTCGCGATTGTTCGGGTTGGGTCCATAAGCAAACGATTTGTCCACACTGAAGTAATTGCTGTCGTACGCGTACGCCCTAGAGTAGGTGTAATGCGCAAGGAACTGCAATCCGTAGCTCGTTCGTTTTTCCGCCTTTATTTGAAGTGCGTTGTAATTATTGTTGGCGTCGTTTCCAAAATAATTGCCGACGCCCCCTGCGCAACAAGGCGTGTAGCCCGTACCCGTGTACGGGAAGGAGTAAACGCCGTTCAAGAAAAACTCGCGGCGCTCGTTTGCCGGTATGCTGGGGGCGAATGCCACCGAACAACTCACAGGTGTACCGCTACAAGTCACAGGTGCGGTGCCACCGCCGGCAGCAACCTCATTTGTAGTATAGGAAGGACCTGTTCCGGCAAACACGTGAGTTCCTTTGTTGCCGATGTAGCTCGCGGTGATATTAATTGTCGGCGTGATCTGCCGCTGAATCGTGGCATTCCATTGATCAATCGTTGGAAGTCTCTGAACCCGAGGACGGATGTATGTGGAAGCTGTCCCGTCAGGCCCAAGCAGCGGCAAATAGCCATTCGTATTCAAGTCGCTTATGAGATTCGCAAATGGGTATGCCGGCGGGCCGGTAACAAGGTTGAAAACCGCACTGCGATTATCCGTGTACGCCGAATTAATGTTTGAGTCTGAGATCGATTGTGATGCAAGGACCGGAAGGTTTTGCGTGACGGCGTGGCCGAAATTGGAACCGAACACGCCAATGTCGAACCCGCGGCCGTAACCGAGGCGTACAACGGTCTTGGGATCGAACTGATAAGCAAAGCTAACGCGTGGACCAAACGCTTTGTACGTATTCGCGACGCCGCCATTGAACGACGTGCCGCCATAGCCGGCCACCAGCAGTTCACCATTATTCAAGTCCGCAAAGCCGGCGTTGCCCTTGGCGGTGACAGCCTCTGGATTGTAAATTTCCCAGCGCAGGCCGTAGGTCATAGTGAACTTCGGGCTGACGCGCCAGGTGTCTTGGGCATAGGTGAATTCGCGCCACTGATGGCCGATAGCTTGAATATTGGGCGGGCTTACGAAGCGCTGGAAGGAAGTCACATCGCCGAGCAACAAAGTTGCCAGAGACATGCCACCCGTTCCCGCGTTCGAAGTATCGCCGGAATCGAAATTCAAAATTCCCGTGCGGCTGGAATCGCTGGGGATGCGAAGGTTAGTGGCGTAGCGAATATCAGCACCAAATTTGAACGTATGGTTTCCAATAATCCGCGTCCAGTTATTTACGAACTGGATTTGACGTTCTCTTTCCGTCAACGGGCAGTTGCAACGGCCGATGTTAAGACCATCTCCGAAAGATGAAAGGGTCTGATTGCCGGAAAACTGGAAACCCGAAAGACCGCCGGTAGTCGGCGGTCCTTGAATGCCAGGGCCGGAGTTCAGGCCGGGGAATCCGAATCCGTCCATGGGGCTTGCAGATGCGTCGGAGTAATGCGTCATCGGATTGTACTGGAACCATCCGATACGGAAGTCGGTAAGCCAATTCGTGCCGATCGCTTTCGTGAAGCCGCCTGCCACGCTGTAGTCGTGGTTGATGGAAGTGCCATTCAAACCGCCAGGCCCAAAGCCCGCACCACCGAGGTCACCCAAGCCGCCAAGGCCCGACAAGCTGAAATAGTCAAGGCTGAAGCGCCCGAAAACCTGGAAGTTTCGCGGAGCGTTGTAATCAACTCGCGTGTCAAACGAATACTGTTTGTACGGACCGCTGCCCGTCGAAACGAAGTTGTTGTTGATTCCGCTAGTCGTGGGCGTGGGAAACTCGGCAAGCATCTTGCCAATTCCCGTAGGAATGTCGGCTATTGGAATCATATTATTCGTGAAGGGTGTACGACCGGAACCATCCGCGGGGTTTCCTGTAGCAGGATTGTAAATCTGAAAGGGATACTGGCTCAAATCGCAGAAGCCCGGCGTAGCGCTCGTGCCGTTCGTCGCGGGATTGCAGGTGCTTACTACTTCCGCGGTCGGAGTCGTGTACAAGTTAGTTATGCCCTGTATCTGGTTTGTGCCCTGATAATCCCCGAAAAAGAAGAGTTTGTCCTTAAGGATCGGACCACCGACAGAACCACCAAACTGCTTCCAGTTGGCTGCTGCGAGCGGCACGCCAGGCGCGTTGGTGAAGGGATCACGTGCCTGCTGATCGCTACTCCGATAATAGTAAAAGCCGGTCCCATGGAAATCGTTTGAGCCTGACTTGATCTGCACGCCAACCGTGCCGGCGACCGCCTTGCCCGATTCGGCGTCGTAATCTTGAAGCGCGATCTTGGATTCGCCAATGGCGTCGAGGTTGGGGTTCACCACGATAATTCCCAGGATGGCATCCTGGTTATCGGTGCCATCCAGTTCGAAGTTCGTGCCAGAGAAGTGCTGCCCGTTGACAAAGATTTGGCCGCCGCCCTGAGGGTTTTCGGTCGCTGCGTGGCTCCAGCCCACCAGCTTCTGGGTGCCGGGTGAGAGCAACTCGAAATTGGTGAAGTTGCGATTGAGGACAGGAAGGTCTTCGATGTACTTCTGACTGAACTGGATGTCCACGTCCGCGCGGTCTGTCTGGAGTTGAGGAATCTCTCCCGTGACTTCCACGGTCTGCGTCACCGCTCCGACCAAGAGGTGTGCATCAACGGTGGCGGCGGTGTCCGCATTTAGAACCACGCTGGGTATTATCGTTGCCTGGAAGCCTGTGGCCACAATTTGCACTTTGTAAGTGTCTGGAATTAAGTGCGTAACGGAATAGTTCCCGCTTTCATTCGTGGTCGTATCATAGGTAAAGCTCTTGGTAGTCGAAGTAACGGTCACTTTGGCTCCCGCAACCGCATTGCCTTGCGGGTCCGTCACTGTTCCGATGATACTTCCAAAAACCGCCTGGCCAGACACTTTTGGCGCGTTCACCAAAACTACGCAAAACAGAACCGCCAATCCTAGAACTACGAGTCGCTTTGCCATCCCACCCCTCCTAGCAGATCCGCTTCCCCCAACTTTTAAGAAAATTGCAACTCCAACCGTCGAAAACTGAGAACCCGGCCTGGCCAGTTAGTGGCCGCCGAACTCTCCTGCACCTTCGATTTGGTTGAATGTGATTGAGAAAGGCTGCGCCGAAACTCGCAAAGAACGAGCCACCCTCAACCGTTTAAGGCACCCCCAAGCTGAACTCAAGCGCCCTCGACTTGCGCCTCGCACTGTTACACCCGGCCCATTAGGGCCACAGCATTCCGCCCCAAACGCACACTACGCGTCGGCACCACTGCGCAGGCGGATAATGCTGCTATATTGATGCGTACTATTCGTTTTTTGGGTTTCCGTTAGAAGTCTCAATGCGTCTGATACGGTTACATCAAATAACTCGCCATCTTGTATAGAGATGCGCGGCTTGTTACACTCCTGTTACTCCGACGTATCAAGGACCAATGTGACGGAACGCGAGCATCTTCTCGAGCAGGTTAATCGGCTCGTCGGCAGCCACGCTCTACATGGCTCGGAGTCTCTCTGCAAACTGCTTCGGTATTTGGCCAAACATGCCGTGGATCACCCCGGCGCTCCCATCAAGGAATTTCAAATTGCGACCGAGGTCTTCGGCCGCGCCCCAGATTTCGACCCCCAGCTCGACTCCATGGTTCGTGTCCAGGCAGGACGCCTGCGCTCCAAACTCGCCGAGTATTACGCTGCGGACGGACTCGATGACCCCATTGTCGTGGAACTCCCCAAGGGCACCTACGTCCTTTCTTTCCACCATCGCAACTCGTCCGCCGCAAAGTCCCCTTCCGGTGCCCTAAACGGGGAAGTGAGCAAGGAACCCAGGGAGAAGAGCCAGGAGCGCAGATGGGGAACCGAGGTTATTTCCCTCTCCATCTTCCTGGCTGCGGCCATTACCGTCATTGTCTGGCTTCTGGCGACCCGAACTTCGGTGCCGACGGGCCTCGCGAGCGAAAGCGAACCAGCGCCGGCCGCTTTTCGCGTCTTTTGGAGGGGCTTCGCCTCTGGGCCCGACGAACCGTGGGTCGTTTTCAGCAATGCAGCTTTTGTGGGCCGTCCTGAAACAGGAATGCGCTACCGTGACGCAAATCGTGACGCGGGCGCTGCAATTCTGGACCACTACACAGGCGTCGGCGAGGTTTTGGCCGTCCACGAAATCGATCGCGTCTTCGGACTTCTCCACCGCCGCATCCGGCTCAAGCGCGGAAGCCTCTTTTCGCTCGACGACGCAAAAAATAACAATCTGATTTTTATCGGTTCGCCCTCGGAAAATCTCTCCCTGCTGGAGATTCCCGGCACGCAGGAATTCGTTTTCCAGAGGCTTACCTCCGGCCCCCGCAAAGGCGATCAGGCCATTATCAACAAACATCCGCAGCCTGACGAAGCGAAGGAATTCCTCGCCACGCCGTCCGGCCAGCCTCTCACGGAGGACTACGC
The DNA here is from genome assembly GCA_035272765.1 of Candidatus Acidiferrum sp. Classification (GTDB taxonomy): domain Bacteria; phylum Acidobacteriota; class Terriglobia; order Acidiferrales; family UBA7541; genus Acidiferrum. Next base: position 8,985 of record DATEQG010000068.1, read on the forward strand.
CGTACTCGGCCTCGTAAAGGGAATGAATCAGGGGCAATCGGTACTCATTCTCGCAGGAACCACGACAATCGGCACACAGGCGGCCGTCGAGTACGTTTGCAGGCAGAGTTCCGTGGAAGAGCTGCTCTTGAGGCTTTCCGTTACTCAGAACGGCGAACTAAAGCCGTTCGAAGCCGTCATTCGAGTAAAAGTAGCCCGCGGCGTGCCCGTGGAAACCGAATTAGTCGCCATCCGCAAGTCTACGTCCTAGCAAAGTAGCTTCTGATGTAGCTTATCCTTGGTATTTGGCCACCATCCATCTGTCGAGCGGTTCTACCTGTACCGTTTCGTTCCGAACCGGGCACGGGTTCGGCCAACTCGGTGGACAATGCAAGTAAAAGAATCTGGGCAGGTTTCCCCTCGTTTAAGCGGGGCGTAATCCGGACACGACGTGAGATTATTCATATCGCAAGGCAACCATTGGATCGACTTTCATCGCTCGACGCGCCGGGAGAAAAGCAGCGATTCCCGCAATCAGGAGCATCAAGCAAATTGCGAAGCTGAGGCTCAGTGGGTCCGTTGTCTTTACGCCCCAGATGGCTCCCTGAATTATCTGCGCTGCCGGAAAAACCGCAGCCAATCCAAACACTACGCCGACGCACACGACTCGCATCATTTCCCCAAGCAACATCCCGAACACATCGCGTCGCTCCGCGCCCAGCGCCATGCGAATCCCTATTTCTCGCGTCCTTTCCGCTGTGGCATGCGAGGTCACGCCGTAAACACCAATCATCGCCAGGAGGGCGACGAACAGACCGAACGTCGTCGCAATCAACGCCATGGCGCGATTGCGACGCAGCACACCGTCCATCACATTGCTCAGTAGGCCGAATTTCAAAGAGACGCGAGAATCAATTGCCGCGCCTGCGTTCTCCAACCGTTTGGATGACTCGGCGAATGCGCCGGCGATTCGAATCTCGTAGAAGGCCATGATCATCGTCGAACATCCGCATTGCGAAACCGGCCTGTAGAAGATGAGAAGCGGCCCATAATCAGGCCGGCGATACTGTATATCTCTGACGACCCCTATAACCTCGACGTAATAGTCTCGCCCGCTGCCGTCCTGATCGTCTTCACGAAATGTTAGCCCGACGGGATTCACTGCTCCAAACAGTGCTTTCGCCAGGGCCTCGCTAAGAATCGCCACCGGCGGCGATGTGCCCGTGTCCCCATCATTGAAGTCGCGGCCCGCCAGCAGTGGCGTGCGCCTGGTCTTGAAAAACTCTGAAGAAACCCCGGTGGGATAAGCGCCCATCCGTCGCTCCGATCCGCCTGGCCCGGGAACGGTCAACTGGGGAAGCCCATGACTGTAAGAGGCCGGACCCCATGACGCGGACGCGGATGTGACACTAGGTAGGGATCGAAATGCCTTCAGTATTTCCTCGGCGACTCTTGCCGTGGGCTGCGGCCTTTCACCGCCGCCCTGCCAGGTCGCTTGGGCCGTCACCACGCCTTTCGGATCGTAACCCAGGTCTTGTGTCAGAAATGCCTGGAGCGTCCTCGCCAGCAAGCCCGCGCTGACCAGCACGGCTACGGACAATGCCACCTGCGCCACAACCAGTGCGGAGTTCATGAACTTGCTTCTAGGCCTTCCCGTAGTCACCCCGTTGTTCATCGCCGAAGAAAGTGAAATCTGCGTCGCCCCAAACGCTGGAGCCAACCCGAACAGAAGCGCGCATGCCAGTGTGATGCTCACGGCAAAGGCCACAAGCTTCGCATCCCATGACAAATCCAGCAGAAGTGGATCGTCTGGATAGGAAAGCGTCCATAGGAGCACCTGGCTTCCCCAGCGCGCGATAAGAAGTCCCGCCACTCCACCTGCCGCCGATAACGCCACACTCTCCGTCAGCAGTTGCCGCACCAGGCGCCATCGGCTCGCGCCTATGGCCAGCCGAGTGGCGATCTCGCTCCGCCGCTTTGCTGCCCGCGCGAGCAAGAGGTTGCCTAAGTTCGCACAAGCGATAATCAGAGCAACCGCGGCCATGATCATCAAAAGTACCGCCACGTCCATGTTTTGCAGCCACTCGTTCGAAGTGCCGTTCTGCATGGAGCGCGCCGAGAGAGACTTGGGCGCGGCCCGATGCCACTTGTTTCCGTCGGGTCTTGACGTCAGGGCGCTGTATATTTCGGCACCCAAAACCTGCAATCCGGCATTGGCCTGGTTCGTGCTGATTCCCGGCTTTAGCCGGGCGGCGATGCTGATGATCGTCGCAGGGTCGTCCAGCGACGGCGTCTGGTGTCCGTAGCGGATCGCATAGTCCCTGTACGTCCTCTCCGCCTCCAGCGGCATGAAGATTTCCAGCATGCTTCCGATATCCACACCGAAGAAAGACTTCGGCGCCACTCCAACGATCACGAAGTCGTTTCCATTGACCCGGATCTTCCGCCCGAGCACGTCCCGCGATTGGCCATACGCCCTCCGCCACAATCCGTAGCCCAGCACGCACACTGGCGTCGCACCGGGCAGGTCGTCCGACGTTTGCAGGGCCCTGCCTAAAACGGCCTGCACGCCAAGCGTCCAAAAGTAATCGCCAGAAACGTACTCGCCCTCTACCTCCTGTTGTCCTGTTGGGCTCGCAATTTGGAAGTAGACATCGGAATGGTTGTAAGCAAGAACGCCGGAGAAGATGTCCTGTCGCTCGCGGAAGATTTTCCACTCCGAGTACGTGTGCAGGTCTTCGTTTAAGACTCCAAGCACTTGCACCAACTGCTCCGGGCGGTCCACCGGCAACGGCCGCAGCGTCAGGGCATAAATCACCGAAAAAATCGCAATCGTCGCGCCAATTCCCAAAGCGAGGGACAAAACTGACACCGCAGTGAAGCCCGGAGATTTACGCAGCATGCGCGCGGCGAAGCGAAGATCCTGCCGGAGATGATCCCACCAAAGCCACCGGCGGGGTTCATAGAATCGTTCCTCCGCTCGCGTGACGTTGCCGAACGCCCGTCGCGCGGCGGCTCGTGCTTCGTCCTCGCTTAATCCCTGTTCCCGCAAGCGCTCCGTCTCGAGCTGTATGTGCGCTTCGATTTCTGAGCTGAAATCGGTTGCTTTCCGTTTGCGCCGGAACATGAGCTTAGCTCCTCTTCGCCTGAGGTCCCAGAATCCGTCCAATGGCTGCCGTCAGCCTCTTCCACTTCGTCGTTTCCTTCACGAGTTGTTTGCGGCCGGCCGGAGTCAGCGAATAAAACCGCGCCTTTCGGTTATTGACAGAAGTTCCCCATTTGGCCGAAATCCAGCCGCGCTCCTCCAGCCGCTGCAGCGCGGGATACAGCGCGCCATGTTCCACCAGTAGCTCTTCTTCGGATGTTTGTTGAATCGCGCGCGCAATCCCTTGGCCGTGCTGCGATCCAAAGATCAGCGTGCGCAGGATCAGCAGGTCCAGAGTGCCCTGCAGCAATTCCAGGCGGTCCCTGGCTTCTTGGGTAGACATGTAACCTAAGCATGCCGGCGCTCGGGTTAGATGTCAACCCCAAAAAGACTACAGTGTGGGGAGTGCAGTGATCTCAGAATTGAATCAAATCTCTAGCGTTTCAGAATAGCCGGAGGTGAGCAATGGGCTGCAGCCCCGCCGATTACGGGCGGCCGGCTATTGGCCTGGCGCTCTCAAATGCGGGTCCAGCTCCGCTGCTTTCTGAAATTCCCGGGCCGACTCCTCCTTATTTCCTTTTCTCTGTAGCGCCACTCCCAGCTCATAGTGCGCAGGAGCAAACCCCGGCAGCGACTGAATGGCCGCGCGGAATTGCGAAATCGCGCCATCCAGGTCCCCTGCGTTCAAAAACCTGCGGCCGGAGTTCGTCGCGAAAGTCGCCGCCTGCTCGCTCGACTTCTGTTTCAAGAGTTCCATTCCCATGCGGCTCTCGGATGCGGCTCCGTCTTCGTCCCCCAACTGCCGAAGCACGCCCCCCAGGTTTGTGTGCGCTCCGGCAAGATCCGGCTGCAGGCGAATGGCTTCCCGCAGCGCATCGGCCGCCGGCTGCAAGTCGCCCTTCTGCTTCAACACCGAGCCCAGGGTGTAGTAAGCCTCCGCATAGTCGGGTTTCGCCTCAACAGTCGCGCGCAGTTCCTCCGCTGCCACAGCAAATTCCCCTTGCTGCCAAAACGTCACACCAAGAGCGTAGTGAGCATCCGCCATTTTCGGATCGAGCTCCTCGGCCCTCTTGAATTCCGCAATCGCCTCAGGCAAGCGATCTTTCATCTTTAGAGCCAGGCCTAAGTCGTAATGAAAAACGGCGCCCTGCGGGGCAAATTTCAGCGCGGCCTGAAAGTGGGCGGCGGCGGCGTCAAAATCCGTCTTCTGCAAATAAGCTGCGCCCAGATTCCCTTCATACCCGGCATCGCCCGGCCTCAATTTCAAGGCCGCCTGAAATTCCAGAATGCTGTTTCCCGCATCTCCAGTTTGCAGCAGAGCAAGCCCCAAATCGTTGTGGGCGTCCGGACTTTGGGGCTTGAGCTTCACCACTTGGCGGAAGGCCAGTACCGCATCTTCTCCGTTGCCGGAGCGCTGCAAGAGAATCCCCAAATGTTTTTGCGCGTCGGCATTGTCAGGATCAAGCTTCGCCGCATACTGGAATTCCTGTAGCGCCGCATCCGCCGCGCCTTGCGATTCCAGCGCTAGTCCCAGATAGTAATGCACCAGCGAATTGCCTGGTTCGAGGCTGATGGCCGCCTGCAATTCGGACTTCGCTCCCTCGATGTCCTTTTGCTGCAAACGCAAAACACCAAGATGCAGATGAACTTGCCCGAATTGCGGCTGAAGCTTCAGCGCTTCCGCAAACTCGCCGGCCGCCTCATCTATCTTCGCTTGTTGGACCAAAACCGAACCAAGATCATCGTGCAACTCGGGTCGGTTCGGTTCGATCGCAATCGCATTCCTTAGTTCCTCAGCGGCGCTCGAGGAATTGCCGACATTCGAAAGTGCTTGCCCCAGAATGTGGTGCGTCTCCGAATCTTCAGGAGCCAGCCGCACCGCTTCGCGGGCCTCGATCACGGCGCCCTGCGCCTCTCCCTTCTGCTGCAGGGCGCGGGAGAGATTCATGTGCGCTTGCGCAAAATCGGGTTTCCATTTCACTGCGGCTTTGAACTCGGCAATGGCGGCGTCGATTTCACCTTGCGCGAGCAAAACCCATCCAAGCGAATTGTGCGGTTCCGGGCTGCGGGGAATCAGCTGGATCGTCTTTTCAAACGCCGCCCGCGCTCCGGCTAAATCCTGACGCTGCAGCGCATCCAGGCCTTGGCTGTAAAACGAATTGGCAGCCACAGTGTCGGCGTTCGAATTCGAGTTTTTCGTTTGCGAGCGTCCTGCGGCACACACTAGGAGAACCGTAAGCGCAAACGTGACAACTCCCGGCCCGGCCCCCAATCCGCGTTGATTAGGCTTAAGGCGCATTCGCTCTCGACTCAAACTCCAAATCTTCGCACTCGTCAATTTGATCCGCAGGGATGAACGTACGCCTAGCAACCTCTTCGATGATCATGACACCGCCCCCCATATTCCCGTATGTACCTGTCTGTTTCCGGGTCGCCTGGCTCTGCCGCGACAAGTTCGATCCGGCCGGGTTCACGATGGAATAATATGCGGTCGCCTTTCTGAATCTCTTCTCCAGTTTTGTATTTAAAGATCATCGAGACGTGCATCCATAGGGCAGAGTCTAGCTGAACGCTCCGTCTTGACCCTGCCTAACCTGCCCCTTAGTATGCCAAGAGTTCATGATTTCTGGTCCGCCTCATCGTTCGCTCTTTCGTTTCAAAGCTTCTCGTATCTCGCTTGTTCTGCTCCTGCCTTTTTCAATTCTCTTTGCTGCTAGCCAGCTTCCAAAAAGCAACACCAAATCCCTCGCGCATTTCACTGATATCGCGAAAAAAGCAGGTCTCACCTACCCTGTGGTTTTCGGCGGCGTGAACACAAAGAAGTACATCATTGAAACGACTGGAACAGGCGTCGCGATCTTTGACTATGATAACGACGGTTGGCCGGACATCTTTATCGTTAACGGCACAAGCCTCGATGCGCCCCTCTCCGGAAAAGCGCCGACGAGCCATCTCTACCACAACAATCACGACGGCACTTTCACGGACGTCACAAAAAAGGCGGGCCTCACTCACACCGGCTGGGGCCAAGGTGTCTGCGTCGGGGACTACGACAACGACGGCTGGGAAGATCTCTACGTCACCTATTACGGAAAAAACGTCCTGTACCACAATAACGGCAACGGAACATTCACGGACGTGAGCGAAAAAGCCGGCGTCGCTGGCTCCGGTAAATCCTGGGGCAACGGTTGCGCGTTCGTTGACTACGATCGCGACGGCCATCTCGACCTGATGGTCGCCAATTACGTCGACTTTGATCTCTCGACCGCTCCCGCTCCCGGTGAGCGTGCCTCTTGCATCTGGAAAGGCGTCCCGGTGATGTGCGGCCCGCAAGGGCTCCCCGCAGCAAAAAATATTCTGTATCACAATCGCGGTGACGGCACGTTCGAAGACGTCAGCGCAAAATCCCACATCGATAAAGCCGACGGCCACTATTCCCTCAGCGTCTCCACGCTGGATTATGACGACGACGGCTGGCCCGACATTTTCGTCGCCTGCGACAGCACGGCCAGCATTCTCTACCACAACAATCGCGACGGCACTTTCACCGATATAGCCATCACCGCCGGCGCCGCCTTCAACGAAGACGGCCACGCCCAAGCCGGCATGGGTTCAACCGTCGCCGACTTCAACGGCGATGGCAAGCTCGACATCTTCAAAACCAATTTCTCCGACGACACCGCCACTCTCTATCGCAACAATGGCAACGGCACTTTCGACGACGTCACCTATCCCGCAGGCCTCGGCCTCAACACCAAATATCTCGGCTGGGGCACGATGTTTTTCGACTTCGACAACGACGGCTGGCCCGACCTCCTTCTCGTCAACGGCCACGTCTATCCCGAAGTGGACAGTCAGCACCTCGGCAGCACCTTCCAGGAACCTCGCATCCTCTATCACAACAATGGCAACGCCACTTTCACCGACATCTCTGCCGACGCCGGCCCGGGCATCACCACAGTAAACTCCTCCCGCGGCCTCGCCATCGGCGATCTCTGGAATGACGGCCGCCTTTCCGCCGTCATCAGCAACATGAACGCCCCGCCCAGCCTGCTCGTCAACGACATCCGCACGCCCAATCACTGGATCGCCTTCCATTTAATAGGTACTTCGTACGCCACGACTTCGCAAAGTCAAAATCCATCCTCAAAGTCGGCTTCCGCCTCACAGATGGCGCACCTGCTCCCTCCTTCATCCTTTACTTCCTTTGCTTCCTCAAGAGATGCTATCGGCGCTCGCATCACGATGAAAGCCGGCGCGCGCGTTTTTGTCGACGAAGTTCGCAGCGGTTCGAGCTACGATTCAAACAGTGACATGCGCGTTCACTTCGGTCTCGGCTCTGCAGCCAGGCTCGACTCCGTGCAAGTCCGCTGGCCCAGCGGCATCGTGGAACAATTTGACAATCTCGCCGTGGACACAATTCATACTCTTAGAGAAGGTACTGGCGTCGCCGTCAAAGCCCAGCCGCAAAAGTAACTCGCTGCCTTTCGCGCTGCGTAATAAAATCCAATCGTTCAGCGCGATACCACAATGAAACCGAAGTCGAAATCCCAACCGAAGTCCAAAGCCAGGTCCGCGCCTCAGCCCAAGCCAGTCAGAAAATCGTTCGAAGCAACGCTCGAACGCCTCCGATCGAATCTCGGCTGGGTCGTCATCCGCATTCCGTTCAACGTCCAGAAAATTTGGGGAACACGCGGCATGTTCCGCGTGAAAGGCGAAATCAACGGCTTCGCCTTTCGCACCTCTCTCTTTCCCACACGCAAGGGTGAACACTTCTTGCTGGTGAACAAAAAAATGCAGGCAGGCGCGCATGCGTCCGAGGGCACCACGGCGGAATTCTTTCTCGAGCCCGACACCGAAGAGCGCGTCGCAGCCGTTCCCGCCGAATTCAAGCGCATCCGCGCCGAAGACCACTCGTTCCGCCGCTGGTTTGACGCGCTGAGTTATTCCATTCGCAAGTGGATTTCCGACTGGATCGTGCAGCCGAAGAGTCCCGAAGCCCGCGTCCGCCGCGCCGAGCAAGTTGCCGAGCAGCTTTTCTCGGCGATGGAAGCCGAGCGCGAACTCCCGCCCGCGCTGAAGCTGGCTTTCTCGCGCGATCCTCGCGCCCTCGACGGTTGGAACCGGATGTCACCGTCGCACCGGCGCGGCCAACTCATCGCCATCTTCTACTACCGCTCGCCGGATGCTCGCGCTCGCCGCATCGAAAAAGTCGTCGCGGAAGCTGTCGCACTCGCTGATAAGAAAACCAATCGATAAATTTCCGGCCTGCCTCTATTTCAAAACATCGGCCCCCGCCTTAGCACACTGCGCGTCTTGCGAGCTGGCCGCACCCGACACTCCAATTGCCCCAACGATCTTCCCGTCCATCACCAGCGGAATTCCACCTTCCACTGCCGTGACTCCCTTCAACGTCAAGACTCGCAGCCCGTCTCCGCCCGCCGCCAGAATATCTTGAAACGCCTTCGTCGGCCGCTTAAAGAGCGCCGCAGTCCGCGCCTTTTCAATAGCCACATTCGCGCTCCCCAATTGCGTGTTGTCCATTTTCTCGTAGTACACGAGATTCCCGCTGGTATCGACGATCGCCACTGCCATATTCCAGTGGTTCTTCTCCGCCTCCGCCAAAGCCGGCGCGGCCGCCTTCCTGGCATTCTCCAGGCTCACGTTCGCACCATAGGGACTAGGCGCCTGCGTCGGCGCTTGCGTTGGCGTCTGCGCCCGCGCGATCGCCAGCCCGCAAAGCACAATCATCGCCGCAACAGCAGACCCCATCACAGTTTTTCGCGACATACTCTCTCCTCCTTTAGCTTCGGCAATCAAAATCCGCCGCCCCTCAATTTTCGGGCTCCGCCTTTTGTTCCTCAATCCTCGCGCTTTATCGACACATAAATTGGCCCTGCACCCAGCATACTCACCAGAAACCAGCTAAACCGCCCAGCCCGGCTCATCGTCTGAAATTTCAAATGATCCCCTGGCTTAACGTCGAGTTCAACCGTTTTCCAATTCCAGGTATTGTCCACGCGCAATCGGTGATGTCCCGCCGTCGCCCGGATCGAAATCGTGTCCCCATAATACAATTCGCCGACGTTCTCTCCGTCCAGCTTCACGACGATTTGGCGCTGCTGCACGTCGTCCGGCGATTTCCGCCGTATCGTGATGCTTGCCTGCCCTTCGGAGGACTCGGAACCCATCTATACGCTCGCTTTCCACGGCAATAGATGCTACCCCTGCCAACATGACGCCCATAAAAATTCTGAAAACACCAGGCCGCCTCTTCACATCTCGCAAACCTCTGTTACAATCCCGTCCATGGACCGACGCACATTGCTCCAATCGCTTCCCGCCGCAGCTATTCTTCCAACCGCAGCCTGGGCCGCTTCCGCGGCCAGCGACTCTTCTTCCCGCAGAGACTCCCCCGCGCCAGACACTTCAACCACCGTCTACGAACTTCGCGTCTATCACACTTACGAAGGCAAGCTCGACGACCTTCTTCGCCGCTTCCGCGAACACACCATGCAACTGTTCGAAAAGCACGGCATCAAGAACATTGCTTACTGGACTCCCACGGACGATCCGCTGAAAGGCAAAACTCTTGTCTACATCATCTCCCACCCCAGCCGCGAAGCCGCAACCGCCAACTGGAAAGCCTTCCAAGACGATCCTGAATGGAAACAGGTCCGCGACGCCTCCGAAGCCAACGGCAAAATCGTCGAAAAGGTCGACTCTACTTTCCTCACGCTAACCGACTTCTCCCCTCCCCTCCGCTGACAATTCTGCTTTCTACAAGACGGCAACCGGGCGTCCCTCGCGTAGATTGTCATCCTCATCCCGCTTGCCCTGAGGGACGAAGGGAGCGAAGCGAGAGATCCGCTTTTTCTTCTCTGTGCCCTCTGTGCTCTCAGCGGCCTCTGCGTTAAAATCCCACGCTCCTACTTCGTAACTTTCGCGATGAAGACCGAGTAAGGCTCCATCGGCAACTCCCCAAACATCCCTTTTAACTGCTTGTGAAAGCTTGTCAGCAAAACATCCAGCTTGGGCGCCAAAAATCCAGCCGGTGAAAGATCGAACCGCACTTTCTGCTCCGTCGCAGACATATTGAGCATCACTAAAATTGCCTCCCCCTTATACCGCCGCACATAGGTCAACACATTCGGGTTGTCCTCGTTCAGCGAAACATAATCCCCATCCAAAAGCGCCGCCTCCGTATGCCGAAGCACCAAGAGTCTTCGGTAAAAACTAAGAACGGAGTCGGGGTCTTTCATCTCGTCCGCCACGTTATGCGTCCTCGCGCTCGGCGGAACAGGCAACCATGGTTTCGTAACGCTGAAACCCGCATTCGCGCCACCATTCCACTGCATTGGCGTACGCTCTCCGTCGCGTCCTTTTTCGAGAGGCCATCCCAATTTGCCGATCGGGTCTTGTACGTCGTCTTTGCTCTTCGGGTCGTTGTTCTCCATCCCAATCTCTTCGCCGTAATACATAATCGCCGACCCGCGCAGCGTTAAATAAAGAGCTGCCATCATTTTCGCGATGTCGTCGTTGTGCACTCCATCCGCATACCGCGTGTACGACCGCGCGATGTCGTGATTCGTAATCACATAAACGGGCCAGTGCCCCGCCGCATTTACCGCTGCGATATGTTTCCGGTATTCATCGGCCGAAAGCCCCTTAAAACCCGTCATCATCAAATCCATCGGCATCTGCAATTCGTCGTTCTTCGTTCCGTAGTAATCCTTCAGCTGGTCGACATTACTCGTCCACGTCTCCCCGATCAGCACGGAACCATATTCATCCGCCACCGTCCGCAGCTTCCTCATCGCATCGTGCACTTCCGGCAATTTCTTGTTGTACTTTTCGTCCATGTTAGGGCGTCCGAATTTGTCCGTCCCGGGCAGCACCGGGTTGTCCGTAAGGTTCGGATCTTCGTAAAGCGTGTCCACCGCATCCAAACGGAATCCCGCCACCCCGCGCTTGTACCAAAAGCGCGTAACGTCCAACATCGCTTTTTCCACTGCGGGATTGCGCCAGTTCAAGTCCGGCTGCTGAGGATAGAAATAATGGTAATAATATTGGCTCGTCTTCGGATCAAACTTCCACGCCGATAGCCCAAACGTCGAAAGCCAATTGTTCGGCGGCTGATTCGGTCCTTTACCGTCGCGCCAGATATACCAGTCGCGATGCTCCGAAGTCTTCGAAAACTTTGAATCGATGAACCATTTGTGCTGGTCCGAAGTATGGTTCACCACGAAATCTAGAATCACGCGAATGTCCCGCTTCTTTCCCTCCGCCACCAGCCGGTCGAAATCCTCCATCGTCCCGTACATCGGATCGATCGCCTCATAATCCGAAACGTCATATCCGAAATCCACCTGCGGCGAAGGAAAACACGGTGTAATCCAAATCGCATTCACCCCCAGCTCTTTCAAATAATCCAGTTTCGAGGTAATCCCCTTCAAATCGCCAATGCCGTCATTATTGCTGTCCGCAAAACTCCGCGGATAAATCTCATAAAACACGGCATGCTGCCACCACGCGTGTCCTTCCGCATCCGCGCCCTTCTGTTGCGCATTCCCGCTCTGCGCCATCACCACGCAGGGACTCAAAGCTAATAAAATCGCCACCGCCGTCTTCCTCTTCACGGACCTGCCTCCTCGATTTCCCTGAGTCACGAATCTCCTCTTGTTCTCCGTGCCCCCTGTGATCTCTGTGTTGAAATCTCCATTCAACAGCTTCGCAAACCCCCGCCAAGCTCACGATACGGTGACTGCCACTTTGCAAAACCGATGATGACCGTTTCGCATGGACCGGCAATCCATAGATGTTCTCGGAGTTTAAGTTCTCAATGCCCGCGCCTTATTGTTTCAGAAATTTCCTCGGTACCTTCGGTGGGTGAAAAAAGATCACCACTCGCTGACGCGGGTATTCTTCGCCCTCTTTGCCTTCAAAATGGATTCGCAAATTTGTTCCGCCGCTCGCATCTTTTTTTAACTCCGCTCCGCGAACCGATTCGATCACGCCGGGATTCCAAACCGCCAAGTCGTAGGTTGCTCCCGCTCGACCGGCCGTAACCAATTCCATCGGCGCTGTCACATCTTCCATGTTCGCGGATAGGATGCGTAAGTCAGAGCTTGCGCTTCCTAGCTCCGGCAGCCGGAAGGCATACGACAAGCCAAAATCATTCGCCACGGGGATGTGAACGACGTTTTTTCCTTCTTTCAAGGCAACTCTTATTCTCAGGTGATGATGCTCCGCCAGCATTCGTTGGTCATAAGTGGTTGGACGTCCGTTCACGTTCACGCGGCCGACTAGCGCCGTGTTTGCCAGCTCGGGCTCGAAATCCAGCAAGCATTCCCCGCCTGTGCGAGTTACTTCCAGCGTGATTTCGTCCAAAGACTTCTGGTAACTCAAATTCACCACGCTGTCGCCGACGCGTACATTGTTGATCTTGAAGTTCGTCCAATTCGCCGGAACGTGCGGTGCAAACGTCAGCGTCTTTTTCGTGGCATCCTTCTCCAACCCGAACATTCCTTTCAGCAGTGGGCTTACCACCATTGCCGCCGACCAGATCTGGTGCGGTGAACTCGTCGCTAGTGGCTGGTAATAGTCGCCGGAAAGAACTTCGGTCACATGCCCGAGCGATCCGTCGAGCGCCAGCAGCGCATTCGCTCGCAAATTCTCGTACGCCGGAAATTCTTGGTGATATCGATATTCCGCAACGGACGCCCAGCCGGTGAACAATGGCCACACCGATCCGTAGTGGTATCCGCCGCCGCTAAAAACTGCCGAGCGGTTGGAAATAATCCTCATTCCCCAATCGGTTTGCTGGTCCGCATCAGTAAGTTGCTGAATCATGGGAATTGCTGTCGCGTCGCTGGGTAGTCCAAACCACATCGGCACAGTTGTCAGCACGGTCGGCTCATCCACCTGCTTGTCATTCTTATCGAGCGCAAACGCGAACCGTTTCTTATCCGCAATCCAGAAGCTGTCGTTCACCAGCGGCCATTGCTTCGCGAATTCAGTTTCCAGCGCCGCCGCCGAGTCCGCTTGTCCCGCGAAACGTGCCAGGTGTGCGAGCGCCCGCAGTGCCTCTGCACCCAGTCCGCTCTGATAGAATTCACTTTTTACCGGCAGCAGCGGCCCGCCCTCCACCCACCCGTGCCCCACTCCTTGGTTTTGCGGAAGTCCCCGCGCGTCGTAGGTCGACTTCAAGAACTGATACGCCTTCCACAAGCTGGCCCATTTCTCTTTTGCAAAAGCCGTGTCCCCACTGTTCACGACGTAATCGTTCGCCGCAATGATGTAGAGCGGCGTTGCGTCTGCCGAAGCGTATGGATACGGATAACCCTTGAACCAATCCACGAAATTCGCGCCTTGCGAAATCTCGTGCGGAATCTTTCCATCTTCCCGTTGAAACTTGCTCACAAATTCCAAGGCCGTCTTCGTATTGGCAAAATCCCCCGCCGCATTCAGTGCGAATGAGGTCCAAAATGAATCGCGCCCGAAGTACCAGGCAAACCCCGGCCTCTGACTTTGACCAGATGTTCTGTAACCTGCAACTAATCCCGTCCCAAGAAATGGATTGGTCACCATCCCCTGCACTAGACTGACTCTCGACCAGTCATACGCCTTTTGGAGCTGTTCATCAGGCAGTTCCACGCTCACCGTCTGGCTAAGATAGTCCCGGTAATACTGCGCCGACTCGCGCAGCAGATCACCGTATCCAGAACTAAGGCGTCGATACGCGCCCTCCGCATCAGCCCGGCCCGTCATCGATCCCGCGATCACGACGATCTGCGACGCTTTGCCCTTGGCAATCGCGCCTAGCCGAAACGAATTTTCCTGCGATTCTGAATAGTTCGTCTGAAATTCTTCTTCCTCATTTTCCGCCGTCGGCGACCCAACAATCGCCGCAAACCTTCTCTGCTCCTCTCCGAACGTAAACGCTTTTAGCCCCGGATCCCATCCTATATAGGTGGCGCTGAGCGCCGCAGGCCACTCCAGCTGAAAATCCCTGTGAAACGCCGCTTCAATTTGAAGCGGACTCTCCGTCTCCACATCCAGAATGATCACCGCTCCCGGTTCCTTTACCGGCACAAAAAAAGTCTCGCGCACGGAAAACGTATCTCCCGTGTAAACGATCGTGCTCGATTCCGGCCGCGTGATTAGCGTCCGCGCCAGCGAATCCGCAGGAAGCGCTTGTCCGTCCACGTGAAATTTCAGATGAAAGTCACGAAATATCTTCAGCGGATAAACCCACGCTTCCATCCGCCCCGCTTCATTTCCGAGCAGCCCCGCACGCATTCCAACCGCCGGAAGAAATTCCCACGGCCGGACCGCTCTGGTGGATTCCACAGCAGACGCTAAATCGATTAGTTTTGTTAGTCCTCGCCCAATCGGCGGTGCTTGCTTGCGCGCCGGATCTTGAGCGTCCGTCGGTGCCTGCGCCTGCTTAATTGCCGATTCCCACGTTCTTGGAGATTCCATCATCCGCGCAGCCCTGAGCGCTTCTGCACTCGAGTTAAGAAGAAAAGCGAGCAAGGCCCAGCCACACAAAGCCGCGCAAAACACGTACATCCTTCGAAATGTGTTTCTTCTATCGCCCACGGTAGGAAGGTCCCGGCACAAGAGAACCCTCGATCTCTCGCGCCCCTCAGTTCGAATCGCCATTTGCCGTACAATACGGAGCGGCGGCAAATCTTAGCACGAGCCAAACCTGGAAGGTATGATTCCATTTGTCCTCTTCACGTCGCGCGTTTCTTAAATCTCTAAGCCGCTCCGCGCTTGTTCTGCCGCTCGAAAGCGTCCTGGCCCTCGCGCGCCCACTCCATTCGAACCAAACTCCGGCTTCCGCGTCGAATTCGAATCAATACCCGCCCCCACCGAGCGAGATTGGCGTCAGCTTTATCAATGTCGCTCGCGAATCCGGCCTCAACGCAAAAACAATTTTCGGCGGCGAACACAAAAACAAATATCTACTGGAAACAACGGGCTGCGGCGTCGCCTTCTACGATTACGACAACGACGACTGGCTCGATATTTTTTTGGTGAACGGCTGGCGCCTCGAAGGCTTTACAAAAGGCCAGGAACCCATCTCACATCTTTTCAAAAATAATCGCGATGGCACATTTACTGACGTCACGGCAAAATCCGGCATCCTCCATTACGGGTGGGGACAAGGCGTTTGCATCGGCGACTACGACAACGACGGCTTCGACGACATTTACATCACGTCGTTCGGAAAGAATGTTTTGTACCACAACAACGGAAATGAAACGTTCACCGACGTCACCGAAAAAGCCGGCGTCGGCACAAATGGCAAACGCTGGAATACCGGCTGCGCGTTCGTTGATTACGATCGCGACAGTCACCTCGATCTTTTTGTCGCAAACTACATTGATCTCGATTTAGCGACTGCGCCGCTGCCCGAGTCCGGCCCGTGTGTTTACAAAGGAGTACTTGTCGCGTGCGGCCCGCCTGGCCTCATCGGCGGAAAAAATATTTTGTTTCACAACAACGGCGACGGCACCTTTTCCGATGTTTCCGAGCGCGCTGGAATTTTCCAAGCCAATGGAACATACGGCCTCGGCGTGCTCACCGCCGATTTCAACAACGACGGCTGGCCCGACATTTACGTCGCGAATGATTCAACGGCCAGCGCGCTCTATCAAAACAAAAAAAACGGCACGTTTTCCGACGTCGCCATGGAAGCCGGCTGCGCGCTGAGCGCCGACGGCAAACCTCAGGCCGGCATGGGCGTTTCCGCCGCGGATTACGATCTCGACGGAAACATCGACATCGTCAAAACAAATTTCGCCGGCGACACGCCATCGCTCTACCACAACATCGGCGGTGGAAATTTTGAGGACGCTACGTTCACCGCCGGACTTGGAAAACATACGCAGTACCTTGGCTGGGGCTGCGGCTTTTTCGACATGGACAATGACGGCTGGCCGGACATTTTAATTTGCAACGGCCACGTTTATCCTGAAGTCGAGCAACTGCGCACCGAAGCCGGTTATCCGCAGCAGAAACTTTTGTACCGAAACTTGCGCAACGGCCATTTTGAAGATGTGTCTTCGCAAGGCGGCCCGGGAATCATGGTGCCCGTTGCATCGCGCGGCGCGGCGTTCGGCGATTTTGACAACGATGGCGACATCGACGTGGTGGTGAATACGGTCAATGATTTTCCCCAGTTGTTGCGCTGCGATTCGCGGCTCGAAAATAATTGGCTGAAGATAAAAACGATCGGCACAAAATCGAACCGCAGCGGAATTGGCGCGCGGTTGCGCTGCATGACGCACCCGCCGGGGGAGAGCAAACCGCATCAGCAAATCGATGAAGTGCGCAGCGGCGGCAGCTACATTTCGCAGAATGATTTGCGCGTGCATTTCGGCATCGGCAAAGCGGAGAAGGTTGAGCTTTTGGAGATTCGCTGGCCCAGCGGAGCCGTCGATATGTTGAAGGACGTGAAACCCAACCAGTTGATCGTGGTGAAAGAAGGCATGGGAATTGTGCGGTCGGCAACATTCGAGAGGCCTAAGACGGGCAAGCCGACGAAGTGAGTCGGGAGCGGCGAAGAAAAAAGATAGCGCAGAGACGCAGAGATCGCGGAGCCGCGCAGAGGAACAGCGAGCCGTGGTCCGTGACCGGCGACCCGTGAAAAGCTGGAAGAGGACAGCCAGGATTGGCCGCCCGTGCCAGAAAGGGAATGGCCCCCCACCCCGGGGTGTCCAGAAGTTATGAAGTAAAGCATAGAGGAGATTGGGGTTGCGGGGATTCGTGCGTGCGCGCAGGAGCCGGGTACGATCAGTGACTAGTTGCAAAACTTTGAGGGCCGGAGGAGGGGCCTCCCCCCTGGGTTTTTTGTAAGTGTTGCTGATACAGGAGTTAAAGCCGGGTGGAATCAACACTTGCAGAAGTGTTGATTCTAGAAGGCTTAGGTAAGTGTGGTTTTTATGAAATGGTAACGTTAGTGGGACTGAAGATTTCTGGGGAATGTTAGAAACTACCAGGCGGGCCAGCATGACTTGCTTGGGCGGCGAAAGAATCCGCCCTCGATGCGAAGAGGGATTATAACATATTGGTGACTATTGTCAAGAAATAAATAGTAAGCTCTTTGTTTAGTGTAGGTTGACGAAAGATATGGCGGCGCGACGGGAGGCGGGGAGATGGGGACTGAGATTTGTCCGATGCTGGCGGTGAGCGATGGCGGCGCGGCTGTGGCTTTTTATAGGGCGGCGTTTGGGGCGGAGGTGCTGTGGCAGTTGGGGGAAGGCGCGGAGGTGATTGCAGGACTGTCGGTGGACGGGGCGAAGTTCTTCCTGGCGCAGGAGGCGCCTGATTATGGTACGCGGGGGCCGGGGGTAGCGGGTTTTACTACGGTGCGGATCGAGTTGTTTGTGGACGACCCTGCTGCGGTGCAGAGACGGGCTTTGGCGGCGGGGGCCAAGGAGAATAGTCCCGTGGAGGAGCATATACATGAGACGATTGGGCCAAAGCCGATCCGGCGGATGCTCCAGGGGGCGGTGGTGGATCCGTTTGGGCATATGTGGCTGATCGGGAGAGTGCTTGGATAGGACGGAGGATGGAGTTTAGAGGTTAAGGTTTGGACGGAAAGGGTAGATGGACCGGAGGTCGGCGAGACGTGTCCCGTGGCCGATGGCCCGTGGGAAGCGCAAGACGGCAGCCAGGAGTAGCTGTCCCACCTTGGAGGGGAAAATCAAATTTATGCAAAGCAGATCGGAGAATGCAATGAAGGTCGAAATCGTTCACTGTCCAACGTGACAGAACAACAAGGTAAAGGTCACGAGTCTCGTGAACCTGATCAAGAATCGGCTGAATGTGGATGTGGTGCTTGTGCCGGGAAAGACCGGACAGTTTGATGTGGTGGCGGATGGCGAGAAGATCGCGGAGCGAGGTGGAAACTGGTTGACGCGGAGCTTTGGCGCTGGGTATCCCGACCTGGATAGCGTGGTTGAGAAGTTAGAAAAGCATCGGAAGTGACGCAGCCTGATTGACGCACTTGGAGTTCCATCGCTCGCCTATGGCGCAGGAACGCGCGGAGGACTCCGGGTTCAAACGACGAACCTGGGACACTCTGCCGAAGAGAATTAAGAAAAAGAAAGACCCGCCCTTGCATGTATCAAACCCGCAAGGATGGGGCACCCGATGGAGAAAAACACAGTCAAAAACCTTCCGATGGGGAAAGTCTATGCCACCCAGCGAAAACGATTCCACGGTGCTAAGATGCGTTGCGTTGTGGTACTAACGAAGGAAGAACTGATTTCATCGCTGCAGACGGAAGTGCGCATCCTGGTTCATCTGGCTGGGAAAGTGGACAAATCGAAGCTTGACTGCCGGCCGACGCCCAGACAGCGCAACACGCTGGAACTGCTGCAATACATGGCCATCATGGGACCTAGAGAGGCGTGGTGATGAGTGGCCAGAGCGGCGGCGAAGGGGAGTTTGTGGTTGGCGCGGAGTTCGGCGGCGGTGTGGGTTAGGAGAAAAAACCAAGAGAGGTTCCTCAACTGCGCACGCCGACACGTTCGCAGGAGCGAACGTGAGAGAAAAGGCGTCGGGCTGCTCCGTTCGGAATGACCGCTCTGGGTAGAGGCGCACGAGGAGGAGGCGGAAAGAAAAAGCAGATTCATCGTTCGCATAAAGCGCGAGACGATGGCGCAGAAAAGACCAAAGGAAAGACCCACCCTTGCAAAAAGCAAACCCGCAAGGATGGGGCACCCGCCGGAGAAAAACGAAGTCAAAATCTCTCCGACAAAGAAAGCGTGTCCCACCAGGTGCTAATTTAATTCGGCATAGTCTAGGAGCCGAGCGGCGTAGCCGGGCAGTAGGCCGACATGAAGCGCGCGGTTGCGTCTCTAAGATCGTTGTCGAGGATGGACATAGCCCGGTCGGCGATGGACGCTGGTACTTCGTAGTGCGCCTGGGCGATGCCGCCGGTAATGCAGGCCAGCGTGTCGCTGTCGCCTCCAAGCGATATCGCGTTGCGGATGGCGTCTTCGAAAGACGTTGATTCTAGGAAGCACACGATCGCCTGAGGGACCGTCCCTTGGCAGGACTCGCTAAACTGGTATCCCGGCCTGATCTCATCAACAGTTCGTGACAAATCATAGCCAAAGGTCGCCGTTATGTATTGCCTGATGTCGGCTTTCGTACTTCCTTTCCTGGCAAGAAAGATTGCGGCTGCAGTTGCTTGTGCGCCCTTGATCCCCTCTGTGTGATTGTGCGTCACGGCGGTGTATTCAGCCGCCCGGAGCAGGACTTCATCTAGCGTGTTGAACGCAAACCCAACCGAACTGATGCGCATAGCGGCGCCATTACCCCAGCTATTGTAGGGCTGCGATTCGGCAGCTTGCGCCCACTGGTGAAAAAAGCCTCCGTAACCTGCGTTTGGATAACGCCGATAGTAGGCCTTCATCAGGGAAACGTAGTCGGTGCCGGTTAGGAGCGATTCGGCGAGGGCAACGGTGAGAACGGAATCGTCGGTGAAGCAGCAATGCGGACTGAACAGATCGAACTGCTTGGTCTTGATGTTGTTCCACTCGTAGACTGATCCGATGATGTCGCCCGCTATGGCACCTATCATTTGGATCTTCCTCGAAGGCGGCCGCACAACTTTTAAAACGCTCTAGAGTACTTGGGCATTATCCTCGAAGAGAAGTCGCGCCGCCAGGGCCCTTCGCTGCGCTCAGGATGACATTTGCTCGGGCTATCGCGGTTGACAGAGGAGTAGGCGGGGATTGGGACTAACAGATTTGGGTTATGGCGCTAGGGGGAGTGATATGCGAAAAACTTTGCTCGGCAATGGCGTATGTGGCTGGCGGCTGTGCCGGAGCGGAGAGTTCTTGGATGACGGTGAAGGACCGGGTCATCACAGTTTTGCTGGTGGACGACCACAGCCTGGTGCGGCGCGCGTTGAAGCGCACGCTGCAGGACGAGGCTGACCTCCGCGTCATCGGCGAAGCAAATGACGGAGCCGAAGCTGTGAAAGCGGCACGGCGACTGCGGCCTAACGTGGTGGTTATGGACTTTGCGCTACCGAGCATGATGGGGGGAGCGGCAACACAGCGCATTCTGGAAATTTTGCCGGAGACGGCGGTGTTGATTTTGAGCATGCATGCGGAGCGAAGCTACGTGCGAGCAGCGCTGGATGCGGGTGCGCGCGGATATTTGTTAAAAAGCGCGACGGATATGGAACTGGGGGAGGCGGTGAGGCAGGTCGCCTCGGGGCGGCACGTGCTGGATTCGCGGATCGTGTTGCCGGAGCCTCCTTTGGACGACGTTACGCGGCCACTTACGGCGCGCGAGATGGAAGTGCTACGGCTGATTGCGCGCGGAAAATCGAATAAGCAAATCGCGGTGGAACTAGGCATCCGCGCGAACACGGTAGGAGTGCACCGGAACAACATCATGGGAGCACTGGCGATTCGTAACTGCGCCAAACTGACGCTGTACGCGATTGGAAGAGGATTTGTAGAGATCGCATAGCGATTGTCGCGTTGAAGCACATTTATCTGCCTGCCAACCTTGAAGAAGAGAGGTCCCTCCACTGCGCGCCGACGACGTCAGCGCTCCGGTCGGGATGACAAATTTTGAAACCGGGATGACATATTTTTGGAGCGCTGCGGCGGGAGGACGGGCACGCGGCGGAGCGTAGTGCTTTTCACATATTGTCTTCTACCTACCCCCTCTGTAAAAACCCAGAGACCAGATTTTCGACTTCCACCATGTATAAAAAACTATTACTGGCTGTCTGCTTATGCGCTTGGATCATCGCGCTCTACCTTGTGAGCTCATCCGAAGCACGCGGACAGCAGGCGGCCGGCCAATATGGGGCACCAGCGGTGCCACAGCATCCCCAGGGCGGGTCGGCGACTGCAGGAGTTTTTCCGGCAGTGTTGGATTCCGAAAAGCGTCCGATCACGGCGGGAGGCTTCGTCAAAGAAGGCCCGATTGTGTTTCAGGACATCGCGGAAAAAGCGGGTCTGACGTCGTGGCGGCACACGATGGGAACGCCGGAGAAAAACTACATCATCGAAACGACCGGGTCGGGCGTCGCGTTGCTGGACTACGACAACGACGGCTGGCTGGATATTTACATGGTGAACGGGTCGACCGTCGACGCGCTGAGCGGCAAAACGGAGCCGCCGCATGCGGCACTTTTTCACAACAACCATGACGGAACGTTTACGAACGTGGCGGAACAAGCGGGAGTGACGAACGACCGATGGGGATTTGGAGTGGCGATCGGGGATTTTGATAACGACGGTTGGCCGGACATTTATGTTTCTAACTATGGGAAGAACCGGCTGTATCACAACAATCACGACGGGACGTTCACCGACGTAGCGGAGAAGGCGGGAGTGACGCTGGGAAATTGGTCGACGGGCGCTACGTTTGGGGACTACGACGGAGACGGCAAGCTGGACCTTTTCGTGCCCGGATACATTCATTGGGACATGGATCATCTGCCGCCTAAGCCCAATTCCGCGGTGAACGCGGTGAACTTTTGCCAGTTCCGCGGAATCACGGTGATGTGCGGGCCGCGCGGATTGCCGGGCGAAGGCGATCACCTGTTTCACAACAACGGGGACGGGACGTTTACGGATGTCAGCGAGAAGGCTGGCGTATCGGATAAGAAGGGCTACTACGGGTTCACGGCGGTATTCGTGGACGTGAATAACGACGGAAAAGTCGATCTGCTGGTGGCGAACGATTCAACACCGAATTATCTCTACATCAACAAGGGAGACGGGACATTCAGGGATGCGAGTTTCACCTCGGGCTTTGCGTTGAATCAGGACGGGCAAGAGGTCGCCAACATGGGAATAGCGATTGGCGACTACCGGAACAACGGCTTGCTGGACCTTTATACGGGAACGTTTTCAGATGACTACAAGCCTCTGTTTCGAAACGGGGGGAACGCGTACTACACGGAGATTGCGCCGGATATCGGGATGGCGCAGTTCACGTATCCATTTCTGACTTGGAGCACGGAATTTATTGATTACGACAACGACGGGTGGAAAGACATTTTCGCGGTCAACGGACATGTCTACCCGCAGGTGGATGAACATAATTTTGGGACGTCGTTCGCGCAGCGGCCCTTCGTGTTTCACAACGTGAAAAAGGGCGAGAAATTCGAGGTGGTTCCGGCGGTCGAGGGCACAGGGCTTGCGAGAGTGATCACGGGGCGAGGAGCGGCGTTTGGAGATTTGTTCAACGACGGAAAGATCGACGTGGTGATCAACTGCCTGGACAACGTGCCGGCGCTGATGCGCAACGTGAATGCGGATAAGCATCACTGGGTCGGGCTGCAATTGGTTGGCGGACCCAAGAGCCCGCGGGATGCGGTCGGGGCCGTTGTTTATCTGACGGCTGGAGGCCTGCGGCAGCGCGGCGACGTGATGAGCGGGGGAAGTTACGAGTCCTCGAACGATCAGCGTTTGCACTTTGGCATTGGGGACTCCAACGAGATTAGCAAATTGGAAATTCGGTGGCCGAGCGGATTTGTAGAACAGGTGACACTGCCGTCGGTGGACCGAATATTTGAGATTGAAGAAGGCAAGGGCGTGGTGCCTAGCGTTTACGACGACATTGCGCGGGAAGTCGCGCAGCGGAAAATGGCCGGCACTGCTGCGAATTGAGTCTGGTAGCGGACGAAGAGTTTTCATTTGGCGGGTCCCGGGGCCGTTCGCGAGTACACGGCATGCACTTCATTCAAGCAGGTGGCTTATGAAAATGCGATCCAGATACGTCGTCGTGGCAACTACTGCGGCACTCGGCTTATTTTGCGTTTTGCTGAATACGTCTATCGCGCAAACACAGGCGCAGCCACAAACTCAGGCGCAAGCGCAACCCCAGGCGCAGTACAACGACTCGCAGAAGCAGTACCAAACGCCAGCGGAGCAAGAGGCCGAGCGCAAACAGTACGCCGATAAGATACGCGAGACCTACAACTTCCGATTCGGACAAGGCGATATTTCCACGCCGGGTAACGCGGCGGTCGAGGGGAATGACTTCATTCAACCGGGAGCTTTTCCGAAGGCGACGTATTGCAAAACTTGCCACGCGGAGGCGTACGACCACTGGCGGCAGGCGCTGCACTCGAATTCGTTTCGAACACCGTTTTACCGGACGAGCGTGAACATACTGCGGCGCGAGAAGGGCATCGAATTCACTCGCCACTGCGAGAGCTGCCACAATCCGATCGCGACTTTGACGGGAGGGCTTACCCAGGATTCCAAGGTTGACCGCCAGTTCGATGAAGACGGTCTGACGTGTCTGACTTGCCACGCGATTCAAAAGCTGCAGCCAACGGTGGGGAACGGCGGCTACGTGATGGGAGTACCGGCGGTGATGGTGGACGAAAACGGGAAAAGAATCCCCGGCCAGGTCCCTTACGTAGACATCATCGAGCATCCGGAGCGGCACTCGAAAGCGGTGATGAAGGATTTTCTCCGGACGCCGGAGTTCTGCGCGGCGTGCCACAAGGCCAATTTGCCGACTCCGTTGAATGATTACAAGTTTGTGCGAGCATTCACGGTGTATGACGAATGGCATAACTCAAAATTTTCGAAGAGGAACCCGCTGACTTTTTATTCCGGGGACTTCACCACCTGCCAGGGCTGCCATATGAAACGCGCGGCTCCGGAGCTTGAAGAATATGGAGCCAAGAATGGTACCTTCGCTTCGCACCGCTGGACGGCGGGCAATACGGCGGTGCCCTTTTACTACGGCTTCGACGCGCAATTGCAGAAGACGATCGAGTTTCTGAAGTCGGGTAACTATTTGAACGTAGATCTGTTTGCGATCAAGAAGGCGGATGAAGAGGGAATGGTAGCGCCGCTCGGGTCACAGGCTTTCAACCTCCAGCCGAACGACAAGGTGCAGGCCATGGTGGTGATCCAGAATAAGAATATCGGCCACTCGCTGATTCCCGAAGTGCGCGATCTTTATGAGGCGTGGGTGGAATTTGCGGTGAATGACGGCGACGGAAACGAAATTTACCACAGCGGATTTCTGCAGCCGAACGGGATGCTCGACACGAGGGCGCACAGCTTCACGAACCGGCCGGTGACGGAGAAGGGCGAGTTCGTCGACAATCACAAAGTTTTTACGATCCACTCGGTGGCTTACGACAACACCATCCAAGCGGGGCGTTCGGGGATGGTTCGCTATGAATTCCGAATTCCGGCGGATGCCAAAGGACCGTTGAAGGTGGTGGCGCGGGTCAACTACCGGCACCTGCGGCAAAGCTACTTGAACAATATTTTTGGGACGGATCATCCCGCGTATCCTGTGATCGAGATTGCATCCCGGACGCGGACGCTGAATATTGGCGACAACCCGGCGGCGGAGGCGGATCCGCAGGACAATCCAGACTGGATGCGCTGGAACAATTACGGAATCGCGTCGCTGGATCAATTTCAATATGCGGAGGCCATCCGTGCCTTCTCGGAAGTGGTGAAGCTGCGGCCTGATTACGCCGATGGTTACATAAATATCGGGCTGACCAACATTGAATGGGAAAAGTACGGTTCAGCTCGCGCGAATCTCAAGATGGCGCTAGCGCTCAGCACGGATAATGCGCGGGCGCTTTACTACATGGCATTGGTAGAACGCCGAGCCGGCAATCCTGATCTGGAAGAGGCGGACTTGCGGAAAGTGGTGGCGCAGTATCCGCTGTCGCGGGACGCGCGACGCGAACTGGGAAAATCGTTCTACCGGCAAGGCAAACAGGAAGAAGCCATGGAGCAGTTCGAGGCTTTGCAAGCCATCGATCCGGACGATGTTGCCGCGCATTACAACCTTGCGATTTTATACGGCCGAATGGGGATGGAAGAAAAAGCGGCGGCACAAGCAGCTTTTTTTGCGAACAAGAAAGCTGATCCTGGGGCGCCCACGTACTCGCTGGACTTTCTGCTGAAGCATCCGGAAATCTCGACGGAAAGCGTGCCGTGGCACGTGCATGCGGATTTGGAGCAGGAAGCCGGAGTCGAGAAGCCGCGTGTCCCAAAGGCCGGCGGAAACGGTGACGGGGGTTCTCCCCGAAAGTAGTCTTGGCGGCCAGATCGAACAGCGAAACGTGAGTTCGGTATTGGCAGTTTCGCGGCGTCGCGACTTCAACAGTGGAGAAGGCCTCGGAGGACAACTTGCAGCGGGATTTTGGACGCATTTTTGGTGTTTTGTTTCGCGCGCGAATTGTGTGCCTGCTGCTTGGCATGCTCATCGCCTTGTGCATACCTAGCAGCAGCGAGGCGAAAGACAGCTGTCCCTGGATCAACGAGGCGACCGCATCCGGAGCGCTCGACGGGGCGGTCACCGCAACTGTAACTCACCCTGAAGTGAGCAAGGACACGGACGTTGCGACCTGCATATTCCTGCATCAAAGCGGACCGACTGGCATCGAGTTGCGAATCGAAGTGGAAACGCTGGGCGGAGCGCCTGGCGCATATGCGACATACGCACAGAGGTGCGGGGCGGATGGCGTGCCGCTCCGAGCCATCGGGAATGAAGCGACGATATGCAGCTACGAGGACAAGAAAAAGAAGAAATGGGTTTCCGAACAGGTGGTAGGACGAGTGCGCGACCACGTCTTCACGGTACGGGTGAGTTCGAACGCCGGGTCAGCAGACCGAAGCGTCCTTCGAGAGAAAGCTCGGAAAATGGCGGAGCAGCTTGCGGGTTTCCTGTTCTAGGGTTACCTCCGTCGAGAGTCAAAATCCCCAAAAAAAAGAAGAAGGCAGCAGGGATTGCTGATGTTGGAATCCTATTCGGCGTGGAGCTATGTCCCAACGGCTTGATTTGCGCGGCGAATCACAACGAGGCGACGTGGGTCCGTCCCCACGCCAGAAGCTGTGCGTCAAAGCAGGAAAACGATCAGCGTGTAGATGCCGAGAGTTGTGCCAAGGGGTAGGTCGGAGAGGGAGAAGAAGGCGGCGAGTAGAGAGAGGGTGCGAGCAGATTTACCAGCGAGAAGGGCTAAGCCGGCGAATAGACCGAAGAGGCCGGAGAGGCCCGTTACGATGATGGCGGCGGTATAGAGAATGTGAAAGATGGCCATGAGGGTCGCATAATCGACGACGCGCGTGAGGAGCGCGCCGAACATTACCGTGGCTGTGCCAGCATAGAGGACGAGGAGGATTACGGCTACGATGCGGAGGATGGCGTAGACGATCCAGAGTGCGCCGAGGGTGGTGGAGTTTGCGCGAGGATTTTGTGTGGATGTGGCGTTGGCGGACATGGGTGCTCCTTGAGAGTTGGAACTGTAGCGTAAAAGTTTGACATTGCGGGAAGGTAAATTGTCTCGGGTAAATCCGGTAGGGAAAACATTTACACAGAGAGCGCGGACTAGCGAAAAGCGGATTCTTCGCTTCGCTCGGAATGACAATTTTATGGGAAGGATCGGAACGGAGCGGAGGTTGAGAGTAAGCCGGGATCCTTCGCAGCGCTCAGGATGACATTTGTGGGGACGCGGAGGTTACGCGCCGGAGAGGGTTTGCCAGCCGCGGCGGCTTAGGCTCCAGAAGATGAAGTAGCCAGAGAGGGCGGCGATGATGAGAAGAATGGTGCCCATCAACCATTCGTGGAGGACTAGCTCGCCGATGGAGAACATGGCGCAGTAGACGAGGAGGCAGCCAGCAATCCAGTCGTAGGTGCTGGCGGCGAGGTCGCGGACGGGGGTGACGTCGGGGGCCAAGGCGGCGATGTGTTTCCAGCCGTGGATGGTGGGGCGGACGCGGCGATAGAACTGGAGGAGCTTGGCTTCGGGTTCGGGCTTGGTGATTAGCGTTGTGATTAGCCAGACTACCGTGGTGGCAGCCGTGGTGATTAGGGCGGTTTTGGCGAAGACAACCGAGCTGTTGCCGGCGAATTGGACGCGTGTGAGCGACATCGACACGACGAAGGCGGCGATCATCGAGGAGATTTCGCTCCACGCGTTGATTCGCCACCAATACCAGCGGAGGAGGAGGACGGAGCCGGTGCCGGCGCCCATGCCGAGCAGAAGTTGCCAGGCAGATTGGATGCTGGTGATGTTGGCGGCAGCGTAACCGCTGAGGATGACGAGCAGGACGATGATGACTTTGCTGACGAAGACGTAGTGTTTGTCGCTGGCTTTGCGAACGAGGAAGCGGCGGTAGAAATCGTTGATGAGATAGGATGTGCCCCAGTTGAGCTGCGTGCCGACGGTGGACATGAAGGCGGCGAGGAAGGCGGCAATCATCAGGCCGCGAAGAGCGGGCGGGAGAAAATCGCGCAGGACCATGACGTAACCCTTTTCGGGCTCGGCGGCGAACTCGGCGCTGGGGTGAAGGCCGCCGTGAGGGGAATAAACGGCGACGGCGACGAGACCGGTGACGATCCAAGGCCAGGAGCGCATGGCGTAATGGGCGATGTTGAACCAGAGCGTGGCGCCGAGGGAATTTTTTTCGTCCTTGGCGCTGAACATGCGCTGGGCGACATAGCCGCCGCCGCCGGGTTCGGCGCCGGGGTACCAACTAGCCCACCATTGGACCGCGAGATAGAGCGCGAAAGTGATTACTGGCAGGGTCCAGAGGGCGTCGGTGGTCCAGCCGAGATGGAAAGAGGGGAAGAAGGAGAGGATTGAGCCCGTCGTTTCGCCCGATTGGCGAGCGACGGCGTCGACATGAGAGAGCTGGATTTTGAGGAGGGCCATGCCGCCGATTTTGGCGACGGCGATCCAGGCCAGGACGATGATCATGGTCATTTTCAGGGCGAACTGGAAGAGGTCGGTGACGAGCACGCCCCAGAGGCCACCGATGAAAGTGTAAATACCGGTGAAAGGGACGAGGAGAAGGACGCAGATGAGGAGAGCGGTGTGTTCGGGAGTGCCGAGGGTGTAGGTAGTGAGGTTGTGGCCGGCAAGGGCGATGTTGAGGACGCGGCCTTGGGCGATGGCGTCGCCGAGGAGGACGGTAGTGATGCTGATCATGGCTTTGATGACCCAGCCGAGGATGAGGCAGTTCATCAGCGCGCCGAGATATATAGCGCGGAAGCCGCGAAGGAACGCGGCGGGTTTACCCTGGTAGCGGAGCTCGACGAATTCAACGTCTGTGAGAATTTCGGAGCGGCGCCAGTAACGAGCGAAAAAGAAGACGGTCATCATGCCGCAGAGGCATTGCGACCACCAGAGCCAGTTGCCAGAGATGCCGTTACGCGCGACGAGGCCGGTGACGAGGAGCGGCGTGTCGGCGGCAAAAGTGGTGGCGACCATGGAGGTGCCGGCGAGCCACCAGGAAACGTTACGGCCGGAGACGAAAAACTCCTCGGTGCTGCCGGAGGAGCGGCGGCGGTAGTAAAGACTGATGAGAAGATTGAGGAGCAGGTAGGCGGCGATGACGATCCAATCGGTGGCGGTGAGGACCATTAGTCGTTTTGCTCCGCGAAATGCGCGAACTGGTGGTGCGTTGAGCGGCTTAGTATACTGCTATATAGCTCTTGGAAGGCAAACAAAATTGGATTCGACATTCTACTCCGAAAGTGGAGGAATTCTAGGATTTTCGGGGACGATTTGGGAGATGCAGAGGTTTGGTATATATAGCACCGACTGGCATAGTGTCGAGGGGCCGTCCTGTCGACGCCGATCGTACGTGGGAAAGGCTGCTGCCGGCGATGCTGTGCCGTTTTTTCATTTTGATGTGAGATTGCGGAAAGCGCGGGAGATGACGGAGAAATGCTGGTACTGCTGAATTCAAGCTATGAGGAGTTAAGCCGCGAGGCGGCACGGATTGTCGCGGGCGCGGTAAAGAGTAAACCGGACGCGACACTGGGCCTGGCCACCGGGAGCACCACTCTTGGGATGTACAAAGAGTTGGTGCGGCTGCACCGTGAGCAAGGGCTGGATTTCTCGAAGGTGGTGACGTTTAACCTAGACGAGTATTTGGGCTTAGGGGCGGAGCATCCGCAAAGTTTTCATTGTTTTATGCGGGAGAAATTTTTTGCGCATGTGAATGCGGCGGAGCCGAATATTCATATTCCCGATGGAACAATCGGTGGCGATTATGAGGAATATTGCGCGGCGTATGAGCACGCGATTCAGGAAGCAGGCGGGATTGATTTGCAGATTTTGGGGATCGGGCGGAACGGGCATATTGGATTCAACGAGCCGACTTCGAGTTTTGGGTCGAGGACGCGGCTGAAAGTTTTGACAAACGAGACGATAGAGGATAATCGGAAGTTTTTTGGCGCAGGAGAAGAGATGCCGCAGTGCGCGATCACGATGGGGATCGGGACGATTCTCGAAGCGAAGAAAATCTTGCTACTGGCAACCGGCGAGGCAAAGGCGGAGACCGTGGCGGAGGCGATCGAAGGGCCGATTACGGCGTCGGTGACGGCTTCGTGTTTGCAACTCCATCCGGACGTAACGTTTGTGATCGATGAAGCGGCGGGGGCGCGGTTAAAGCAGCGGGATTATTACCGCCGAGTGATGGAGATGACGGCGCGATTCACGCCCAACCGGCTGAGCTGAAGTCAGGTAAACTAGTGCGCGCGGCTAAATCTTTAAACAGAGAGGGAATGGCGATGGGCAATCGAGACGTGAGAAGCAGAGAGAAAAAGAAGCCGAAGAAAAAGGAAGTCAAAGTGACGTACCAGCCGGCGAGGCCCGCGACGGTTTACAAACCAACGCCGCCAGCGCCGCAGCCATCCACCGAACCAACCAAGCCTTAGGAAATCGCAAGTTCCGCCAAGCTTGCTCACGCATTAGGGCTTACAACGTCTATGCCAACTAGGATGCGAAGCGGGCGGAGGAGCTTTGCGTCCAGTCCATTTTTCTTGTTTAGGAACGAGGGAGAGGTGTGTTCATGCGCAATGTTTTCAGAATCATTCTGGGCTTAACGATTGGAATCGGCTGCCTTGCGGGCCGGGCGGACGCACAGTTTAAAAATGGCGCTCAGGCGACTGAGTTGAATTTGCCGACGGTGAGCCAGCGCGCCGTGGTGATCCAGCGGATTGGGTTGACGGACATTACGATCATCTATCACGAGCCGCTGGTGGGCGGACGCGAGCTGTGGGGCAAGGTCATTCCGTACGGCAAGGTGTGGCGCGCTGGGGCGAACGAAAATACGACGATTACGTTCGCGGATGATGTTTCCGTGGAAGGGAAACCGATTGCGGCAGGCACGTATGGGTTGCACGCAATTCCGAACGCCGACCAATGGACGATTATCTTTTCAAAAAATTCGACGTCGTGGGGTAGCTTCAGCTACGACGAAAAAGAAGATGCTTTGCGCGTGGACGTGAGGCCGCAGGCGGCGGAGTTTCGCGACGCGCTGACCTATACGTTCGACGATATCAAGCCGGAGTCGGCGGCGGCAACGCTGCGCTGGGATAAGGTGGCGGTTCCGTTTCACATTTCCGTTGATGTAAAAGCGATTACCGAGCGCAGTATTCGCAACCAGCTGCGAAACACCGGAGGATTTACGTGGGCGGGTTATGACGAGGCGGCGATGTGGTGCCTGGATGGCAATTGCAGCCTCGAGCAGGCGTTGAAATGGGAAGACACCTCCATCCAAAACGAGGAGAGATTCGAGAACCTGCTGACGAAATCGCAGATTCTGGCGGCGATGGGAAAGAAGCAGGAAGCGGACGCGATTCAAGCGAAAGCATTTGATAAAGCAACCGGGGTGCAGCTCCATGTATATGGGCGCGGTCTCCAGATTCAGAAGAAGCAAGAGGAAGGGTTCGCCGTCTTTAAAATAAACATAGAGAAGCGGCCTAACGAATGGTATACGCACGGGGAGCTGGCCCGGATGGCTTCGGCGAAGGGTGACTTTCCAACCGCGCTGAAAGAGATGAAGCTCGCGCTTGCGGGAGCGCCAGAGGCAACGAAGACGCAAATCCAGGGACTGATCGCGCGACTGGAGAAGAACCAGGACATCAATCCGATTTAGGCTAGGACCTACATCGGACGAAGGTTTAGCTGGGTGGGTACCGGGCCGCGCTAGGCAGTGATGCCGCCGAAGCAGAGATATTTGATTTCGACGTATTCGTCCATGCCGTACTTGGAGCCTTCGCGGCCTAGGCCGGATTCTTTTACGCCGCCGAAAGGTGCGACTTCGGTGGAAATAATTCCGGTGTTGATGCCGACAATGCCGTACTCGAGGGCTTCGGCAACGCGCCAGACGCGAGCGATGTCGCGGCCGTAGAAATAAGCCGCCAGACCAAATTCCGTGTCGTTCGCGATGGCGATAGCCTCAGCTTCGGTCTTGAAACGGAACAGCGGCGCGACGGGTCCGAAGGTTTCTTCGCGGGAGACGAGCATTTGGGTTGTGACGCCGGTAAGGATGGTTGGTTCGAAGAAACGCCCGCCGAGAGTGTGACGCTTTCCACCAACGAGAATTTTTGCGCCTTTTGATTGGGCGTCGCGGATGTGGCTTTCCACTTTTTCGACGGCGGTGTCGTCAATGAGAGGACCTTGCGTTGAGCCTGCCTCCAATCCCGGGGCTGGCTTCAGTTTCTTTACGGCGTCGGCTAGCTTTCCAGCGAAAGCATCATAGACGGCATCTTGCACCAGCAAGCGGTTCGCGCAGACGCACGTTTGCCCCGTATTGCGATACTTGGAAGCGATCGCACCTTCCACGGCGGCGTCCAAATCCGCATCTTCAAAAACGATGAACGGCGCGTTGCCGCCAAGCTCGAGAGAGAGCTTTTTGATTGTGCCAGCGCACTGGGCCATCAGGATTTTGCCGACTTCCGTGGAGCCGGTGAAGGAGAGCTTTCGAACAATAGGATTCGAAGTGAGTTCGGCTCCGATCTCCGTGGGCGAGCCCGTGACAATATTGAAGACACCCTTTGGAACGCCGGCGCGCTCGGCAAGCTCGGCGAGAGCGAGAGCGGAAAACGGAGTTTGTTCGGCGGGCTTCACGACCACGGTACAGCCAGAACCGATGGCGGGCGCTGCTTTGCGCGTAATCATGGCCAGCGGAAAATTCCACGGAGTGATGCAGGCGACGACGCCGATAGGCTGCTTGATGACGACGATTCGTTTGTCGGCCTGATGCTGGGGGATTGTATCGCCGTACACGCGTTTGGCTTCTTCGCCGAACCATTCGAGAAACGCGGCAGCATAGGCGACTTCTCCGCGCGATTCGGAGAGCGGCTTACCTTGCTCGAGAGTCATCAGCCGCGCGAGATCTTCCTGGTTGGCAATCATCAGGTCGAACCAGCGGCGAAGAATCGCAGCGCGCTCTTTTGCCGTTTTTTTGCTCCACGCGGGAAAAGCGTTGTTGGCGGCTTCGATGGCGCGGCGTGTTTCAGCGCCGCTCAGTGTCGGTACTCTGCCGATGACTTCTCGCGTGGCGGGATTGTCCACGTTGATCGTTTGGCCCGAGCCGGCTTGAATCCATTGTCCATCGACGTAGCAGGCTTCGCGGAAAAGGCGCGCGTCTTTTAATTCAGCGGCAGCGCTCGCGGATTTTGTCATCGCGTCGTGCATCGAACGCTCCTGGGGATCTCCCTAAGTTAGATGCGAAAGGCGGTAGTTTGGAGCTTCTCGATAAACTATCATGCAATTAGGCGTGAGACAGCGCGGCTTGCTTGCGTTCCGCGACGCCTGCCAGGGCGGTTTCGAGCACGTCGAGGCCTTCGTTGAACTGCTCGTCGGTAACAACGAGCGGAACCAGAATGCGAATGACATTGTTGAACGTGCCTGCCGTGATCATGATGAGGCCGTGCTCGTAGCAATATTTGGCGATCTCCTTTGTTTCGGTGTCGGCGGGTTCACGAGTTTTGGCGTTACGCACGAGTTCTATGGCGCACATGGCGCCAAGGCCGCGAACCTCGCCAATCAAGGACCATTTTTTCTGCCAGCCGCGGGCGCGTTTCTCGAAATGTTCTCCGATGGCGGTCGAGCGCGCAAGGAGGCCATCTTTTTCGATGGTTTCGATAGCGGCAAGCGCGGCGGCGCAAGAAGCAGGGTGGCCGCAGTAGGTGCCGCCGAGAGAGCCGGGCCCTGGCGCGTCCATAACTTCAGCACGGCCGGTGACGGCGGCTATGGGCATTCCGCCGCCGAGCGATTTCGCCGTCGTGATGAGATCAGGTTCGATACCGAAATGCTCGGAAGCAAACCATTTGCCGGTGCGCGCGAAGCCGGACTGGATTTCGTCGGCAATGAAGAGAATGCCGTGCTTGCGGCAAATATTTTGGAGAAGCTTGAAGTAATCGTGAGGCGGAATAACGAAGCCGCCTTCGCCGAGAACGGGTTCGACGATCAGGGCAGCGACGGATTCAGGCGCAACGGAGCGCTTGAACGCGTCTTCGAGATGATGCGCGAATTCAGGGGACGTCGTCCCGGGAGCATTGCGATATGGATAGGCAAAGGGAATGCGGTAGATATCGCTGGCGAACGGCTGAAAGCCCGCTTTATAAGGATGCGTTTTGCTGGTCAACGACATGGTGAGCAGCGTGCGGCCGTGGAACGCGTCCTCGAAGCAAATCACCGCGGGACGCTTGGTGTAGGCGCGAGCAATCTTGATGGAGTTTTCGATGGCTTCGGCGCCGGAATTAAGAAGAATGGTTTTCTTCGCGAAATTGCCGGGCGCCAGCGAGTTGAGCTTTTCCGCTACGGCAACGTAGCCTTCATACGGCGTAACAGCGAAGCAGAGGTGCAGATACTTTTCGAGCTGTGCCTGGATCGCGGAGGTGACACGCGGGGAGCGATGGCCGATATTGAGGCAGCCGATGCCGCCAGCGAAATCGATGTAACGATTACTGTCAACATCTTCGATCGTTGCGCCATCGGCGCGTGCCGCGAAAATCGGTGTGGCGTTGGCGGGTCCGCGGGGGATCGCGGCTTCACGACGCGCCATGAGCGCACGCGAACGCGGTCCGGGAATTTCCGTTCGAATCTGAATCGTAGACATTTTCTCGTCCTTTTTTCTCTGGCCGCTGGCCACATGACAGCCAGCGTGCCGAATGCTAATACCAGCCTATGGGTGTTTCGTCGAGATTGACGAAGACCTGTTTCGTTTCGAGATATTCTTCGAGGCCCCAGGGACCGAGTTCGCGGCCGAAGCCGGATTGTTTGTAGCCGCCCCAAGGGGCTTCGACGTAGGTCGGCTGCATGTGATTGACCCAGACGATGCCGGCGCGGAGCGATTTTACGACGCGAAAGGCTTTATAGATGTCGCGCGTCCAGACGGCGGCTGCAAGTCCGTATGGCGTGTCGTTGGCGATGCGAATCGCGTCGGCTTCGCCGTCGAAGGGAATCACAGACGCGACCGGACCAAAGATTTCTTCGCGGGCGATGCGCGCGGAGTTATCCATGTCGTAGAAAATCGTGGGCTCGATGTAATAGCCCTTGCCGAACTGCTTCGGGCGCCCCCCGCCGATGGCGACCTTCGCTTCTTTCTTGCCTATTTCCAAGTACGAGCTGACGCGATCATATTGTTCTTTGCTGACGAGCGGTCCCATTTTCGTTTCCCGTTCGCCCGGAGGGCCTAGCTTGATGCGCTTGGCTTTCTCGGTCATGGCTTCGACAAATTTGGAGTAGATTGTTTTTTCGACGAGGATGCGGCTTCCGGCGGAACATACTTCGCCCTGATTTATAAACACGCCGAAGAGCGCGCCGTCGATGGACGCTTCCCAATCAGCGTCGGTGAAGAAAATGTTGGGAGATTTGCCGCCGAGTTCGAGCGTGACACGCTTAAGCGTGTCCGCGGCGCTTTTGACTATGATTTTGCCGACGGCGGCGCTGCCGGTGAAGGCAATTTTATCCACGCCGGGATGCGCTACGAGGGCGGCGCCTGCCGTTTCGCCGAGGCCATTGATGATGTTCACCACGCCGGGCGGTAATCCAACTTCGGTAAGATAGTTCGCGAATTCGAGCGCGGTGAGCGGCGTTTGCTCGGCAGGCTTCAGAATACAAGTGCAGCCGGCAGCGAGCGCGGGCGCGAGTTTCCATGCGGCCATAAGCAGCGGGTAGTTCCAGGGAATAATTTGTCCGGCGACGCCGACAGGCTCGCGCAGCGTGAAGCTGAGCGCGTTGGCGGGAACGGGATTTACGCTGCCGAGAACTTTGTTGGCGAGGCCGCCGTAGTATTCGAAACAGGTGGCGACGTCGGCGATGTCGTATTCCGCTTCAACGATGGGCTTGCCGGTGTTGCGACACTCGATTTCTGCAAGCTGAGCGCTGTTCCGGCGAATTTCCTCGGCGAGCTTGAAGAGAATGCGGCCACGGTCTTGCGCGGTGGTCGTGGTCCACGGCCCGTTATCGAAGGCGGCGCGCGCGGCTTTTACTGCGCGATCGACGTCGGCCGCGCCGGCTGCGGCGACGTGCGCAATGACTTCTTCGTTGGAAGGATCGTAAACGGGGAATGTCTCCCCCGAGACGCTGCCAATCCATTCGCCATTGACGTAATTCTTGTACGTTCGAACGCCTGCTGTCGCACTGCTAGACATCACAGCCTCCCAAAATCACTACCCACTGAGCACTACTACGACTAAGGCGTAGCGTGTTTAGACAACGGACACGGCTTCCGCGAGTTTTCTCGCGGTCTTGCGCCGCCCATAAATAAAAAAGAAAAACGCGGCAAGCCCGATAAAAAACAGGGTGCCTCCAAACATCCAGACTTCGTACGAAAAGAGAGAAGTGACCTGCTGAGCTGGAAAGAATGCTAAAGCGATTCCCAAAATTGTGGTGACAAGCCCGCTGGCGCCGGAAAGAATCAATGTTGTCTTGGTATAGACACTTTTCGCGAAAGAATGGCTGCACGCAATTTTGAGCAGCGCGCCGAACATATAAAGAAAAGGAATCAGCTGAAGCACGACGGCGAGCGAGAGAAGCTTCTGGAAGGTTTCCTGCACACCAGTTTCGCTGGCCGTAAGATTTGCCACCACAAAGCCGAACGACCGCAGGATGTAGGCCACGAACGACAACCCGATCAGCTTATTCCAGAGCCACCAGCCGCTAAAGTTCAGCACCACGAGGACCATAGATACCGCCGCGTGAACGATGAGCGCGGCGTAGGGCGTGCGGTAACGTGGATGCACCTTACCCAGCCATCCGGGCATATAGGAATCGAGTCCCGCTACGAATGGGATGCGCGCGGAGCCGCCGAGCCACGCGGACGCAATTCCGGCGATAGACAAGCTCAGCAAAAACGCAAAGGGCGCGACGATCCAAACGACTCCAACACGGCCTGCCATGTGACCGACTGCTTGAACGATACCTTGCAGCACGTTGATGTCGCCTTTGTTAATCGCAATGAGCAGCGTCAGCGTCGCGCCAATATAGAGCAAGCCGGACAGTATTCCGCCCCACGCGACGGCGCCGGGCAAGGTCTTTTGCGGATTTTCTATTTCATCACCCATGACGGATGCGAGCTCGAGCCCTACTAATCCAAAGCAAATCACGCCGAAGGAATTGAGGACGAATTTTGGATTGGGCGGGATTCGAAAGTCAGCCCAGGTAACGCTGGTACCGAAACGCAAACACACGACGATGCCCAGGCCAATCAGCACGGCGGCGGCAATTCCGGTGCCAATCGCGCCGAGGTTGTTAATCCATTTCCCCACGCCGAGACCGACAATATTGAGCACCACGAGAACAATCAGCAGCACGAGCGAGGCGGTTAGCGCAAATGTTTTGTTGTCCCCCAGCGCTTCGTGGCCGGAGCCGAGCGCAAAAACGGAGACGCCGACGAAATACAGCATTACCGTGGGCACGTACATCATGTTGTTGGTCCAGTAGCACCAGCCGGAGAGAAAACCGTGGAAGTCTCCGAAGACTTCTTTCGCCCAAAGGTAAACCCCGCCTTCGCCGGGATAGCGGTGGGCCAGTTCGATGACCGCGATGCCCTGGGGCCAGAAAAACAATAGGAGCGAAATAATCCAAAGCCAGACGGTAACGCCGCCGTTCGCAGCAATCGACGGAACGACATTGAGGTTGAAGACGGCGACAACGAAGAGCAGAACGAGGTCCATGCGTCCCAGCACGCGCCGAAGATGAGGCGTGTCTTGAGCTACAGGCGCGACGGAAGCAATGGCGGCCTCGTTCTGCAACGGAACGGTCTCCTAGAATCAGTGGCCTGCGGCACCGACGAACTGCGCGCCGCGTTCGAGTTGTGCTTTTGCGAGAGCGGGAGCAACTTCGTCGAACACAGCGAGATGCTCATCGATGTCGGCTTCAGTGTGCTGGACGGAGATGGTCCACTGCTCGTCCCACCAATAGGGCTGCGGCAGAACGCCGCGGTTGACCATCGCGAACCAGTAGTGGCGCCAAAGATCGACGTCGATATGGGTCCAGTCGCGATAATTGCGAATTTCCTGCGGGTAAAGCATCAGCGCGCCGTTCACGCCTGCGCTTATCACGTAGGCTTGCAGAGCGGTCTTCTTCACAATGGCTCGATAGCCTTCGGTGAGCTTCTTGCCCAGTTTATCGACGTGCGCGTAGTTTTCCCGCGAAAGAACGTCGCGAAACGTGGCGAGGCCGGCGGCCATAGCCACACGATTCGTGTTGTACGTGCCGCCGTGAAAAACTTTGTGCTGAGCAATCAGATCCATCACCGGGCGGCTTGCGCCAAACGCAGCCAGCGGCAGTCCGCCTCCGATGGATTTCGCAAGGCAAATCATGTCCGGCTTGACGCCGAAGTATTCGCTTGCGCCGCCCCAGGCAAGTTTCGCTCCGGTTTTCACCTCGTCGTAGATGAGCAGCGCACCGTTTTTAGTGGCAATATCGCGCAACCCTTGAAGAAAACCAGGCTGGGGCATGCACAGCCCGACGTTCATCAAAATAGGCTCGAGGATGATCGCGGCGATCTGCCCGGGATTCTCGCGGAATCGGCGTTCGACGCTCGGCAGATTATTAAAAGCCGCGACGACCACATTGGCGAGGGATGCCTTGGGTACGCCGCCTCCGCCGGGGACGGAATTCGGCGCGTCGGGATCGCCATAGTCTTCTGCTTTGGGCTTGACGCTGACGAGCGCGGTGTCATGCAGGCCGTGATATGCACCTTCGAACTTTAGAATTTTGCCGCGGCCCGTTGCAGCGCGCGCAATGCGGCAAGCGTGCATGGTGGCTTCCGTACCGCTCGATCCGAACCGCACCATCTCGACGGGATAGCGCTTGCAGATTTCTTCGGCAAGCTCCCATTCCATGTCGTGCGGCATGCCGAAGGTCGTTCCCTCATGCAGCTTTTGCTCGACGGCTTTCACCACCGCAGGATGGCAGTGCCCGGCCATGAGCGCGCCGAAGCACAGATTGTGATCGATGTATTCGTTTCCATCGATATCGTGGATTTTGCTGCCTTTTCCGTCTTGCACGAAAAGCGGGTAGGGCTCGTAATGGCGGTAGTTGCTGGCAACACCAAGCGGGATGCGCTGCAAAGCGCGCTTGTACGCATCCGCAGATTTTGGGGTGCGCTTTTCGTAAGAGGCGATTTCCATTTGTAGTGCGTCGTGCATTTCCTTATTCCATATCCGGTGTGGCCGCGAAGCGGCCAACGCTAGCAGGTCTGTTCCCTGCGGTCAGTTTGTGCTGATAAAACCTTCGAGAGTTAGCAGCTCCTCTCTTACTTCGAACGTGCGAAGGCACCCCGACTAAACCGGGGCGCCTCTTGAACCGTTTCTGCTCTCCTTTATTGTCTCAAAAACGGAACTTTAGTGAGAACTGGATGAGCCGGGGATCGTGAACGTGCAGCACCTGGCCAAACGTGCTGCCCTGGTCTGACACGTTTCCATCCACGCTATAGAACTGCGCGTGATTCCAGATGTTAAAGATGTCGCTCCGGAATTCCATCTGGAGCCTTTCGCCAAAGTTTGTTTCTTTCATGAAGCTCATGTCCCAGTTGTTGATACCCGGCCCGCAGCAGATCGATCGCGGAGCGTTTCCGATCGTGCCGGGTAGAACAGTGGAATTCGTAAAGAGATCCGGATTAAACACGAAGCCGTTATTCAGCCGAATGTTTTGCGTGTGGAACGGAGCGGTGAGATTTGGCTCACCCGCAAATTCGAATAGATCGGTGGAATCCAATTCCTCCACGTCATCCGAAGAAGTGATTCGAATTGGGAAACCGCTCTGGAAACTTACGATTCCGGACGCCTCCCAGCCATCGAGCATCTTGCCTTTGAATCCTTCATACTTCGGAACGGGCAGATCCCAAACGTAATTGAAAACAAGGCGGTTTTTCGCATCGTAGGCCGAGAGCCCGTAGGTTGCATCGAAGTTGAGCGGGTTGAGCGCGCTCTCAAAGCTCGAGGCGTTGTCCATCGTCTTGCTGAAAGTGTAGGAAGCCTGGAATTGCAGGCCGTGGGAGAAATTCTTCTGCACCAAAACTTGCAGGGAATTGTAGTTCGACTTCGCGACGGTGTTCTCGCTGAAGATCCCGGAAAAAACCGGTGTCCCGTCCGCGGGGCATCCAGTACCCGTCAGCGGCTGGCACAGCGGCGAAGAGTACGTACGAATTCCTACGAGGTTGATGCCACCGCCTGGGGCGTTAACCGGTCCCGCCGGGACGGTCAAACCGCCGGCTCCCGCGTTGTACGGCAGCGGCAGGCCACCGGCAGGAATGACTGTTCCATTCGGAATGAAGTATGCGCTGTCCTCTCCAAAGGGACCACATGTCGTTGGACTTCCCCCCGGTCCACTCAATACGCCGCCGCCGCCGGGAGTTGCCGCTGAGATGGCTGCCAGAACGTTGCAAGTCGCTGGATCTCCTGGATTGACTTCATAGCTCGCGAGGAGTCGGTGGCCCTGCGATCCCACATACCCGATTTGAAAAAGGACCTCTCCCGGGAGCTGCCGCTTGATCGTAAGATTGTACTGGTCCGTATACTGCAAACGGAGATTGGAAGGAAATTCTCCGAAGAACGTCATGGGGCGGAATTGCTCCCAATCGATCGACGAACCCCGCGGCGGATCCAGGATGCCATTGAACGGATTCGGAAACGTGCTGCCGCTCTGGCTGACGTAGGGAGTTTGCAAAAGCGGCGCCGTGATGAAGTTGCTTCCGCCGAAGGGAGGCTCTGCGCTGAACTGTTCGAGGACGAGCTGTTCGATGGGGTTGTAGAAAATTCCGTAACCCATGCTGACGCTGGTCTTCGAGGGACCGCCAGTCAGCTTGCTGAGCCGACCATCTTTCCAGCCTGGGCTCCAGTTGAGGCCAAGGCGGGGGGCAAAGCCCTTGTAGTAAGTGTTGGTCAAGGCTTCTGGCACACCTTTGTCACCTGGAAAAACCAGGCCCACTGGCGTGACTCCGGCTTCATCGCAGTTTGTGACGCTGCCGGCAACGTAGAGCGGGCTCGTTGTCGGAAGCGTACAGGGGTAGATCGTCGACACCTGGCCTGGGCGGAAAGTCTGCACCTTCTGACCGATGTCCGTGAGCGGCGTGTTCATTTCCCAGCGCAGGCCATAGTTCAGGGTCACGTTGGATTTGAGCTTCCAGCTATCCTGCGCGTAGAGGTAGATGGAAGTGCTGCGCACGAGTTCATGTTGCGCCGAACCCTGGAAAAAGCTGTTCCCCAGTCCGAGGAGATAGTCGGGATAGGCATCGGAGTAGCCAAGGTCGTCTCCGGTCGGCGATGAGTTGGACGACAGGAACGTTAAGTCACCGTTGACGTCGAAATAGAGCAACTGATTGAACATCTGGTAGCGCACGTCGGCGCCGAACTTCAGGCTGTGCTTGCCGATGATCTTGCTGTAGTTGTCACTGAACTGGTAGGTGTTGCCGGTCTGCGGCAACTGCCCGTTGTAATTGTTGCCGATGGAAAAGCCCCCGCCCACGCTGATGAACGGAACTCCCTCTTTGCTCGGGCCGAGACCGGAATGAAGGCCGTAGTCGGTGTTGGTACCGAGCAAATTCCCGCTGTCATCGGTCAGCGCCGTATCGGAGGTGCCCGTGAAGCAGAAAGCGGCAGCAGCTCCGGTGCCGCAGGAAGCCTGAATGGCATTCGTGCGCGTCGGCGCGTCAAACATCAGCTGTCCCTCCCGGAAATAGCTGAAGCGGAATTCGTTCACCGCCGTAGAACCGATCGTTGAAGTGTGCGTGATGTTCAGCTGCTGCGTGCGCGTTGAGTATTGTCCGGGGAAATTGCCGGTGGTCGCGCCGGATGCCTGGAACTTGGCGAAAGGGTCCACCGTGTCGTCGTCATCGAAATAATAGTAGACCGCTGTTTTCTGATTGTTCGACCAATTTTGGTCGACTCGAATCTGGAACTGGTCGCCGCTATCCGTCTC
Organism: Candidatus Acidiferrum sp.; assembly: GCA_035272765.1. Taxonomy (GTDB): domain Bacteria; phylum Acidobacteriota; class Terriglobia; order Acidiferrales; family UBA7541; genus Acidiferrum. Next base: position 50,324 of record DATEQG010000068.1, read on the forward strand.
ATTCGGCGTAACTTGCACTCCACCGCTCCCGCCTGATCCGGGAACGTACTGCAGCAAGCTCAGAGCCACCGGATCAAAGCAACCCGTGGGAATCTGGTTGCCGGGAAAAATGGAAGTGTACGGCACTGGCAAACCGCCGGCAGACACGCCTGCGACGGCAGTTTGCGCTGTGGCAGACAGTCTTTGGTTGAGAGGCACCGAGGAGGGCGCGTTGGCGCCGCAGCGGTTTTGCAGGATATTTGCCACCGTCGCGTCGGTGAGCGATCCCGAAAATGTCGGGCCGGCGGAAAAATCTCCGTTATTGAGTTCGGCTCCTGTCGGCACATTGATGGGCTGGGAGACGATTCCTTGCGTAATCCGGCGGCCTTCATATGAGCCGAAAAAGAATGTCTTATCTTTCTTGATCGGTCCGCCAATGGTGCCGCCAAACTGATTTTGTTTGAAGTCCGGTTTCGGTGCCGCAAAGAAAGTGAAGGGATGTGCGTTCAGCACGTCGTTGCGGAAAAACTCATAAAAACTGCCGTGGATGCTGTTCGTCCCGGATTTGGTCACCACGTTGACGACGGCGCCAGAGTTCCGGCCATATTCCGCATCAAAGGTATTGCTGATGACGCGGAACTCCTCGATGCTGTCCGGTGAAGGCTGGATGGCCGGCAGGTTGGCGAAGAGGTCGTTGCCGTCCCCACCATTCACGGAATAATTGTTGGCGCGTCCGCGGCCGCCGTTCACCGTGACGACTCCGGGTTTGTCCGAGCCGTAAAAGAGATCGTTGCCTAGCTGCGACTGCACTCCCGGCTGCAATTGCAGCAACTGATAGACGTCGCGCTGGTTCAATGGCAATTGCGTCGAAGCCCGTTCGTTGACCACCGCGCCGAGTTGCGTCGAGCTCGTATCCACGACGGGCGGCGCGCCAGTGACCTCCACGCTCTCCGTTGCCGCGCCGAGCTGCAAGGTGATATCGACGCTGATGACTTCGTTCAAATCCAGCGCGATTCCCTTGCGAATAAATTTCTTGAATCCTGCCTGGCTGACATTGATCTCATAGCTGCCGACGGGCACTTCGATGAAGATGTATTCTCCGCTGGCGCCGCTCTGCGCCTCTCGCGCGGAATGTGTCGCCTCATTGACGAGTGTTACCGTGGCGGCGGCCACCGAAGCGCCGCTGGGATCGCTCACCGTCCCGCGAATCCTGCCGCCGGTGCTCTGCGCCCCGGCAAACGGCGAGGCGAAAAGCATGGCCAGCGCGGGAATAAGCAAAGGACAAATGTTGCGGAGACGGAGCGCATTGCTCCGCCAAAATCCAGCAGCCAATTTCATGAACTCACCCCTTGTCTCGAAGAATTCCCTTGGCAGTGAATTCTTCGAGGTTGCTGTGCCCCCGAAACCTTACTATAATCCCGCAAACTTAGAGAAAGCCGGGAGCCGTGTCAAGCGGAAAGAATTTCTCCAAGCCATCAGCAAATCGAGCGGTACATCGGTTTCTGCGCATCAGCGAAGTGGCGCGCCGAGTAGGTATTTCCTCTTCTGCACTGCGCGCCTGGGAAGCGCTGGGCCTGGTTTCACCGCATCGCACCGAGAGCCGCTACCGGCTCTACGCAGAAGCCGATGTGCGCCTGCTGCAGCGCGCCGTTTTTCTGCGCCGCGCCCGGGGGCTGAATCCCGCGGCCATCGTGCATGTATTGAAGCGCCAAGGCGTCGTGCCGGCGCCGGCGGAGAGCGCTCCTCATCCCGGCCAGCGATTCCGGCGGCTGCGCACGCGGCGCGGACTTTCTCTCGCGCAGGTGGCGCGCGCCACGAAGGTTTCGGTTGGCTTTCTCAGTGCGCTCGAACGCGGGCAGATGCACTCGTCCATTTCCACGCTGCGCCGCATCGCGCGTTTCTACCGTACGAACATTCTTTCGCTCTTTGAAACCGCGGCGGAAAATCCGCGCCTTGTGCGCCCCAATCAGCGAAAAATCCTAGAGACCACTCCCGGGGTCCGCATGGAGCTTCTGGCCTGGGGCCAAACGGTCATGGAGCCGCATCTTTTTCGCGTCAAACCCGGCGGCGGAAGTGGTGAGTCTTATTCGCATGAAGGCGAAGAGTTCTTGCATATTCTTCGCGGTGAGTTTGAAATCTGGCTGAACGGCAAGGAACATTACCGGCTCAAACCCGGAGACAGCCTGTACTTCGAAAGTTCGACGCCTCACCGGTGGCGAAATCCGGGACGTTCCGAGACGTGGCTGCTGTGGGTAAATACGCCGCCGACATTTTAATAGGATGTGGCTCGTGACCAGTGGTTCGTCGATGCCGCAAAAAACTCAACCCTGGAGCTGTGAATGACTGCGCCGCGGAAGATGGTGATCGTGCTGGCGCTTGGCGTGGTCTTTGCTTTGGGATTCTCTGTGAGAGCCGTCGCTCAGAATGCGGAGGTTACGAAGGCCCAGCCCGCAGACACGATCCTCATCCACGGCAAGGTCTACACCGTAAACGCCAAACAACTCTGGTCGCAGGCAGTAGCCATCCGCGGAGAGAAAATCGTCGCTGTGGGCAACGACAGCGAAATCGAAAAACTGCGCGGGCCGCAAACGAAGTTGATTGACGCGGGCGGAAAGCTGGTTCTACCGGGCTTTGTAGATTGCCACATTCATTTCCTGGATGGTTCAATCGGTCTAGGCCAAGCCAATCTCGATAGCGCCAAGAATCCTGCCGGCATCCAGCGCATCTTGCGCGAATACGCGGATAAACACCCCGGCGACGGTTGGCTTCTTGGCGGCGGCTGGAATTACGCGATGTTCGGCGAAGAAAATCTGCCCGACAAGAAATACCTCGACGAGCTGTTTCCGAATCGCCCTGTTTTTCTCTTCGGCTCCGACGGGCACACTTCCTGGGCGAATTCGAAGGCGCTCGCACTCGCAGGAATCAACAAGTACACACCAGATCCCGCCAACGGCGGCATCGTTCGCGATCCCAAGACTGGAGAAGCCACGGGAGCCTTGAAGGAATCCGCAAGCAGTCTCGTCGGGAAACTCGTTCCTAAACCGACGCATGCGGAAAAACTCGCAGCGCTTCGTGCCGGCATACATTGGGCCAACGAAAATGGCCTAACGCGCGTGCACAGCGCGGGCGGTGATTTTGAAGAATTCGCTCTTTACGACGAGCTGCGCCACAGTGGCGAGCTGACGCTGCGCATGTACATCGCCTATTTTCTAAATCCGCCGGAGTTGCGCCCCCAAGATATCGACGCGATCGAAGAAGCGCGCGAAAAATACACTGGCGACTGGCTTTCGGGTGGCGTAGTGAAGATGATGATCGATGGCGTCATTGAATCGCATACCGCCGCCATGATGGTGCCCTACACCGACGACCCATCCACGAAGGGGAAATTATTTTGGGATCCGGACAAATACAAAGCGGCCGTCGCGGAGCTCGATAGACGCGGTTTGCAGCTCTTCACACACGCGATTGGCGATTACGCCGTGCGCACCGCTCTGGACGCGTACGAAAACGCTGAAAACGTGAACCATACGCAGGATCGCCGCCCGCGTATCGAGCACATCGAAACCATCACTGCTGCGGACATCCCTCGCTTCGGAAAGCTGGGAGTCATCGCCAGCATGCAGCCGTTGCACGCATACCCGGACGAAGACACGTTGCGAGTTTGGGCGGGAAACGTTGGAGCGGACCGCGCGTCGCGCGCGTGGGTGTGGAAGAGCATCGCCGAAGGCGGCGGACATCTGGCGTTCGGCAGCGACTGGAACGTCGTGACGCTGAATCCCTGGGAGGGTTTGCAAATGGCCGTGACACGCCAAACAATCGAAGGAAAACCCGAGGGCGGTTGGATTCCGGAGCAGCGAATAACACTGGCGCAGGCTGTCGCAGCTTACACGCTCGGCGCAGCGTACGCGGGACGCCGCGAAAAAACAGAAGGCTCGATCGAGCCGGGCAAGCTGGCCGATCTCGTCATCGTGTCGCAGAATATTTTCGAGATCGACCCGCACGCGATTGCCCAGACGAAAGTCGTCAAGACCATCGTTGGCGGAAGAGTGGTTTATCAGGCCGGCACAAAGTAGGCAGAGTGTTCGCTGCTGTTCGGAGTCGGGCCAGTAAACTCCGGCGCAGGGGGATGCAAATGCTGCTGCGAGAGCGGGAGACACTATGAACCGGCGCACAATCGCCCTTGGAGTCCTGGCGCTCGCAATGAGCTGCGGCGCTTGCAAGCAAAGAGAGGAAACTCTCAGCTTGCTCGTCTGGGAAGGCTACGCCGATCCCTCGTTTGTGCGGCCCTTCGAGGAAGCGCATCACTGCAAAATCTCGGCGTCGTACATGGGTTCGAGCGATGAGCTAGTCGCCAAGCTGCGCGGCGGAAGTGCCTCCAACTATGACGTGATTTCGCCTTCGAGCGACGTCGCTCACGCCATCGCCAGCAGCGGGTTGGCTGCACCTTTGGATCTCTCCAAACTTCCCGCCTATGCACAACTCTCGGCCAAGCTCCGCGATTCGCCGCTAGTCAAAGCAAACGGTCAACTCTACGGCGTTCCTTTCATGTGGGGCCCCAACCCCCTTCTTTACGACGTAACTGCTATTGACCAAGAGCCGGATTCCTGGGGATCTCTCTGGGAACCTCATCTCAAAAATAAAGTCTCCGTGTGGGACGATCTTTCAACCGTTTATATGGCAGCCCAGGTTCTTGGCTATGACAAGCCCGACCCAGCACAACTTTACAATCTCTCGGACGCACAGCTCGAAGCCGTCAAGAAAAAACTGATTGAACTGAAACCCAACATTCGAAAAATCTGGTCCACCGGCGGCGAACTGACCAACCTCTTCCAAAGCCACGAAATTGTCATTGCCATGGGCTGGCCTCTGATGACTAACCAGCTTCGCAAGCTTGGATTCCCTATCAAAGAGCTTATTCCCAAAGAAAATACAACTGGTTGGATTGATCACCTAATGATCACTGCGGGAAGCCATCAGAAAGAATTGGCGGCGCAGTTCTTGGAATACATGATCGAAGCGCAAACCCAGAAGAAAGTAACGGATGTGACGGGCTACTCTCCCGCGAATCCACAATCCACGACCTTCATGACCGAGACCGAGAAGAAAAACCTGCACATGGACGATCCCGACGCTTACATGCAGCGAATTTATTTTTGGCAAGACGTGCCGCGCCGCGGCAAGTACAACGAAATCTGGAACGAGGTGAAAGCCGCGCAGTGAGCTCCGCCGCCATTCCGCAGCCCGCTTCCGTGGACACCAACGCTCCTCTGCTCGAAGTACGCGAGGTGGCCAAGCGATTCGGTCCGCGCGAAGTCCTGAAGAGCATTTCGCTGAACATCGCTTCGGGAGAATTTCTCACGTTGCTCGGTGAAAGCGGCTCTGGAAAGACGACGCTTCTGCGCCTCATCGCTGGGTTCGAACAACCCACCGCTGGCGAAATCTGGATGTCTGGGGAGCGGCTGGACACGCTGCCGCCCTACCGGCGTCGAGTGAACACAGTCTTCCAAAACTACGCGCTATTTCCGCACTTGAACGTCCGAGACAACGTCGCGTACGGCCTGCGAGTGCAAGGCGCCCCGAAAAACGAAATTCCCGGACGCGTCGCCGAAGCCTTGAACATGGTGAAAATGGCGGAATTCGCTGGCGCGCGCCCGTCGCGCTTGAGCGGAGGCCAGCAGCAACGCGTTGCGCTGGCGCGTGCCTTGGTGAATCGCCCGCAACTTCTTCTTCTCGATGAGCCGCTCTCGGCGCTAGACGCTAATCTGCGCAAACAGATGCAGAGCGAACTGAAAGCACTGCAGCGCGAAATCGGCATCACTTTCCTCTTCGTCACGCACGACCAGGAAGAGGCCATGGCCCTCTCCGACCGCATCGCCCTGCTTCGCGATGGTACGCTCGAGCAAGTTGCTTCGCCGCGCGAAATCTACGCGCGCCCGGCGACGGCTTACACCGCTCAATTCATCGGGCAAACGAATCTCCTGAGCGGCGAAATCCGCCGCAGCATCGCCACATGCGGCGTCCTGCGCTGGCCCCTGGAAGAACCGGACGGCCCCGTGATCTTTTCTCTGCGGCCAGAAACGATTCGCCTTTCTCCGGACGGCAAACGCCAAGTCAACGAAGTGAAATTTCGCGCCACTGTCCGCCAGCAAATCTACGGCGGTGCCAGCGAGCTTCTCGAAGTGGATTGCGGCGGTGGCCAGCTCCTGCGCGTGCGCTTGCCTGCATGCGGCCCGCTGACAGGCGAACACGATTTTGTTTTCTCGATCGCGGACGCCATCCGCGTCACACACTGACATGGCCATGTACTCGCGCGCTTACAAGACGATCGTCTCCGCCCCACCGCTTCTCTGGGTAGGACTCTTCCTATTGCTGCCTTACGCGCTGATGTTCGCGCACAGCTTTTGGGCCGTGCAAGACGGCGCCATCGTCCATCAATGGAATCTCGCCAATTACCAAAAACTACTCAGCAATCCTCTCTATGCCGAAGTTCTCTTTCGCACCATGCGCATCGCCGGCTCTGTGATGCTCTGTTCCCTGCTCCTCGGCTATCCGCTCGCCTACTACCTTTCGTTTCATTCCGGCGCGCGCAAGGAATTGCTCTATCAATTGGTCATCGTCCCGCTCTGGGTCAGCTATCTCGTGCGCGGCTACGCCTGGAAAACAATTCTCGGCAGCGAAGGTGTCCTCAATGGCTTTCTACAATATCTCCACATCACTCACGAACCTGTCAGCTTTCTTCTCTATAGCCCCTTCGCCGTCGTGCTGATGCTCACGCACATCTACACGCCCTTTGTTTTCCTCCCCATTTACGCTTCGCTTGAGCACATCCCCCGCCCCCTCGTCGAAGCCTCGCAAGATCTCGGCGCCGGACCATTTTCCACTTTCTTTCGCGTGATCCTCCCGCTGTCGATGCCCGGATTACTCGCCGGAGCCACCTTCGCCTTTGTTCTTTCTCTCGGCGATTTTCTGGCCCCGCTCCTTGTTGGCGGTTCCTCCGGAACCATGATTGCCAACATCGTGCAAACTCTTTTCGGTGCCGTCTATGACTGGCCGCTCGGCGCCGCGATTTCCGTCTGCATCCTGCTCCTTACTCTCTCTCTGCTCTTCTTCACCCAACGCCTCGAAAAACGCTGGTCCTTCGAATGAACCGCAAATCTTCCACTCGCCGTTCGCCACTGCTCGCCATCTACGCCGCGCTTGTCTTCACGTTCATCTATCTGCCGCTCGCCGTGCTTATTCTTTATTCCTTCAATCGCGACGGCGTCGGTGGCTTTCCGCCGCAACACCTCACGCTCGATTGGTATCGCCAGCTCTTCGCCGACGGTCCTATCTGGGATTCCGTCCTTAACAGCCTTATCGTTGCTTCCGGAGCTGTGGCGCTCTCGCTTACGTTAGGCCTGCTCGCGGCCCTGGCTCTCGATCGCGCCAGTTTCCCCGGTAAAGTGCTATTCCGCCGCCTCGTTCTTCTCCCGCTGATCCTTCCCGGCATCATCACCGGCCTTTCTTTGCTCATGTTCGCCGTTCTTTCGGGTTTGCAACTCAGCCTGCTGACCGTTTTTCTCGGCCACGGCACTGCACTCATCTCTGTAGCGACCACCGAGCTTTTCGCCGGCCTTCAGAAAACCGATCGCGCACAGGAAGAAGCCTCGCTCGATCTCGGTGCCACGCCCTGGCAAACTTTCTGGCGTATCACCCTGCCGAATCTCAAGCTCTCCCTGATCGCTGCCGGACTGCTCATCTTCACTCTTTCGATGGACGAGATCGCCGTAACCTTTTTTCTGATCGGCCGCGACAACACGCTGCCCCTCGAAATTTGGGGCCGCTTGCGCCGCGGCATCACTCCGGAGATAAACGCTATCTCCACATTGATCTTTGCCGTTTCCGTTGCGCTCATTGTTATTTGGTATCGCTTGAGAGCACGCGTTGAACATGCGTCAAGCTGATTTGGTGGGACAGACATTCTTATCTGTCTCCTTTGAATGGAATTAGAAATCAAGATAGTGACAGGCAAGAAGGCCTGTCCTACGGGAATTGTGGAGGTAGGCATGCCGGGCTCACGTCGCGATTTCATCAAGTTTGTGGTGGCAGGTTCGGTTGCGTCGGGCTGCCCCGTCGACACCGCGCTCATTCCCGTGCCGGTTTCCCATCCATCGCGTGCAAGGCCGAACGGCTCACCCTTCGTCGACGGCGAGCATTTCGAAATTTGTCACCAAGTCCGTGATGGCCATCACTTCGATGTGCCCGCAGCCACGTCAAAGGCTGACATAGCGATCGTGGGTGGCGGCGTCGCGGGGCTCTCCGCTGCCTATTTTCTGCGTGGCAAAGATTGGTTGCTGCTGGAAAAAGAAGATCACTTCGGCGGCAATGCGTATCAGGAGGAATTCGAAGGGCAGCCCTTCGCCACCGGCTCGGCGTACGCCTACCACGGCGACGAAGGCGATGTGCTCGCCTCCGAGATCGGCCTGAAACTCCCGATGGTCAACATGCCCGATCCCACGCTCGTCAACAAAACCTACGTCCCCGACACGTGGAAATCAGGCATCACACAACTTCCCTACACCAAAGAGGTCGTCGCCAGCTTCCAGAAATTCCGCGAAGACGTTTTGAAAATGAAGATCAACGAACGCATGGCCGAGCTCGATGCCCTGCCCTTCTCGCAATTTACCGCTGGCTATGCTCCGGAAGTTCAGCAATGGTGGGACATTTTCGGCCCTTCGAACTGGGGCGCCACCACGCCGGATACATCGGCTTTCATCGGTCTTTATAACGCCAACGACATTTTCACCGGCGGGGACGGCAAACGCGCCATCCTTCCGGGCGGTCTCGGCTGCATCACCCACAAGCTCGTCGAAGTCCTCCAACCGAAATACAAAGAACGCATGCTCGGCGAGGCCGCCGTTGTCGGCGTCGTCCAGGAAAAAGATGCGGTAAAGGTTTCCTACTTGCGCGAAGGCAAGCTCACGACCGTCGCCGCAAAAGCCGTTTTAATGTGCACGCCCAAGCACATCACGTCGCGAATCGTTCAAGGCCTGCCCGCGGAACAGCGCACCGCCATGCGCCGCACGCGCTATGCTCCCTATCCCGTCGTCAATCTCATCTTCGACAAACCTGTCTACAATCGCGGCTACGACAATTGGTGCCCCGGCAATTCCTTCACCGATTTCATCGTCGCCGATTGGACCGTCCGGAATAATCCGGGCTACAAACAAAAAAATAACATCCTGTCCTTCTATACTCCGCTCCGCGAGGAGCAACGCTCCACTCTTCTCGACGAAGCGGATTGCAAAACGCTCGCCGCCCGCGTTCTCAGCGACTTTCAAAAAGTGCTTCCGGAATTCAACGTCGATCCCATCGAAGTTCGCATCTATCGCCGCGGCCATCCCATGTTCATGTCCACGCCCGGCCAATACACAAAAAATCGCATCACGGCCGCGCATCCCATGGACCGTATCTATTTTGGCGGCAACGATTCCGGAGGTCCTGAATCGTTAACGAGCGAGGCCGTGCGCCTTTCGCAAGTCGGCGCCGAATGGGCGAACCTTATTCTCGCAGGCAAACCCGGCGCTAAAGAATTGGCAGAGAAAGCTCTCGCGGCAACCTCGGAATGAAATCTTCGACAGTCTTCCCCTTCCCCCGTGCTCCTCGTTGTTATATAGGTGAGGTATGGAACATTCTGCTATGACATTTTTTCGAGGAAACTCGATGTTTCGCATCGCGCGGTGTTTGCCTATCCTTTCGATTTTCGCCTTTGCTCTCACCTGTGCTTTGGCCAGCCCGCAAGAGAGCTCCTCCTCGACCTTGATCATTAACGCTCAGGTCGCCGACGGCACCGGCGCTGCTCTGCGAAACCTCAATGTCCGCATCTCCGGCGATCGCATCGTCACCGTCGGAAACTTTAAGCCAAATAAAGACGAACAAATCATCGACGCGAAAGGCCTCGTTCTCGCTCCAGGTTTCATTGACATTCACAACCATTCCACCGAAGGCCTCGGAAAAGATCCGCTTGCGGAAACGCAAATCGCGCAAGGCATCACCACGGTAATTCTCGGCCCCGACGGCGATTCGCCCTGGCCCATCGGCGCCTGGCTTGACGCACGCCGCAAGAACCCCGTCTCTCTAAATCTCGCAGTCATCGTCGGCCATGCCACCGTTCGCGAACAGGTCCTCGGCAAGGATTACCAGCGCGCCTCAACGCCCGCCGAAATCAACAAAATGGCGCAGCTCGTCGATCAAGCCATGCGCGAAGGCGCCATCGGCCTTTCCAGCGGCCTCGAATACGACATGGGCACCTATAGCACGACGGACGAAGTTGTCGCCCTCGCCACCGCCGCCGCAAAGCTTCACGGCTTCTACATGACACACATCCGTGACGAGGCCGACCTCTCTTTCCAGGCTTTGGACGAAGAGATTGCCATCGGCGAGCGCGCGCACATTCCGGTCGAGCACTCGCACATCAAGCTCGGCACCGTCAGTGTATGGGGCAAAGCCCCGCAATACATCCGCGTGATAGAAGCGGCACGCAAGCGCGGTCTCGATTTTCTTGCCGATTGCTATCCCTACGACGCCTGGCACTCCAACATCAAAGTCCTAGTGCCGGACAAGCAATATGTAGACCCCAAGAGCGTCGCGAAGGCTTTGGCCGATGTTGGGGGACCGTCGCACGTCACCATTGTTGAATTCCCGCCGAACGCCGCCTACGAAAGCCACACTATCGAAGATCTCGCCACGCAGCGCAACATTTCTCCGGTCGAAATGTTCATCCGCATCATCCGCGAAGGTGACGCCGCAAATACCGAAGCAGAGGTTATCGGGCAATCCATGGTCGAGCGCGACATTCAGGCGTTCTACCAGCAGCCCTGGGTTATGGTCGCCAGCGACGGCGGCATCGGCTCGCGGCATCCGCGGGGGGCCGGCACATTTCCCCGCGTGCTTGGCCTCTACGTCCGCGAAAAGAAATGGCTCACGCTGCCCGAAGCCATTCGCAAGATGACCGGTCTCCCCGCCCAGCGCCTCGGGTGGAAAGATCGCGGCATACTTCGCGAAGGCGCTTTTGCCGACTTAGTCCTTTTCAATGCGGGTACAGTCATCGACCGCTCCACGTTCCAGAAACCATTCGAGCTTCCTTCCGGCATCGAAAAAGTTTTCGTCAATGGCGTGCTCGTGTGGGGCGCCGGCAAAGCTACCGGTTTACGCCCCGGCCGTGTCCTGCCTAACTAACCCGATTTAGTCCATAATAATCGCTCCACTCCGGAGGAATCATGGCGGATCGCCTCGACGATTTTCAGAAATTTCGTGCGGACATAAACGAGGAAATCCTTAACTGCGGCCACCTCGGTATGAAGCGCTTCTTCGCTCTCGATAATCAGGCCTATGAGCCCGGCGCCCTCGACACAAAAACGAAAGAGCTGTTGGGACTGGTCTCCTCCGCCGTTCTGCGCTGCGACGACTGCATCACCTATCACCTCGTTCGCTGCAGCGAGGAGGGCTGGAAGCGCGAAGAAGTCATCGACGCTTTGAACGTGGCCTTGATCGTCGGCGGCTCCATCACCATTCCGCACGTGCGCCGCGCCTTTGCCCGCATGCGTGAGATAGATTCGTTGAAACCTTGAGCCGCGCCGCGTACTCTAAGTAAGTAAAGTACATAAGGAAGTAAGATGAGCACGGCCCCAGCCACTGCGGCATCCCAACACGAAGGAACCAGTGCGCGTCTGCGCAACTTGGCAATAGGCGCCATGTTCGCCGCCATTCTTCTGATTCCCAAGCTTCTCCACATTCGCCGCAACGCTCAATCCTGGATGGTTTTCCGCGTCTTACTTGGTTTTGCCGGCGCCGCACTTGTCATTCTGCCGCTAAGTCTTTGGAATAGCTGGCTTGCCGCTATCGCCGGCCTCGGAATGTTTCTCGCGGCAATCCTGTTGCCCCCTGCCAAGCCGCACAATATCCCTGACGACAAAGCTCGCGAACTCGGCGCTTTGGTCATCGTAAACGGCGGAAAATATCGGCCGAGCAATGCCGCCGCGGCACAGGTCCAGCTTTTTGTTGGCGCGGAAAGCATCTGGGCGCTCGATGCGCACTTCCAGCCACTCGTCGTCATCCCTGCCGTCGAAATTACTTCGGCGAATGCGTTGCAAAAAAAGGACCGTTGGATCTTGCAGGTTCGCTGGTCGGATCAAGCTGCCGAATTTTCCTATCAAGGAATCTTTGCAGAACACTTGGCTCGCGTCGCCCAGAGCACCCTCAGCGGCGTGATACACTCGCCTCTCCCCATTCTGCCTCGAAGCCGCGCCGCCAGCGCTTAACCAGCGTCTGAGCTAAAATGTCCCGTTTGGGCACCATCGAGGAGATGAACTTCTTTTGAGCGCGCCAGCAAACTCCCCAACCGAATATACCGCGCTTGTAGGCGCCACAATTTTTGTCAGTCCCACGGAAGAGCCCATCCGCGACGGCGTTGTGCTCATCCAGGGCGAAAAGATCGTGTCCGTCGGCGGCAGAGCGCAAATGCAGTTCCCCGAAACCGCTCATGTCCTCGATTGTTTCGGCTTCACCATCACCGCCGGCCTGTGGAACAGCCACGTGCACTTCTTCGAACGAAAATGGGCTGATGTAAGCACCATTCCTGCGCCCGAACTCACGCGGCAGATTCAGAACATGTTGACTCGCTACGGCTTTACCAGCGTGTTCGACACCGGCTCCATGTGGGAAAACACCCGCCGTCTTCGCGACCGAATCGAGTCCGGCGAGGTGCCCGGCCCAAGAATTCGCTCAACGGGCGAAGGCATTGTCCCTCCCGGCGCGCTTCCTTCGGATCAAGTTCTCGGCATGATGGGCGTCATGAAATTGCCCGCCCCTGAAGTCGCCGACGCGGGGCAAGCTGCAGCGGCCGCCAAGAAGCTCCTCGACGAAGGGGTTGATGGCATAAAACTCTTCGCCTCCGCTCCGCGCGGGACTCCGCTTCCACAAAGCGCCATCCAAGCTGCGGTTAACGAAGCCCATCGTGCGGGGAAGCCCGTCTTTGTTCACCCAAATAACGCCGCGGACGTCCTTACCGCGGTTCGCGGCGGAGTCGACATCATTGCGCACACCACTCCCCATTCCGGCCCTTGGGACGAAACGCTCCTTGCCGCCATGAAGGAGCGGCGCGTAGCTCTCACGCCCACGCTCACTCTCTGGAAATACTACCTGCGCCACGACCGCCTCTCTACCCAAGAAAAAATAACCGAAACAGAAATCGGCCAGCTGCGCGCCTGGCTTGCCGCAGGAGGAACAGTCCTCTTCGGGACGGATCTCGGCGCCGTCGAATACGATCCCAGCGAGGAGTACTTCTTGATGGCGCAAGCGGGGATGACCTTCCCCCAGATTCTGACGTCCTTGACGACCGCCCCCGCCGAGCGTTTTGGCGATGCCAGCAAACTCGGACGCATCGCTCCCGGGCTGCAGGCCGATCTGGCCGTCTTCCAGCGAGACCGAGCGACAAGCGTCCCATCCTTGGCCTCAGTAAAGTACACCCTGCGAGCCGGCAAGATCATTTATCGCGCGCATGCCTAGGTGCGGACCAGCCGTTCCTGGTTGGCATGGCCGCATGGCGCACCCCGCTTAAAATTCTCTCTATAATCACCCGCGCCTGCTGCAAAATGTGTCAGACTATAGGTATGGCGCGAGGATGGGAAAGCAAAGACGTCGAAGCGCAGGTCGAGTCCGGCCAGGCGCCCAAGGGCCACTACGGCAACAACACGAAGAGCCCTGAGCAGCTCCGCCGCGAACAAGAACGGAAGGACCTGCAGCTGTCCCGCATTAGAATTGCCCACGATCTGGAATCCGCGACAAACCCAAACCATCGCAAGTCACTAGAAGCCGCCCTCGCTCATCTAGACAAAAAAATCTCTGATCTGAACTAACGCCGTACCTACTCCCAGAACTTGTAGGGGCCGGGCTTGTTTACCCTGGAAGGGCCCCGCCCGCGTTCGCCAATTCCGCCAAGTCTTCCTTCTTCAAGATTCAATCGTGGTTGCTAAAATGGACGCGTGCAATCCGGCCAACCAAGCCGCACCGCATGGGCCGCTGCCGCGCATCGCGCCGCACATCAGGTTTTCGAGCACGGCCGCATCTTCTCCGACCCTCTGGCGCTGCGAATCCTCGGCCAAGACGCCGAGACCATTGCTCGTGAGGCAGAAGAACGCTCCTCTGGCCGTGCGATGCGGCTTTTCATCGCCGCCCGAACGCGCTTTGCCGAGGACTCTTTAGCCGCCGCCGTCGAGCAAGGCGCTCGTCAACTCGTCGTCCTCGGCGCCGGCCTCGACACCTACGCCTATCGCAGCCCCTTAGTCGATCGCCTGCGTATTTTCGAAGTCGATCATCCCTCCACACAAGTCTGGAAACGCGAGCGCCTGGCCGATGCATCGATTCCCATTCCCGGTTCGCTCACCTTCGCCCCCATCGACTTCGAGCGCCAAACACTTCCCGAAGGCCTAGCCGCCGCCGGCTTCGATCCCACGCGACAAACATTCTTCACCTGGCTCGGTGTCGTTCCCTACCTCTCCGAAGAGGCCATCTGGTCCACGCTCGCCTTCATCGCCAGCCTGCCCCGCGGTGCGCATGTCATCTTCGATTACAGTGACCCTCCACACACCCTTTCTGCGGAGGCGCGCGCGTACCACGACCGCCGCGCGGCTCGCGTCGAATCGATAGGCGAATCCTGGGTAAGTTATTTTGAAGCAGAGAAGCTGAAGGAAAAATTGCTCTCGCTCGGTTTCACGGAAATCGAAGACCTCGGCCCGGCGCACATTGCCGCCCGCTACATCCCAAACTTGCCAACCCCTCGCCCCGAAAGAGGCGGCCACATCCTCCGCGCCACCACCGCTAAAATCTAAAGGAGCATTAAACCATTACTTCTTATTGCGGCCTTCGTGAATTCTGTGTCCTCTGCGTTAGAATCCTCATTCAGCCTCCACGCAGACCGATCCGTCATCCACCACGCCGTCCTTCACCGCACAAAATCCCCCGCCAATCCCCAAAAATCATTCACGTAGTAGTGCGACAGCACATTTCCAAACAAATAGCAGATGCCCTGGCACGGCGGAATATCCCCATACATCTTCTTCCCCCGCGAAAATATCTTTGCGAGCGATCCATGCCGCAACAAATTCCCCGCCACCTTCTTCAGTGGCTCGCACGGATAGAACACATCCCCGTTCGGATACACGCGCGGAAACATCGTCGGATAGCATTGAAAATTTCGGAATCGCAGCAAAGTCTCTATGGTCTTTGGTGTCCCGTTGATGGGCTGAGACGCGCGGCGACGGCGCTCGATGATCTTATCCACTAGCGCTTGATATTTCGGATTCTGCAGCAACTTCAGATTCGGCATCTTCTCCATCTGTGCCGATTGCGCCGCGAAAACAAACCCTTCTGCTGCGCACCAATCGAGCAATTTGTCCACTTCCCCAATGTTCCATTCCTCAATCACAGTGCTGATCGTTATTCGCTGGGCACTCCCCAAAACTTCCTTCGCCATCGCCAAATTCTGCAAGACCTTAGGCAGCGCCGCAGGCTTGGAAAGCGCATTCGACGGATCAGCCGCCAGCGCATCCAAGCTCACCACCAGCCCCGTCACCCCGCGCAAAATTCCCGGCTTGCGGTCCAGCAAAGTCCCATTCGTAATCAGAATCACTGACCGGAACTTGCAGCGAAACCGCGCCGCGTCCACCAACTCCTCGATGTCCGCCCGCAATGTCGGCTCGCCGCCCGTAATCACAATCGAATCCGTCTCTTTGCGAATCTTCCTCAGCAACCGGATCGTCTCTCCCGTATTCAACTCGTCGCTGAATACATCCGGCTCCTTCTGCGTGCAATACGAGCAGGCCAAATTGCACTTGTGCGTCACATAAAACGTCACCGCGTATGGCGCCACCACACTCGTCCGCAAAACGTGCCGCCGCCATCCATTCCGGAAATAAAGCCGGAAGTTTTTCGCCACAAACGGCGCCTGCCGCACCAATCCGCGGATCAGCGCAACCTTCGAGGGTTTTCTTTTGTCAAGCGCGCTCGCAGGAACAAAATTTGCCGTTCGCGGACCGGTCATGGTCATGCTGACGGACGCTTCAAGATCTCCGCCAAAGCGTGCAACCGTGCCGAATCATCGGGACTCTTCGCGGAAGCCGCGCTCTTTTCCAGGGACGGCACCATGCCCTTCAACTTACCCATCTTGTTCTTGCTCATCGCCGCTCGCAAAGCTGTGATCTGGTCCCCAGGCAAAGCCTGCGACCTCTCCAGCTGATCCACATACGCCTTCGCCACGATCAGCTTCGCAGGCCACTCGATCTTCTGCTGGTTCTGCACATTCAGCTCAGTAACCCGGACCGTCTTCGCCGCATCGATTTCGTTCTGCGTCAGGAACTTGCTCGGCGTCAGTTCAAAGACATCCAAGCCGCGCGCAATCTCCGAGCCGTAGATGTTGCCGTTGTACCAATAAGCTGACCAGTCGCCGCCCAGCACCAGCATGTTCGGATCAATCGGCCCGCGGTCGAAGTAGGCAATCTCGAAAGGATGCGCCGCGTCGGTAAAGTCCACAACGGAGATGCCGCCTTGATACCAGGCCTGCACCTCGATGTCGCGGCCTGGGACCGGAATCAGCGAGCCGTTATGTGCCACACAGTTCTCCGTGTCGCCCTGCGCAGCCGGCAATTTGTAATAGTTCGCGAAGGTCAGCTTGTTGTCCTTCAGACTGAAAATCGCATCCGCGCCCCACTTGTTCGGATCGTTCGGACGGCATCGCGCCCCCAGCCCACCGCCCCACTCGTCGGTAAACACGACTTTGCTCCCATCGTTCGAGAACGACGCTGAGTGCCAGTAGGAATAGTTCGGATCGTTTACCGCATCCACGCGCTTTGGATGTACTGGGTCCTTGACGTCCAGGAGAAGTCCATTTCCGGAACACGCGCCCGCCGCCAACCCAATCGCCGAGTACACCGTGATGTCGTGGCACTGGTTGGTGTCCGCCGGCTTCTCCACTTTGCCGTTCTTGCCGTGAGTGCCGCCGTTGTTCAGGCCGTTCAGCGCGCCTGTTCGCGGATCAATAAATACGCGAGGGCTGGACACCACTTTCGCGTCCTGCGGCGTAGCCACCGGAACCTTGATCACGTCGATACGAAACAGCGCCGTATTCTGATCCTTGTCTGGCTGTTCCCCCGAGCATCCCGCCAGTTCTTCAGCTTGGCGAACGAACGATGTGCCCGACACGTAGATATAAACGTTGCCCTTATCGTTCGGATCCAGCACCAGCGTATGTGTATGCGAACCGCGGCACGTCTGCACCGCTGCCACTTGCTTGGGGTTCCTGATATCTGAAATGTCGAAAATCCTGACGCCGCGGAAACGGTCCTTTTGCGCTGCCGGCAAGCGGCGTTTTCTTTCTTCCCCAGGGGCCGGTGGAGGCGCAGGAGGCTCTGGCGGAAACCCCTGCGCGCCGCAATCCAGCCGTCCATTCGGCATCTCCACCGACATAAACAGCAGGTTCTTGTAGACCGACACATCGCCCTGCCCGCCCGGGCACACCAGCGAAGTCAGCAACGTGGCGTTCGCCGGACTGGAGATGTCAAAAATATTCACGCCGTAAAAATTTCCCTGGAACAAGTAGGTGCCCTGGAACGCCAAGTCCGAGTTCGAGAAAGCCAGTTCTGCGATGACCAACTGCATCGGCTTCGGCATTTTCGAGTTGCCCCCTATCCCGAGCTGGGCAATCGTCTTCTGCACCTTCGGATCATCTGGATCAGAAGATCCCAGTTGAAACGCGTCAGGCTTCTTGAGCAGCAGGAGGTGCTTGATGCCCATCGACGCTTCGCCCGCGTCATACAGTCCCGGCTTCAGCTTGGCTCGCGGATCGTTAGCATCCGACCCCGTCATCCCCGGCGGCAGCGCTGGCGCCGGTTGCGGAGCAAAAGGATTCCCTCCTTCTTCCTCGGATTCCTGCGCGGGCGGCGGTGTTGCAGGCTTCTCGGCCTGCGCCTGTGGCGGAGTTGCGGGCGTCTGCGCCTGCATCCGGCTCACATTGAAGCAAAGAATAAGCGCGGCCCCGAATACACACAGGGCGAGACTGGACATTCGGTTCATCGTTTCTCCTCTGACGATTTTTTCTCCAACATATTCTGCATAATCCTGATCTCCGCCCGTTGCCCGCTGTCTACATCCGTCGCGAAGTTAAACAGATCCGCATCCTGACCCGCGCCCGCGGTGTCGAACAAATCCTTCACCATGGTCAGCGCACCCTCGTGGTGCTGAATCATTCCTGTCAAAAATAAGTGGTCGAACTCGGCGCCCTTCGCCTTCCGCAGTGCTTCCATCTGCTCCGCAGTAAGCATACCGGGCATCAATGCCATCGGTTGACCCGACCGATCCATTTCCGGCATTCCCGGCATCGCCATGGAAATTGGTTCTCCCCGCGCCGCCAGCCACCTCTCCATAAACTTAATTTCGTCCGACTGCGAGCTGCTGATTCGCGCCCCTAACGACCGCAACTCCTTATTCTCCGTGTGCGACGCAATTAGCGCAGTCATCTCTACCGCTTGCGCGTGATGCATGATCATGCCCTGCATGAACTCCACGTCCGCCTGCGACCGTGGCGGCAGCGTGCCCTTCGTCGAGGGCGGCAGCGTCTTGCTCGGCTTACCCGGCGCCCCCGGCTGCACCACAACAGACGTCGCCGGATCAGTCTGCTGTGCCCACATAGCCTGGAAGTACACTCCCGGGGAGCAGAAGAAACCTGTGGCTAGCAGCATGCCACAAAGCATCTTGCGCGGCCGCCGCTCGATCCGTATTGATTGTGGAGTAAGTGCCAATCCAATGCTCGGGTATAGCTACGACGCAGAACCAAGCCGGAGGGAATAGACGTGAATTCAGCTTCCGCGGTTTCTCCAGGCCTTCGCGCCCCTGTCAAACGCGATAGGCGGCCAAGGGACAACGCCGACAATCACGCCGAACTCGCAGCATAGACCAAATGTGCGCGCGATAGCAACGCGTGGCAAGGACGCCCAGTGCTGCCATTGGAAATCACTCCACTCATAAACGAAGGCGCCTTAGACCATTCGTTCACATACTCTTCGATCAAAAGAATTTCACTCGTATCGCAGCGCAACAAGCGGATCAACACTCGCCGCTCGCCGCGCCGGCAGCAAACAAGCCGCTAATCCGGTGATCACTACCAGCCCCACCACCGCTCCAAACGTCCACGGATCGGTCGCCGACACTCCCCATATCTGGCTAGCCAAAAATCGCGTCAGCCCAAAACTCGCCAGCACCCCAATGCAAATCCCCGCAGCAATCAGCACGAATCCCGTGCTCAGCACCATCCGCAATATCTCCCCCTGCTGCGCACCCAGCGCCATCCGCACTCCAATTTCCTGCGTCCGCAGCGACACCGTATACGCCATCACGCTAAACACCCCAATCACCACCAGCAACAGCGCAATCCCCGCCACCCCCGTAAACATCGTCAACCCCAGCTCGTGCGTCGAATACGTCAGCCCGTAAAACACGTCAAGATACGGCCCCGTTTGCGGTGCAAAAATCGCGTCGCGGTCCACGGCCCACACTTCTTGCCGTACTGCGTTCATCAGCAATGCCGGATCGCCTTTCGTCTTCAAGAAAAACAATCCGCCTCCCTTGATCGTGTATGGAATGAACGCCATCGGGACCACTGGCACCTGCGGCCCAAAATCCTTCACGTCGCGCACCACTCCGATCACTTGAAAATAGGCATCCCTTACGGGCTTCACCGTCTCACCAGACTCCTTCGCTTCGATCTGGCGTCCTAGTGGGTTCTCCCCGCCAAAAAAATGTGCCGCCATCGTCTGATTGATCACCGCCACCGGCTGCTTCTGGTCCACGTCACTCGTCGACAGCCATCTCCCGCTTGCCATTTGCATTTCAAGCGTTCGCAGCAAATTCTCGCTGCAGCCGTCAAACCCAACACTTTCGGAGTGCGTCGAGCCCGGCACCGTCGCTTCAAAGCGTCTTCCCGCGTTGTAGCCCGGCAGCGAGTTGTTCACCGCAACCTCCGCTACGCCCGGCAGCGACTTCAATCGCTCACCAACCTTTTTCCAATTGTCTTCTTGGAGCCTCGGCGCGTCCCCGGCTCCACGCGACAGTCCCGGCACGAGAAAGAATAGGTTCTTTGCGTTAAATCCCAGGTCGATGTGCGTTAGCTCATAAAAGCTTCGAATCATGAGTCCCGCGCCAGCCAGCAGCACGATCGAGAGTGCCACCTCGGCAATCACCAGTCCCGCGCGAAGTCTCCCATGCCGGAAGCCTCCGCTCGTGCCCTTGCCGCTTCCCGCCAGCATCGGTTGCAGATCGCGCCCCACCGCCTGCAGCGCCGGAGCCAAGCCGCAAAGCAGTGTCGTCAGCGCCGTAACACCCAGCGTAAAAAATAGAACCGTTGCGTCCAGTCCGATGACCGCCTCTCCTCCCACTCCTTGCCCCTTGTGTGGAACCGCCGCAGCTACGACCTTCACTCCGAAATACGCAAGTACGCATCCCAACACGCAAGCCAACAAGGCGAGCACGGCGCTTTCCACCAGAAGTTGCCGCACGAGTCTTCCGCGCGACGCGCCCAGCGCCGCCCGCACCGCAATCTCTTTTTCCCGCGACGCTCCTCGCGCCAAAAGCAAATTCGCCACGCCACTGCACGCAATCAAAACAAGCATCATCACGCAAGCCAGCAAGTTGTACAGCATGTGCTTGACGTCAAAGTGCTCCGTCTCCGGACCGCCTGCGCTGCCGATTCCCCAAGGCCCCATCAATAAATCTGTCGTCGTCTGCACTCGCGCCGTAAAATGTTTCGGAAATTCCTCGGGTTTGTTCTTTGCCAGCCGTTTCACGATCACGTCCAGTTCCGCGGAAGCCCCATCCACCTTCACACCCGGCTTCAGCCTTGCCATGATCATGCCAATGTACGGCTCCTTCCTGCTCCCCTCCGCGCCGCGCGCGTCCGTGATCGGAACCCACAGTTGTTGCGAAGCGCCAAACGCTTGGAATCGCTGTGGCATCACGCCAACTAGCGTGCGCGGCTCGCCGTTCAGCAGAAAACTCTTACCCACAACACGAGAGTCTGCTGCGAACTCCGCCACCCACGTTCTGTAATTCATTACAAAAATTGGTGCGGCTTCGGGCTTTGCATCTTCCGCGAGAATCCCGCGCCCCAGAAGCGGTGGTACTCCATAAAACTCGAACGCATTCCCCGTAACGTGCGCCACATGAACCTGGTGATTTTCCTTCCCATCCTTCAGTAATTCGTTGCCTGTGGCCAATCCAACGATGTCCTCGAAAACATCCGTTCCGTTTCGTATAGCGTCGATATCCGCCAAAGAACCGCCCATCGGCTCTAGATCGAACTCCGGACGCCCGCTGGTTTCGGCATTCTGCACCGACAAAACCACCAATCGCCCCGCATCCTTCGCCGCAAACGCATTAAATAAAAGATTGTAGAACGCGCTGAACGCCACCGTCGCCGCCCCGATCCCCAGCGCCAAAGCAAACACCGCCGTCCCCACGAATCTCCGATCCTTCCGAAGACTCCGCAGCGCGTACCGAAAATCACGAAACAGGCTGTCCAGGTGAGTTTTCCATGCTGTTTCGCGCACCTCTTCCTTGAAACGCTCCACGCCGCCGAATTCGATCCGTGCGCGCCGCTCCGCTTCCTCCCGCGAAAGACCGGAACGTTCCAGATCGTCCGCGCGATTCTGAATATGGAGGCGCATCTCCTCGTCCAACTCATCATCCATCCGCTTGCCCATTCCAGCCCTCGGCAAATCTCACTCGTATCTCAACGCAACCAGCGGATCAACACTCGCCGCACCGGCAGGCGGGCCCCGGAGCAGAGAATAAGCATATGTGGGCTTGAGAACTGTGAAGAGAATATCTCTGCGGCATTTTGGGAAAAAGTACAGAGAGGCGGAGGGTGCCCCAGGTTCGTTTTTTGAACCTGGGTCTTGGGGTTCTCCCTCACTCTTCCGCGTCGATCGCCAGTAGCCCAGCTCCTCTGTAGTAGAACCCCCAGCTGCTCCACACCCAATCTTTCGGATGCTTTACCAATCCGCGGATCACCGGATTCGCGTGCATATAATTTAATTTCTCTTTCTTCTTTCCCGTGCTATACACGTTGAAGTCGTAAAATCGTGCTTGCCAAAATGCCCGCAGCGGTTCTCCCGCTTCCGCAAACGGCAATCGCATCTGCTCCGTGCTCGCCGCTCTTCCGCCCTTGTGCAGTTTCCGCGCCACACGCAGCTTCAACTTCTGCAGCACCGTCGAAGGCGTCCCCTGCTTCGGCTCGCTCATCAAAACATGCACATGCTCTGGCATCACCACATATCCGAGGAGATGGAACCCCATCTCGTCACGTACCTTCCCCAACTCTTTCAAGAGCACGTCCCGCGCGCGCACTGTCTTCAACAGTGGCAGCCGCCGATAGCAACTGAACGTAATGAAATGTAGATGGCCTTTGCCGTAGTAGCGCTTCAGTCCGGCTGGCACCGCGAACCCCACGAAAAGGACATCCACCCCAAGACCCAGGTTCAGAAAACGAACCTGGGGCACCCTGCGCCTCTCTATACTTTCCCGAGACGTGCCGCAGTGATATTCTCTCCGCGATCTTAATGCCCACAAATATCTATTTTGTCAAGTCCGGACCACCCGCCAACTGAAGGAACTAAACTATATGAGGACTCTTCTTATCGTGTTATTAGTGACGAGCTTGGTGGCACCTGTCTCAGGACAGGGCACCGCTCCAAGACAACCCTTCACAATTGTGATCAAGGCCGAGCGACCGTCCGTGAAAGCCGGGACTGGGGTCTGGGTGAACGTCAATTTGACCAATACTTCGAACCAGGACATCGACACGAGCGCAAACATTAGTAGTCTAACTGGAATTGATCCGAACTTCGTTTTTGACGTCCGCGACGCTGCCGGCAACCTCGTTCCAAAAATAGTTTATGAACATCCGGAACTTGCGGACGGAAAGCTTATTATGGACCGTCTCATAAAGCCGAAGGAAAGTCTCATTGAGCAGGAAGAGGTCAGCCGCCTGTATGACATGAGTCGTCCCGGGCAGTACCTCATTCAAGTTTCACGCCCCGTCTCGAAAAATAAAAAGGACGACGTAGTCAAATCCAACAAAATCACTCTCACGGTAACGCCCTAGTCGGCGGGTGGCCGCCCGTTCCACCGAGAGGATTTTGATATTGTCTTTCTCCGGAGGGTGCCCCATCCTTTCGGGTTTGGTTCGTGCAAGGGTGGGTCTTTCGTTTTCATAGTTCGAACTTCGGCGAGTGCCGGTCCCCACGAATTTCATTCGTATCGCAGCGCAACCAGCGGATCAACACTCGCCGCTCGCCGCGCCGGCAGCCAG
This sequence comes from Candidatus Acidiferrum sp., assembly GCA_035272765.1. Lineage (GTDB taxonomy): Bacteria > Acidobacteriota > Terriglobia > Acidiferrales > UBA7541 > Acidiferrum. The sequence continues at coordinate 73,698 of DATEQG010000068.1, forward strand.
CAAGCCGCTAGTCCGGTGATCACCACCAGCCCTACCACCGCTCCAAACGTCCACGGATCCGTCGCCGAAACTCCCCAAATCTGGTTCGCCAAAAATCGCGTCAACCCATAACTCGCCAGCAGCCCCAGGCCTATACCCGTGCCAATCAACGCAGCCCCACGCCTCAGCACCATGAGCAACACGTCATCCTGCTGCGCCCCCAGCGCCATCCGCACTCCAATCTCCCTCGTCTGCAGCGACACCGTATACGCCATCACGCTGAACACCCCGATCACCACCAGCACCAGCCCAATCCCCGCCAGTGGCCCCGACAGCGTCACCCCAAACTCCGGCGTCGCATAGGTATGCTCCTCAAGAAACTCCGCCAGGGGATCAAAAATCCAAAACAGCTCGTTACGATTTACCGACCACACGCGCTCCTGCACGGCGTGCATCAAGGAAGCCGGCTCCGCTGTGGTTCGCACCTGTAGGATGAACTCTCCCGTGATCATCGGCGGAATGAACGCCATCGGCACGGCCGGCTGCTGTGGACCGGAATTCTTCACATCGCCCACCACACCGACTATTTCGAATCTCGCATCCGCTGACGCCCGCCCGGTCTTCATCTCAAACACTCGCTGCAGGTAGTTCTCCCACTTATCGAAATCCTTCACCTCGAGCTGTTTTCCGACCGGGTTCTCCTCCCCGAACATGTCATGCGCCAATCTCTGATTCAGCACGGTCGCGTATTGTCTCGTCCGCACCTCCTCCCGCGTTAGCCACCTCCCCACTACCATCCGCATCTGCAAAGCATCGGCGCAGTTCTCATCGCATTCATCGAGGCCCGCCATTTCGACGTGCGTTCCGCCCGGCACCGTCACCATCGGTCCTCGAGATGGCCCATATCCAGGAATGGTGTTGTTTACCGCAACGGCCGCCACTCCCGGTAGATTCCTCAAGGCCTCCTGAATCTGGCGAAATTCCGCCTGCCCTTCCGGTGACGCCATCTTGGCTCGGTCCGGAATTTGGTCTCCATGGCGGGGCGGCGCAACTCCGACCACCAAGATATTCTGCGGATTGAATCCCATATCAATGTGCGTCAGCTTGTACAGGCTCCGCATCATCAGCCCGGCTCCAACCAGCAGCACAATCGAAAGACCCACTTGGCTGATCACAAACGCCGCGCGCAACCTCCCATGACCAGATCCGCCGCTCGTCCCCTTTCCGCTTCCCACCAATTGCGGCTGCAAATCTCTCCTTGTTGCTCGTAAAGCGGGGATTAACCCGCAAATCAGCATCGTCGCCAGCGTGATCCCGATCGCAAACAGCAGCACCGGCACATTCAGCCCGACCACCGCCTCCCAGCTCATTCGTTGCCACGCCTTCTGATGCATCGTCGCGTTCACCGCACGCATCGCCATCCACGCCAACCCACACCCCGCCGCGCAAGCGCCGAGCGCCAAAATCAGGCTTTCCATCAGCAGCTGCTGCACAATCTGCCAACGCGATCCGCCTAGCGCCGTCCTCACCGCCAGTTCTTTCTCCCGCGCCGTCGCTCGCGCGAGCAGCAGGTTGGCCACGTTGCTGCACGCAATCAGCAGCAGCAACAGCACCGCCGCCAGCAAGTCATAAAGAATGCTCTTCAGATTGATCCCCGTGTCAAAAACCTGGCCCGCTCCAGACTCTCCCAGCAAATATTCGTTCGCCGTCACCAGTCGCGTTGTGAATTTCTTCGGATAGTCGTCATCCTTCGGATGCATCGCCGCTAACTGCCGCGCCAACACGTCAAGTTCCGCCGAAGCCGCCGCCATCGTCACGCCGCGCTTCACTCGCGCCAGCACGTTAAACTTGGCCCTTCTTTCTGTGTCCGTCGCCTTTCGCGCTTCGTTGACCGGCATCCACAATTCCTGCGTCGCTCCAAACGCGTGGAATCGCTCCGGCATCACGCCGATCAACGTCGCCGGCTGTCCTTCAATCACAAAGTTTTTCCCTACAATCGTCGCATCCGCCCCGAACTCCCCCTTCCACGTTCGGTAACTCATCACAAAAACAGGTGCCGCTCCCGGCGCCCCGTCTTCAGCCGCAATTCCCCGTCCCATCATCGGCGCCACGCCGTACAGCTCGAACGCATCCGGCCACACATGCCCAATTTCAAACTGATTCATCTGTGGGCCATACTGCACGGTCGTTACACCGCTGTGCGAACCGATCACGCCATCGAAAGTGTGATTGTGCTCTCGCAGATAGTTCACATCCGCCCACTCGACCCACCATTGATGGGCGTTCCCCGGCCTCGCCTCATCCTCGATGATCGGCACCACCAGCCGCCTCGCATCCTTCGCCGCCACCGCGTTGAACAACAAATTATAAAAAACGCTAAAAACCACCGTGCTCGCCCCAATTCCCAGCGCCAATGCAAACACCGCCACAAATGTGAACTTTCGATCCTTCGCAAGGCTCCGCACCGCGTACCGAAGATCCCGGAACACGCTATCCATCGCAGCCTCCTGCGCCATATTGTCGGCTTTTTACAGCGACCTAATCTGTGAAGACGACCCCAACCGCGATTTGACCCTTCTCCGTACCCGCATCGATCCGCACGACATACCCCTTCAACCGCATCGAGGATTGCAAACCATCTTTGCCGGGCGTCTCCATTGTCACTTGCAATTCCGACTGCAGTTGCGGCAGATTCTGCAGTGAAATCAAAGCTCCCTGCAAGGAAATATCCCGCACGACGGTTTCTTCCTGGAACTCTTTCCCGTCCTCCGTCACTCCCGTTACCTTCGCGCGGAACTGCGCCTCTCGCCGCAAGGATGTCCGCGCCCCTGGCATGTGCGCCTGCACGTTATCCCCCGTCGCCCCCAGCGTAATCACCATGCCTTCGCTCGCCGCAAACACGGAATCAAACTCTTCCCTGGCCTGCCGCAGAATCGAATCAACCAAGCGGTCTGTCGAGTCCGGATCGTGGTGAAACAGCACCAGAGTCTTCGCGCCAACTTCCCGCGCCAGTTTCACGCCTTCCTTCCACGACGAATGCCCCCAACCCTTTCGCGTCGTCTTCAGCTGGTCCGGCGTGAACTGCGCATCATTAATAAATATGTCCGCGCCCGCCGCCAGTTCCCGCAAACTTTCATCCAGTTTCGGGTCGCCCGGCTCGTTGTCCGTCGCGTAAACCACCGTTCCCGCCGGCGTCTCGATGCGAAACCCGAGGCATCCCTGCGGATGATTCAACCACCGCGCCGTAATTTTATTTTCCCGGATGTTGAAAGTGTCTCCGCCCTCCACTTCCTTGAATTTCCTCTTCGCGTTCATCGCGGACATGTCCACGGGAAAATACGGCAGCGCCATCTGCGCTTCAAACACCTGCTTCAAGCTGTCGCGACCGAGAAATTTTGAGCGGAAACTATAAAAATGAAATTCGTTATTTTCCGCATAGAGCGGCGCAAAAAACGGAATCCCTTGAATGTGATCCCAGTGGTAATGCGTCACAAAAATATGCGTTTCCGGATTTCCGCCGCCGTTGGGCGTGCCCCACCGGCTGCCCAGCATGCGCAGACCGGTCCCGCAATCCAAAATAAATTGCGTGCCGTCCGGCGCGGTTAATTCGAGGCACGGCGTATTCCCGCCGTACCGCCAAGTGGCGGGATCCACCGTCGGCGTCGATCCTCGAACACCCCAGAAACTTAGCTTTGCGATGGGAGCCGTCATGTCCCTCAGCGCACACCCTGTGCGTAGGCCATTCCCGCCGCCGTTCCTGCGGAAAGGGAAACTAGTTCGATGTTGGCAGCCGCGGGGAAATGCGTCAATGAATTCGCGCCGGGGACGTGTCAAACTTCCCACTAAGCTCGAAGGGGTGCGTGGCGCCCCCAGGGCGCGTAAAATGGAGCGGATGGACCGGATGGACGACCACTCCCACGATCATAACCACGACCTCGAGCACGGCCACCATGACGGCCACATGCATCATCCGCACTCCCATGATCATCACCGTCACGTCCACCCGCCGCTGCGCCCGTCGGTCCTCGGCTGGGCCATGGTCGCTACCCTCGGCCTGGTCGTTGCGGAAATTTTTGGCGGCGTCCTCGGCAGGTCCGTCGCCCTACTAAATGATGCCGTCCACAATCTCTCCGACGTTCCTGCTCTGGGGATCTCCTGGCTGGCTATGCGCTGGGCCGAGCGCCCCGCCGACAGCGAGAAAACCTACGGCTATCACCGCGCTGGTATTCTCGCGGCCTTCACCAACGCTATTTTGCTCGTGTTGCTCTCGCTATGGCTTGGCTACGAAGCCGTCGAACGCTTCCGCTCTCCCGTGCACGTCGTCGAAAGCTGGATGATCTGGACGTCGCTCGCAGCGCTCGCCGTCAACGGCGGCATCACTCTCGCCCTGGTCCGCGGGCGCAAAGACCTAAATCTGCGCAGCATTTTGGTTCACAACTTCGGCGACGCCCTCTCGAATATCGCCATCATCGCCGGCGCCATCGCCATTCGCATGACCGGCGCGCTGTGGATCGACCCGCTCCTCGGCATCGCCATCGGTTTGCTGGTGTTGTGGTCCAGCATCGGCATTCTGCGCGAGTCCTCTCACATTCTGCTCGAAGGGCGACCGAGGGAGATGCGCGTTGAAGAAGTAGCGCGCGCGATCCTCACTGTGCAAGGCGTGCAGGAAGTCCATGATGTGCACATCTGGTCGCTCGGCGGAGGCCACAACGCGCTGAGTCTGCACGCGCGAATTCCCGACATGCACTTGGATCAGTGCGAGCGTTTGTTGCGCGCGATTCAGGAAAAAGCCGCCACGGAATTTAGGATTGATCACACCACAGTCCAACTCGAGCGAGCCGGACTTCCGGCAGTTTCGGGCTACGTCATGCCCGAGCCCGTGAAAAAATAAGGCTTCAAACAGCAGGACGAAATTCAGGCAGGCGGAAATTCAAGCCGCGCTGTTCGTTGAATTGTTGCGTGGCATCCAAATCCAGCTTGTCGGCGGCAACCGTGCGGCGCAATCCCTCGCTGGTAATGTAGCGGAGCGTTGCGTTCTCCCACGCGTAAGCGGCGGCAAAAAACACCGTGCCATCGCGGCGCACAAACACATACTGTTCCGATTCTTGCTCGGCAGCCGTCTGCGGCGCTGGCACGTAGTCGCGCGAGGGACGCGCGGGGCGATCGGTGTCAGGCGCTTGGGCTACTTCCTGCTCTCCGGTATCTGCCTGTGGCGCGCCGGCCGCGGGGGCTTCGTCTACATCATCAACGGAAGAGAGCGGCATATAGTATCCGCCGCCGTAAAACGGGAAATAGGCGAAGGCATAGCGGTTATAGCGTCCCCGCCCATTAAATCCATTCGGATGCACCGCCGCAAGGTGGGCGTAATCGAAGCCCAGCCCCGGCACAACATCCTGCGAAAGCAGCGCACGACTAGAGCCAGCTCGCTGTACGCCCGCGGTCGAGCGTTGAATCGGGCGGGCAACGATCGCACCGGAACGCGTGCGAACCCAGTGCATACCCGAAGGCGGGCGGACTCCATAGTTTGTTTGAGAAGTGAGATGGGATCCGCTGGCGGGCGCGGCGTGCATCGCCATGCTTGCGTGCGGAGCGCTGACGGCGGCGTGGCCCGTCCCGGACATTCCTCCGCGTTGTGCGGAAGCCATCGCGGGAAGAACCGCGAGGGTAGCAATAGCCATCAGGAAGCGGCGCATGGTGAGTACCTGGGTTCCCGGGCCGCCGGGCCTTTCTTGCATGTACATAGATAAGGATGCGCCATTTCGAGTGGGGGTTTCAAGGGGTAGAGAGTGAGTAGTGAATAGTGAGTGGTGAGTAGTGCCCCCCCACCCCCGGGGTGTCCGCGAGTTATGAAGTAAAGCCATGAAGAGATTGAAGTTGCGGGAATTCCTGCGTGCGCACAGAGAGTAACGAAGTGACGAGGTAATGAAAAAAGGAGGTAACGAAACGAACCGGCTGATAAAAGCTGGGCGCTGGGGAGCCGAGACGGGAAAGGAGACTTGGGCGGTTGGTAAGGGAACCCCCTCCCCGGCTTTTTTGTAAGTGCGGAATCTAAAGGAGTTAGCGAATAGAGAGGTTGAGAGGATGGAAAGTTGAAGGACTTGCAGGTTACAGACGGACGGCGAAGGGAGAGAGCTGAACGCAGAGACACGGAGTACACAGAGGTCAGAAAAAGGGGATGGGGGCGGAATGGATGGGGCGGGGCGAGAGGTGGGTTCGGCGACGACCATGGGGAATGGTAGCACGCGCTTCTATTACTGTCAAGGATTATTATAAACTAAGTATCATTCGAATGAGACGGTTGGAAGTCTAGAGAGTGGAAGGAGTTCGCGGGATTGAGACGGTTTTGTGAGACGCGGTGGAGATGTGTGGGAAGGTCAGAAACATCGGAGTGACCCACCCTCTGCCAGAAACAAAACCGCAAAGGGTAGGCCACCCCCGGAAAAAACAAAGTCAAGATCATCTCAGCGCGTTAAGGGTCGCCCACCCGCCGATAAGTTAACACGGAAACGTCCCGTCTATCCCCAGGCTCCCAGGTTTCCAGGTTCGTTCCAGAGTTTTACGTCGGGGTCACCCGCCCGGTGCTCTATCTTGGAGATTTGCCGGTGGTTTCACTTGGGGAATCTTCCTCACCGGGAAATAGCTCGAGCGGGGGTGAAACTACCAATCCAACGGCGACATAAACGATGAAATAGATCGGCAAGGATGCAAGCACTGAGACCACGATGGCGGTAAATCCTCGGAGCCCGAAATATAGGCAAAGGGCCACGGAAAAAGCGAACGTGAAGGGTAATGTTAAGCTAACAGGCACCCGGGCGGTGCGTAGTCGTCGTCCACAGGAGGGGCAAGGGAATCCACTTGACCCCGATTGGCGCGCTGGAATCCTACGCGCCGGAATCAATTTGCCGCAAGACGGACACTTGCTGTCATATAGTGCCATAGTCCTAGAATAGGCCAACTCAGTTCAGTTCCGAAACTCCTGTCCTCGTTAGTTGATTACTCTAAGACCGGTTACGGCCGCAGTTTTATACCGAACCCATATTCCAGGCGGGTGGCCTCGGCGTATCCCCATCGTTTGTTTTTCATGTGGACCGAGAAGACTTTGGCGAATATACCATGTCTGTAGGTGAACGGAGCGTTAGGATGCGGGGGTGCCCCACACGTCGGGGTTACGTGTGGGGGTTTTGGGGTAGTTGGATGCCTAAAGGACTCAAGCGCTATTACGGACAGGGCCACCTCCATTTTCTGACGTTTAGTTGCTACCGGCGGTTGCCGCTACTGGGAACAGCGCGTGCCCGGACTCTATTTGTTAAGGCGCTTACGGCCATTCGCGAGCGCTATCGCTTTCTGTTGGTTGGATATGTCGTGATGCCAGAGCACGTTCACTTGCTGATCGGCGAGGGGCCAAAATGCACGCCGTCGCTGGTGCTGAAGGTGCTGAAACAGCGCGTATCGCGGGATTTGCGAAAGAAGAGAAGGCGCGTGCCGAAGGGACAAATGCACTTGGACTTTAAAGACGGCGAGGGAGAATTGCCGCGGTTTTGGCAGCCTCGGTTTTATGACTTCAACGTGTATAGCGCGAAGAAGATTCGAGAGAAGCTGGAGTACATGCACGCCAATCCGGTGAAGCGAGGGCTGGTGGGAAACCCAGGTGAATGGGTGTGGAGCAGATTCTGGTCGTATGAAAAAGGAGAGGGAGGGTTAGTGGCGATCGATTTCATGGGTTGAAATACTCTATGAACCCGTGAGAGGCGGAAGTAAGGGAACGTGGACTGACAGGGTCAAAAGCAAGGTCAAAGACCCCACACGTAAAACCGACGTGTGGGGCACCCTGACAGAAAAACCAAAGTCAAAATCGCCTCGACAAGTTAGGGAGGTACCACCCGTCCTGCCCCCGGAAAAACAAAGTCAAAATCGTCTCGACGGGTTAGGCGTGCCCCACACGCCCCGAGGACAAACGTGGAGGCGGCTGTCCCAAAACTGCTCATCGGTACAGATGACAGCCTACTTTGCGGGGGGTAGCGTGGCTGACAGGGACTCCAGCTCTAGCCTTCAGGTTTTCGAGGACATCATGCGTTTCCTTCTGAACGTATTGCGTTTGCTTGCAACGATCGCACTTGTGGCGATGCCGGTGGCTGCAGTAGGCCAACAGCCCGGAACCCAAGAACCGGGAGCGCAGGAACCCGCGGCGCAACAACTCACGATGCAGCAGGCGACAGCTCAACAACCGGCGACGGAGAGCCAGGTTGTGGACAAGATAGTGACTCGAGAACAGGAGGAAATGCGATTGATCCGGCAATTCTCTCCCTTGGTGGAGACCTATGTCCAAAATTTCCGCGAGGAGAAACGACTGGGAGCAGTGCCGGACGGCGACAAGTATCTTCTCGGCAGGGCCGATTTTTCGCGTGGCATTGAAGTCGTCTCTCTGAACGACACGCAAAGCAAAAACAAGAACTTTTTCGGATCGATGGGGAATTTCTTCGCCTTCGGGAAGCAGTATGTGCCTGCCGGATTTTTGCAGATGGTCTTCATTGACCCCGACGGGTTCAACGAAGGGAACTACAAATTTACCTTCATCCGCCGTGAATTCCTGGGCGAGGTGCGTTGCCTGGTCTTTGACCTGACGCCGTTGCCCAAGAGCGGCAAAGGACGCTTCGTTGGGCGGATTTGGGTGGAGGATCAGGATTACTCGATCGTGCGTTTCAACGGCAGCTACGGCCCCGCGTCTTTAATCAGCTACTACTTCAGTTTCGACAGCTGGCGTGTGAATGCCGGAAAGAAACAGTGGCTTCCGGCCTTCATCTACAGCCAACAAGGCGATTTTCAGGACGCACAGACGAAGAACATGGGATTCAAGCCATTCAAGGCGCAGACGCGCCTATGGGGTTATTCCCCTGGCGGCGATGGAGAAGGGCAAGCGCTGACCAAGGTCCTAGTGGAAACACCGGTGAAGGATCAGACGGAGAAAGCCGACGACTACTCGCCTCTTTTGGCGGAGCGGTCCTGGGCCCGGCAGGCCGAAGACAACGTCATGGACAGCATGGAACGGCTGGGGTTGATGGCGCCCTACGGAGACGTGGATAAGGTGCTCGAGACAGTGGTCAACAACCTCGAGGTCACGAATGACCTCGATATTCAGCCGGAGGTCCGCTGCCGCGTGCTCATGACTTCAACGCTTGAGTCTTTCACGATCGGGCACACCATCGTGCTGAGCCGCGGACTGATTGATGTGCTGCCCGATGAGGCCAGTCTCGCGGCGATCATTGCGCACGAGCTCGGTCACGTCTTGCTGGGGCATCACATGGACACGCAATTCGCGTTCCTCAATCACTTGCGGTTTGACGAGAAGGAAACCTTCAGCCACTTTGGCTTTGGGCGCACACATGAAGAAGAGCAGGCAGCGAACCAGAAGGGGGCCGAACTACTGAGCAAATCGCCGTACAAGGATCAGACGGGGACCGCTCGGCTATTCCTGCAAGCGCTGAGAGACCGGTCCAGGGATATTCCCAATCTGATCAGCCCTCACCTCGGCGACCGG